>CALFWZ010000001.1 GCA_937928405.1 uncultured Saprospiraceae bacterium
TTGATGTACCTTTTGGTGGTGCTAAAGGTGGTGTGAAAATCTCACCAAGAGATTATTCTGAAAGTGAGTTACAACTCATAACACGTCGTTACACGGCAGAGTTGATTCGTAAAAACTTTATCGGCCCTGGAATTGATGTTCCTGCTCCTGATTACGGAACGGGATCTCGCGAAATGGCTTGGATTCTAGATACGTATATTTCCTTCAAAGGTGGTGAGATTGATGCGGCTGGTTGTGTTACTGGAAAACCTGTGCATCAAAATGGTATTCAAGGAAGAACAGAAGCGACTGGACGTGGGGTCTTTTACGGGGTAAAAGAAGCTTGTAGTCATAAAGATGATATGGAAGCACTCGGCCTGACTACCGGATTAGCTGGTAAGCGTGTAGCTATTCAAGGGTTTGGTAACGTAGGTTCTTACTGTGCTAAGATATTCCAAGAAGAAGGGGATGCCTTGATTACTTGTATCGCTGAGCATGATGGAGCAATTTATAATGAGAAAGGAATCGACGTCAATAAGCTACTTAAACACTTTAAGAAGACGGGCTCTATCACTAAATTTCCTGGCGCTAAATTGATGTCTCAACGTAAGAAAGTATTGGAGATTGATTGTGATATCTTGATTCCTGCTGCTTTGGAAAATCAAATCCGGGTGGATAATGCCAACCGAATTAAAGCTAAAATAGTAGCGGAGGCAGCAAACGGCCCCGTAACTTCTGAGGCAGATGCTATTCTTCGAAAAAATGGCGTAATGGTCATTCCAGATATGTACATCAATGCTGGTGGGGTAACTGTTTCTTATTTTGAATGGTTGAAAAATCTTTCTCACATGCGTTTTGGACGGATGGAAAAACGTTTTGATAATCAGACTTACACCAATATTGTAGCATTGGTAGAAAGATTAACCGGCAAAACAATTGGGATGAAAGAAAGAGATTTCTTAACCCGAGGTGCAGACGAAGTAGACTTGGTTCGTTCAGGATTGGAAGAGACGATGATCACGGCTTATAATGAAATTCGTGCCATCAAAAAGCGTAAAAGAAAAGTAGAGGATCTACGAACGGCTGCTTTTATTAGCGCTTTACAGAAAATTAGTAGTGACTATATCGCTTTGGGAATCTTTCCATAGAGATCATGAAATATACGCTTCAGATACGCCGGAAAAGTTCTTTTTCGGCGTATTTTTTATTGGGTAAACTTAAATTGCAGATTGTTCTACTCAAAATAAAATTTCATTTTATTCATAGTTTTGCCATTATTAACAAATAATTAATGGGTTTTTTATTCAATTGCTTGTATTTTATTTTATTTGTAAATAAATTGCATCCGCATTAATAACTACTAGAAATTTATAACATGGATAATAATACAGGCACTGATAACAAATTGGATAAAATTGATTTACAGATTTTGAAAATCTTACAAGAACACAGTAAGATTACGAATCTGGACTTATCAAAACAAATTGGACTTTCTCCTGCTCCGACTTTAGAAAGAGTAAAAAAATTGGAGCAATCCGGTATCATCGAGTCTTACCATGCTGTCGTTAATCAGCAAAGCATCGGATTAAATGTAAAAACCTTTGTGCTCGTTTCCTTAGCTTGGCAAAAAGAAGGTGCGTTAAATCACTTCTTAGATAAAATCAAAGCTATTGATGAAATCACCGAATGTTATATCATCACAGGTGAAGCAGACTTTTTAATTAAAATAGTTTGTAAGGATATTCCTACCTACGAAAAATTATTGTTCAAAACGCTTTCACAAATCGAAGAAATCGAGCGTTTAAAAACACTAATGACATTATCTACCGTGAAAGATTCTCGTATCCTGCCATTTAATTATACACCAGGATAAAGAAAATAAAGATCGTTTATAAGAGATACTCTTCTTCACGTGTCGTCAATTTCGGCACGTGATTTTTTATTTAGCCACCTTTGATCAATGAGTAAATCCAAAAAAAAATTACCGCAACTTCTTTGGCAGATTGATAAACCTGGTTTACCGGGCACTTCCTATCTTTTCGGAACCATGCATGTGCGAGATATAAGAGCCTTTGATTATCAAGCATTAGTCTGTGAAAAGATAGGAACATGTGAGGCGTTTGCAACTGAAATAAACCTAAAACAAGCCGAAATTCTACTTAGTGGACAATCGATGGATTTACCTGAAGGAATAATACTAGCCGATTTTTATTCTAAAAAAAAGTATGAAAAAATTGGTCGTTTTTTCCAAAAAAATACCGGTTTGGATATTGCACATTTTGAAAGGGCTAAGCCGATGATGCTGACCAATTTCATGACAGGGAGTTTACTGAATAATGACCAGCCCTTATCCTTGGATCAGTTCCTTTGGGAATATGCCGAGCAGGAAAATAGGATCATGATGGGCATCGAAACCGTCGAAGAGCAAATAGAATTGATGGAAAAAATTCCACTAGATTATCAAGCGAAAGCACTTTGGTCTATGGTGAAAAATGTATCTAGATTCAGAAAAAATCTTCTGAATTTGTCCAATCTATATCAGGATGGAAACCTATCTAAAATTTTGAAATCCGCGAAAAAAAGCGCCGGTAAGCTCCGGAAAATGATGATCTATGATCGAAATGAATTAATGGCCGATAGAATTTCTTTACTGGTAACAGAACAAACCTTATTTGTGGCAGTAGGAGCAGGTCATCTTGGCGGCAAAAAAGGTATTCTAAGAAAATTAAAAACAGCTGGGTTTCGACTTAAATCGGTTCCAAATTATTCCAGAGAGAATCCTGTGTGACATTCTCGTGAAATTGCCGTCTTAATGGGGTATCTCTGTCTCTTCTTGAAGTCTAAATCTTACACACGAAATTCTGAGTACAGGACAAAAGTGCTAAAACGCGGTCTTATGGACACAAAGGCACTAGGAAAAATCCTATGTAACTTCGTGATTTTGTGGCAAATTCTTTTTGTTCTGTACGGAGATACGAAATACATTATTCCTGTTTTGTACTGATCTGAGAAAATTATCATAACCAACTATTACAATGAACAAGAACCCCTTTGATTTCAAAAATAAAAAAGATCGTAACGACTTTTTCATTGCCCTTCTAGTTATTTTCTTCTTTGGCTGGCTATTTTATTATTTCGGTTATCAGCGTTCTGGTGATCTAAACTTAATGGATGACGAAGTCGCAGTAGCTGATGTATCTAGTGACGTGGGAGATTATGACAATGATGGTATTTCGAATTCAAAAGATCTTTGTCCTTATGAGCCTGGATTGGCTGATGAAAACGGTTGTCCGAATGATCGAGATGGTGATGGGGTGGATGATTATTATGACCGCTGTCCAGGTACCGCTGGTATCAAAAAAAATAAAGGTTGTCCGGAATTAATCGGTAAAGATATTGATGGAGATGGATTTGTGGGAGAAGCAGATCGCTGTCCAGACATTGCCGGAACAGATGCAGGATGTCCCCCTGATTTCGATAAGGATGGCATACCAAACGATATGGATGAATGCCCTAACCAAAAAGGTACGACTGCCAATAATGGCTGTCCTCCTGACCAGGATTTGGACGGCGTACCCGATGGAATCGATAAATGTCCTAAGGTCTCTGGCGTAAAAGAAAATAAAGGTTGTCCTGCTGATGCAGATAAAGATGGTGTCTACGATACCGAAGATAAGTGTCCACAAGTAGCGGGTGTGGAAGCCAATGCTGGTTGTCCAGCGGACAAGGACAAGGATGGTGTTTATGATAAAGATGATAAATGTCCAAACGAAAAAGGCTCGGTCAACAATAATGGTTGTCCAGTAAAAATTTCGGACAAAGATGGTGACGGCGTACCTGATTCCGAAGATGCCTGTCCGAACAAAGCAGGACCGGTAGCGAGTAAAGGATGTCCAAAAGTAGAGATGACAGTGGCCGAGAAAAAAGTAATCGAGGAAGCCATTAGTAGCGTCGTTTTCCTTCCTTCTAGTGCCAACTTAACGGAATATTCTAAAGGCCTGGTCATAAAAATTGCAGCCCTTATGAAAAAATATCCGGATGCAAAACTTAGGATCAGTGGTCATACCGATTCTTTAGGACAAGATGCTGATAATTTAGAACTATCTCGTAACCGAGCGGCGGCTTGTTTGCTGATCTTATCAAAACAAGGTATCGACAAGGGGCGAATGAGTTCAGATGGTTTCGGTGAAACTAAGCCTATTGCAGATAATAATACGAAAGCGGGGCGTCAAAAAAATCGACGGGTAGAATTTGAAATGTATTACTAAGATAAGTTTATCCAAGTTTATTTAACAATAAACATGCATTATTCCAATTTTTTTTAGAAATATATTGCCAGTTGGCTTATTAACTTTTTTGCCCGTTTGCCCTATTTTTACATAAAAAGAGGGCAAACGGGCTACCCAGCAAAAAAATTGCAATTAAATGCAAATCACCAGCATAAATGATGATGGCGAAATTCGATATGATTCCTATTTAATGTACTTTTTTAGTTCGCAGGCACTGCCACACAAGTCATAAATCCCAATGACCGTTGTTTTTCCATCATGGTTACGGGTAGGTAAGCCATTTTACCTCGCACGTAGCCCCAGAATTCTGGCTCCATACTTTTAGACCAATCAATCCCTCTTTTTTCCATTTCACTCATCCATTTTAACGTATAAGGATCCAACGTGCCATGAGGATAGGAATTAACGACTTTCCAACCATTATTTTCCATCAACGTTTTCATGGTTTCCGGTGTCCAAAGTGCCGTGTGACGAGGTGTATGATAACCCGCCCAGTGTTCACCATAATCTTTTCTAGTTTTAGAATCAAAATTAGGGACTTCTACGACCAGGTGGGTATTTTTATGACTTCTGTCTTTTAATGCTCTGAGGGTTGCTCCTGGATCGTAATCGTGCTCAAGATAATGCCACATGGTAATCAAATCGGGCGCTGGAAATTCTTTGACGGATGCGATTTCACCGACATAGAGTTCAATATTGGTGTAAAGTGATTTGCTCATGGCCCAACCACTATCTGAGAAATCAATGCCGATGGCCCGACAAGGAAATTTTTCAGCAAGTAATTTTAAAAAATCAGGTTTGCCGCAACCAATATCCAGGACGGTCGAATCCGAATTTGGCGTAACATATTTGATCACAGTTGCTATTCTTTTCTGATCAATTTTCTTTTGATCTCCTGCGACCAACATTCCGTATTTGCCCCAGGCTGCGTCCCCTCGATAAGGCAGATACCATTCGCTATAATATTCACTTAATGCTTCGGCCGGAACTCTCGGGTTTAGGAAAACCAATCCACAATGATTGCATTGATCGAAATTAAAAACTGCTCCAGAAGGGTGCATCATCGCCTGCGTTTTTTGAACCGACGTAAAATTTTCATGTTGACAAGCAAGGCATTTTTTGAGGCTTTCCATAGTTGTGATTTAAAAAATGATTTGGGGGCTAGAGATTTTTTACCACTAAATATAAATTACGGTTCTAATAATCTCTTTCATATATTTTCAATCTTACCTGTTTTCCTTTTGGTGTGGGGGTTTCATCGGTAAAGAGTAGTTTTATCCCGTCTAGTGCTTCGAGTTGTGGACGCTTATGGGGCGTAATAATAATAAGTTGGGATGTTGATTCAAAAATTTGCGTAACGAGTGGATAGAGTTGTTCGCGCGGACAAAGATGCAGCGCAAAACTAGCGACGACGGAAGTATATTTTTCGGGAAGTCCTTTCCGAATTACTTCCTCAAATGAAAGAGACAAAGCTTTTTTACCGGTTCTCTTGTGGAAAGCTTGGCGGGTGTAAGGGTCACTGCCTGTGATGTTTTTATACCCCATTTTGGTGAGTGCGGCGGTTACTTCTCCGCTTCCGCAACAAAAATCTAGTATTTTTTCGGCATTTATTTGTGAAATGTTATTCTCTAAAAGGGTAACGATCTGAGGTTCGTGTGGATTGGTATAATGATAGCCGGATTTTTTATAAAATCCATCCACTCCTAAATCTTCGTATTCTTTGCGAATTGGTTTCACAATTAAGATTTAGTTTTTATTACCGTTGGCGGCCGCTTCCGCGTCTTTCTCATCGTGCTTCAGCACTTTGCGACGACTTTTCAATGGCATATACCGGTAAGGTTTTTCTTTGAAATCCTTTAAAACCTTACTTAAAGATTCGGTGGTCTCGGTAATGTTCTTATAGAGTTGATCATCGTTAAGCATCAAGCCGATGGTCCCTTCGCCGTTTTTCATTTTCGTGACCATCTCGTTAAGATTCGTGACCATTTTGTCGGAGGTAGCTAGAGTGGTCCTTAACTGCTGCACCGCTTGATTGGCAGATATCAAAGTGGTATCTGCCTTGGATAGCGTATTGCTCAATTTCATTTGACTAAGGTCATTGGTAAAAGATTGGGTGTTGGCAAGGATACCGGATATTTTGTCATTATTGTCGGCCAAGGTGTTGGTCAGTTTGGCCATGTTAGACATCGTCGTATTCAGGTTTTGGGCATTATTGCGCATGATAGATTCAAGTTGCAAAGTAGAAGCTTTCAGGCTTTCCAAGGTAGCAGAAAGATCTCGAATAGATTGTCCAATTTTATTATTAGGATCGGGATCATTAATTTTTTGATTAACCGTATCTAACATACCTCCAAGGTTTTGTCTAAGGGCAGCTGTATATTCGTTGATATCTTCTTTTGGCAACATTGAGCCAAGGATACCAAGCGTAATGCCTTTTAAAGTTCCCTCGTTGGGAACACAAGAAGCATCTTTGCAATTTTTATTATTTCCGATAGTTACATACGTGCCACCCATCATAGAAGAACCAATCTCTGCACGAGCATCTTTATGGATACGAATATTTTTATCGATATGTAGCGAAACCAGCACCGAATTCATATCATTCGGATCAAGCTTTACATCCGCCACAGAACCAACCTGTAAGCCATTCATGAGCACTGGCGAAGAAGGGGAGAGCTGAGCAACCTCATCATATTTTACATAAATCGTATTATCACTTGAAAAAACATTTTGTCCTTTCATGAATTTAACACCGACAATGCCTAAAACTATGGCTACCACGGCTAATATTCCAATTTTAATTTCGTTTGACATACATCAGGTTTTCCAAAAGTAAAGCGTTAATTATATACTTTTTAACTAGTAAGTGCCTCAATTGTTCCAAGATTTACCAATTCGGCCTTATTTGGTGGTGCAAATTTATAAAAAATAAAGACTTGTGCTTCCACTCATTGCCAGTTCATTAGGTATATTTGCGTTAGAACATACTATTGGAAGTGTTAAAGTCTGGATAACTGGCCACAGAATTTGAATTCTTCCGTTTCTTAAATGACGTCCCTCGGCGGACTTATAGGACAAAAAATATTATTTCTTTGAATTTTATACGGATTATAGGGATGTTAAGCTTATTTCTTGGAGTCATTTCTCCGAGTTATACACAGGTGTTTAGCATTCGTGATTCCGTTCCAGAAAAGCCCAAACAGATTCAGGTAGATAGCTTTCCGCCAGCCAAAGATTCTTTAAAAATCCAATCAAACGATTTTTCTGCAAAATTAGATTCTCTGCGAGCGATAGCTCCTGATAGTACCGCGAGGAGTTTAGGTTCGCCAAGTGGCGTAGATCCTCGGGTGAAAATTGCAGAGGGTGGCCTTGATGAGCAAGTGGATTTTTCTGCGGTAGACAGTCAAAGGATAGATGTAAAAAAACAGATCGTTTACCTGTATGGGAAGGCTAAGGTCATCTATGAAAGTCGAACCTTAACGGCCGACTATATTATTTTTGATATGAAAAATAATATCGCTACAGCCGAGGGAGCAAAAGATCGATTGAGCGGTAAGATGACGGGACTTCCACACTTTGAAGATGGAGATCAAAAGTTTGATGCCAACAGATTAAAATATAATTTCAAAACTGGCAAAGGGATTATCTATGCGGCTCGAACCCAACAATCGGATATGTTTATTCTTGGGGAACGAACCAAATATTTAAGCCAAGAGAAAAAAGATACCTTGGTGGATGATATTGTTTATTCTTCCAATGCTTTGATTACTACTTGTAATCATTCAAAACCTCATTTTGGCGTACGCGCAAAAAAAATCAAAGTAGTTCCCGACAAGGTAGCTATTGTTGGTCCCTCTAATTTAGAAATTGCCGGAGTGGCAACGCCCATTGTTTTACCTTTTGGATTTTTTCCATTGAGTAAAAATAAACAAACTGGGATGGTCCGAGGTACCTTTGAACGATCGGGAACCCTTGGTTTAGGTTTTAGAGGTTGGGGCTGGTATTTTCCGATCAGTGATTATATGGATTTGACCGTCAGAGGTGATATATATACCCGAGGGACCTTCCGCCTTTATGGTGATATGAATTATTACAAACGTTATAAACATAGAGGTAGTCTTGGCCTTACGATTACGAGTAATAAATCAGAAGTAGGGCTTGATTTTTTTCGTAATAATTCCATCGGTTTAAATTGGCGGCATAACCAAGATACCAAAGCGAATCCAGCCCAAACCTTCGGTGGGTCGGTAAATCTTCAAACGAATAATAATCAAGCGGCCACCTTTAACGATGCTGCTAGTCGATTAGAAAATACGATCCGGTCGAATATAAATTATACCAATCGATTTCCAGACAAACCTTTTACTTTTTCTGCGGGATTTAGTCATTCCCAAAATACTCGTTCTCGTCGAGTAACCATAGATTTTCCGAATGCAGATTTTAAAGTGCAGCAATTTTTTCCATTTAAAAGAAAAATTCCGAAAGCAAAACCATCGTGGTATGAAAAAATTTCTGTTCGGTATGATGCCAATTTAAAAGGAAGAATTGTCGCCACAGATACCACGTTATTTTCACAAGAAACGGTAGATAATTTACAGGCAGGGATGCGACATCGAGCTTCTGCCAATGCGAGTTTTAACGTGTTAAAATATATTCAAGTAGGACCTAGTGCTGATTATACAGAGGTTTGGAATATTAAATCTTTAGAAAAAACGCTAAATCCTGAACCAACGGTGGTGGTGGATTCTGTTCAATTAAATCCAGGAGAACCAAAAGTAGCGGTTTTTGATACAACGGCCTATGGGACGGTCGAAGATAATTTAAAGTATGGCTTTAAACCCTATCGATTATTTACTACTGGTGTATCTGCCTCCACAAAATTGTTTGGTACGATTAAATTTAAAAAAGGATGGCTTCGCGGTATCCGTCATCAGATGTCGCCTAGTATAAGTTTTAATTATACACCAGACTATACGTCCGGATTTTTGGATTATTTTAGGGAAGTAGACACCGATACACGTGCGGAATTTAACAATCCAGAAGAGTATAATATTTTTGGGGAATCCATTTATGAACGCCCCTCAGCAGGAGGAGAGCAAAGAAGTTTAAACTTCCGACTAGGTAATTTGGTAGAGGCTAAATATTTTTCTAAAAAAGATAGTACCTCGAAGAAATTTAAACTGATTAATACCCTCAATGTGTCCGCGAGTTATAATATGGCCAAAGACACCCAACAATGGAGTGTCGTTCGATTTTCAGGGAATACCTCCTTTTTTGACAGATTGACGACCTTGACTTTTGGTTGGCAATTAGATCCTTATGCCTTAGATGAAAATGGTCGTCGGTCGAATAATTTTAATCTAAGTGAGAATGGAAAATTATTAAGGTTTATTGATGCGAATGTAGGATTGACAACGCGAATGCCTTTAAAGAAATTACGTGAACTAATTACTGGAAAAAAGACCCCGCCCCGATCTACCAATCGAAATGGTCCTAGCACAACTGGTGGACCTCCTACCGGATTAGAAGGAAGTAATGGGGTGGATGGTGGTCCTTCAGGGGCTCAAAATCAGGAAAATCAACGGCCTGTTAGTCTTTGGGAATGGTTTGAGTCTTTTTCGCTCTCGCACGAATTAAGAGCAAGATTACAGCGGGTGGATGGACGAGATACTTTGATAATACAAACCCACGGTATTCGAACCAGTGGAAGTATTCAATTAACCGAAAAATGGCGATTAAACTTCGGAAATATCTCCTATGATTTTAAAAATAAAGCTTTTTCTTACCCCAGTCTTGGCTTTACAAGAGATCTCCATTGTTGGGAAATGACCATGAATTGGTTTCCTGAATCGGGGGTGTATTCATTTTCCCTACGCGTTAAACCAGGTTCCTTAGGATTTATTAATGTTCCGTGGGGCAGGAATCGATTTGATGGAGCCAATCAGTTTAGGTGACGGGTAAGGATATTTATCTATCTATTTTACTTGGCTTTAGTCAAAACCTCAAGTTGAAATTCTTATTTAAAATAAAAATATGAAAACGTTACAAACTTTTATTTTTGTGATTTTGGCATTGCCACTTTTTGGGCAAACTAAAGCTGATTTCGTAGCCTGTTTAGATCTTGCTTTTGGTCAAAATGAGTTTCTGCCGGCATTTGATAATCACGAAGCAACGAAAGGAAATTTAATTATCGTTTCAGCCAATTCACCACAAATTTCCAGAGTGAATACGCCAACACTAAATGATTATCGCAATTTCTTAACGGATGATGATTTTAGTTTATCAAATCATTATGTAAAAATACTAAGACCGGATGAATTGGCATCTTTAAGTATACCTAGAACGGCAGCCTTAGAAATATTTGCTTCCGGTAATGAATTAGAGATGAAAATTCGTTTAGAAAGCTTAGTCTGGCGGGAGAATCTAAGATATACTTGGGACTATAGTTTTAGAAAAGTAGAAGATGAATGGGAGATAATAGGACGCAACTTAAATACGACAAATGTCAATTTTTCAAGTTGGTAAAAGTGGATGGTTAGAAGACGATCATAACAAACAGCAGAATGGCCAAATTCTTTTTTGGCCATCCGTCGAATATCCTAACCATTCTTATTTAGTAACGGTCAAATAATAACATCCCGATTTTTCTCTGATCTTTTAATATCAGAAATCGTTATTTTTCTTGACAAGCCAAAGAGGATTCTCTCAAAAAATGCCTCATCTGATTATTAAAATATCAATCACAAATCAGGAACT
>CALFWZ010000002.1 GCA_937928405.1 uncultured Saprospiraceae bacterium
TTGATCGGATCAGGTCAACCAGCTAGTCTGAGGGTTTTGTTAATATGCGGCATGATGTGTATCAGACATCAACCATACGGCACAATGGTAGATAATTCCTAGAATTATGCTGCCATGGCAAAGCTACGCTCGCCAGTTAAATTTGTTTGATCATTATTTGTTAACGGAGTAACCAATCGTGCTCCGGCGTGCTTACTAGACAATATTCTTTCCTGTCGATTCCAGTCAGCCCCTTTTTTATAGGGTTTTTCACTCTTTTGTGAAAAGCTCTACAATGATAACCACTTTTTGGGAGATTTTGTTCCCGGAGGGGACAAGTTTTGAGTTTTGGTTTTTTGAGTTTCGGGTTGTGGAGGCGTATCTGGACGAGGACGTCCAAACGAGCCGTCCAAACGAGCGGTCCAATCGAGTGGACTAAAGGAGCAAAAAAAATCGCCTCGGAACGTCAGTCCCGGGCGATTCAATTGAGAAATTCCAAAAAACTAAATAGAGCTAATTAATCACAAATTCTTTATTGATGGTAAATCCATCTACGGTTTCTAGTTTGAGTACATAAGTGTGGCTCTTATTCAGTTGATCGAAATTTAGTTCGTAAATGGTTGAAGGTAGCAAATCGCTGATGTCTTCTTCCATTACAAGTGCATCGTTTTGGAATATACTTAGTTTAGTAAATTTTATGTTCACGACTTCAAAGTCGATGAATAGCATCGTGTTATCGTAGTCAGAGATGAAAAGCTTGGAAAGCAAAGAAGTTTCCGATTTTTCAGTTGGTGGGTTGGTTGGATTGCTGGCAAAGGCGGAAAGCGAGCAAAGCATGCAGGTCAAAATGACCAAGGTACGTAGGTTCATGATTTATTTATCTATGGTTATGTATGTATATAAAATTTCAGTACATGAGGGAAATGCTGGGAAGTAAAGGGAATCGAATTGGGAGGGTTTGTTCCAGAAGGGGTGAATTATTGGGAACAATCTTAGTTAGGCAAGTTCCGTGCCATTTCTTTTATTTTTTGTGACAAAATTCCGTATGGCAGCCTCTAAATATTCGGAATATAGGGTCTTTCCTTTCGGAATTAATTCTATTTTTGTGGCAGTTAAATTTCTGTGGACCTCCATTAAAAACATCACTCCTTATGAAAATCGGTATTATTCGCGAAGAAAAAAATCCCCCAGATTCTCGGGTTCCATTAACTCCAGGACAATGTCGCGAATTAATGAACCGCTATCCGATAGAAATTGTCGTGGCTCCTTCTCCCTCACGTTGCTTCCAAGACCAAGAATATATCGCGGAAGGTATCCAAATGCAGGCAGATCTTAGCGATTGCGAAGTCTTGATGGGTGTAAAAGAGGTCCCGGCGGCCTCATTAATTCCCAATAAAACATACTTTTTCTTTTCTCATACGATTAAAGAACAGCCATATAATCGCTCTTTATTACAAACTATTCTAAAAAAGCATATTCAACTGATCGATTATGAAGTATTGACCAATGAGCAAGGGCAACGGTTGATTGCTTTTGGGGTATTTGCGGGAATGGTGGGTGCACACAATGGGGTACTAACGTATGGACGCAGAACTAACAGCTTCGATTTACCTCGCATGAATAGCTTTTTTGATTACGCAGCAGCAACGGCAGCTTACAAAAAGATGAGTTTACCCAATTGCCGCACCGTACTCACTGGTACCGGACGGGTGGCCTCGGGAGCTGCTAAGGTCCTCGAAGATATGGGTATCCGCAAAGTATCTCCTGCCGATTACCTCACCCACACCTATAATGAAGCCGTATTTACCCAGCTTGCTTGTCAGGATTACGTGGCTCGAAAGGATGGAAAGGACTTTAAAAACACCGATTTTTATCAACATCCAACTGAATTTGTGAGTGCTTTTCTGCCTTATGCCCGCAAAAGCGATTTGATGATCAATGGTATTTACTGGGACAATAACGCGCCAGCCTTTTTTAGTCAGGAGGATATGCGTCAATCTGATTTTGGAATAAAGGTCATTGCGGATGTTACCTGCGATATTGCGCCAGTCGCTTCTATTCCTGCTACGATAAAAGCCTCCACGATTGCCGATCCAATATTTGGTTATGATCCTGAGACGGGTAAAGAAGTTCTACCCCACCAATCACATGTGGTGGATATGATGACCATTGATAATCTACCCAACGAACTACCTCGAGATGCTTCCACTTCTTTCGGGCAACAATTTAGTAACCATATTATTAAGGCATTATTGGAAAAGGAAAATAATCCGATTATTCAACGAGCGAGTGTCACAAAGGATGGAAAATTAGGACCTCACTTTAAATATTTAACGAAATATGTCCAAAAAATTGATTAAAAACACGTATCCATCGTAATTTTTTCATCTAAATACAAAACAATAAATATCTGTAAATCAACCACTTGCAATAAAAAAACCAGTACTTATTTACTTATTAGCCTGTTCATTTATTCAGTTTTTATACACTTTAAGATCCTTTCCTCTGTCTTACCTTTACCATTACATCCACGAGACTCAAGGCCTTTCGCCTTCTGACATTTTTTAACCTTTACAATTTCTTATTATGAAAAACAGAAAAATGAATCTTCGTGACCTCAAAAACAATGTTAACAAACTTCCTACTAATGATCTTCAGAAGATCAAAGGGGGACTCGGTGATCCACCTCCAATCGGGCAGGTTATTGAGTACTAGACATTATAATTAAGCCCTTTCGATCACTTAATACAAGTCTAATTAGTAAATACTAAGATATATATTTCTTGGGCTCGTAATAAAAAAATATTACGAGCCATTTTTATTTAACTCAAACCTTTAAAAGCAAAAGCATTAAAATTCATATTTTTAATTTAACAATTCGTTGAAAATCAGTTACTTAACTATTTAAATAGCTTAAATTTCAACAAAAAACCACGTTCAAAAACTTCTTTTTTATACGCTATTCAAACTATCACCTCATAGTATCTTTACTGAAGAAAATGATGCAATAATAATTTTTAATTTAACAAACTTATTATCATGAAAAAGAGAAAGGCGAATATCCGAGATCTACAGGCCCATACCAACAGGCTTCCAATTAGTGACCTTCAGAAAATCAAAGGAGGATTTGGTGATCCACCTCCAATCGGTCAGGTACCCGTAAACTTATAAGCCAAAACTTTACATAAGCAGCAGAATAATAGACTTTTTAAATGATAGAGTCTAGTTCTAAATAGTACTTTGTACAGCGTATTTTAAGTGGTTCCGTGATACCTCTTATTAATTGCGGGCCACTTAATTTACTCAAAAAATCATCTATTATATCCTAAGGCCTTATTTCAAGGTTAATTTTTTAACTACGGTCAAATTTTCTAATTTATTTTAGCAAAAATTAACAGATACCTTCCCGCTCATTCCAAAACCAATTAAAGGAATATTAGACTATTTTCTCTTTCTGATTTACTCTAAAAAGCCATATAAGGTGAATAATGTAATACATACATTTAGTTAATTGCCTTAACTATTAATATTTGTACAGTGTATGTTAAGTGGTTCGCACCTCTTTGTGATGCGGACCACTCTCTTTTAGTCTAAAAACTTCAGGATATGTTGTTCAATTCGCCGCTGAATATCCGCGGCATTTGCCTTTTCAAATTGCTTTCCAGTTAAAATTTCGTAAAGTTGGATATATCGCTCTGAAACGGTCTCTACGAATTCATCAGGCATCTCTGGCATCTGCTGCCCTTCTTTACCTTGAAATCCATTGGCCATCAGCCATTCTCGAACAAATTCTTTTGATAATTGCTGCTGACGTTCACCCGCGGCCTGTCTTTCTGCGTATCCTTCTTGGTAAAAATATCGGGAGCTATCGGGTGTATGAATTTCATCAATTAAATAAATCTTTCCATCTTTTTTGCCAAATTCATACTTAGTATCGACCAAAATCAATCCCCGTTCCGCCGCCATTTGTGTTCCTATTTCAAAAAGCTTTCGAGTATAAGCTTCCAATTGTACATACTCTGATTCAGGTACAATACCCTGCGCAATAATTTCCTCTCGTGAAATATCCTCATCATGTCCTTCTTCCGCCTTGGTAGCAGGGGTGATAATAGGTGATGGGAAAGCATCGTTTTCCCGCATTCCTTCGGGCAAAATTACACCACAAAGAATCCGATGACCGGCCCGATAAGTTCGCCAAGCATGTCCCGTACAATAACCACGGATAACCATTTCTACTCGATAAGGTGTACAAGCATGCCCCACCGTTACATTAGGATCCGGATGTGCCACCACCCAATTGGGCACTTCATGGGCCGTAGCCGATAAAAAATGCGCGGCAATCTGATTCAAAACCTGCCCTTTATATGGAATAGGCCGAGGTAAAACATGATCAAACGAAGAAATCCGATCCGAAGCCACCATCACTAGCTGATTGGCTACCGTATAAACATCTCTTACTTTTCCCCGATAAAAATTGGTTTGACCCGGAAGCTTAAAATTGGTTTCAATCAAAGCGCGATCTTCAATAGAGGACATATTATTATATTTTTGTAATTAGGTTTATCTTGATAATTTTCCACAAATGTAACTGGTTTAAGTCTAAAAATGAAAATCAAATATCTCCTCTTAGTTGTCATTATTCTAACCAGTTGTCAAAAGCAGACTCCTCGTGCCCTCCAACAGTTATTTAAGGAGTTCGAATTGGCACTACCTCAGACCTTTCCAGACTATGCCGTAGCGATGGGAGATGCACAGGCCACGGATATTTTAGTTATTCCAACCAAAAAAAAATTAGGGGAAAACTTAGACTTCTGTAAAAAATACTTAAAAGCCTTTGAAAGTTTTGACCAACTTACCGAACATAGGGAATTAAACGAGAAGAGAGTTGAAAAAGTAGAAATATTAGCGGGAATGATTCAACAGATGACAGGGCCTCGCTCCCCTTTTAATAATCCGGGGTTTTATAATGTTTATCCTGCTTTGGCTTGGCGAATTTCAGAACTTCGCCAGCAGTCAGATGCTAGAAAAGCAACGTTATTATTAAAGACCTTAGATAAAATTCCATTTTATTTTTCACATGCTAAAGCAAATCTCGATGATCCCAATATCTCAAGGACCATTAACGCGATTGATTTGCAAGAAAAGACACTAAACTTTTTAACGCAAACGGTAGTCGTGCATATCCGTTCGTTAGAGGAAAATACGACCAAAGAACGATTGGAAATAGCACAGGAAAAAGCAGAAATTGCCATCAAGGATTATACTGCTTTTTGCAAACGTATTTTAGCAGAACTAAAAAAGCTTGAGGAACACGCTGAACAATAATTACGGCTAGATATATTTGGCTTGATTACGATCAAGAATCACATCTTTTAATTCTTTTAAAAGGGAGTATTCTTCCGGCATGACCTTCTTGATGGCTTCTTTAACCGCAAAATAAGTACCCTGCTCTAGATCTGGAAATTTCTGTTTGATGTGATCTTTAACAATTCTTACATCCTCTTTGATGACGCCACGGATAGAAGGAATCTCATGCCACTCGCCTTCAATTGCGTAGACACGGTGGGTCGCTCCATCTTCATTGGCAATGGGATCTAGTTCGATTACCTCATCATTATCGGTCAATTCACAACTACGGCATTGGTCAAGTACCCCTTGAGGGACTTTCCAGCCTTTTTCTTTAGAATTGACTAGGAAAACTTCCAGCCCTTTTTTATTTACTCTATAAATAATTACTCTCGCGTGATCAATAATATCCATACAATCAGAATTGATTTGTTTCCTTTCGGAAAATATGTAAATGTAGCAGTCGAAGTTTAATTGGTTAAAGCTTTAAGTACTAACAAATACCTTTAATAAAGGTTTGATTAGCAAGGACAAATGTACAAATTCATCTCTATTTTCGTAAATAAAACAAGATTTGTTTCACAAACAACAAAAAATCCCGAGTAAGGGTCGCCTTTACTCAGGATTTCGGTGAATTATTAGTGATTATCTTTCACTAACTGTCATATTATTCTTCCCTAAATATCAGTTTTAGGTCGTTTTGAGTCTTTTTTGTTCTTGGTTCCTCCCGGAGCAGGTAGTTTTTCGCCAAGATCTTGCATTAATTTTTCCAAATATCCCCAATCTTGCTGGGAAAGTTGATTCATCTGCAACTGCATCATATCAATTAGCGAATTAAAATCCGTAGAATCCGTAGACAACTGTTCAAATTCTTTCAAATTCTCAGCCAAAGGCATTACCCCTTTTTGCATAAGCGAATCGGTCATTTCCAAAGAATTTCCCATCAATCCCTGAAATTCAGTCATCAATTTTTGCATTTCTTTGGTCATCTCTTTGAGTTGATCCTGAATCCTATCGCTATCGGTTTGTGCATTTAGCTGAAAAATAGATCCAGCGAGTACGATTAAGACAATTAGTAACTTCTTCATAATTAAACTGATTTCCTTTTAGACGCCACTTAAACGACCTGGATACATCGTCTTGTTGTGGAAAAGATTTAAAATCATGTTAAAATTTTGTTGAAGGGTTTGAGTTGTTGAAAGGTTGAAGAGTTGTTGAAAGGTTGAAGGGTTGAATCGTTGAGCTTACTCTAAAAAGTGTTTTTCGCGCAGACCTGTTCCGAACTCGATTCGGGAGGCGCAGAGAACGCAGCACCTGTTCCGAACTTGTTTCGGAAGAATTTTTAACGTGTATATCTTTTAGCCCAAAGCAAATACATATATTAATTTTATATTTTTTTTGAAAAATCTGTTTTCTTAGTTTTTAGAGTAAGCTCATCCTTGAAAAGTTGAATAAGTGGCAAATAGCATTTATTGGTGCTTTTCTTTTGTATACTTAGACTTTTAGTTAAACTGCCACTCCTGATTCGCATTATTAATCTTAGAAAATAGCTAGAGTGTTCAATCTACTCTGCAAGGATGAAAAATCTCTTCTTGCACTTTTTGACATCAAAATCGAGTTCTAATAAAAATTTCTGCTCAATAGCATTTTGTTAATAACTGGAATTGTTCCGGCGATGAAAAAGGTCCCGACCTTTAGTTTTTTTTCATAATTATAATTGTATAATTGAATCCCCTAGAATAATAGCATCTAACACATAATCCCCTTACTCCACAAAGTCCTTATTGACTAATACGGGCAGTGGAACTTCCTTGTGTAGAATTTCCCAAATAGAAAGAGATAAAATCAGTTCTTCATCCGCCGATTCGATCTGGTTGACAAATTCGAAAGCTCGATCGGTACTATTGGGAGCTTGTCCTGGGATTGGTTTTAGCAAGCCAGCTACTTCCCGATCTTTGATGATAATAGGAAGCGTCAATTCATCCGCTGTCCGATTAATCCGAGCCGTGAGTTGTTTGGTCTCTGCATCCAGTAGTCTGCCATCGGCTTGTATCAATCCCAAAGGTTGGCCATCCACCGAAACGGCCACTGCCTTTTCACGAATACGATATTGAAATTCCCGATCAGCGGTACGTGCGTATAGGACTGCATTTTTTTTATTCCCAAAATATTGTTTAAACGAATAGGCGATCAATGGTTCTTGATAAATACTGGTAAGCACCCCTTTGGCCGTTTTCACAATTCCTTTCTTGACTTGTTTATTAATATTATTAAAAGAAAGCAGATTCAATTCCTCTTTTTTCCATTCTACCAATTCCTCCGTCCACGGTTGGATTTCAGATTTCATTTTATCGACATCGCCTTGAACTTTTGATTGTCCTGGTGTAAAATTAGTTAGCATCATATACATCCCAAATATGATCGCAAATGTTACGGCGGCCATAATTAAAATAGTAATGATAAACAAGAACATATTCATAAGATCTGTTTTTATTGAAATTAGGTAGTTGGCTTATTTTGTACTCAAATTTATTATTAATAAGATTCCACAATATCCAATTAGGGTTGTTCAGAAAAATAATTCCCTCACTTTTTCTTAATTCAACGCCTAAACATTCTAATGAAATATTGAATATCCAATCTCCAATATTCATTTAGGGAGCTGATCATTTAATCCTTCACATAGCTCAAGATACAAGACTCCACTTTTTTTAACGACTAAAATACTCGAATAACTGGAACTCCAAATCAAAATTCGATATTGGACATTCAAAAAACCTTTCTTTCAAACATTCTTTCGTATATCTTATAACCCAAAATTTTTCTGAACACCCTTAATATCCAATCCAATATTCATTTAGAAGCTAGTCTTTAAATCCTCTGCATTGTTCATCTTACAAAGCACTTGTTCTTTTAGCGTCTAAAATACTCGAATTGAAACCCTAAATCAATATTGGATATTCGAGATTGGATATTCTTTCTAATCAACTATTCGTTGGTTTTAAATTTAGTTTAAGACCAAATTTGGTCGGATCTAAAAACTGTTTTTTTCTTAGTTCTAAATTTTTCTTTTCAGCTTCCGATAAGATCATCAAATCAGATGACAAAATAGCATCTATTTCTTCAATAATTTTATCAGCAGACTCTCCATACTCACCGGTAGGAGCATTTAATATATCTTTTAACAATTTCATTTTTATCTTTAGAATAGGATTGCGAAACAGTTGTTGTTCCTTCATCATCTTATCCATTTCGATCAAGGCGGATAAATGTTTTTTCTGTCCTAGTAGACTATAACCACCGTAGTCCCAAGTCTGCTCATACCAAATCGGATAAAAATTTTCTATCTCCCGATCCCCATTAATAAAACTAATCACCTCAAAGAATGTATCATCTTCCGTAGCCACAGTCTCTTTTGCCCAAGCTTTCATTTTACCATAATCCTGAAATAAATAATATCCCGTACCTTCCGCTACCATTCCTAAGGTAAACCCTGGCATCGCATCTTCTAGCCAAGTTAGATCCGGTAGGTTTTCATGATCTGTGATTTCAACTTTCCTGCTCAAAGTTTGTACGAGCGAATCACGCAAAATGGTTCCTCGAATAAAGACGTTTTCAAAGTCTCTTGGGTTTTCTATAGAAAAAAAATCCGCTCTGTATTGTAAGATTTGTCTAGTTTTTTCTGCACCATAAAAACTGGATAGTCGTTCTTTTCTAAGAACCGAAGCGACCGGCGTATTTTGTGCTCCTTCGATTTTCACACCACCACCAAAAATCCACCCCTGCATTCCATTCGCCGTTTTTACTTCTACCCAAGGTTCTTCTCGCTGCACTCCTCTGATCGAAATACTCGTTTTCAAAGGACTAATAGCTCCTGTCGTTTCAAGCACTGCGCCTTCTCGCAACTCCGCCACTACCGGCTGATCGGTCCCCGGTACCGATCGCAACCGCAGATTGTCCAGGGCTACCACCATCCGAGTCAAGGTATCTTGGGGTAGCACTTTTACAGACTTATCACCATCTCCCGTAGCATCGTTCTTGCAACGGATCATCAAAAGAGAAAAAATCAAAAAGAAATAGAAAAAATATTTAACCATAAAAAATCAATTCAAACAAAATTTTGAAGTTCTTTAAAAAGGCCTTATAAATGCCTATTTTTGTAATCTTTCTAACCACTAGACTTTATTCTAAAATAATTTGTATGCTCCCAAATGATCTTTTTGTCCATCTTTTCAGCTTTTTTTTCGTCTGTAACTAGGCTACACACGCTAAAAAGAGCTTCAACATGATCAAAATATCTATTTGGTTGTTCTACAATAAATCTCAGCATAAAGTCTATCAAATTAACAAAAATAATGAAAGAAGTTTATATAGTAGCTGCAAAACGTACTCCCATCGGTAGTTGGGGCGGAGCGTTGGCAAAATTTTCTGCCGTAGATTTAGGGAGTATCGCTATCAAAGGTGCCTTGAAAGCAAGCAAAGTAAAGGTAAGCCAAGTAGATGAAGTGTTTATGGGAAATGTAGTTTCGGCGAATCTAGGACAAGCGCCTGCTCGTCAAGCGGCACTGGCCGCAGGAATTGGGAAAGGTGTACCTTGTACAACAATTAATAAAGTTTGCTCTTCGGGTATGAAAGCGATCATGTTTGGAGCTCAGTCAATTATGTTGGGACATAATGATGTAGTCGTAGCAGGTGGAATGGAAAGTATGTCTAACATTCCTTACTATTTACCAAAAGCTCGTTGGGGTCATAAATATGGAGCAGGAACCGTAGTAGACGGTTTAGAAAAAGATGGGTTACAAGATGCTTACGGCCAAATGGCCATGGGTGTTTGTGCGGATGCCACAGCTAAAAAATATAAATTCACTCGTGAGGCACAAGATGCTTTTGCTATCCAATCTTACCAACGGTCCGCCGCTGCCACAGAAAGTGGAATGATGAAAGACGAGATCATTCCTATCAGTATTCCACAACGAAAAGGTGATCCAATCATGATGACAGAAGATGAGGAATTTAGAAGAGTAAAATTTGAAAAGATTCCACAACTCCGTGCGGCTTTTACCAAAGACGGAACGGTTACTGCTGCCAATGCCTCTACCATCAATGATGGTGCCGCTGCCGTAGTGCTGATGAGTGGTGAAAAAATGAAAAAATTAAAACTTAAACCAGTCGCTCGCATCGTAGCTTTTGCAGATGCTGCTCGAGAACCAGAATGGTTTACCATCGCTCCTCCCCTTGCTGCCAAGAAGGCACTAAAAATGGCTGGACTACGTAAGACGCAGATTGACTATTTTGAGGTGAACGAAGCTTTTGCCAATGTCACCATGGCATTCAACAAAGAGCTAAAAATTAAAGAGAAAATTGTCAATGTTTTTGGTGGTGGTGTTTCTTTGGGGCATCCGCTTGGAGCAAGTGGTGCAAGAATTTTAGTTACCCTAAATAATGTACTACAACAAAAAAATGGGAAATATGGTCTCGCTGCGCTTTGCAACGGCGGTGGTGGTGCTTCCGCAATGATTATTGAAAAGCTTTGATGTGCGGATTGTTTGATGTGCGGATTGTTTGATGTGCGGATGTGCGGATTATTTGATTTGTGGATTTTTTACAATAAAATAAATAATTGGTCTTGTTTCAGTTTTTGCTGGAGCAGGACCTTTTATCGTTTATACCAATCTACTAATTCACTAATCTCTTAACTTTAATTTAGATATTTCCGGACATGTTCCAACATAATTTCGGGTGGAACGTCTTCGTTGAGATACACTTTTAAGACAGCGATGAGGTCCATCACCATGTTGTGGTTGAAACCAAGTTTGAGGCCCACCTTATAGCATAATTCTTCTTCTGATGGTAGAATTTTTCCGTCAGCCCGCATTAAGAAAATGACATAGTAAAGAATGGTCATCCGTTCGTGTTCATCCTTGGGAACATAGAATGGATATTTTTCGGGTGTTTTCCGAACCATTTCTATGGCACCAGGATCTAGATCCATTTGTCGAGCAATTTCTTGGATATATTTTTCCTCTGTCTCATCAAGGTGCTGATCGACTCCTGCCATTTCTAGCAGTAAGGCAATAATTGCCTGTTTTTTCTCTTTAGTAAATGAAAATGGACCCCGCATCATGTGTTAATTAGAATTTCTGGATAGCTTTAGTTTCTCTCAGGAGTAGTAATCCTAAAACCGTTCCAACCTGAGAAAAAGGCTATTATTTTGCGGATTCTACCTTTAAATTGATAAAATAATAGGTGAGCTACGTCTGAAGGTTATTTGCCCTTTCCCTGAAAGAGCACCATCACCGTATAAATCATAATTTTAAAATCCAAGGCAAGGGACATATTTTCGATATAAAGGATATCGAATCGCAGTCGTTGCAACATTTGCTGCACATTGGAAGCGTAACCATATTTAACTTGTCCCCACGAGGTTATCCCTGGACGTACGCGCAATAATTGACGGTATTGTGGGGCTTTTTCCATAATCTTATCAATAAAGAACTGCCGTTCCGGTCGTGGTCCAACAAGGGACATATCTCCTTTTATGACATTCCAAAATTGCGGCAATTCATCCAATCGCCATTTACGCATAATTCTACCCCAAGGTGTAATACGAGGATCATGATCACTGGACAATTGCGGTCCGGCATCCTCGGCATTGGTATACATTGAGCGAAATTTATAAATAAAAAAAGGTTTTCCGTGAAGCCCGATACGCTCTTGTTTGTAAAAAACTGGACCTTTGGATGAAGTCTTTACTTTTAGAAGAATGAAAAGATATACGGGCGCCAACAAGATTAGTACAAAACTACTAATGGATAAATCCAACAGTCTTTTTACAATTCTTTCCCAAGGCTTCATGAGTCCTCGCTGAATCTCGATCAAAGCAGCACCAAAAACATGATTCATTTTTACACTTCCCAGCATGATATCGTACATATCTGGAATAATTTTGATCAACACTTCCTCTTCTAGATTAAACAAGGTGTTCAAAATATCTTTGATGCGACTATGCTCAGAAGTTTCGATAGCAATGATGACTTCTTCTACATCTTGTTCTTTTATAACCGTTTCTATATTTTTTATTTTTCCTAAGCAAGCAAGATCATCTCCTATTTCATTGGTCGAACCACCATTGGTATCAATAAATCCGACAAAGTCATTGCCGAGGCCTTTTTTTCTGGCAGTAAGTTCTTCGTATAAATCTTTGGCTTTTCGATCGCCACCGATGAGCAGTGTTTTATAACTAACTTTTCCTGATTTAACCCGACGTTTCGCAAGGGTCAATAAAATGGTTCGCGAGATCGCCGTCAAAGAAAAATGACTAAGAAAGAGAAAGAAAAAAGAAGCATAATACGTCTGATACCCATTAACAAAATCATCAAGAATTAAGGTGAAAAATAAAAGGACGACTCCGATAAAGCTGAGCAAGAAAGTACGGGCAAGCGTACTAAGCCGAGACATGCGATATAGATCATTATACTTATCAAAAAGGCTATAGAAGAGCAACCAGCATATAGGAATCAGGAGGATCCCATACCAAAAATTAACATCAGAAAGGATGTCCCAAGTAACAGGTACCTTTTCTATTTTTTTTCTAAATAAAAAGAAACCAGCCCAAGCAATCATTGCCATAAGATAGTCTGCCAAGGCATACCAAAAAATAACCGCTTTCTTTTGACGAGTCATATCTTAGCGGAATTGTACCAATTTAATGTTGTCCAAAAAGATATTGGCTTGATCAGCTTCTTCCTCAAACAAATCACTTACGATCACCAATCTCCAGCCTGCTAATTGATCTTCTACCGAAACCAAGTCGATCATTTCCTCCGTAAAATCAAAATAGATTTTATTCCAGTCGTCTCTTGGATTGACACCTTTATCTATCAACGAATAAATAATTCTCCCCTGCGAATCGTAGCCAATTATACCGACCAGAAAGCTAGCTTCCGTCTTATAATTTAATTCTAAAAAAGTAGCGGCACTAGTTGCCGTTGGTAATTCAGTAATCAAATTTGAGCCTAACTCCATTTGAGCATCTGCCTTCTCTAATTCGATGATTCCGGAGCCATTCCCTTCAAAAACTTCCTGATTTGTCAGTTCAATAGTTGTAGCCGGATCTCCATCTATATCTATGGCAAAAGCAAATGTACCATCTTCAAAGCTCTCTTGAGGTTCGAAAAAGAACTTAACATTATCTGAGTATTCCGTTACTGGTATAATCGTTTCTATATTTCCTGGCACAAAATCCACAGTGGTTTGATAACGTCTATAGAAAGGATAAATTTCTGTAATATCTCCTAAACCATTTGGTCGGATAGCAGGAAAAATCTGAACTTCCTGAACTCCTTCCGCCAAAACTGGAACGGTGGCTGGGAGCGTAAAGACGCCTATCAATTCGTTGGCCACAAAAATATGTGCCTCGGTAATTTTATGGCTATTGGTCCCTTCTGTTGCGAGCTCCGTATTCAAAATAAATTCGGGAATAACTAGATAGGCAGGGATAGGTTCCTCCGGATTGACAATATCACAACTGGTGATTGAAAACAATATCCCAACTATGATAAAATTTAATAAACGTATTCTCATAATTTTGTTTTAAACAACTGACAATTAAGCATGCGCATCCGTAATTTTCCGGGCGTCAATATCCGCCATGATTTGATGAGCAATTTTAAGCGCATGGTATCCATCATGTAAAGAGACCTTAGTAGGTTGATCCTTTAGAATAGATAAAACGAGCGCTTCCAGCTCTGATTGAATCGCATTCACCTCTATTACCTCTGGCATTTCTACGTGAATCAGTTTAGTACCTTGATTGGTTTCCAATTCAAAAACGGGTAGATCATTGGAAATGTCCACTGCACCTTTATCATATAAACGCACAATTTGGGCTTCTTTGTCTAAAAAGTCCAAACTTATATAAGCATCTTTTTGAAAAAAGCGCAGTTTACGCATTGTTTTGAGTGAAATTCGGCTTGCTGTCAGGTTGGCTACACAGCCATTTTTAAATTCTATCCGGGCATTAGCAATATCTAGCGTATTTGTTACCACGGCTACTCCACTTGCACTGATCTGTTTTACCGGTGAATCCACCACACTTAGAATAATATCAATATCGTGGATCATTAAATCTAAAATAACGGATACATCTGTGCCTCTCGGATTAAATGTCGCCAATCGGTGTCCTTCAATAAACATAGGAGAAAGCGGCGTATCTTTTAAAGTTAAAAAGGCGGGATTAAATCGTTCAACATGCCCGATCTGAACTTTTACACTAGCTTCACGCTCCATAGCCAAGAGGGCGGCGGCTTCAGCTTCCGTATTAGCCACAGGTTTTTCTATAAAAAGGTGTTTATTTTTTTTCAGAGCCAGACGTGCCAAGTGAAAGTGCGAAGTGGTTGGACTGACAATATCTACTATATCTACAGCATCCATCAATTTATTAAAGTCCGTAAAACTTGGAATCTTATACTTAGCCGTAATTTCTTTACTCCGCTCTTCATCAGGATCGTAAAATCCAACCAAAGATAACTCTGTTATATTATTAATACATTTTAGATGTATTTCACCCAAGTGACCAACGCCAAATAATCCTATTTTTAACATAACTGGTATTTAAAAACCAGTTGCAAAATTAACAAAATGCAGTAGTAAAACACGACGTTCAGCAATAAAACTGAAAGGAAGGGTACCTGATCATAGATAAATGAGTTGTAAATACGCGCACACTTGTCCAAAAAAATTGCCCTCTTTTAGCTAGGTGCTAAAAGAGGGCAGTGAATATATTGATTTATGATGGCTAGTTTTTCTATCGTAGTAGCGATACGTCGCCCGCAAAATTTTCTCTGGTACCATCTTCAAATAGTACATCAACAGAATAAATATAAACACCAGTGCTTGCTGGCCGACCTCTGATCTGACCATTCCAACCAAAATTCTGGCGTAATGGATCTACATTTAATTCTTCGTATAGCTGACCTCCCCAACGAGAGAAAACGCGAAACGCAAGAATTTTTTCTACCCCTGGTCCTGTGTAAACTTTAAAGCGATCGTTTTCGCCATCTCCATTAGGAGAAAAGGCACTCGGTATATAAACCGGTAATGTTTTTTCTACAAAAACGGTTACCTGCCCCTCTCCTTGACAACCAATCTCATTTTCGGCATTGACAAAATAAGTAGTCGTTTGCCATGGACGAACGTAAGTAAGGAATGTATTAGAGTCTGGCGGTACTACCGCAGAATTACTTGACCAGACAATACTGCTAACAGCCTGATTAAATCCAGTAATCAACTCAACGCTGTCTCCAAAATCCAGATATTGATCTGGACCTAAATCCACAATTATTTCTTCCGGCTGATTCACTATCACCGTATCTTCGGCAATACATCCATTGGCATCGGTAATCATGGCCACGTATGTACCTGCTGTCATTCCAAAAAATTCGTTTTCAATATAAGAGGTACGCACATCAAAATCATAGAGATAGTCTCCGGCACCTCCCTGTACATTGACAAAGGATACTCGTCCATCGTTTTCTCCAAAACAAGAAACATCTGTAATTTCAAATTCTGCCGTAATAGCATCTGGTTCTGTTAGGAAAATTGAATCCATAGAGATACAGTCATTTCCATCCGTCATCGTTACGTGATACCATCCGGTTCCTAATCCCGATACTTCTGTTCCCGTATCTCCATGACTCCAATCGAAGGTATAAGGTGCTATCCCGTTTTCTGGTTGTACAAATAAAACACCGTTGGTTTCACCAGGACAAGTAATCTCATCTACAATACTGATGTCTGGTAAAATATCTGGTGTACACTTACAAAGTACTACATCCGAAAAGATAACTGGTGAACAAAGTGCTCCATCATTTATTTCAAAATAATAAGTATCACCACTATTCAGCGGATCACTAATAAATACATTACCATTCAATCTTCCCGGAGATCCCATTACTTGATAAAGCAATGGATTTCCTCCTGTTATTTCAAAGCTCACGGTATAAGCAGTACCTTCGTCATTACAAGTAGTGACAAAATTAATTGTATCGGGACGTTCAACCACGTTGACGGTAACAAATTGTACTCCGTCAAACACATTACCAACACAATTCGGTGCATTCGTTGTTTGAATACTCACTAAACTATAAGTAGTTGTATCCATTGGCATTACTGGAATCGTATGACCATTATCGATTCCGACAAGATCAAAGCTATTAGCTCCATCTGTATAGGTTACATCGAATGGACCAACGCCAGCGATTTCAAAAACAATCTCATGTCCGTTACCCGCACAAATCGTACTATCACCAACGATATTGATTACTGGAATTGGCGTAAAGACCACTGGCTGACCAATAGCTACTTGCAAACAAGGGTTTAAAGTTCGATCTAAAATGGGCACACCAGCGCCATCGTCATCACCCGCTACAGCAGAGATATAATAAGTCTCTCCGTAAACCAGCATATTGTTATAATTAAATTCTGGAACCGTATTGGCCAGTAAAACATTTCCTAATTGATTGCTATTCCCATCATGTAAAACAAAAGCAAAAGCATCGTTACCATCTAGGGTTGGTGTCCCAGTATACGTGCCGATTGCTGTCGTTCCATCACATACCCTGACGGTATCTTGATCCATCACCACTGTTTCTGTTGTACAATCACAAACATGAATTCCATCTACTGTGAATGGACTACAATTATTAACGTCATTAACGACGAAGCTATAAGCAGTTCCACTTGGAACAAAATCACTAGTAAAAATATTCGCAACAGCATCGTATGTACCAGGGCCTGTTACTGTGTAAGAAGCCGGATCACCTAAGCTAATTGAGAAAGTCACCTGATATTCTGTATTCGTATTGTTACATACTACTTGAATATTTTCAGCCACTGGACTTTCGTTGATGGTGACCTGTGCTATTCCTGTTCCAGTACCGACACAAGCAGCGCCTGTATTATCCGTAATAGATAGAATTGAAAAGGTTGTATTAATCAATGGACTAACTGCCGCAGTGGCATTGTCCATAATATTATCTAAGGTATAATTATTTGTACCATCCGTATAAACTACATCGAACGGAGGCGTTCCTTCGGTAAAATTAAAAGTAAGAATAGCATTATCTCCTTGACAGATAGATTCCATACCACTGATTGATCCAACCGGAGTGGCGTAAAAAGTAACCGGTACACCAGGGCTGATCGTCGTACATACATGTCCAAGATCAATCGTTCCTGATCCGTTATCCTGTCCTGCAATTGGAGAAATATAGTAGGTTACTCCAATCATCATACCAGGTAGGAAATTGAAATTCCCATCTGTATTAATTTCTAAAATATTACCTAAACTTCCTCCGGCATTATCATGCAGTACAAATCCTAAAATATCGTTGGCGACCAAAACTTCATCATTTTGATGCAAATTCAACATAGAAACAGGTGTTCCTTCACAGACTTCAATAGGACTAGATAAGTCCATTGTTCCGGCATCTGTACTACAACCACAGTTTCGTACACCCGATACTTCTACGGAAGGACATCCGCTATTATCTGAAACAATGAAACTGTAAGCAACACTATTATTAATAAAATCACTGGTAAAAATATTTCCTGTCAAGGTACCATTACCCGTAACACTGTAAGAGCTTGGATCACCTCCAGTAATTTCAAAACTAACGGTATAGCCTGTAACGCTGGCATCGCAAGTTTCATTTACATTGATAGCAGCTAACGTTGGATAATGCGTGATTACCGCGCTACCACTTAGCGTACCTGCACAAGTGTTATTATCTTCAACAGAGACCAAAGTAAAAGTACTGGTCTGTGTAATATTTACACTTTCAGTATGTCCATCATTGATTCCTGTGAGCGAAAAATCTGTCGTACCGTCCGTATAGACCACATCATAAGGTCCGCTACCTGTAAAATTAAAAGTTAAGTCCACTGCCGTATTTCCACAAACGGAAGTATTACCACTAATAGTCGCCGTTGGAACCGCATGTACTTGTATTTCAACTGGACTTCCAACAATATCACCTGGACATCCTGTGGCGTCCGTTAACGATACGATCGAATAAGTTGTATTGGCATTTACCGTAACTAACTCAGTAGCACCGTCCATAATTCCTGTCAACGTCGTGTTGGTCGTTCCATCTGTAAAGACCACATTAAAAGGGCCAGTACCATTTAAGTCAAAAAATAACGAAGCCTCCTCACCTGGACAAACCGGACCATTGCCGTCAATTTCTCCTACAGGGTTGGCTGTTTCTGTTACTGTAATGGTAATTATTTGTTCACAACGTCCAGGAGATTCTGCTCTTAAATAATAATCTCCAGCAGTGGATACCACCGTATTTGTTAATGGAAGAATTCCAAGGTTAGCAAAAAATGGATCATCATAATATTGAATTACTACCAAATTAGCATTATTAGCATCTACGAATGAAACCGTGTCCAGATCTACGGAACTACCCGCACACATAAATGGCTGATTCGTGATCGTAATATCTGGTCGTGGCTCAATGACCACCTCAATGGGGTCTACATCAAAACAACCATTAGCTGTTTCAAATCTTAGCCAGTAAGTCCCTCCTACTGATACCACGGGAGAGCTTAGTTCATTGGTCATATTAACCGCATCTAGGCTATCTGTATAAAAAGTTTTTGTTCCAGGTCCCCAACCCATTTCGACTACGGCCACCTGTGCATCAAGATCGATCACCGTAGGTTGACAAACGGGAGATGGGTTTCTTACTTCGACGTCTACGTGTTCGATATCTACAAATACCGAAGTAACATCATAACAATTCATGCTAGTTTGTACTCGGATAAAATAAGTACCCGTGGTATCGACTAGAGGTGGATTAATAATAGGCCATCCATTATCCGCATCGGCTTGAGTGGCATGGTAACTAACCGCACCCACAGATCCAGATATATTCAGTGGAATATTTGATAAATTAACTATTTCAGGAGCACAAGATACCGCAGGATCATTTGCGGTTACTTGGGTATTAGGACTAGTTGTTACGTTAATACAATCCTGTGGTCCAGGTCCGCAATCATTTGCTACGGTAACACAAAGTTGACCACCACTAGTTCCCCAATCAATGCTTACTTCATTTTCATCCGTTGCACTAGTAATCGTACCATCTCCCCCGGTTAGTGTCCAATCGAAAATAGTAGCATTGGGACTATTTACTTGATAGGTTACATCCGTTGAATTTTCACAAACTGGATTATTACCATCTATGGTTGCCGACATAGGAGCCGTAGGTAATACGGTAATCTCTACTGACCCAGTAATAGGTTGCGAACCTCCTGTGATGGTAACGGTATAATTAGTTGTTGTCGTTGGAGAAGCTGTTGGATTTGGCGACGTAGGATCATCTAATCCCGTTGTAGGCGACCAACTATAAGAATAGGGTCCATATCCAACTGCCAAAGCTTGTAGCTGAGTACTCTCTCCGTTACAGATAATATCATCATTAGTTGTCACCGAAGCATCTCCTACCCCGCTTAAAATCGTAATTCTATAATCACAAATAGAACCATTAAAACCATCAATATGAATATAATAAATTTGTCCTACTATAAAATCATCTGCCGACCATTGAGAGACTACTGGTGAACCAGGATTTAAACATTCCGCGTTGGGAACGGTAAAATTCACACAATCAGTGGTGGTAAAAATATGTGCCTGAATAGCAACAGGAATACCAGGACCGTTTGAGGCGCAGTTATAGCCTTCAATTTCCATTTCGACTAAGTTACTCGAAGGGACAAAAGCAATCCATGCGTTATTTTCAATGTTTGCACAAAATTGATCAATGGTGCTGGGTTCTGCTGTATATCCTCCAGTGTTTCCGCAGTAACCATTTAACTCATCAGAAGACATTAAGATTGCCTCACAACAGGCATTACCAGCCAACAAATTACCTTCACAGGCGGTAGGATTTACCGCAGTAGAAGCTTCATCTCCATAGGCACAAATGCTATAAGCACCATTATTATTATTTCCATTCTCCCATACTCTGATCCAGTAAGTTTTTCCTAAATTTTCAAAATTACAACCATCTGTAATTCTCACTAAGGCATTATTGCCTCCACCACTGTTATCATCACAACTTAGCAAAGTAAGATTACCACAATCATCTCCACTATAAATAGCCAATGCCCCATCAAAGGCACTCAATGAAGTCAATTCAACAATAACTTCCAGACCATTATTGGGCATTACGACATTATACCAATTATCTCCCCCTTGGTAATCACCGCAGGACGGAGCAGGAACACCTGTTGTTCCCGTGGCAGTAACATTTGTTCCAGCTGAAGGAATACAGATCATTCCAGAAACCGGTAGATTAACAGAAGTACAGGGATCATCCTGAGACCACCCATTAGTACTAAAGACCAGTAAAAAGAACAAGATAGAAAGGTGTAGACCTTTCCCTAATGGAAAATTAAATTGACTCATATTAGCATGTTTAACCCACAGATTATAGACCTGCGGTGGAGATAAGCAGGATTTTTACATCCCCGGAACCACTTTTTTCTCCTCTTTTTAGATATTATCAGGTACTAAAAGGCCGTTATAAGTCCTTTAGAAGCCCTAACACCGTGTGTTAAAGCAAAAGTTCTGCCACTTTGAATAGTCGTTTTTCTTATATTTACTTTTAATTTGGAAAAGGATTTGCAATAGTTCAGCAGATAAAGAATCTGTTTTAGAATGTTCACAAACAGATTCATAGTTAACTACCTTATTATGAATAAGATTATTATGCTTGTTTTAGTGGGAATAGCCAGCCTTTATTTTGCTAAGACAGATCAAAATGAAGCTGTGGAAGTTAAGGACTCTCCTATGACGCCTGTAATTCAACAAGCTATCGATCAAGAATTAAAGGAATTTAGCAAGCTGGTCCATCGAACTAAAGCAGATACCAGTGTAGCCGAAATGTTTCCTACCATTCCTGAAAATAGATATCCTGCTATCTTTCGAGCTTACCCTGATTTTGTCAGTGATGGTTTTGATTTCCCGGTAGGAGTACCCAATGCACGCAATTATTACAAAGCGCAAAACTTTGGAGATAATAGACATCTAGGCGAAGATTGGAATGGGAGAGGTGGCGGAAATACAGACTTGGGAGATCCCGTTTATAGTATTGGGAATGGATTGGTTACCTTTTCAAAGGATGTTTGTTGTGGATGGGGAAAAACAGTACGAATCGTTCATCACCTGCCTAACCATCCTGAATATCCGTATGTAGAATCCGTCTACGCACATTTGCACACTATGGATATTACCGTTGGCTCTTTGGTAAAACGAGGCCAACGTATTGGAACGATTGGTAACGCCAATGGCCGATACAACGCTCATTTACACTTAGAAATGAGAAATTTCATTAATATGTCTTTAGGCCCTGGCTATGGAGATGATCAATTTGGGTATTTAGTTCCAACTGAGTTTATTCGATTGAATCGACCTTACTAATGCTAATAAAAAAATACCTGAACGCTTAAGTAGCCTTCAGGTATTTTTTTATTAGCATTCACTATTACTTACTTTTCAATCAAAATTTTACGATAGCCAACCGTTTCTCCAGCTTGTAATTGGATAATATAAGTACCCGCTGCTAAATGCGTCCAATCATATTCGCGAGTTAATCTACCATTGAAATCTTGGCTTTCTGAATACAGTATTCTACCAAGAACATCGATCAATCTAATTTCTAAATCAGTCGTAGGTTCTCCTTCTATATTAATAGTAACCATACCCAATCCAGGATTTGGATACACTTCAAATAATGAAACCAATTCTTCATCTAGAATATTCGTAATGGTAATCATGACTGTTTCCGATGTGGTCACGGTACCACATAATCCCACGGCTGTAAGAGAAACGGTATAAGTCCCACTCGACGTATATGTATGTGTAGGATTGACTTCCATACTCGTTGTTCCATCTCCAAAACTCCAGACAAATCCCGTGGCATTCGTCGAATTATTTTCAATAGAAATTTCATCACCAGCAGTAGTTAAGCTAAATTCTGCCACAGTCTCTGGGAAGACTTCGATGTAATCAATCTGAGTCAAGGTATTCATTCCACTGGCATTAGATACCGTCAAAGCAACGGTATAAGTTCCAGGAGTATCGTAAACTACTGTTGGGTTCTGTTCATCTGAACTTGCGGGTGTCCCTCCTATAAAACTCCAACTCCAAGCATTGGCGCTTTCGGAAGATTCGTCCTGAAAGTCAATTGTAAGTGGTGCACAACCTGAACGTGTTGCAGCGGTAAATCCAGCTTGTGGTAAGGATATAATAGTGATGGTTACTATTTCCGTAGAAATCATTCCACATTCGTTTACTGCCGTTAAAATAACATCATATTGTCCTTCTAATAAATATTCATGAATCGGATTAATTTCATTACTGGTAGTTCCATCTCCAAAATCCCAAGTATACTGATTACCATTAGTTGTCGTATTAGTAAAAATAACCTCGCTTCCATTGATACTTGTCGTAAACCCAGGTGTTGGTAAAGGAGCTATCGTTACAAAATCTATTTCCGTAGCTGTCGTAGCTCCACTATCATTTGAAGCAACTAAGGTCACCGTATAAGTTCCTGCATTTTCATAAACTATGGTTGGATTTTGATTGGTAGAACTAGATGGGGTTCCGCCTGGAAAACTCCATGACCAACTCGTCGTATTACTCGTTGATTGATCCGTAAAATTAACCGTCAGTGGTGCACAACCACTCGTATTTCCAGCAATAAAAGCAGCTTGAGGAATCGAAGATGTACTTACTATTTGTTCAATTGTAACTGACCCACAATCATTCGTCGCCGTTAAGATAACTGTGTACTGACCATCGTCTGGATAAGTATGGACAGGATTGGTTGCTGTACTACTTGTACCATCTCCAAAATCCCAACTATAGCTCGTCGCATCTGTCGAAGTGTTGGTAAACGTTACCGTATTTTCATCTGAACTGGTCGTGAAACTTGGAACCGCTAGCGGCGCTACCGTGATATAATCTGTTTGTGTTACCGTGCTACTTCCCGTTCCATTACTCGCTACTAATGTCACCGTATATACGCCCGCTGTGGCATACGTCACCGTCGGGTTTTGATCGGTAGAACTGGATGGGGTTCCGCCTGGAAAACTCCATGACCAACTCGTCGTATTGCTCGTTGAACCATCTGTAAAGTTTACCGTAAAGGGTGCACAACCGCTCGTCCCACTTGATGTAAACGCTGCTCCGGGCGCAGAAGACGTCGTTATAATTTGTTGGCTCGTTTCTGACCCACAATCATTCGTCGCCGTTAAGATGACTGTATATTGACCATCGTCTGGATAAGTGTGGACAGGATTAGTTTCGGTACTACTTGTACCATCTCCAAAATCCCAACTATAGCTTGTCGCATTCGTAGACGTATTCGTAAACGTTACGGTGTTTTCATCAGAACTTGTCGTGAAGCCTCCGCTTGGGCCAGCTAACACGGTGATAAAATCATCCACATTAACAAATGAATTCCCAACACTATTAGTCACGGTTAAGCTTACTTCAAAGTCTCCGGGATTATCGAAGACAACAGTCGGATTTTGGTCCGTAGAAGTTGCCGGCATTCCTCCTTCAAAGGTCCAATCCCAAGAAGTTGCGCTAATGGATTGATCAATAAAGTTAACAGTCAATGGAGCGCAACCACTAACGATATCTGCATCAAAAATAGCTTGAGGAGGCACTAACAACGAAATAGTTTGAGTGATTACATTCGTTCCACAATCATTCAGTGCAATTAGCATTACATCATAATTTCCACCTTGCGTATATACATGGGTTGGATCTATTTCTGTGCTAGTATTTCCATCTCCAAAATCCCAACTGTAACTATCTGCGCTAGTAGAACTATTCACAAAATTTACTTCTAGTCCATTGATACCAAAAGTAAAATTAGGTTCCGGAATTCCCTCTACTGTAATATAGTCGATGATTTGATAAGAATCAGATCCACTAGCATTAAAGACATCCATTGTAACAGTAAAAGTTCCGGGGATTGCAAATTCTACGGTTGGATTTTGGAGGTCTGAAGTAGTAGGATTTCCTTCTTCGAAGGTCCAGAACCACTCTTCGGGGGTATTAGTAGAAATATCTGTAAAATCTACAACTAACGGAGCACAGCCCGATATCGGATTTCCAATAAATTCAGCGGATGGTGGTAAAACAATTTGGATAGTTTTGGTAATGCTTTGCTGTCCACAATTATTAAAAACAGTAAAAACCACATCATAGAAGCCACTTTCGAAGTAAACATTATTAGGTTCAAAAGCGGTACTAGTATTTCCGTCACCAAAATCCCAAAGATAGGTAAGTCCATTTTGAGAGGTATTCACAAAATCTACCAATCCTAGGTCGATGGAAGTTTCGAAATCAGCGGTTGGCTGAGCTTCTACATTAATCAAGTTATTGATTGTTTGAATATCTGAACCACCAGCATTACTTGCCTCTAGCGTTACTGAATAATTACCTGCTACATTGTACGTCACGGTAGGATTGGGGTCAGAAGATACAGCTGGATCTCCTCCAGGGAACGTCCAACTCCAAGTGTCTGGAGCATTGGTTGAATTATCTGTAAATTGAACAACTAAAGGTGTACAGCCATTGGTAGGATTAGCAGAAAAACTAGTCACTGGTGGTAAAACATTTGTCTGACAAGGAGTTAGACACCCGCCTACAATTCCTCCAGAATAAGCATTAATAGCATTCGTAGATTGGTTAGACCAACAAGTGGAATTGTTAACGGAAGGAGACATGATACAAGCATTGTTGTTATCATGGAAAGAGTCAAAATTGTGTCCTAATTCATGGGAAGTTAATACTCTCAAAGACTGTGCATTATTAGAAAAGTCCTGAAGACAATGGTAACGTCGACTCGTACAAACAGCTCCAACCCAAGCAATTCCAATTGTCGGTCCGTCAAAATTCCGGTTGGTCCAGTGTTGGGCTACATCATAAGTTACACTAAACCCACCGTTATTTCCCCAGGCTCTAAAGCTATCTAATAAAGTACCAGCATCTGTAGAATTTGTCCAAGGATCACAAGTATTACAATTGGAAACAAAATTTTCTACGATAACAAAATTCAACTCATTAGTAAATTCATCATCATAGTTCGTTTGAACATTATTCATCACTGCTATATTGTGATTTTGAACATTCAGAATCGAATTTCCATATTTGGTAAACATAGAAAAATCACTAGCGATGGCAATTTCTACATCGAAACAAGGTCCTAGAGCAGATAAGGTATTAGCGCTGTTTTTATTTTTTTCTGCCGCTTCAATTTGTGCTTTTCTTTGCTGTGCTTCTGTTACCCCACAAGTTTTTCCAGTTAAAGGGATAACGTCCGCTTCTTCATATATAACGAACAGGTCGGCCATCGCATCTTCCACGAAATAAGATAATGGTTCAATATAATAGGTGGTATGATTAGTTTGGATCATTCCGTAGAAAAACCCAGAAGCGATAGTAAGGCGCACATCTGACCCTTCCATGTTGGCAAGTTGTCCTCGATAAGTAATGTTTTTTCCTTTTTCAACATGCTCTACACCTTGGGAAGAAGCTACTCTTAGTGCATAATGATCACTACGAATATCATAAGCCTGCAGTTCGATATCCCAGTTTATATCCTGGTTACTATTCAATTTAAAGTCAGAACGATCCGACGTACTTACATGTTGATGAATTGCTTCAACTGGTAGATGGAATAATTTGAACTTGAAAAACTGTTTTTGAAGAATCTGTTGAGCATCTTTTTCAACAGTAGAATTGGCTTGAAAGTTAGGGGTTTGGGCATTCAATACTAATACAGATAGTAATAGCATATAAGAGCTAAGAATATACTTGAGCATTTACTTAAATTTAGTTGTTTCCGAAAAAAATTGAGAGTAGGCGATGAATTTATCTAAAAAGGTCCTTCACAAGGTACAATAAGGTAGTCATAATATAAAATTCTTCCTTCCGTTTATGTTAGAAATATGTCATCCAATAGCTAATTTTATAATATTTAGATAATGAGGTTGTATAAAAAGGTTCAAATTGTATACAACCTGATAAAATTTTCCATACTGGTATTCGTCAGGCGAGGTCAAAAAAGAGGTTACCTGCCCCTCAATTGAGGTTATCGGGCGAGCGTCAGGCGGGGATTTGGTTATTTTTTTAGTCTTCGGTTACTTTTAGAATTATTAAACGACTTCCATATTTTCCTGAAGGATAAGGCTAGACATTTAGCTCAAAAAATTGTAATTTTGGCTTGAATTTTTCTTTTAAAGCCCCCAGACACTATTCCAATTTTGTCCCTCCCCAATTTTTCAAAAATAAGTTTTAAAACTGTATCTTAGATAAAACAGATATATTTCCAATAAGCGTATTATAAATCCAAAAAAGATGAATCGCATTATTCTTATCATCAGTGTTCTTTGTGTATTTACTAGTAGTTCTTGTTATAAAGGAAGGCTTAACACCGCCAATAATCCGTGGAATAAGATTGATTTCAATGCCATAGGACCAATACGAACAATGCATGCTGCACCAGTAGAAGTTTTGGCCATTACTGATCAGGAATTTTTTCGAATCGATTCAGATAATCAGGTAGTCGAAGAACGCCCAATCGGTCTAGCAGCCTTCTATTTCGGCAGACCCGCACTTAGTGACTGGGTTTTCACTCGGTTTGTTGAAAAACAACAACAAAATGTAGCTGAATTTCATCTGGTAAGAAATTCGAATCAAATATTTGATTTGGTCATCAATGATATCGACGTACCTGCTGGAACGACCATCACACTAGATGGAACTGCCGCTAAAAATGTAGGAGCTTTCAACGACGACTCGTCTCAATTGGCTTTTCCCGTCGAATTAAATCGAACAGAGGGTAGTAACGTAGGAGTGGTCATTGTTGATATAACACTCAGTGGTACCAAAGAAAACTTCATCTCTGTTGAGGTAATCAAGGTAGTGGATATTCCCGAATTGAGATCAAATGCTCAATTGATGAGTAGTATTTCCTTTATTGGAGGCGCCTATTATATTACTCACCAAGATGGTGGTTTTAGAGTAACCGCTGACGGAAATTACCGCCAAGTAGTGAGTGGCTGGACTTTGGATGTATTTAATAAGGAAGGAACCATTTATATGACTTCTTTTAATCCTTTTGATTTCTTTAAATCAGAGAATAACGGTGTAACTTTCGAACGAGTTGGTACTACCACTCCTGCTAAGTATGTTTATCAAGCAGACGATCAGTATTTCCATCAAGATAACCGTGGGTTTGAGTTTAAACTGATTAGCGATGACTTTGAGGATGTACGCGATATTGTTTACAATAAAGAAATCGAAGATATAAGTGATAATTCCGCTTTTTGGAACATGATTTACATGGGTGGTCGGTATTATATCAATGCACAAAAAGATATCTGGTATTTAGAAGAAATTGAGTTAAAAGAAGAATAACCAAACTGCCCCTTTTTTGATTACGCTGTGTTACTCAAACAGTCATTTATCCAGATAACCTCCTGTTTTCGTGTCTTGATTAATCAAAAAATGACCTTGTTTTAGTTACCATAATCAATTGCTAAACCTGCTATTAGAAGACTTTATTCTAAATGGCCATCTAAACATATTTTTATTTTCATCATAAAAAGTTTATTTTCTGATATTTCGGAGCAGTTCTTGTATTTAGTTTAAGCTAAAAAAGAACTGTTATCAGCGTGAAGAGCATTATCCCCATCCTGCTGCTTTTTTGGACTTTCGTCGCCTATGGCACGAATCCACCGGATACAGATTACCGGAAATTGCTTAAAAAGCTGGAACACAGCCTTTTAGAGGGTAATAGCCGTGCCCTACGAGATCTGGGCAGTTTGTTAGATCACCCAGAAGTTAAGAATAAAGCTCGCCGTCTGATTGACCAGTACACCTTATTTAGTCCTGAAGAGTTTGTGATTGACAATCCACTTATTCGCAATGAATTTCTTGGTTTCTATTATGATAAAGCAGATTCACTGGTTTATTCAGATTTATTAGAAGTATTCTATCTGACAGATCCATCCCAACGAACAACTCCTTATAAAATCAGCGCTCCCGAAAACGAGCAAGTCACCGATGAATCGGTATTGCTCAATCAGCATATCCATCTAATTGAAAAAGCCCTCAAGTCGGCCGACGATTCACTAATGCTGGATGGGGTATTGAAAATTGGTGCACTTAAACGGCCAGAAGGCTATGCCTTCCTTACGGAACTCCTTTCAAAATCACCGATAAAAAAAGCCAAATTTTCAAACAAATCCCATGTTTATGAGTCCATCGCACTAGTCCTAGAAGAATATGTAGATATGAAAGTCTTGACAACATTACTAAAACTAATCTCTAAGGATCATTTTAGTCTTGAGTTTTCTCAAAGGAGATTGGCCAATCTAACCAATGTTCAATTTGAAGCAAGTAATACCAAAAATCTCGTAAAAAAATACGATCACCTGATCGATTCTTTAACCACCATTGAAGAGATTCGTGCCTACGGCTACCGAAAGTTATTTAATACCCGACACACCTTTTTTATAGATCAAGTTGACTATTACGGTCGTATTCTTTCCATCTCCGATAAACATCCGTGGATCGAATACAATGCTATCCGAGATTTATGTCATCAACAACATCCAAGGGCCATGTATTATTTGGCTGGTCATTTGTTCAAAATCAGAAAAAAATCAAATAAGCATAACAGAAAACTTGCAAAAACCATTGTCCAAAAAATCAATGAGCTTACTCAGCTCGAAATTCAGGTAAATAACAAAGCAGGAGAGTTTTCAACCCGTGCTTACGCTGGGAGAGATAAAGTAGCACGTACTAATTATATGATTTATTGGGCTGCACACTATAACGATTATGAATGGGATGAAAACCGAGAACATTTTGTTAATAAAAATGAAGCTATCGAAACAACCCAAAATTATGAAAGATTATTTCGTCGTTTAAACTCTCGAAATGATTCAGTTGCCATTGCCTCCTTTATTAAACTAACGGAAGGTGAGCCCAACGAAGTTATTGCACTGTCGGAAAAATACCGCCAGATGTTTAGGAATTATAATCAATCACTCCCCTCTTTTCAATTTAAGTATTTGGAGCAATTGTCTCAGCTAACTTATTACTGTAGAAAAAATGATATTTCCTACCAGCCTAGCATCGCCATTGCCAATAAATTAGAATCATTATTAAGGACGGAAGACCCCGTGACCAGAATTAATATTGAGAATGAATTAATCAATCAGTTAACCTTAAAAGAAATTACAGGTGTAGAGTATTGGGCCTGTTTACAAGAAGGAAAATTAGAGATAAATTATTCGATCGGCCGAATTCTTGACTGGTTCTATTCCAGATCACTTAGGGATATACAAACTAATAGCCATCAGCTCAGATTGTACTTAAAGAAAGCAGACATTTTCGGAAATATTGGTGCTATCGGTGCCTGTAATTATTACCTCAATAAATTTAGTTTAGAGGATGATAAATTCCAGAAAAAATTATTAGAAATACAACAAACGGAATCCGACGAAGGCATCCTAAATCAGTTGATGCAACTTATCAATGAACACAACGAAGCATCCGACAATATCTCCTTAGCTGGTTTTTTAAAAGATCCAACTGATATCCATAAAAGAGATATAAAAATCATGAGTAATCCTACCCCTCAAGAGTACCGTGATATTATCAAAGCTGTTCAAAAAACGGAAGATATAGCAGCTATCAAACGTATTCTTTATTATATCCGCTTACATCCCGAACTTGGTATGGTACCACACCTATTCAGTCTGCTAGACGATGACCGTGTATTAGTTGACAAAAGAGGTATTATTCTAACCGTAGCAGATAACCTGACTCCAATCATGGAAAATATTTATAATTATTCATTTCCGGAAGTAGAGGGAAGAAAAAAATTCGACATTGTTCCTTGGGCAAAAATGTGGAAGGAAAATGGCGACGAATACGAAGATTGGGCAAAAATATTTTTTGAAAGAAAACTAGCTTCTCTCACCGAAAGCGAAACACTTGAGATCGAGGATATAAATCAGATAACCACCTCGATTCATTACGGTCCTCGCTATCAGGATAAATGTTTAAGAGCATTACAAAAAGTCAAACCTGTACGAGACATTCGCAAGCTGCAAGTGAATCCAAAATTATTGGTATCAACGGATCTTATGTATTTTGATTCTTTTGCTTTTTCGTATAAAGAACTGGATAATATCCCTAAACTTTTTACGGTGGATCAACCAGATAGAATGCTCCGTTTTCTAGAACAAAAAGCCAGTAATTTTGATCTAATTGATAAGGGAACCTTTTATAATAATCTGTTTCGTTCTAGTTGGTTTTTAAGTTATCTGGGTAGTGAAGAAGTATCCTTAAAAAAAGCGGAAGAGATCAAAAATATATTGGTTGCATACTTCAACGAAAATGAATATTTAAGTGAATTCGAAGAACAAGTAACTCAGTTTAATATTGCTCAATTGGAAAGCTTAGGAAAAAAACTGGACGCACAACTCATCGCTTCCGTAGAGATGAATACCGATCATGCTTCTATGGTAAAAATACAGGAGTCTATCCTCGCTCGAGTCAGCTATGCGGAGATTCCTATGGTCGTAAAATTATTACCAAAATTGGCACCAGAGTTACAAGACCCTAATCGTTTCTTTCTCGTGAAAGATTTTGGTTTACCTATTTTTGATTTAGATAATGACCAAAAGCGTAAAAAATTAATTGATCAACATAAAAACCTTTCTCAGATAGATTTTTACCGAAGTTGTCTGCGAGATTTTGGAGTTGATTTTGAAAATAACAATCAAGCATTAGACTTTCAAAAAATTTACAATATCCTTTCTTATGATGCTGCCGCTCCCTTCGTTAGCAGTAGTGGAGGAAAACGGGATTATTATACCTACGGAATCATCAAAGTATTAGAACTACATTTTGAAGACCGACTAGGTTTTCACGAAAAACTAAATGAATCTCAAACTTTTTACGATTTTTCAAGTAACAAGCGAGCTGCCGCTTGGATTCAGTATCTTGAGCAACAGTCTTTGGTCAACCCTGGAGGACAACTACCTCCTTCTTTTAATCTCACCAGAATAGAAAATTAACATCATTTTAAGACTACTAAGGCTATTTCAACACATTTTAGTCTCAACATTCCTTTAAACTTTGACGTTATTCTTAAGAGTGCATGGACGAAATCTTTGCTTAAGAATATTCGTAAGTGCTAATCATATAGTTGAAAAGACTCACTAGCTGGTCAAAATTTCCTAATTTCGCTAAGATTTTAACTTTTAACCTAATTTACTTATCATACTAAACAGGTTCAGACATGAAAAAAATCACTAGAATTTTCACACTCTTACTAGTTTTCACCTTTGTTCTTGGTGTATCTACTGCAGATGCACAACGGTCAAAAAAGAAGAAAAAAGACTCTACAGAAGAATACTTTGATGAAAGTGGTGGATTTGCCCATCGACTTTGGTACGGCGGTGGATTTAATTTAAACTTTGGCGGGGATCAATTCAGTAGTGAAATGATACTGGGTATTTCTCCAATGGTCGGGTATAAAATTAATGATATCATTTCTTTCGGCCCGCGAGCATCCATAGACTATTATGAAATATTTATTGATGGCAGTAATCCCCGTTATTTATTTTGGGGAATAGGTCCTTTTGCCAGAGGTAAATTTTCAGAATCTATTTTTGCACAGATAGAATATGAAATTCAAGGTGTCACCGGGCTAAATGATGCGTCCGGCAGACCTCAGTCTAATAATGTAGGAAATAGAAACAATTTTTACCTCGGAGCAGGCTATCAATCGTCGGGTGGCGGACTTATAGGCTATGAGGTCATGGCACTCTATAACTTTCTTGACCAGAACGAGCGCAGTCTTCCGATAACTTTCCGTTTTGGATTGAATTGGAATTTCTAAATAGCGTAGCTTTGCAACCAAACTCAAAAGCCCCTTTGTACTTGAGGTACAAAGGGGCAATGACTTATAATTTTGTTTAACCAAATTTTAAATTTTCTTAAAATGAAAAAAGGAATAATTTACACTTTTTTATCTCTTTGCCTGCTGGTAAGCAGCATCTCTCTTAATGCACAAATTAAAACTCCACAGCCTAGTCCTACCATGAAAATGGAAACGATGATTGGACTGACGGAAGTAGCCATCGAGTACTCTCGTCCTAGTATGAAAGAACGTACCATCTTCGCCGCAGATGGTCTTGTACCTTTTGGTGAAACTTGGAGAACAGGTGCCAATGCTTCTACAAAGATCTCTTTTTCAACTGATGTAACAGTAGAAGGTAAAGCAATAAAAGCTGGTAAATATGCTATTTATGCAGTACCAGGAAAAACTTCTTGGGACATCATTCTTTACAAAAATACGACGCACTGGGGTGTTCCTCGCGAGTGGGTAGCTACCGATGAAGTAGCACGTGTTAGTGTTCCTGCTAATAACAGTGGTATGACTGTAGAGACTTTCACGATCATGCCTATGAACAATAAAATCAACAGTGCTCAAATCGCTATGATGTGGGATAAAACAGTAGCTGCTTTTACGGTAACCTCTGACGTTGACAAATCTGTCATGAAAGATATCGACCGTGCTATGGCTGGTACTTCTCGTGGTGATTACTATACAGCTGCTCGTTATTTTTACGATAACGATAAAGACATGTCCAAAGCTTTAGAGTGGATCAAAATGGCTAATAAGAAAGATGCTAAATTCTGGCAGCTACGTCTTCAGTCTTTAATCGAGGCTAAGATGGGTGACAAAAAATCTGCTATTGCTTCAGCTACAAAATCTATGGAAATGGCTAAGGCAGAAGGCAATTCGAATTACGTAAGACTAAACGAAAAGTCTATCGCTGAATGGGGCGGAAAAGTAATGAAGACCATGAATGGTAGCAAGTAATTTTCGCTGCTGTTTTTGAAAAATAAAAAATCCAATCAGACTTTCGTCTGATTGGATTTTTTATTTTAATGAAGTGATGTTAATGAAGACTTCTTTCGTGTCTGCCTACCGAAAAGGATGGACTCTTCTAGCGTAGTGATTTGAGATACTGTAGTCTTTCTGAAATCAAAAGTGGAGGTCGCTTCTACAAATGAGCATTTAACTACCTAACCAGCACATCTTTTTGATGAAAGCCTTGCAGTATCATACTCACCACAATGGTAATCAAACAGCCAATCAGATTAAGCCATAAATAAGCGATTCGAATTATTTCGTGATAATCCAATAAGAAGATCGAAACTACACAAAGTTCACCAATGATCGCCGCCCAGAAAATCGCATTTCCTTTTATATTTTTAAAGAAAAATCCAACCGTGAATACGCCCAGAATGGTTCCATAAAACAAGGAACCGATGATATTGACAAACTCGATTAAATTTTCAAAAAGAGAAGCACCCGCCGCAAAAGCCAACGCGGCCATTCCCCACATTAGGGTAAAAGATTTAGCAGCTCGCAGATAGTGCTGATCATCATATTTATCCCCAAAATACCGCCGGTAAAAATCTACCGTCGTACAACTAGCCAACGCGTTTAATTCAGAAGCAACAGAGGACATCGCCGCAGCAAAAATCACCGCCAGTAAAAGTCCTACCAATCCACTTGGTAGATAAGTCGTGACAAATGAAATAAAAACATAGTCGGTATCTCTGGTTTCAATAGAAGTTATACCGGGATAGTTGACTTCATAGCTTTTTAATAATCCTTCTACGTCTTTCCGAATAATCCGATCGCGACGATCCAGCACGTTCAATTCTTTTTTAACTTCAGCAATACGTGGTTCGTTATCGCTATCAATTGCAGCGATCATGGTGGTAATTTTTTCTTTTTTTAATTCAAATACCTCATCAAAGTTCTGCTGGACTAAAGCAAGACTATCGCGATATTCCGGTTTACTATTCAAAATTTCTACATTGGCCGGATTAAAGTGGACAGGTGGTTTGGTAAATTGAAAAAACATAAAAACCATAATTCCCACAAACAAAACAAAAAATTGCATAGGCACTTTAAATATTCCATTAAAGATCAGTCCCAGACGACTTTCCGTCAAAGTCTTACCAGAAAGATAGCGTTGTACCTGACTTTGATCGGTACCAAAATAAGAGAGAAATAAAAAGGTCCCACCAAAAAGGGCCGACCACATATTGTACTTATTTTCTAAATCAAATTTAAAATCTACGACATTGAGTTTTCCCATTTTTCCGGCAACAGAAACGGCATCACCCAAAGAAACCTCAGGAGGCAGTTTATTTACAATCACCCAAAAAGCGACAAATAATCCACCCAAAATAATGATCATCTGCTGCTTTTGCGTTTGGCTCACCGCCGTCGTTCCCCCAAAAACGGTATAAGCAATTACAATAACACCTAAAACTAAAATCGTCCATGAAAGACTCCATCCTAAAATAACCGACATAATAATGGCTGGTGCGTAAATAGTAATGCCAGCCGCTAGACCACGTCCTAATAAAAATAAAAAAGCGGTAAACTGCCTAGTCTTCAAATCAAAGCGTTGCTCCAAATATTCGTACGCTGTATAGACTTTAAGTCGATAAAAAATGGGCAAGACAAAAACACATAAAATGATCATCGCCAGCGGCAACCCAAAGTAAAATTGCGCAAATCGCATCCCATCATCAAAGCCCTGACCGGGCGTAGAAAGAAAGGTAATAGCACTCGCTTGCGTCGCCATAATCGACAGTCCGATGGTGTGCCATTTTAAGGCGCGATCACCTAGAATATAACTTTCGGTACTATTAACATTCCGAGTTTTCCAAAAGCCATAAGCAACAATAAAAGATAAAGTAGCGACGAGAACCGTCCAGTCCAAATAACTCATAAGGGGGATGTTTGGGGATTTAGGCGTGTGCCTCAGTAAACAAGTAAAATAAAAAAATCAGTACGGCATGGATAATTAAGACCATGGCATAAATCTGATTCCAAGAATTTAAAAAGGGAGGTTGTTCGTCTTCTTGCATTTTTGATTTGTTGAATGGTTGAATCTAATTTAGAAAGTGTATATCTTTTATCGCAAAGCAAATCCACATAATTAGTTTTATTTCATAAAATTAAAAAATCTTTTTTCTTAATTTTTAGCGTAAGCGCATCGTTGAACTGCTGAGTTATAAATCAAATCAACGATTCAACAAATCAACAGTTCAACAATTATTTATTTACCAATGGAGATCAGATTTGTAAATAATCGGTACGCACCGGGTACGCCGGCGGGCAATTCCCGAAACCAAGAATAGCCGCTATATACAAAATGTCCCGTCCCATGTTTTGCCACCAATAGGCCGCCATCATTGGCAGGTTCGCCGGGATCGTTACTCGATAGAATTGCCTCATAACGGTCATCCCATTCGCTAGGAAAATACAATCCACGTTCTTGCACCCATCCATCAAAATCTGCGGAGGTAATTTTATTAGGATAATTAATAACGGAATGACCTGGCTTTAAAATCCGAACTTCCGCTTCTTCGGTTGAGACTCTTTTTCGAGATAATTTAAATGGAAATGGCCCCAAATCTTTGGTCTTTAAACGATGGGCCGTGTTGTACTGAACGATCACGGTGCCGCCATTTTCTACATATTTCATCAACTTTGGTTGTTGAAATTTAATTCTTTCGTTGGTGTTGTAAGCACGGATACCGACAATCACGGCGTCGTATTTTTTGAGGTTATCGGATCGAATATCTTTGTCTTCTAGTAAATCTACCCGATAGCCGATTTGTTCCAAACTCTCTGGAATTTTATCACCAGCTCCCATGATATAACCAATCCGATCGCCCGCTTTTTTAAGATCGATTTTCACCACTTTCGCCTCTTCATTTTGAAAAACCGTTTGCACGGGAATGTGGTCGTAATCAATCACATTAATACCTTTGGTATAAACCTTTCCGTTAACCGTAGCGATGGGACTTACAAGTCCAACATCTTGTCCTTCGGGTGGATATAAGGTAAACCTAAAAGTCTCTTCTTCTCCTTTTTGTGCAAGATTAAAATCAATACTAGCTGGTGCAATTTTCCAACCGTCAGGGTACGCTAATTTTAAAGTTCCTTTTAAGTCCGCTTGTCCTGCTTTGACTAAGACCTCAACCGAGCGACCTTCTTGGTCTGGAAAAACAAATACTTTGTTGGTAATATTGGTAAATACTGGAGGAGTAATTTCGAAAGGTCGATATACTTCTCCTTTTACTGGGTCTGTTTTTTTGTAAACGATGTTTCGATGAAAAGCAAAAGGTCTTTTATTGATTTCAAAATTAAACCGGACCCGTAAGTCTCTAGGCGTTTCTGCTAACCCGATCAATTGACGATCCGTTACTTTATACATTCCATAAGATCCTTTTTCGGTCAACCAATAAGGATTGGTAAATTTTTGATTTTTGGGAAAAGTGATTTTTTTATTAAAAACAATTCTTTCGTTCGATCCCATTTCGGTGTTTATCATCGTATCTATTCCCAATGGTAAATAATCAATCGATTTTAAAACTATATTATTTCCTGTTCGAGTAATGGCTTCAATTTTCAGTTCTGTACTTTCACCTGGCGTGGCAGAAAAATCACTTGCTGTGGCATCTAAAAAGATTCCTAAACAATCATGAATTACATTTTGGATATCTTCCAATTTTACTTTTTTCCAATAACTATCCGGAAGTGCTTCCGCCATCGTGTATGCTTTAACTAAATCCGGCACACTGTTTTGAGGATTTTCATAATCAAAATTTTCACCAATATTTTCTATTAATTGCCCAATGGCTGCGCCACCTTTTAAACGAGACCAAGTCGTATTGATACCAGCAAAAGGATTTTCTTTATCCACTGGTTTATCTCCTTTTAAGAATTCAAGGTATTCTTGCATGGAGCCACGCGAAGGAGTAGAACCCATTCCTTGACATTTGTGCATGGATCGACTTTCAGCGGCGATTTCGTTATTAGACTTTCCTTTTAAAGGATAATACGCCCCAATGTCTACACTGAGTAGATTGGTTTTATCTGCTTTCGCAAAATTTTCCCGACTACCATAAAAGCACCAAGAGGTGTTAAAAAATAATCTTTTGGGTTGCCACGGGTTTACATATTTGAGTTGATCTGGATAGGCCTCTGCATCACCGACCAGATCGAAAGCTTCGTAAGAAAGCACCGCCGAAGAAGTATGATGTCCGTGCGTTTTTCCAGCAGACTTATGATCAAAACGATTGATGATAATATCGGGTTGGAAATTTCTAATTGTCCAGACAACGTCGGAGAGTACCGCATCTTTATTCCAAATCTTTAATGTTTCATCTGGATGTTTGGAATAACCAAAATCAGTAGCCCGCGTAAAAAACTGTTGTCCACCATCAATGGAGCGCGCCATTAATAGTTCTTGCGTACGCATAACACCGAGCAATTCTGCCAATTCTGTTCCAATCAAATTTTGACCACCATCGCCACGGGTGAGCGAGAGGTAAGCGGTTCTGGCGCGCATTTTATTAGAAAGCCAAGAGATCATTCTAGTATTTTCATCATCCGGAGGTGCCGCTACAAAAAGCGCCGAAGCCAGTACATTGAGTCGTTTGATGTCATCATGAATATCAGCAGCCGTCGTAGTCGCAGGTTTTTGGGCCACCAAGAGTCCAACGGTCATAAAACAGATACTGAACAGCAATATCTTTTTAAAAGGAAAAAACATAAATCTAATTTTTTTGATGAGGTTGTATAATGTTGTCTGCGCTTCCCAAATCAAGTTCGAGACTTTGGCCTGCGAAAAATAGTCAATTTAAGGGAAATTAAGTTTATTTTAAGGCAAATCTGTTATCATCAAGACCATAAAATTGGCAACTACCAGCCAAAGATCACGTATAAACTAGATGACTTATGGATCGAAATTTGTCTAAATTTCTCAGAACATGTGTATCTTTGTTGTTGTTTTAGACGCTTCTCAATTCTAAAGGCATATTCTGCCTACATGCAGTAAATAACATAAAATCACTAAAAATTATACTGGATCATGGCCAGAAAGAACAAATATGTATGCATTCACGGACATTTCTACCAACCTCCTAGAGAAAATGCTTGGTTAGAGACCGTAGAGTTACAAGAATCCGCACAGCCTTTTCACGACTGGAATGAGCGAATCAATTTTGAATGCTACGCGCCAAATACTGCCGCGCGGTTGATAGATGGTGAGCAATTTATTACCAAAATCACCAATAATTATACATATATAAATTTCAATTTCGGTCCTACCCTACTTTCTTGGATGAAATCTGCCGATCCGTTGACCCACGATAGAATCGTCGAAGCGGATCGTGTTAGTCAAAAGAAATTCGGTGGGCATGGATCAGCCATCGCTCAAGTACATAGTCATCTGATTATGCCATTGGCTAACGAACGTGACAAGGAGACGCAAGTGATTTGGGGAATCCGTGATTTTGAATCTCGTTTTAATCGCTATCCTGAAGGTATGTGGTTGGCAGAGACGGCAGCAGATACCGATACCTTAGAGGTACTTGCAAAGCATGGAATCAAGTATACCATTCTGGCACCTCAGCAAGCAAAAGCTTTCCGTAAAATCGGCGATCATGATTGGAAAAACAAAGATCAGCATGGTTTTGACGTACGACGTCCCTATAAGGTAAATCTACCTTCCGGCCGATCTATGGCCTTATTTTTTTATGATGGGAATGTAGCTCAGGATGTTGCTTTTAATAAACTGCTCAACGATGGTCAAGCACTCGCTAATCGTTTGATGGAACCGTTTGACGATAATGACGAACCACAACTTTCGCATATTGCTACCGATGGAGAAAGTTATGGTCATCATCACCGTTATGGCGAAATGGCCTTGGCATCTTGCTTAGACCATTTCAAAAATAACAATACGGATGTTTCCATTATTAATTATGGATATTATCTCGAACTTTTTCCGCCAGAATATGAAGCGCAGATTCACGATAATAGTTCGTGGAGTTGTGTGCACGGCGTGGAGCGTTGGCGCAGCAACTGCGGCTGTAATACGGGTGGCAATCATGGTTGGACTCAATCTTGGCGAACAGAACTTAGAGACAGTTTAAACTGGTTGCGTGATGAGATCATTCCAATTTATGAAGAAGAGGCAGGAAAATTATTACGGGATCCTTGGTCCGCTCGAAATGATTTTATTGAAGTATTGCTGAATCGGAATGATGAAGTAGTCGATAAATTTTTGAAAAAACACCAAAAGCGTAAATTAAAGCCAGAAGACAAAGTTCAGGCCATGCGCTTATTAGAAATGCAACGAAACGCAGTGTTGATGTTCTCAAGTTGTGGTTGGTTTTTTGATGAAATTAGTGGACTAGAAACGAACCAGATATTACAATATGCTTGTCGGGTGTTGTATTATGCCAAACAAGTTGGAGGGGTGGATTTAAATGGTGGTTTTGTACACCGTTTATCGAAAGCAAAAAGTAATGTTTATTCCGATGGTGCCTTTAGTTATATCAACCATGTTTTACCAACCACTGTCAACCTAGAAGGTGCTGGTATTCACTACGCGGTCGCTTCTCTTTTTGAGCAGCAACCCGAAGAAATGGAGTTATTTAACTATCATGCTAAAAGTCAATATTTTAAACGGGAAACCGCTGGAAAACTCATCCTTAATTTTGGTCGAACGATCATGAAATCCAAGGTTACTTATTCGGAAAAGCCTTTTAACTTTGTGGTATTATATCTTGGTCAACAAAATATCATCAGTAGTGTATCCTTGGATATTTCTAAAGAACGATTTATGGAAATGGAAGAACGAATTTCCAAAGCGTTCCATGCCAATCAACTAGGGGATGTCATCGCCATTATGCACGAATATTTCGGTCGAGAAACGTACTCGTTCCAACATTTATTTCGGGACGAAAAAAGAAAAATTCTAAAGAAAATCACCAAACAGAATTTAGAAAAAGCTGAAAAGTCTTTCCGCAATATTTACAATGACAATTATCAACTAATGTCGAGTACCTTGCAGAGTGGTATTCCTATACCAAAAGCATATAATAATGTGGTACAGTATATTGTAAACGCAGATTTGCATCGATTCTTTACTTTTGATAATCTGAGCATTTCTGAACTCAAACGGTTATCAACAGAATTAGAAAAATGGAATATTCAGCTAAACAATTCTGAGTCTTTTAAATTGGCAGCAGGAGAACGTATCTTTTACGAAGTACGTAAAATTGAGCATGCAGATATTCCAATCGAGGAACTCAGTTTGCTAATAGAGATTCTAGAAACATTACATCAAATGGGACTCAATCCCAATATTTGGAAAAGTCAAAACTTATACGCGAAGATTCACCGAGAATATCGTAAGGGTAGAAGAGATTTCCCTAATCAAAAATGGAAGAAGAAATTTATTGAATTAGGATATTTACTAAAATACCGTAGAGAGATCGTCGTAATGACCGAAGCATAGAATAGGATCAACAAAAATTTAATTCTATTTTAAAAGGAAAATATTTGAACAATATTCAGATATTTTCCTTTCCTATTTTAAGAAGTTATTTAAACTTCTATGCAACCTACAATCCTTATGCTCACGAACTTACAGTTGGTCGGATTATTTGTATCTTGGGGACTCGTCGTCCTAATTTGGATTATTCAGTTGGTCCACTACCCTAGTTTTCGTTTTATTGATTCAACTAAGTTCACAGATTTTCACCGTCATCATACCCGATCAATTACGGTCATTGTGATGCCGTTGATGCTTGCCGAATTAATTATTAGTTTTTTACTAGGTTATCAAAATGGTTTTAGGTTTCTCGAAACGACGGTCCTCATCATGGTCATTGGTATTTGGCTAAGTACTTTTTTGATTCAAATTCCACTACACGATCGGCTCAGTACGGGTGATAATTCTAAGGTCGTTACAAAACTAGTAAACACCAATTGGATTCGGACTTTTTTATGGACGATCAAAGCCATTATCTTAACCTGGGGTTATTGTGGCCCTCATTACTATTAGCCTGTCTTTTTTGTGAATGTCAAATAGAAAAACGGAATGATCGTGATGATTGCGGCAAACAAATAGGTACGAAAAAAGTAATTGTCATTATTGTCATAGATCCAAGCGGATATCAAGGCTCCCATTCCGATACCGATTTCGAGTGCGATATAAAGGGTAGCGGTTCCCCTCCCCCGCCGTTCTTCAACGCTCAGATCAATTACCCAGGCAAAGACAGCAGGAGAAACTATTCCTAAAGAAAATCCTAAACAACCGGAGGCAGCAAATAGTCCAATGGCAGAATCTACATTTCCAAAAAATAGCAGCGCCGCCACAGTCATTAATATGCCAACTTTAATCACTGGAACCCGACCGTAACGATCAGCCGTCTTTCCGGCCACCAAGCGAGAAAGTACTGAGCAAATCGTAAAACTGGTAAAGAGCATTCCTCTATTTTCAATACCTAAATAATCACTTTGGTCCGGTGAAATAGTAATTAGCACCCCAAAATTTAGATAAATACAAACTGCCACAATAGCAGCAGGGATCACACTGGGCTCAATGATTTCACTCGTCTTAATTTTTAAAATAGAAACTTTGAAAGGCGTCTTATCAACGAGTGTTTCTTTTAAACCAAATATCATCAAAATAGAAACTAACGCAATAAAAGAGGCTACATAAAACATGTAATCAGGCGAATAATTGATGGACAACCAACTACCGATCGGTGGAAACATCGAGGCACCTAAATTCATACTAACACCGATCATTCCCATTGCTTCTGCCCTTCTACCAGACGGCACAATATCTGCAACATAAGCGGTAGAAGCAGTAGGTCGAAAACCAGTAGAAAAGCCATGAAGCAGTCGAAGTAACATAAAGCCCGCTACACTGGTCAGCAATGGATAAGCCAAACTACAAACTACGCAGACGATCGTTCCAATCACCATGACGGGCAATCGACCAATGGTATCTGTTAGCTTACCACTAAAAGGACGAGAAATAGCCGCAGTCAACGTAAACAGCGCGATGATAAACCCTTTATAATCTTCTCCTCCCAGTGACGTTAAATAAGCCGGCAACTCTGGAATAATCATGTTGAAACTGCCCGAAAATAACAACTGGGAAATGCAGAGAATAAGAAATTGAAAAGTATAGAGGGGTTTATTTTCAGGCATTTGCGAAAGTAGTGATTTTTGTTGAATTGTTGAATTGTTGAATTGTTGAATTGTTGAATTGTTGAATTGTTGAATTGTTGAATTGTTGAATTGTTGAATTGTTGAATTGTTGAATTGTTGAATTGTTGAATAATATAATTTTAAAAAATAATCTACTGAATCTAAAAACAATTTAAATACGCAGAAGATTTATGAGTTTAATTGAATACCCTAGCTATTTTATTTTTGTCCTCATTAATCAAGGTCAAATATAGCAAGTAGCATTTTATAAATTCAAACCCGTTTTAACTACTGATTAGCATAATAAATTAGCCATATCTTCACAACTTAATTCTTTGTATATTAGTTCTAAGATTATTTAAAAATCCAAATAAAAACGCATGTCTGATAGTAGTAATTTTCAAGTTTACGAAGATGTTGACGAATTATATATCAAATATAAATGGTCCAGAGTAGCAGGAATCGCGCTAGGATTCTTTGCTCTTTTTTGGAATGTATTTTTACTCGTTTGGTATGGTGCTGCTTGGACTGGAGGGGCTCCCGCTCTTTTCTTTCTTTTTCCCTTATTGCATGTAGCCGCTGGAATTTTCATTGGGCACCAAGCCTTGTCGATGCTTTTTAATCATACCGAGATTACCGTAAGTCAGGGTCAATTATCTATTGAGCATCGACCGATTCGTTCTTTTAAAGGAAACAAGTACTATCCAACTGCGGATATTGATCAGTTTTATGTCACCCAAAAAACGGGAAACAAAGGCAAAAAGTATTACGAATTCCGTTGTAAAATGGTAGATGGAAAAGACATCAAATTGATCAGTAACAATGGAATGAGTGTAGAAAAAATGAAAGAATTGGAAGAAAAATTAGAACGCTATATCGGAATCCCAGATCAACCCGTTGCCGGAGAATACGGAAGGTCCGCTTCCATCATTCCCAATGACCGAAAAGAATTACCTCGACGACAGCGAAAAGAAGATTTGCCAGAGGCTGCTCGCTTTGCCTATAGTTTAAGACCTTCTCAAAAATTAATTATTGATAACGAAACCCTAAACGTTTCGCACGTTACGCAATTTGATTGGATGGACGGAAATACCGATAAATTATTACAGCTAACGGATGAAATAGAAGGAGAACGATTACTTTATTTAAAACAAAACAAAGGAATCATCCGTGCGGCCATAGAACGAGAAATGAACGTACTCGAAACACAGAATATTAGTTTTGACGTCCAACAAGTTCCTTCCAAAATAGAGATCAACGGAAAACTTTACCTACTCGATGAACTCACAGAAGGAAAATCCTTTTTATCAAATATTGATGGACCAGCACCTGCCAAGGCATGGATCTATCAATCATTGGACAAAGAAACTTATATTCGCATAACAAAAAATGAGCGGCTCTTAAGTTGGCATGAAGGCACTCCGATTCCACTACGAGAAATTTTACCAGCAGCCTATCGTAGTTTAGATAGAACGCAAGGGTATGATCAGGAGGATTTTGTTTAGGAGGTTGAGGTGTTGAATCGTTTAATAAAAAAAGAAAATATTTTTAACCAACTTAATTAACGGACAAGAAACTCAAAACTCAACAACTCTTTCCTACCACCCCAAATGAAATAGGGCATCGCCAGCGTTTACAACCGGAGCGTTGTTATGACCAACAATATATCCATCTTGTTTGGCCAATACTCGAATTTCTTTATTACCATGTGGACTATTGATAACGCCTAAAACTTCTCCTTTACTAACTTTTGCTCCGGAGGATTGCATCCACATAAACATACCAGATTCTTCGGCTCTCATCCAGGTAAATTTAGAAAAGTATTTGGGTCTATGATGTGCAGGCGCATCTATTTCCAACATTTTTTGCTGAAATAATAATCGCTGCATTCCTTTTAGTCCATGATCGATAGAATAGCCGTCAAAACGCAAAGACTCTCCTCCTTCATAGACCAAGATCGGAATATTCATTCCCGCCGCTGTGTGTCGTAAGGTTTTCTCTAGATTCTTTTTTTCCATGAGATAGGGTGCTGCAAATTGTTCCGCTAATTTTTTAGCAGCAGCATCTCCAGTAGTGTAACGAACTTGTGGATAATTATAACGGCTACTACCTCCGGTATGAAAATCCACCCCAAAATCTACTAATGGTAAAATAGACTGACTTAGCGTATAGGCTACCCTACTGGCCAACGACCCCTTGACACTGCCAGGAAAAGAACGATTGACGTCCTTACCATCCACTGCATCTCGCGAAAAATTAATAAACCCATAAACATTTAACAACGGAATCGCTATGACACTCCCACTTGTCAAATGCTCAAAAAGACCTTCCTTGACCGCACGTCGTACGGTTTCTACTCCATTGATTTCATCTCCATGTAGGCCTCCCATAAACAAGGCTATAGGCCCCGGATTTTTACTTCTAAAAACATGAACTCGAATGCTGATGACTGTACCCGAAGGAAGTTTAGCCACGTTGAGTTTGATTAGCTTATTTTCACCTGGCGCAACTGGGGTTTTATTAATTTGAAAAGGCATTGGTTGGTTGGTTTATGCTAAATAGTTTTTGTTAATTCGTAGAAGATGCATCAGTCTGGTGGATAATTGGCAGCTTTTGGCTATTCGAAAGAATTCAAGTGAAGTTAAGAATCATGAATATCCAATTTCGAATATCCAATATTGATTAAAAGTACCGTATTAAAATCTATGGATAGCAGCCTTACTGAAAAAAATCTATCCTATTTAAGTTTTTGACGCTTCATTTTATGAGAACGTAACTAGCATTTTTATTGAATATTGATTTAATGGATATTCAACATTGGATATTTTTTCTTTTTTATTCTTTCGAACAATACCAATAGCCAATTTACACTTTTTCTTTTTTAGCAACTTCGGCTTCGATAAATTCAATGATTTGTTTAGCGATATCAACGCCTGTCGTTGTTTCGATGCCTTCCAATCCGGGAGAGGCATTTACTTCTAGTACCAGTGGGCCACGTTTAGATTGCAACATATCCACACCCGCTACGTGCAAGCCCATGACGGCGGTGGATTTGAGTGCGGTGGCTATTTCTTCACTATCTGGTTTGACAATTATAGAAGATCCACCTCGATGCAGATTGGAACGAAACTCTCCAGGTTTGGCGCGGCGTTTCATACAGGCGATAATTTTACCATTCACCACAAACGCTCGGAGATCTTCGCCTCCAGCTTCTTCGATAAATTCTTGTAGAATAATCCGATTTTTAGTTTTATAGAACGACTCAATCACCGCTTCTGCCGTATTTTGATCTTTAGCTAAAATAACACCCATCCCATGCGTTCCATTTAACAACTTGATGACCAATGGTGGACCACCCATCTGTTCAATAATCTCACTGGCATCATAACTCAGATTGGAAAATACCGTTTTAGGAAAATCCACGCCCGCCATCGCCATCAATTGTAAACTCTGCAATTTATCGCGAGAACGAGTCAACGCTACGGATGGCGTCAAAGAAAAAACACCCATCTCCTCAAATTGCCGAATAATAGCGGTCCCAAAAAAAGTACCCGACGAACCGATACGTGGAATAATCGCATCGATATTCACTAATGCCTGATCTCTAAACCAAACCATTGGCTGACCAGCTTCTATTGATATACTACATTCCGTATAGTCAAGAATTCGAACATAATGCCCTCTTTTCTGAGCAGCAAAAAATAGGCTTCGGGTCGAATAGAGCTCTGGTCCACGGGAAAGGATAAGAATATTCATCTTTTTTTTGTTTGAACCTGCCTCTGCCGGCAGGCAGGTCGTTGAATTGTTGAATTTACTCTAAAAAGTGTTTTTCGCGCAGAGA
>CALFWZ010000003.1 GCA_937928405.1 uncultured Saprospiraceae bacterium
CGTCAAAACATCTCTGCATCTCTGCGCGAAAAAAACCGTCAAAACATCTCAGCGTTCTCTGCGCTTCTGCGCAAAAAACGAAACTAAAAAGAAATCCCCGTCAAAATATCTCAGCATCTCTGCGCGAAAAAAACCGTCAAAACATCTCAGCGTTCTCTGCGCCTCTGTGCGAAAAACGAAACTAAAAAGAAATCCCCGTCAAAATATCTTTGCGTCTCTGCGCGAAAAAAACCGTCAAAACATCTCAGCGTTCTCTCCGCCTCTGGGCGAAAAACGAAACTAAAAAGAAATCCCTGTCAAAATATCTCTGCATCTCTGCGCGAAAAAAACCGTCAAAACATCTCAGCGTTCTCTGCGCCTCTGCGCGAAAAACGAAACTAAAAAGAAATCCCTGTCAAAATATCTCTGCATCTCTGCGCGAAAAAAAAACAAAACGAACCAAGGACATTACCAATTATTCATTAACCTCCGCCATCGCTCGCCCCGCCAACCAACCACCCGTCCATGCGGCCTGAAAATTAAATCCACCCGTCACGGCATCGATATTGAGCACCTCTCCAGCAAAAAATAGATTAGGTAAATTTTTACTTTTAAATGTCTTAAAATCTACTTCATTTAAGAAAACACCTCCGGCCGTCACAAACTCGTCCTTAAAAGTACTTTTTCCTTTGACCTCATAAGTACCTTGTGTCAACTCTGTGACAAGTTTATTAAACTGTTTTTTGGACAAGTCGGCCCATTTGCGATCCTCTTCAATTCCTGCTGCTGTCGTTAGTCGCTGCCATAGTCGTCGAGGAATTTCAAATTGTGGATATTTTACTACGAGCCGCAATCGATTTTCTTCCTTGATTTTTCGGAGTGCTTGTTCTGCTGTACTATAATTGAGTTCACCGAGCCAGTTGACCTGCAAACTAAAATTATATTGTTTTTCATTTAATAACCGTGCACCCCATGCGGATAATTTGAGCACCCCTGGACCACTGAGTCCCCAATGCGTAATCAATAGAGGACCATTCGCTACTAGTTTAGTACCTGGCACTTTTACCAGTGCATTCGGAACCGATAATCCTGCGAGTTCCTTTATTCTTTCATCTTTAATGTTAAAGGTGAAAAGAGACGGGACTGGAGAGATAGTTTGATGACCAATCTCTTTTAATAAAGTCCAGATTTTTGGATTACTGCCAGTCGCAAGCATCAGTTTATCCGCACGGTAATCCTTAGCCGGTGTTGTGATAATCCATTGTTCAGAATCGTCGTTGGCGAGCGAAATTTTAGTGACTCGCGTACTTTTTAAAACCCGTACCCCTGCTTTCTGTGCAGCACCCAGTAAGCAATCAATCACCGTTTGAGAACGATCCGTTACAGGAAACATTCTACCGTCCGGTTCGACCTTAGTCTTAACACCTCGACTTTCAAACCAGTCTACCGTATCCTGACATTGAAATTGATGAAAAGGACCCAACAGCGGCTTTTCTCCACGTGGATAAAATTTAGTGAGCGGTTTGGGTTGAAAACAAGCATGGGTCAAATTACAACGACCTCCACCAGATATTCTTACTTTTTCCAAAACAGACTTTCCGCGCTCTAAGATGGTTACAGACAGATTTGGATTGGCTTCAGCACAAGTAATCGCTGCAAAAAAACCAGCAGCCCCTCCACCCACAATATAAACTTGCTTTTTCTCTGACACAGATATAGTTGATTTACAATACGGTTACCTACAAGAAATTTTAACAGAAATCAAAAATAAGTTTATTTTAGATGATAGTAAAATATTAATCAAGACCTTCTGCGCCCTCTGCGCCCTCTGCGTCTCCAGTCCGGGACAAGTTCTGCGCAAAAAAACACAAGCTAAAAGATATACAAGTCAAAACACCTTCCGAAACAAGTTCGGAACAGGTACTGCGTTTTCTGCGTCTCTGCGCGAAAAGAAACACGCGAAAAGAAACTTCCGTCAAAACATCTCAGCGTTCTCCGCGTCTCTGCGCGAAAAAAACATGCGAAAGGAAACTTCCGTCAAAACATCTCTTCGTTCTCTGCGTCTCTGCGCGAAAAAAAACAAACTAAAAGCCCCCTCCCTCAAAACACCTCCCGAATCGAGTTTGGAACAGGTCTACAAGAAATATCTTTTTATAATAACCTCACAAAATTAAGAATTTAGAAACATCACCAAACCTTAGGAGTATCAATAATAGAAACCAATGAAATTCGTTTAAAAGGCAACTACCCCAAAGCTTCCGTCTTTTTCTTAAATTTGTACCAATCAATATTTAAATCATCATGGCTTTACAGGCACTCGAAACAGAGCAAAAAGCGCTCGAAATTAACCTAGACGATAATATCTATGGAACCTTTGCCGAAATCGGCGCCGGACAAGAGGTAGCACGCTACTTTTTTCAGGTCGGTGCAGCAGCGGGAACCATCGCTAAAACGATCTCCGCTTACGACAAAGTTTATTCGGACAAAATCTATGGATTAGAAGCTAGTGGACGCTACGTTTGTGAGTCTCGACTGTATAAAATGTTGGATCACGAATATGATCTGATGATCGAAAGACTAGAAAATCAGCGACCTAATGCTAATTTTTTCGTCTTTGCAGATACCATTGCGGCGATCAATTATACCAAAACTATTAAAGGCGATGGTTGGTTAGGATTGCGGTTTCAGCTTTCGCCAAATGGCCTGCCAAATGATATCGTACTCCACGTAAAAATGTTGGATAATGACAATCATCTTCAGCAACAAGCCATCGGTGTACTCGGTGTTAATCTAATTTACGGTTGTTATAAATATCACGAAAATCCTGAAATGCTTATTCAATCTTTGATGGATGGATTGCATGGTCGGGTAGCCATTGATATGTTACGTCTGTCAGGACCCAATTTTGAAGAGGTGGATAATCGTTGGCTTTGTCTGATGTTGGTCAAACATGGATTAAGTGATGTAGCAATGTTTGGTCCAGATGGTCGTTCGGTACACGGTTCTGAATTTTTATATCGTAAAAACGTATTGGTAGTGCGTGGTAGTTTTCGACCTCCAACCTTGGTAAATGTAGATATGATTCGTTCTAGTCGAGATCAGTTTTTTCAAGAACCAGAAGTAGATCCAGATAAAGCATTTGTCCTAACGGAAATTACGATGGATAATTTAAAATCTGATGGTGAATTAGAGGAAAAAGATTTTATGGATCGTGCTGATTTGCTTTGTACGCTTAATCAAACGGTGGTGATATCTAACTGCGAAGAACACCATAAACTAGTTCGCTACCTGGCCGACTTTAAGCCCGCTAATTTGGGGTTAGTACTTGGTGTACGAGAATTGTTGGAAATGATCAGTACCAAATATTTTGAAAATCGAGATGGAAGATTACTAGCTAGTTTCGGAGAGCTTTTTACCCGAAAAGTAAAAATGTACATTTATCCAACTATGCAAGAGGGGAGTGAAGAATTGATGAATGCAAAAAATTTACCGGTTCCAGAAGGGATCAAATTTTTGTATAAACATTTACTGGATTCTAAACACATCGTGGACATTGATGGATTCCAACAAGAGCACCTTCACATTTTTTCTAGAGAGGTATTGAGAATGTTGAAAGACGATGAAGAAGGTTGGGAACAGATGGTTCCACCACGTGTGGCAAAAATGATCAAAGACAAATGCTTGTTCGGATTTCCTTATAAACAAAAAGAATTTGAATACTAAAAATAAAATAGTGAACGTATTTTCATTACTCAGTGGTTTATGTTTTTGTTTTTTGATGGCGTGTAACACAACTTCAACACCAGCAGATGAAACAACTTCCGCTCCTCTGGTAAAACAAACTTCGATTACCGATAATCAAACCGCGAAGATGGCAACTCCTCCAGCAATTAAAATGGATTCTTTGATTGAAACCACACACCTGATGGGAAAATTTGATCCGCTAAAGGATAGTGATTTTATCGAAATTGACATCCAGTATGCCGATCGTCCTGGCCAGCTTTTGCATAAAGAAACCTACGCTGCTTTTATTCGAATGTATGAAGCAGCAGAAAAAGCAGGAATAAAATTAATTATCAAATCGGCGACCCGAAATTTCTCCGCTCAAAAGGCTATCTGGGAAGGAAAGTGGAATGGCCAACGTTTATTAGAAGGAAATATCAACGCCGCAAAAAAAATCCCCGACCCAGTACAACGCGCCCTTAAAATTTTGGAATACAGTTCTATGCCGGGCACATCTCGTCACCATTGGGGAACAGATATCGATTTTAACGCTTTTGTTAATTCTTATTTTGAAAAAGGACAAGGAAAAAAAGAATACGAATGGCTAGTCGCCAATGCTGCTACTTTCGGTTTTTGTCAGCCTTATACGCACAAAGGAACGGCACGCCCTGATGGATACAACGAAGAGAAATGGCACTGGTCTTATTTGCCACTCGCTAAGCGTCTATCGGACCAATACAAAATTCGCCTAACCAATGCGGATATCTCCGGCTTCGATGGCGCTGAAACAGCTACCCAAATTGATATCATAAAAAAATACGTCTTCGGAATTAACCATCAATGCCTTTAAGATGTTATAATGAACACGCTGTGTCTCACAAATCAAGCTCGAAGTACTGTCCTATGCAAAAAAAACACGTTAAAAGACATACACGAGAGTAGGGCATAATTAATTATATTCAACAATTCAACAATTCAACCATGGCTCTAACAGAATCCACGATGCTCCCGCTCGGTACCGAGGCACCAAATTTTCACATCAAAGACACGGTCAGTGGCAACTATTATAGTCTCGACGACCTGAAATCTGATAAAGCAACGGTGATCATGTTCATTTGTAATCACTGTCCTTTCGTCATTCACGTTAATCCAGAATTGGTACGGATCGCTAACGAATATCGGAGCAAGGGCGTTGCATTTATTGCGATTAGTTCTAATGATGTAGAAACACACCCAGAGGACAGTCCAGATAAGATGAGTCTGGTAGCGAAAGTATTGCGTTTCCCATTTCCCTATTTATACGATAAATACCAAGAAGTAGCCAAAAACTATGATGCGGCGTGCACACCTGATTTTTATGTTTTTGATGGTGACCTAAAACTCGCTTATCGAGGTCGTTTGGATGATTCTCGTCCTGGCAACGGTACTCCATTGACAGGTACAGATCTGCGAGGAGCTATTGATGCGGTATTAAGTAATACAACGATTGAAAATCAATATCCAAGCATGGGCTGTAATATAAAATGGAAATAACGACGATTCACGTAGAGGCGATTCATAAATCGTCTCTACTACCCAAAATACTTCCCTAACGCGTTCATAAAATCTTTTTTTCGACTCACTGAAACGTCAATTTTTTGACCGTTTTCCATTTTTACATAACCACCTTTCCCACGCATATACTGCTGAATGCGGTTGATATTAATGGTGTAGGAACGATGAATCCGTACAAACTTTAGCGGGTTTCCAATCATGGATTCCAGTGCACTAAGGGTTTTACATACCAGCATTTTGCGACCATCGCTAAAGTAAAGATGCGTATAGTTGCCTTCTGCATGTAGACTGATAATCTCTTCTGTTTTTTCAAAATTTAGACCTCCCATAATGGGTAAAAGAATCTTTTTGCGGATTTTATCCGAAGAAGAGAATGGTTGACGTTGTGAAGCATTATTCATAAGGGGCAGATTTAAAAAGTTAATAGAATTCGACTGATTGGGTATATTTAATTAGGTAATTTTTTGTGAACTACTTATGTAACAAGTTTAAAGAGATTAGAGGGGTAAAACAAACCAAAAGTCGCTTATAAGTCAGGTTTCTGATTTGAATTTATCAATCTAATTATTTATCTTTCCTGACTAATACCTGACAAAAAACTATGTCAAAAACACCATCTGATAAATTATTTCGACTGATCCACTCTCTTTCTGGTTCAGAGCTTCGGTATGTTTCTATTTTTTTGAAACGGCAGGCAACCCATAAAGATCAAAAATATTTACTGCTCTTTCAGACGATTGCTGCGCAGACAATTCAGGACGAAATAGTTCTACAAAAAAAGGTATATGGTGACGAAAAAATTACAAGTAGAAAATATTCTCAACTGAAAGCATACCTTTATCAAGCTATTCTCAATGCTTTGCAACTCTACGACGAAGGTTCTTCTATCGTTTATAAAATAAATAATCTTTTACAGCAGGTACGAGTGTTATATAATCGTTCTCATTATCGAGAATGTCTGGAGTTATTGGCGAAGGGAAAAAAAATAGGAGATGAATATGAATTATTTTTGGAATTGGTAGAGGTGCTAGACTGGCGTAAAAAAATTGCCTATGCTCAAGAAGATATCGCCTTTTTAGATGCTGAATTACAGAATATAGATAAGGAAGAACAAGGCCACGTAGCACAAATCAGAAACCTTTCTGTTTATCAACGGATGCTTTATGAGTTGATCATCAGTCGTCGAAAATACGCTGTCTTACGAAGTGCCGATCAACAGCAATGGCTGGCCGAAATATTGGCACATCCGCTACTCGAATCACCGGAGAAAGCTCTGTCCATTCGAGCAAAAATTCTCTATTTTAGAATTCGAAGCAATGCCGCTTATTCGATGCTTAAATACGATGAGTTTTATGCTTATAGTCAGTCCCAGATAAATCTAATGGAAGCATATCCATTGCTTTTGCGTGAAGACAAATCTGCTTATATCTACGGGATGACCAATCTTATTCTAGCCTGTGGATTATTGAAAAAATATGACGAAGTAAAACATAATTTGTTGAAATTCAGGAAGTTAAAGGGGGTTTCGAAAGATGATGATTTCCGTATTTTTAAACATTATAATGCACTTACTTTCCGTTTATGTATTCAGACTGGGGACTTTGAAGAAGGGTGGAAAGCGTTTCAGGAGCATTTAAAAGATCTGCCAAAATATGAGGGACAATCATTAGAACGAGGCAGTTTCTATTTTCAATATTTCTATATTAGTTTTGGAAAAGGTAATTACGATGCAGCACTTAAATACTTGAACCTCTGGTTAAATTTACCGCGGAGTATTGAGCGAGAAGATCTACAGAGTCTAGCCCGTATGCTCAATTTGATTATTCATTACGAAATGGGAAATATTGTATTGTTGGAGTCGTTGATAAAAAATACCTATCGCTATCTGAGAAGAAAAAATCAAGTCTATGAGTTTGAGAAAACACTTCTACAGTTCTTTCAACAAATTATAAAAGGAACCGATCGTACTAGTTTGTCAAATGCTTGGAAAGGATTGAAAATAGCCATCGAAGAATTGGCCGAACAGCCTTCTGAAAAGATTCTATTGGAATATTTTGATTTTACTTCCTGGATCGAAAGTAAAATCAATAAAATTCCTTTTGCAACCGTAGTCGCAAATCATTATCAGCGTGCTAAATGATCTTCTTTTCCTAGTCTGGTATCTAGAATAATGCTAGAGACCGTTTCTTTTCCAGACTTTACTTCCGTCCACGAACCCTTACCATTGCGAACTCGACCGATAGTCATCGCGCCACCTTTAGCCGTTCGTTGCTGCTCTGTTGGTAAAATAGCTGTAAAGCTTTTGACTTTGATCGTACTGAGTTGTAGTTTTTTCTTTTTCATAATCTAACTATTTTAAAAGGTACTGCAGAAAATTATTTACATTCTTAAGATAATACTTTTTTGGGAAAACATAAAACCAATAAATAGCAAAAGTCAGGATGCTAAATTTTACGGATTCCTAATAGAAATTCGTCTAATTGCCGCTTATATTACTTTATGAATAGACAGTAACCTAGGTAAATTGATATGATGAGTGATGGATTTTAATTCTAACTACGGAAGGCCAGATCCTAATAGTCATAGCTTTTAAGGGGAGGACAAGAAGAAAAGATATGGGCAAAATTTTAAGTGATTTAGATTACTATGTATTTTTTTCGAAAATAGACTAAATATAAAACTATATCGGCCATAGCCTTTTGACAGTTTCCCACACAAGTCCAGTCTCAAAACCTTTACGGATCGCATGTTCGGCGAGTTTACCTCTTCTTTTCCACATATCAGATTCTCGAAGGGTACGATCTTTTTTTTCAAGCACCTCAACTAGCTTTTGATCATAATCAAATTCTTCTAGCTCCGCCATTGCTTTTTTAATACAATAAGGAGATATCTTTCGTCGTCGTAATTCTTGTCGGATACGGACGCGACCCCATTTTTTTATTCTGAATTTTCCTCGAGCGAAAGAACGAGCAAACCGCTCTTCGTTTAGAAAATTATCAGCAATCAATAGAACGATAATATTCTCTAAGTCTTCTCCAAATACTCCAACTTCCATGATTTTCGCCCTTACCTCACTGTGACAGCGGTCCTGATAAGCACAGTATTTTTGTAATCGTATCAGTGCTTGGGTTTGCGTGAGCGAGACTTTGGGATTTTTATCCAAGAAAATTTATTTTTTATTCAAAAAAAATCGACAAAGAGGTTGACTTTTTCTATTTCTCTTCGTCATAATGACAAATTACGAATTTCAATTTGAAGTTATTCAAAAACTTTTTTTAATAACTGATTTTTTTTACAAGTTTTAAACTAAAAAATAATATCTAAAATGACAGACTTATTTGACCTCGAAAAATTATCCTCTATGGTTACCGATTATGCTCCCAAGGTAATCGGTGCTATTATTACGCTCGTTATTGGTTTTATGATTATCGGCTGGATTGTCGGTATGGTAAAAAGCATGATGCAAAAAAGAGGCGTCGATCCTACGATCTCTCCCTTTCTAACCTCACTAGTAAGTGTAGGTTTAAAGGTGATGCTCTTATTAAGTGTGGCAGGAATGTTTGGAATTGAAACAACTTCTTTTGTTGCTATTTTTGGAGCAATGGCCTTCGCAATTGGAATGGCTTTACAAGGAAGTTTGGGACATTTTGCGAGCGGAATTATGATTTTACTTTTTAAGCCTTATAAAGTAGGAGATTTGGTAGATCTAGGTGGTAGTATTGGAGTAGTGGACGAAGTACAAATTTTCAATACTATTTTAGTTACTCCTGATAACAAAAAAATTATCGTTCCTAATGGTGTCGTAACCAGCGGGATTATTACTAATATTTCTGGTCAAGGAGAGATTAGAGTAGACATGACCTATGGAATTGGATATGATGATGATATTGACCAAGCTCGTGCTATCATCCTTGATGTGGCTAAGCGTTGTCCACAAATTTCACAACAAAAACCTGTTGATGTATTTGTCGCTGAACTAGCGGACAGTTCTGTTAACTTCACCGTTCGACCTTGGGCTAAAAGCGAACACTACTGGGATGTATTTTTCTTTATGCAGGAAAATATTAAAAAAGAATTTGATAAAGCTGGTGTGGGTATTCCATTCCCACAGATGGATCTTCATGTAAAATCAAATTTGCCAGTATCTGCTAACTAATTCATTTCTTATATAAATAGACGTAAGCGGTAGCATGTTAATATGCTACCGCTTTTTTGTACCCGCTTTTTAGAAGAGCGTTAAGAATAGTGTATCTCGGATGTATTCCATATATTTGAGTATGCGATTATTTTTTTTGATATACTTTTGTTTATCTGTCTTTTTTCTGGTAGCTCAACCTGAACCCTGCGTTGACCCACCGACAATGACTTCTTTTTGTAATGAGGCTTGTATTATTTGTGATATCGATGGATTTACTGGTCGTCACAACGCTAATATTGTTGGTCAGTCTCCACCGGGGTTTGCCGGAGAATGCACTTTCGTTGCACATAATATGCAATGGATTGCTTTTATAGCAGGTAGTACAGACTTATCGGTAAATATGGCGGTGAGTAATTGTGATCAAGGTTTTGGGTTAGAATTTGGTCTATATGAAAGCATTGATTGTCAGAATTTTCGTCGTATTTCTAATTGTTTCGGAGGCGCAGCGGGGATTATTGCTGCTGGTCAGAGTGGAACAATTACTAATAGCGAACCACTAATCATCGGACAGTATTATTATATTGTCATGGATGGTGGATTTGGGGATAATTGTGATTGGACTTTTACTGTTCTTTCAGGTAGTACCAGTTTGTTGCCTATTGAGGAGAGTGGCGAAATTCTTGGTCCAGCAATCGCTTGCGCTGATTTTCCGTTAACCTATTCCGTTGATGCACCCGTCGGAGCTACAGAATTTTATTGGACTTTGGATGGAGCGGCCGCAGGAGATAGTAGCCAAACCACAGAAATCGTCTTTCCGTCACCTGGTTCTTATAATCTTTGTGTTACTTCGGCGAATCGTTGTGATGAGGGACCTCCTTCTTGTAGAGATATTTTAGTCGAAATAGTACCACCAACTAATTTGATAGAAATTGTTTGTGAAGGAGAATGCTTTCCTGTTGCGGATACCTTAGTTTGTGAAACTGGCCTTTATAATTTTATCTTGCAAAACCAGGCCGGATGTGATAGTCTGGTAATCCTTAATCTGACCGAACAGCCCACGCCTGTTTCAGTGCTGGATGTATTCCTTTGTACGGAAGACACCTTTTTTATTGGAAATATTCCCTTCGTGGAAACTGGAATCTATCAAGAGACTTTGCCTTCCTTTCAAGAATGTGATAGCATCGTTAATTTGGATTTACAGATACTTATTTGTGAAATCTTATCGAGTGCAGCAGTTAAAAACGTAGATTGTCATGGAGAAGCTAACGGACATATTGATTTTTCAGTGACGATGGGAACACCACCATTCAGCTACTTATGGGAACAGCTTGACGGCTCCTCAATTGGTGGGGGCAGTATTGATGACTTAAATATTAATCAATCGATAAATGGCCTCTCGGCAGGGACTTATAATATATCAATTGCAGACGGATTTGGTAATTTTAGTTTTATTGTTAAAAGGGTAATGCAGCCAGAACCCCTGACAATAGATTTGATACCAATTGACCAAAATGGTTTCGGTGTTTCCTGCCCAGAAGCCACCGATGGTAGCATTACAGCAAATGTGATGGGAGGGAATGGTGGATATGATTATGCTTGGGATAACGGAAGAACCAACTCCATGATAGAACAGCTTAGCCCAGGCGATTACGCAGTACTTGTAACAGATAATAAAGGATGCACGATATCCGAAAGTCTAACATTAGATGCACCAACCCCAGTGATGATTGCCGCTGAATTTTTGGGGCCGGATTGTTCTGGATCTGCTTCTGGGATTATTGACATCACTCAGGCTTCCGGAGGAACTGGCGTTTATCAGTATGCGCTAAATGGTAATCCTCCTACTAACGAAATACCGTTCATCAATTTATCAGCAGGGATTTACGAGTTACTAACCACTGACGAAAACGGTTGTTCCACTACGATCACAGGTACATTGATGGCAGCTGAAATACCTTTGATAGATTTAGGCGAAAGCCAGACGATAAATTTGGGAACCGAAATTGAATTAACCCCTTCCATTAATGATATTGAAATCGATACTTTTTTATGGACGACCACCACAGAATTTGACTGCGAGGTTTGCTTAAATCCAAGTACCGTTCCACTCAATGATAGCTTTTATCAATTGGAAGTGATCTCTGCTGATGGCTGTAGTAGAAAAGATGCTGTTGCTGTTTCGGTGATAAAACGTAGAGAATTTTATGTGCCAAATGCCTTTAGTCCCAATGCCGACGGTCGGAATGATTATTTTACGATTTATGGTGGAGTAGAAGTCGAGTCTATTCTTTCTCTTACGATTTTCAACCGATGGGGTGGTGTTTTTTATGAAGGCAATAATCTCAGACCAAGCGATGAGTTACAGGGCTGGAACGGACAGGTCAAAGGCGAAGATGCTGAACAAGGCGTCTATGTTTGGATGGCACAAATACGCTTTATTGATGGCGTTGTCTTGGACTATGGTGGAGATATTTCTTTGCTACGATAATTTAAAAAATAAATCACATCGCTCTTAATAACTTCCCTGCCGCTGCCAGAGTTTCTTCCTTTTTTGCAAAACAAAAACGGACTACTTGCTCATCTCGACCACTGCTATAAAATGGAGAAACGGGAATGACTGCCACACCAACTTCCGTTGTTAAATATTTAGCAAATTCAGTATCGGGTAAATCACTGACGGCACTATAGTCATACAATTGAAAATAAGAACCTTCAGAAGACAATGGTTTTAACGAACTACCCATTAATTCATGATGGAAAAAATCTCTTTTTTGTTGATAAAAATCAGGCAGTTGTTGGTAAGTAGTAGGATCTTCTAAAAAATCGGCAATCCCATATTGTACAAAAGAATTGCAGGAAAATACATTGAATTGATGTACCTTTCTAAACTCACGCATGAGTGATGCTGGTCCTACACAATAACCCATTTTCCAACCCGTGCTATGAAAGGTTTTTCCAAAAGAATAGACGAGCAAACTTCGTTTAAATAATTCCGGAAACCGTAAAACACTTTGATGCAATTGTCCATCGTAGATAAGATGTTCATAGACTTCATCACACAAAACTAGGATGTCGGTCCCTTTAGTGAGTCGTTCTAACGTCTGCATATCTGCTGCACTTCTGACTTTACCAATTGGATTGTGTGGCGTGTTGATGATGATCATTTTTGTTTTTTCAGAAATCAGTTTTTCAAACTGCTGCCAATCAATCTGATAATCGGGACCGTGGAGTTCATAAATAACAGGCACTCCACCAGCTAGCTCAATCGAGGGTCGGTAAGAATCGTAGGCTGGCTCAATGAGGATCACTTCATCACCCGCATGGACAAAGGCGGTAATGGCCGTAAACAAAGCCTGGGTTGCACCGGCAGTAATCGTAATTTCTGTATCTGGATTTATTTTCGTGTGGTAAGATTGTTCCATTTTTTTGGCTAGTCGCGCTCTCAATAAAGGGACTCCAGGCATTGGTACATATTGATTTTTTCCATTTTTTAAATGAAAATTTACCCGATCTTGTAATGCTTCTGGACAGTCAAAATCTGGAAACCCTTGTGAGAGATTAATTGCCCCATGCTGATTGGCCAAGGCGGCCATAACCGAAAAAATAGTGGTGCCAACAGTCGGAAGTTTCGAATGAATATTCATCTAGGATATTTTAAACAGGTTCTGTATTAGTAGGCCATTATTAAATTAAAATCCGTAGCCTACTTTAAGCACGACCGTTCTGGGTAAAACAGGCACGACAATAAAACTCGCATCTGGATTTTCCGCTATAAATTCTGGGGTAGCCGAGTTGGAACTACTTCCAAATTCATTAAGCCCAAAAGAGTACATTAAGCCGGTGCTATTAAATAAGTTATTGCAAACCAAAGCCACCGAAACTTGTTTAGAAAGTTGACCACTTATCCCCGCCCGAAACATACTAAACCCAGGGAGTTGATGAGCGTTGGCTACATTGGCTTGGCGTTTTCCGAGATAGCGCCAAGAAGTAAAAATCTGGTATTTACCAATTTGATAATTGGGAATAAATTCGAAAGTTAATTTTGGTTGATGAGCTAGTTCGTTACCGGAATAATCTAGGACTTGGTCATCATCTGTTTCAAAACTACCCGCTGTATCGTACACGGTAAATTTGGTGGCAGTTGCTTTTTGTAAGTTTGTTAAAAAACGAAAACTCAAAGCAGGTAGTGGTTGCCAGTCAGCTTCTAATTCTAAACCAATGGTCGTCGTTTTATTGATTTGTTCAGGTGTAAAAAAAATACCTGCCATGCCAGACTGGTCAAAAACAAATTCTGAAAATCCTACATTATCCAATTGACTCCAAAAGCCAGTGGCAAAAATATTGAGGGTTTGATTTTGTTGTTTAAAACCTAGTTCCGCCTGTGTGATTTCTTGAATTCTTCCTTCTTGGTCAACGGGTAGATTTTCAAAATTATTAAAATAATAATTTAGCTCAGGAGCTTTATTGCTACGAGTAAATCGTCCAAAGATGGCGCGTTGCGCGTCGAGTTTATAGTTAACTCCTAACGAAAAATTGAGATAGGCATAATCAAAATCAAAAGAATCTTGCACTAGTTCAGGAACTAAGGTGAAGTTATCATAAGCAGTATTCAAGTCTTCGTCCTGGCCGCCTTGTATGACTGTTGGATTGCTCCGATCTTTAATTCCAGTATGGTTGATATATTCAAATCCAGCACCAATATCCAAACTTAAAGCAGGGGTAACTTGCCAAGTATCACTGGCTGATAATTGTACTTGTGCAACGTCTGCCAGCGCATTATTGTAAAAAAGTCCTCCGTAATTAGCGATCCCATTTTCGTCAGAAAGTTGAATTACGTCTGTGCCCGGATTTTCAAGTGTGACTTGGAGCATCTGCGGTTCATTTTCAAAAGTAGCATATGCAAAACTTCCTTGCGTAAAAGAGTTAACTGCGGAGTGACCGGCAAATAGACTGACATTTAAACGATGGTCGGTCCAATGTTTTTTTAGATTTACTTTATACATCACATCAGTTACCTTGTCTAATTTATGCCAGAGTGCCGTTCCGAGTACGGCGTCGTTAGGAAGTCGGTCGTCCGTCAAGTATTCAAAAAAAGGAGGTTCTCCATTAAAAATATTAAGGGCTCCCAAATTGTTGACGCTGGCCCTACTTTCACCAGTAGATGGATCGCGAAAAACAACTTGTCCAAATGAATCAAAATCATTTCCTAGAAAGTAAGTAATAAAATTATCAAGTCCAAGTCGAACACTAGAAATGGTATTTTGCCAGTTGGCAGATTTTGAACTAACCTTAAAACGATTTTCCATAATCCAACCTGATTTTAGTTGATTGGTCAAATAAAAACCAGCAGCAAAATCTTTGGTACGAACACCGTTGGCCGTATTAAAGGGACGAGTCTGTGGATTTTCTTCTGTGAATCTTGCTCGTGGATCAGGTAGTTTAGCAGAAACTTCAGGTAGGAGGACTGCTGATGTATTAAAGTTTTGACCGAAGGCAGGTTGTGGATTTTTCCAATCCGTGGCGGCCAATCCCAGATAACGATTGGTTTGATCATTTAAATATTTGACATAAAAATTAAGTTGTCCTTCTCGGTAGGTTTTAGAAACATTGGCTTTGAGTTGTCCACCTTTGGCCCACGGATAATCTGTATTGCGAGGACCTTGGTCGTAACGATAAAATCCACCGAGATTATACGTCCAATTACCTTTGCCGATTGGGCCACTAAAGTTTCCATCTAGTCGACCTAGAAAATTATTATCTCCTTGTAAACCTACGGTTGTTTCCAGTTCGTTTTGTCGGTTGGAATTTCCTTTTTTAGTAATAAAATTAAAAATTCCACCCGGTGCATTGATGCCCGTAATGGCGGCACTACCGCCACGAATGGCTTCCACCCGTTGAGTTGTCAGATCTGTCCGGTGAAATAAATCAGGACCATAATAAGCGTATTGCACCAAGGTGACGGGTAGGCCATCTTCTTGTAATGAAACATAATACCAGCCAAGATCGTCTTCTGCGGAGGAAGCCACTCCGCGGGTATAAACACGGGTATAAATTTCGCCAGCACTGGCATCTACAAAAACGCCAGGAATGGCTTTTAATAGGTCAGCAGTACCGCGTGCGTTACGGATGCTGATGTCTTTAGTTGATAGCGTAGTGATCGAAACGGGTGCGTCGAATTTTCTGTCTGCTTGGTAAGTACCTGTGACGACGACGCTCTGTAAATCGAGTGGATCGGGAGTAAGTATCAGATCGAGTACTAGATCTGTACCATTCAACTTAAGAGTGTCGGTACGAGTGGCGTAGCCGATCTGTTGAATCTCTAATATTTGCGTTCCTTGCGGTAAATTTTTAATAAAAAATTTACCTTCCGAATCTGAAATAGTAGCCGTACTACTACCTTGTAATTGTACTAGGACATTTTCAATTCCTTCACCGTCTTGATTGGTAATAGTTCCAGAAACAGTCTGGGCGGTAAGCTGGAAATGGACGATCCATAACAAGCAAATGAGCAGTAACTGATTCGTTCTGTGCATTAAATTTACTTTAAATTGATAAAATTTTACAAGATACGTAAACTAGGGGAAACAGAAGGTGATTAGGGAGGGAATTCTCTGGTAAAAAGAATAGGGAAGGAGGCTGATATTTTTGATTTGTTCTTTTGAAAAGCTGAATTATTGTGTAGAGCGGTTTTTGTTGAATGATTTTGTTAAGAAATAAGTAAATTTTTTTTTCTTAATAAATAATAGTTAATTTTATTTTTTGCATTTGAATACACTGTGTATTAAGTTGCTTTATTTTTTGAGTAGATTATTTTTGGGGAGTACGAGTCTAATATTTTTGAAAGTAGCCGTAGCTATTTGATGAAATTTAGACGAAGTAATCGCCAAAAAGAAGCATTCTAAAATTTAAATGAATTTATTACACAGTGTATTTAATATTTTATAACGTTAATTTTTTTGATGAAAAAGCTATTATTATCCTTTTTTTGTTGGTCTTTGTTAACCGTTAGTTTTGCCCAAAAGCCTCCTGTTAAATGGGGCAAAGTAGATGAAGCAGATTTGGCAATGACGAGCTATCCTAGTGATGCTGAAGCAGAAGCTGCTGTTCTGATGGATTATGCTACGATCGATTTTGAATTTGAAAGTGCTACAACGTATGTGATGCAGTATCACGTTCGAATTAAGATTTTTAAAGAATCTGGATTTGATCGGGGAGATATTGAAATCCCTTATTATTCAAAAGATAAGTTTGAAACGATCAGCAATTTAAAAGCCCAAGTGATCCTGCCGAATGGAGAGAAAATTAAATTGAATAAGAAAGACGTCTTTACGGAAAAGATAACTGAAAACTGGTCCCGTAAGAAATTTGCGATGCCTTCTTTACAAGAGGGGGCTATTATTGAATATGTTTATACTAAAAAATCTGGTAGCATTTATGATCTAGATGGTTGGTATTTTCAGCAGGATATCCCTGTTCGTCATAGCGAACTAAGAACTAATATACCTGAATGGTTCGAATACATTACTTTTACGCAAGGGAAAAACCCTGAGGTGAAAACTAGTGAATCTATTAAAGCAATTGATTTTAGTAATAACAAAAATTCCTCCCTTAAAACAGAACGTGGACGTACGTCTGCTAGAATTAATCATACCATCTACTTAATGACCGATATACCAGCTTTAAAGGCAGAGCAATTCATTACAACGATGTCAGATTATTATTCTAAAATTAGCCATCAATTACAACTTATACAGTATCCTAATAGCTTAGGTAGACCCGTCAGTTCAACTTGGGAAAAGGTAGCGGAAGATCTTAAGAAAAGTGACTCGTTTGGCGATCAGCTTTACAAAGCTCGGAATACAAAAAAAATAATGGAGGCCGTGCAGCCACTCGTTGCTTCGATTACAGACCCGCAGGAAAAATTAATGATCGTCTATAATTTTCTAAATAGTAATATAGAATGGAATGAGCATTATGGTATTTACGTTAGAGAGAGTCTAAATGATGCCTTTGAAAAAAAGCTAGCTACCGCAGCAGAATTAAATTTAATGCTAATTGCGATTTGTCATCAGTTGGGATTGGAAACTTATCCTGTTTTGATTAGTACCCGATCTCATGGTAAGATGCTGGAACTTTATCCCAAGACGGACCAGTTTAATCATGTACTAGCATTTGTAAAAACAGGAGATAACGAGCAGTTGCTGGATGTAGGTAGTGAACATCGTAGTTCGAAATATTTACGCTCCAATTCACTCAACTACCGAGGATGGTTGGTTGATGGTCCTCAATCTCAGTGGATCAGCATAGCAGCTCCTGCGGACGTTGAAAAGATGGTAATCAACGCAGATCTATCAGCCGAAGGAAATGTGACTGGAACGGTTCAAGAAATTTGTTCTGGGTATTCGGCTATGTCAAATCGAGGAGCATATTATGAAAATATAGAGAAAGATCACGAACATATTTCGAAAGGTTGGCAGAAAGTTTTTCCAGATGCAAAAGTGGACAAAATCAATTTTGCTAATCCAGAGAAAGCGGAAGAGTCTCTCAAATCTTCTTGTGAAATTAATTTGCCCAATGCAGCACAAATAAACGATGATTTTATTTACTTGTCTCCCATGCTTGGGAATGGATATGAAGAAAATCCACTGAAATTAGAAAATCGTACTTTTCCCGTAGAAATGCCCTATCAAATTAAAGAACAATACGTTCTCAACTTGGTCATTCCTGCTGGATATGCCACAGAAGAATTACCAGAGCCCGCATTCGTCAAGATGCCAGAAGATGCAGGTAGTTTTAGATTTTTGGTCAGTGAAAAGGATGGTAAAATTCAGATCACCAGCAAAATTTCTATCAAAAAGAACCGCTATAAACCAGAAGAGTATCAGGGAATTCGTAAGTTTTTTGACCTAATTGTAGAAAAACATGGAGAGCAAATTGTCTTGAAAAAAATGCCTTAAGTAATTTAGGTAATCTCTTTTAGATTTTAGAATAATGAATCAACCCAGACATGAATAAAATTATAGCCATTTATTGCTTTTTCTTAGTAGCTATCAGTGCTCCAGCACAAAATTTATTGTATAATGCTTCGCTGATTCCAGATGCCTTAAAAAAGGATGCGGATGAAGTGGTCCGTTTGAAACAAGCAGAATATAAAGTAAGCAGTATGTCTGAGGCAACTCATACTGAAAAAAAGATCGTAACTGTTTTGAATAGTGAAAGTGATGCCAATGAATTACGTTTTTTCTACGATCAATATTCAAAAATAAAAAAACTATGGGCCAAGGTATACGATGCCGATGGAAAAGAGGTCAATGCCTTTAAACAAAAAGATTTTAATGACCGTAGTGCGATTAGCAACGGGACTATGTATGGAGATACCCGATTTAAATACCTGACGGTAAATCATAGTAGCTATCCGTATACTATTGAGTATTATTCTGTGGTGGAACATGAAGGTATTATGTCTTATCCTAGCCATTACATAAATGGTTTTGGTAGATCGGTTCAGTCCTTGGAGGTGAAAGTGATCTTGCCAGAAGGGATGGATATTCTTAGTAAGGTCGAAAACGTTGAACTATCGGCTTCCGTTAATACGATTGCTGGTACAAAAGTTTATACTTGGACCGGAAAGAATTTACCTGCTTTAGAATACGAAGCCTATATGCCCAATAACCTTAAACGCCCTGTCTTGCGAATTGCAGCGACCAGTTTTTCGGTGGATGGTTATAAAGGTGATATGACCACTTGGAAATCCTTTGGATCTTTTCTTAATCAATTGAATAAAGAACGTCAGGATTTAACGCCGGCAACAAAAGCAAAAATCAAATCAATAACTGCTGGTGCAGCGACCAACCGAGAAAAAATTAAACGAATTTATCAGTACATGCAAGATGAAGTTCGTTATGTAAGTGTACAGTTAGGAATTGGTGGTTGGCAGTCTTTTGACGCTGCCTACGTGGAAAAAAATAAGTATGGAGACTGTAAAGCACTTTCTAATTATATGAAATCTATGCTCAAGGTGGTAGATATTCCTTCCGATTGGGTAGTCATATATCGAGGGTACAGTGGACGTCAGGAGCTGGATGAAAATTTTGTAAATCCTAGATTTGCCAATCATATGATGCTTTATGTTCCTTCTGAAGATATGTGGTTGGAATGTACTAGTAAAACTTATCCGCCCAGTTATATTGGTGGAGACAACCACGATCGACCTGTTTTATTGGTTAACGAAAAAGGTGGCAAACTTTCTCGAACTCCAAAATATGGTTTGGCAGAAAATAAGTCCACGAGCCGCGCTAATATTAATTTGGATGAAAAGGGTGGAGCAGTGATCAAAAAGCAAACGACACATTACGGTCCTAGTCACGATAGATATCGGTACTTCAAAGATTTGCCGAAGAGTGATGTTGAAAAATATATCATTCGCAATACTTCTCTACCATCGCTAACGCTAGATAAATTTGCGATCGATACTGATCCAGATGCTCCAGTTGCTAAAGTAGATTTTAATATCACGGTTCCGCGTTATGCTTCTAAAGCTGGTAAACGTGTTTTTGTACCCATCAATAACCTTAATCCTTTTACCGATGTGCCTGAAGCCGAAGAAAAAAGAATCCATCCTATAAAAATTGAAAATGATTATCACGAAAAAGATGAGTATGTTTTTGATTTGCCTGAAGGCTATAAAGTAGAAAGTGTGCCAGACGAAAACACCTTGCTGGAATCTGAGTTTGGTAAATTTTCGCTAGAATTGAAAGTGACAGATAAAACAGTCACGATTACTCGTAGCTTAGATATTTTTGCGGTAGAACTACCTGCCTCGGATTATAATAAACTACGTGATTTTTATAAAAAAATTGCTAAAATTGATGCTGCAAAAATGGTGTTGGTGAAAAAGGCCACGTGAAAAGGTTTGTTGATTTGTTGAATCGCTTCCTTCGCTTGTTGAATCGTTGAAAAGTGAAATTCCACCTTCAATTTTTTAACAAAAGAGAATATTTTTTTATCAACACCTTACCTGCTGGCAGGTAGGAATCAACAAATCAACAAATCAACAAATCAACAAATCAACAAATCAACAAATCAACAAATCACAAGCCACAAATCTTTCGATTTAATTTTTCATCCGGTTTCCCACCCGCAAAATCATCAAAAGCTCGTCCAGTAACCGTAATTAAGTGATCACGAATAAAGGCCGCACCTTCCGCTGCGCCTTGCTCACTATCTTTGATACAACATTCCCATTCTAATACCGCCCAACCATCGTAACCATACTGGGTTAATTTAGAAAAGATAGAACGGAAATCAATTTGTCCATCACCCAACGAACGGAATCTACCCGGACGATCCACCCAGTCTTGATAACCACCATAGACACCCGAACGTCCCGAAGGATTAAACTCCGCATCTTTTACGTGGAACATTTTAATTTGCTCATGGTAAATATCAATGAACGCTAAGTAGTCCAATTGTTGTAAGATATAATGACTTGGATCATATAGAATTTTTGCACGAGCGTGATTGCCTGTTGCTTCCAAAAAACGCTCATACGTGATTCCGTCGTGGAGGTCTTCTCCTGGATGAATTTCATAACAAACATCTACGCCGTTTTTGTCAAACTCGTTAAGGATGGGTTTCCAGCGTTTGGCCAATTCTTTAAATCCTGTTTTGACCAATCCTTGTGGACGTTGAGGCCACGGATACATCGTATGCCAGATCAACGCACCGGAGAAAGTGGCGTGGACATTGATTCCTAAATTTTTACTTGCCTTAGCAGCATACTTTAATTGCTGGACGGCCCATTTAGTACGTGCTTTTGGTTTGCCCTGAACCTCTTTGGGAGCGAAGCCATCAAACATCACATCGTAGGCTGGATTGACCGCGACCAGTTGACCTTGTAAGTGGGTAGATAATTCCGTGATGGTAATGCCGTGTTCAGCAGCGATACCTTTTAGTTCGTCGCAATAGGTTTTACTTTTGGCAGCTTTTTTTAGGTCGATCATACGGGCATCCCAAGTAGGAACTTGTACACCTAGATAGCCGTGGCTGGCAGCCCATTTACAAATACTGCTAAAATTATTGAATGGCGCTTTGTCTTGTGCAAACTGTGCGAGGAAGATAGCGGGGCCTTTGATGGATTTCATGGTTATAGGTTTAGAATGTTTTATGGTGTTTTAATTTTGGGGCAATTTACGAAAATGGGGGGATTATTAGTAATAAAATATAGCAATTTGATAAACGCTAGATTAGAGTAATTTTATCAATTTTTTATTCATAAGATACTCAATTTTATTTTTTACCTGAAATTTAATTTAAGTAAGGTTGTTGAAATTCTATTCTAGAATATGACAATTTACTGAACAAGTAAATTACATTTATGGTTAATTTTATTACATTATGAAAATGAAAAACATCCTTTTCTTCTTACTCCTTGCTGGATGTTCCATAGAGAAAAGCGATAATTCAGTAGCTCTAATTAATTCAAATAAGCTACCAGTCGCCCCTGAACTCTATCTGCGTGATGGACTATACATAGAAAAGAAACCTGACTCCACGTCCTATTTTAATTATAGCGCAGACAATAAACTTTACAATCAATTCAACTCTTTTGATTATTCTTTTCAATATATAAAAGGTGTAGATACTTTGGTTTTTGCTATCAAGAAAAGTGGCCAGTATGATTACGCCTGGAATTTTATAAGAAAAGAAGAGGCTACCGATAGCACCATCTTTAAAATAAGACTAACGCCAAAACCATTTGATGATTCGTTTGGATCAAGATATGAGCAGACCATTATTCGATACGATTATATAGGAAGGAATAATGAAATTTTCTTGGGAGGAGAACATACCGGATGCATTGAAAATTACAAAAATATCTGGCTTCATCCTCCCAGATGGTTTTTATTCAGAATCCTTGAGCTCAATCCGTTCCCATTTATTCAAGCGCCTTACGAGATCGGAAATAAATGGGACGGAGAACTTAGTATCGGATCCTATTGGGGTGATCCTCGCTGGCTGGTTTGGGATAAATCTATTAAGAATAAATACGCTTACGAAATCACAGACAAAGTAGATTTAGAAACAGAGATAGGAAAAATAGATTGTTGGGTCGTGGAGGCGAAGGCAACCAGTCGATTAGGTAATGCATTTCTTACTTCTTGGTTTCATCCAACGGAAGGATTTATCAAAATGGAATACACCAATATTGATTCAAGCAAAATTGTTTTTGACAAAAAGTGGTTCTAAGCTTCCCGTTTTTGAAAGCAAAAAAATATGAAAAGAATTAAAAACACCGCCCTCTTCATTGTACTACTATTGACTTTCGCTGCCTGCAATACACCATCCGTATCTTCCTTAGAAGTAGAAAAAACTAAAGTCACTTTAATCGCCAATCCGCACATCAAAAAATCAAACAATCCACACTTACATCTTCGTCCACTTCTGCTTACTTTTTCCACTCGCCACCACCTTTTCAATAAACAACATTCCACGTACTCCATCATCAATTCCCGGAAAATCCGTATAGATCGCTTTCGGCTTTTTACCATTTAGGCGCGCACGAACACACTTGGCAAAATTGCGGTAGATATTTCCAAATGCCTCCAAGTAACCTTCCGGATGTCCCGCAGGAATTCGCGTATGTTCTTGAGCTTCGGGATATAATTTTCCGACGCCCGTCCGAAGAATTTCCATGGGCTTGTCCAGCCATTTTACGACGAGTGAATTAGGTTCCATCTGTCGCCATTCCAGACCGGCTTTGGTTCCGTAGATATTGATATGTAAATTATTTTCTTCCCCTGCTGAAATCTGACTCGCATAGAGAATTCCTTTCGCACCATTATCAAATTCCAGCAAAACATTTCCATCATCGTCTAACTGACGACCTGGTACTAAAGCGCTGAGATCGGCACAGATTTTTTTGATTTGCAAACCAGAAATATATTCCGCCAAATTTTCAGCATGCGTTCCAATATCGCCCATCGCACCAGCCATTCCCGAGCGTTTAGGATCGGTACGCCAAGCAGCTTGCTTTTGTTCCGAGTCTTCCAATTTGGTAGACAACCATCCTTGTGGATAGGCGACCACGATTTTACGGATGGTTCCAATCTTTCCTTTGGCGACCATCATCCGCGCTTGCTTGACCATTGGGTAGCCGGTGTAGTTGTGCGTGAGTGCGAAAATCAATCCGGTCTTTTTGACAATCTTCTGTAAAGACTTTGCTTCTTTTAAATTAAAACAAACGGGCTTGTCACAAACCACATGAAACCCATTTTCTAACGCCATCTTAGCTGGTCCGTAATGTACATGATTTGGGGTGACAATCGACACAAAGTCCATCCGCTCACCTTCCGGTAGCGCCTTCTCTTTTTTGATCATCTCTTCGTAAGAACCATAGACGCGATCCGCTGGTAAATATAAATCCTGTCCTGATAGTTTAGACTTTTTGGGATTGCTACTAAAAGCACCACAAACCAATTCGATCTCTCCGTCAATAGCGGCGGCCATTCTATGTACCGCTCCGATAAAAGCACCACGGCCACCACCGACCATGCCCATTCTGATTTTTCTGTTCATAAAAATTTTGTTGAAATGTTGAAATGTTGAATCGTTGAAAAAATATGTCTGTTCAACGATTCATAAATCAACTGTTATATTTTAAAATTTTCGACCCGTTCAATGCATAAGCAAAGCTAACTAGTCCTTAATGGGCCTGCGCAACTCGACGTTCTTCCAATTTTTTTCGATAAAAAAACAATAAGCCAAAAGCAACAACTAAGATAGCTGGGAAAACAGCGATATTATCTAAGGTCGCTTGTCCGGCTGCTAGTTCCGCCGCCGGGCCACTCAACCCTTCGGCAATTGCTTTTGCTTTTTCAGTATCTATCCATCCACCAATAACTGGCTGCCATAAAGAGGTAGCAAACATCCCTGCACCACCGATCAATGACATTCCCAGTGGGCCGGTCTCTGGCATATATTCTCCTACAAAACCAATCATCGTTGGCCAGAAATACATAACGCCAATTGCAAAAATAATGGCGGCTAAATAAACCATTCCTCCCGTTGCCATACTCATCAATACAATTCCAATAGTGGCAATAATCGAAGAACCTAGTAAGACGCCAACCGGATTGATACGGTGTACAATCGGTCCGGCAAAAAAGCGACCCACCGCCATTAGTCCAGTTACTAAAACCAAGATTAACATTGGATGCGCTCCGGCATTTCCTAAAATTTTCTCTACCCATTGTTGTGTTCCTAATTCTGTGGTAGCCGTCAACGTCATACAGATAACCATAAAAATATAGAGTGGGGTGGTAAACATTTTTTTCAAGTTTACTCCCGTATCGGTTTCCATATTTTCCATTTTAGGAAACTCTTGACCAAAAATAAGGAAGCCATAAATCAAAGTAGGAATCAACATGATAGCAATCTGAATCTGCCAGCCAATTCCGGCATTTCCCATAAAATAAGCACACAAGGCACCGATCACAATACCACCAGGAAACCATACGTGAAACTTGTTCAGCATTTCTGTTTGGTTATTATAGTACATATCTGAAATCATCGGATTACAAGCTGCTTCTACTGTTCCATTTGCAAACCCAATTAAAAAAGTAGAAATCAATAGCCCCCAAAACCCACCTGCAAAAATAGTGAGAATCAACCCTAGTAAATGACTAAGAAAGGCTAAGTATAATATCTTTTTCGGCCCGATGACATTATATAAAAAACCACCAAAAATGGTCGCAATCGGAAATCCCAGAAAGGCCATGGAATTCACCCAACCTAATTCTGTATTGCTCAACCCAAAGTCTGTTCCTAACTCATTTAAGATTCCTGCTCGAATGGCAAAAGTCATTGCTGTGACAATGAGCGCAAGACAACTTGCCGTAAATAACCTTGATCGATTAATTGCTTCCATAATTATGTAGTTCGTTTTGTTTTTAAATTGTTTTTATAAAAATCTAACTGCAGATTTAAACCTCAAAAAATTATAATGCTCGAATTTTAATATTTCTAAATGCTACACCATCTCCATGATCTTGCAACATAATATGTCCTTTTTTAAAAGTTCCAAAATCTGCCGACATATCTTTAAATTTACTATTGGCAATCATCTCTTTCCATTGATCGCCAAACATTTCGAAATGTACAACTTTCTTTCCGTTTAACCAGAATTCTACCTTACCTTTTAGGCTCCGAATCATCACCTCGTTCCACGCGCCAGCCGATTTGACCATCATCATACTTGTTTCCAACATATCATAAAGATCGCCTGCTCGGTGTGTTCGGTATTTAGAATCAGGATGACAAGTATTATCCAAAATCTGCATTTCAGGTCCCGTCATATATCCAGCATGGTATTTATCGGATTCGACGGCATTAAAGAAAATACCACTATTGCCACAATCTGCAATTTTCCATTCCAGCATTAATTCAAAATCCTCGTATTCTTTTTCACTGGTCAGATCACCACCATCCTTGGCGTAGGTGACGCCGTCTTTGGGTAATACCTCTAGGGTGATCGCACCGTCTTTGACAACCCAGCTACTACCTGGTTTATCTTTTCTATAAGTATGCCAGCCGTCCAAATTTTTTCCATTAAATAAAAGCTCCCAACCTGCTGCTGCTTCTCCCGGAGATAAGGTATTTAAGCTGCTCGCTAGATATTGGGCAGGTGTTGCTTGAACGGTACCGTTGAGTCCTTGAGGAATTTGATTCATATTATACCAAGCTTCCGTAGACCAGAGTTCATGTTGTTGTTCGCTGACAAAATATTTATTGAGATGAATATAGAGCATATGCCCTGGCTTCATTCCTTTTAATTCTAAGAATACTTTTTTACGATCTTCTGAAACGGTAGCAGAAAGTACCCGCATTTTTTCTAGACCCAGTTTTGGACCACCGTAAGCTTCCGTAGGTTTATAATAAAATTGTTCAACATCATAGTCAGCGGTATTCCACCCGTCACCTAGTTTTAAGGGTTCGGTAAACTCAATTTCCAAGCCATTGGTTTTAGCGCGTACGGCTAGCATTTCAAAGACAGAATTTTGGTTATAAGTCAATTTTTGTAATCCATACCAAAGTGTTCCATCGTGCCGCCAGTTACCAGAACTACCAATTCCACCGACATACAAACCACCGTCTGGTCCCCAAACCATTCGGTTGACACCTGCTTCGAGTCCTTGTGTAAATCGGAAGAGTGCACCTTGAATTTGACCATTTATCGTTTCTGGAAAAACTCTTTTGATTCCTCCGTGGGTTACTTCTCCATGGATCAATTGATCTTTATAAGGTCCCACGTTTATCTTCATTGGGGTAGAAGGCGAATTACCAATTTCATCTTGTGGCATCCAAACCACCGGTGGTGTTTCTTTTAGGTTAGCGGTTCCCGCAAAATCAACCGAACGTGATCCGTACCAGTTGCCTTCTTGGATATGCAAAATCTTACAGGATGGCAACCAGTCTCCTTGATTGTCAGCTACAAAAATTTCATTGTTTGGTCCCAGTCCAATTCCGTTGGGCGTTCGTAATCCGCTGGCGATAAATTCCACCGAACCATCTTCCTTACTGATTTTGACGACTTTCCCTCGATCTTGAATCTGAGGTTGTGTGCTAGCACCACCGGGATTGATGGCCGTAGCGAGGGTTGCATAAAAATAGCCTTCTTTATAAATGAGTCCAAAAGCAAATTCGTGAAAATTAGCAGAGACTTTCCAGTTTTTAGAAACCGTTTGGTATTCATCAATAATATCATCGCCGTTCTTATCAATCAGTTTGGTGAGTTCTTGTTTTTGTAAAACATAAATTTCGTTATCGACTACTTTTATTCCAAGTGGTTCGGCCAAGCCAGCGGCAATTTGTTTTACTTTAATATCATTATGATCTTCGGCATTTAAATTATCTAACAAAAAAATACCTCCAGACGGCTCCCAAACAGAAACAACCATTCGTCCATCTGCTAGAAAGTCCATACCTCCTACTTTTGGCTGAAAATCATCGGGGCGCGCTTGACTAAGCGTAAAAGCAGGGTGTACCGAATTGAGTGGAAGTTTATCACCAGGCACTTGAATGGTCGCTGCGATGGATAGGTTTTTGGTCATTTCTTTTGGACGATCTTTGGCCAAATGACCAAACATTTCGCGCGGAACGATCTCATATGCAACCGACCCCAATGGCTTATATTGAAGCACTAAACTCTTGCCACCATATCCTTGGAAATAATCAATTCGAATGGGGTGGAAGCCTGGCTTGAGTGCAATTTTTCCGTCTTTGATATCGGCACCGTGTGATCCATCGTGGTTGATGACCATTTTATCATCGATAAATAACATAGAGCCATCATCACTGATTAATCTAAAATTATAAATACCTTCTTCTTTGATGACTAAATAACCTTGTAAAAAGATAGCAGCGTTGTCGTCCATGCTGACCATGTTGGTTTGACTGATCGCTACATCTGGAATAATACCTGCGGAAGTGAGTCTGCCACCAGAGCGCGTATCGGCTAATTTACTGAGGTCTTTTTTATAACTATACATTTTAGTTACTAGTCCAGGAAATAAATCTTCTTCTTTGATGTCTTTATTTCCATAAACATAATCTTGTGCTTCCGGAGCGGCGGCACTTCCTTGCGCTCCTTTATCATTTGGATCCATTGCTAGAATATAAGCAACCATCGTTTGCAAATCTTCGTCAGGAACTTTTGGGTGCGCACTCATTACTTGTGGCCCCCAAACACCGCTGCCACCTACTTTGATTTTGTTGGCGAGCATGGCAATATTATCATCCGTGGTAGTGTATTTTTCGGCAATGGCTTTGTAAGAAGGACCGATGGTTTTACGATTAGCGTTATGGCAACTCCGGCAATCGCTGCGTGCAATTAATTTAGCACCGCTGGGCGAATCCGCACTTTCGACGGCTGGTTTGTTTTCGTTTTCGACAAGTGGTTCTTTGATAAAAGGAGTAGTGAGGGTGGTTGTTTTGTTATTGTTTAATAATATTTTTCCGTTTACGGCGACGCCAGAATATTTTCCCAATTTCACTTCTTTTTCATCCAAGAAATTTAGCGTTCCATCCGCTTTGATTTGTTCTTTTACCGCAACGGAATTGACGTTGAGTTTTAATCCTACTTGTACGCCTTCCGGAACATTTTCGGTGGTAAATATTCTTTGCAAACCTGCGAGTCCACTTTCTGTGGGATGATAAACTGGACGTTCGTAAACTTTAATGGATTTTTCATTACCATAATTAAGTTGATACATCAATTCTCCTTGTCCATCTACGATTCGGTGTCCACGGTACTTTATATCGGGAATAATTTCTTTTCCATTTTGCACCAAGTACCAAGGCTCTTTATATTCATTGATAAAATAAGCATCCCCAACCGAAGTAGGTTGTGGACCGTGCGCTGTGGTATAGACCGCACCATCAAAATCCACGTATCCTTTCCAAGCTTTATAGATCGCGGCCGTTTCGGTATTGTAAGAAACGAGAAAGTCGGGAGCGAGCGAGAGCGTAATCATCCGCGGCTGCAAGTCCATGATAGATCGAAAGATCCAAGGCTGATTGGAGTCGGCGAAAGAGGTAGCAGAATCGCTAGCTCCTCCTTTGGTGGTCGGATCGTTTTGACAAGCGAAGAGGGTGAGGAAGAAGAATAGAATGAAAAAACGAAATCTCATGGCGGGTTTAATTTAGTGGTTATTCTCGAATACAGTGTGAGTTACTGTAAAATTTGCACTAAGCTAGTAAAACACTGGGTTTTTACCTAAAATTTCTTTGGAAAAGTAAAGATGTGATGGTTGGCAGGTCGATATTCGAAATAGGAGAAACTATATGATTTTGTTGGTGTTATTAAGAAAATACTAGGTAATATCATCATTGAATAATATTGGATGTTCTCAAAAGGAAAATAATAATAAAATGTCCTACTTAAAATTTATCAATATAAACACTGAAAAGACCAATCCTTTTCCTTACAACGTATCAGCTATTAAGTATGCAAAAAATATGGATGTATCTAGTAAGCTCAATTTTTTTGTCGGTGATAATGGTACTGGAAAATCTACCTTGCTCGAAACGATTGCTTTTAGGTTGCAACTACCACATATGGATGGGTCAGAATATTCAAAAAAATCTTTTCAAGCATCCATAAAACTGGCAAGTGAACTTGAGATGTCATTTAATATCAATCGGCCAACTGGCTTTTTCTTTAGGGCAGAAGATTTTGGAGATTATTTGAATAGTGTCAATCGAGCAGATTACGGATTACATTCGCACTTGAAGTCATTAGAAGGAGAAGTCCCTGACCGCATTATACAAGAAATGAAAGATAATTCTAATTATCAGTTATACCATATGAGAAAAAACTATGGACAGGAATTAGGCGCATTTTCACACGGCGAAGCTTATCTGAAAATAATTAACGAAAAAATTCAAAAGCCTGGAATTTATTTACTCGATGAGCCTGAAGCAGCTTTATCTCCCGCCAAGCAATTAACATTAATATATCAGATTATTGAACACCTAAATCATCATATTTCTCAGTTTTTTATTGCCACACATTCTCCCATGCTTATGGCCATTCCTAATGCCACCATATTTGAAATTACAGAAGATGGAATGACAAAAACGGATCTAGAAGACACCGAACATTACCGAATTACCAAAAGTTTTTTAAATAATCCGGAAATGTATCTTAGACATTTGAAGAGCTAATACGATTTATATACTCTTGAAATTGTTTAATAGTGTTCATGACTGCGGACGATCTATTTTTACCACAAGTTTTGATAACAAAAGCATCTCCCGACTCATCAGGAGATGCTTTTGTATTTAACGTATAATTTATCAATCCGTAGACGCCTCCCATCCGCTTTCGTGGTGCCTTCCCTCAACGTATTATCATACGTTGCCCTCCTTTCAGTCGGGATCGGTCAGTTATCCGCACATCAACCCTACTTCGTGCCCTCTCCAATCGACTGCACCATATACCGAATTACCTTCTCCATCAAATGCACGCGATCCTTTCCACGTACATTATGCGGATGCATTGGATAAGGGAAAAAATCCATCTGTACACCTGCATCTACAAATGCTTTTACGAGGGCAAGATTATGTTGCATTACTACCACATCATCTACCGTACCGTGGATCAATAATAAATCTCCTTTCAGATTTGAGACATGATTCATCAAGCGATTTTTTTCATAGCCAGCTTCATTTTCTTCTGGGCGATCCATATACCGTTCGCCGTACATCACTTCGTAGTATTTCCAATCAGTCACGGGACCACCCGCCACGCCAGCCTTAAATACACCGGGGTGATGGAGCATTAAAGACGTCGTCATAAATCCACCGTAGCTCCAGCCATGAACGGCCATTCTATCCGTATCGGCGTAGGGTAGGGTTTTTAAATATTCCACCCCTGCTAATTGGTCTTCCATTTCTGGGGTGCCAAGGCGACGGTGAATCGTATTTTCAAAATCAAAACCTCGATTGGCAGAACCTCTATTATCAACCGTAAAAACTAGATATCCTTGTTCTGCTAGGTAATGCATCCAGAGCGGCGCACCTGCCCCCCAACGGTTGGTGACCATCTGTGCGTGTGGGCCACCGTATACATAAACGACCACGGGATATTTTTTGTCCGCAGAGAAATGACTGGGCTTAATCATTCGTGCATTCAGCATTGGACCACCTGGAGATTTGATTTCGAGTAATTCGGTTGTTGGCTGAGCGTAGCCTTCCATTTTATTTTTTGAAACAGAAATAGTTCTTAAAACTTTACCATCAAGGTCAATCATATTAATCGTATAAGGTTCTTCCAAACTAGAATAAGTATCCAATAATTGATCTCCTTTTTGATTTAATTTAAAATTATGAATCCCTGGTTTTCCTGGAATTTGCATTTGATCACTACCGTCTAAGTTGACAGAATATGCATATTGATTTAAGCCAGATTCGTCCGTTCCTTTGACCAATAATTTTTTACCACTACTATCTAGACCAATGATGTTGAGTGTTACCCAATTGCCTTTGGTGACTTGATTAAGCAGGGTGCCGTTTTTATTATAACGATAGACATGCATAAACCCATCTCGTTCACTCATCCATAAAAACTCATTGGAATTATTGGGTAAAAACCAAACAGGGTTTTCAGGTTCTACATATTTATCATGTTTTTCTTCAAAGAGCGTTTTTACAAAATCGCCTGTTATGGCATTGTATTGATTGAGCCACATTCGATTTTGATCACGGTTTACAACGGCGATATAAATGAATTCGTTATTTGGACCCCATCCTAAATTCGTCAGATACTGATCTTCTTCTCCGGTTGTTTTTAGATAAACGGTTTGTCGAGTCATTCGGTGATAAACACCAATTTTGGCTTTCTCACTTTTCTGACCTGCCATCGGATATTTGACCGTTCGCAAGACCCCGGGTGTGGTGTTGATGTCTAGTAGCGGATAATCAGCTACATTGGTTTCGTCTTTCTCATAAAAAGCCAAATGCTTTCCGTCGGGTGACCAAAAAGTTCCTTTACCAATTCCAAACTCATAACGAGCGATGGCTTGACCACTGACCGTATTGCGATCCGTGTTATCTTTAACTGTTGTTTTGGGAATACCAATCGTAGCGGTGTAAAGATCATTATCTATCGTATAAGCCAGCTGGTTATACTTATAAAGGAAGTCTGCATTAGCTGCACCACGGGCATGTGGCGTTAGTAAGAATCCTTGATTTTTATCAATATCATAAGCGATATAGGAGGTGTCATGGTGAAAATAAAAACGGTTGGCATCTACCCAATGCACCCCAGGGAATCGTTTTAGGTCTAGTTGACAACCCTTATTAAGGTGATCAAGTGTGACGGTAGCCTGTGATTTTTCCCCTTCATCTATCATGACGGCCTGTCGGTCAGCAGATAGGTAAGCAAAATTATTTGTTTCTGGAATCCATTGTAGGTTGGCCAGTCGATCTGGTGCAAAGGTGGTACCTCGTTTTAAGATGGCATCAGAAAGGGTGAGCTGCATGGTTTGAGCAGATAGTCCGAGCGTAAGCAATAATAGGCAAAACGTAAGTAAGTTTTTCATGATAAATGTTGATTTAAAAAATTCCCCACTAAGGTAAGGACTTTACGGAAACTGGCAACGCTGTTTTTAAACAAGTTCCAAAAAAAAAGCACCAATGCCGATATTCGACATTGGTGCTTGTAGAGACAATTCATGAATTGTCTCTACGGTTTCAACCATCTAAAACCCTTTTAAGAGATTTAAGTGTTTCTTGATGGTATGTTCAAGTCCCGCCAATACTTGTGGTGAATTTTTAGAGAAGGTCGCAATTCGTTGCCCTTCCTCATCTAATACCACGTGTGATGGGATTTTAGAAATATACATATTCGAGATGATGTCTGAACCGTTGGCGATAATCTGATATTTAAATCCAGCAGCTTGAGCAGCGGCCATGGCGGTAGCAGAATCATCCGTGGAGATACCAATAAAGATCACGTTTTGTCCTTGGTATTTATCTACCATACTGTTAAGTGTGGGAATAATATCCATTGAACCAGGATCATCACTTCTCCAAAAATTAAGTACAACTGTTTTGCCTGCGAAGTTGGCAATGTTGAAATTGGCGGCTTCTATGGTTTGAACCGTTGAAGAAGGAGTCGCATCGTCTAAAGCTGGTTCGATGATTACTTTTTCGGGAACCGCTACTTCAACAGGAATGGATTCAATTTCCATTTCTTTAACCTCAGATTCGATCTCAGGAGTTTCTACTGTTGGCGTTTCCATTTCAGGAAGCGCAGGAGTTTCCATTTGATTAGCGGCATCTTCTAGTTGTTTAAGTCGTAACGCTTCTTCTTGAATGGCTAATTCCTGAGCTTGTTCTTCTGCTTGCGTTTCGGCAATTAGTCTTTCGGCAGCGAGTTTGTCTGCTTCCATCTGTTGTTGTACTTCCGCTTCGGCAGCAGCTTTTTCTTCCATTGCTTTTTGCAATTTTCTATCTTCGACTTCTATTTTGTGTTGGCGAGCTTTCTCTTCTGCTTCCAACCTTTTAGCTTCCGCTTCGGCAGCTTGTGCTTCTATTTTTTCTTTTTCCTTTCTAACTTTTTCAATCTGCTGTGCTTTTCGTTGCTTTTCATCTTCGGCAATATTAGCAGCTTTAATTTTACTTTTCTTGAGTTCTTCCGCTAATCGAGCTTCCTCTTTGATTCTTTCTTTCTCTACTTTTTGGAGACGCTTACGTTCTTTCTCCAGTTGTTTCTGTCGTTTCTTTTCCGCTTTCTGTTGTTGCTTTAATAACTCTTTTTTCTCTTTTTCCGCTTTTTGAGCGCGCTTGATTTCAGCTAGACGATTGGCTTCTTTTTCTTTAGCGATTTTTTCGCGTAGTGCTTCCTCTTCCTGCTTTCTTTTTTCTACTAATTCTTTTTGCTTATTTTCGGCTGCAATGGCTTGCTGAATAGCTTCGTTTTTCAGGCGTGCAGCTTCTATTTCTCCTTGCAGCTTTAGTTCAGCGAGTTCCGTTTCTTGTTTGATTCGGGCTTTTTCCATTTCAGCCAGACGGTCCTGTTCTTCTAGGTAAGCTTTTTGTTGAGCTGCTTCTTCGAGTTTTAGTTTTTCGAGGTCAGCAATTCGCTGTTCTTCTATTCTTTTTTCTTCGGCTAATTGGTTGAGTCTTGCTTGTTCTTCGGATTCTGCTTTCAGGCGAATGATTTCCAATTCTCCTTGTCTTTTTAGCTCGGCCAGTTCTGCTTCCTGTTGCTTACGTTGCTTGGCTAGTTCTGCATATCGTTCCTGTTCCGCCTTGATGGCTTCCTGACGTTTGAGTTCTGCTTCCTGATCCGCTTTCAACCGTTCGAGTCTTTTTTCTTCTGCGATTCGTTGGCGTTCGATTTCTGCCAATTTTTGTTGTTCTTCGCGCGCTTTTTGCTTACGAGCTTCTTCCAGAATAAGTTGTTTTTGTAAAGCTTCAATCCGAGCTTCTTCTGCTTTGCTTTGGTGTTCTAATTCAGCTAGTCGGCGCTCTTCTTGCTTCAGTGCCTCTAGTTGTAAGGCTTCGGATTTTCGAGCTGCTGCTAATTCTTGTAAACGAAGTTCTTCCATTTTACGAGCTTCTTCTATTTCAGCGAGTCGAGCTGCTTCTTCTCTCTGGGTTTTCAGTCGGTTCGCTTCTATTTCTTTTTGTTGTTTGAGTGCTTCCAATCGAGCTTTTTCGTTGGCCTGATCACGAACTAATTGATCCATTTTAGCCGCTTCCGCAGCGATAGCAGCTTGTCTTTCCTCTTCTTTTCGGCGAAGGTCTTGTAACTCAGCTAATCGCGCCTCTTCTCGCATTCGTTTTTCTTCCATCGCTTTTAGATGTTCGCTAGAAGGAGAAGGTCTACTGTTTATTTCTTCTCGAATTTTTGATACTTTCTCAGGGCTGAGCTGACTTTGTTCCTCCCTTTGTATTGGTTCATTAGAACTTGGCGCATCAAAATTTTCTTTTTCTATTGTATCCATCTCTTCTATCTCAACTACTTCCACTTGCTTTTCTTGAGGCGGTGTCGTTGGACTTTTAATGACATAAGGTTGTTCTTCTTCTGTGGGAAGATCAACTTCTGGGGTTGTTATTTTTTTAGGATTATCCTTCTCCTTTGCTTTTTGTTTTTTACGCTTTTTCTTCTTCTTTTTGGATGATTTTTTCGATTCTTCTACTGCTATATCGGTGGGGGCAGACGCGTTATCGATCAGGCCTTCCGCATCTGGAGCGGCCGCACGATGTAAATCTTCGATACTGATTTTTGATTGATGGTCTACTGATTCAATGGGTGTAGGATCTACGCTTTCGCCTTTCCGAGCCTTCATAGCACGTTCAAGAGCCTCCTTCCTGGCATCCTGCATGCTCGTTTTCTTAGTTTGAGCAGAAGCGGTAACCGCTATCGTTAATGACAGGCAGATAATGGTAATCTTAGCAATATTCATATTTTACTTTTTAGCAAAAAGATAGAATGCAGCAAATAAAAGTTGCTGGTATAATGGAAATTTCAAGGCAATCCTGCCAAAACAGGTTTATCCATTTGTTGTTATACTAAAATTAGTCCAAAAAAAAGGGAATACATCTTTTGATGTATTCCCTTAGTAGAATAAAAAGTAACTTTTTTAGCGTTACGCTTGAAGTTTACCAGATGATTGGTCTACATTTTACCTTTTTTAACTAAAAGTTTTTCCAGTTTAGAATCGGTTATCCCACTGTTGTCATCCTTTCCAGCATCTAGTATTTTCTGGAATCCGATCAATTCTTGCCATTCTCCTGATGTAGCAAAAGAAGCTTGTTCTGGCCAACTAGAAGGATCATGCATCTTAAATTTCGAACCAGCTTCGTCTAATATTTTTCGAAGTTTAGAGACAGAAGCAGTCGATAATTGTTTCCATGTCTTGATGCCTGCAGCAGCTAAAACCTCATTTATTTTTGGTCCAATACCCTCGATGATTTGAAGATTGTCAGACTTTAAGCCGTAGACAGAATCAGTGTAAACTTCATCTGCTTTAGGAGCGTTCTGAGTTTTAGTTTCTAGTTTGGATACACCACCCAAACTTTTTTGGAAACTAATGAATTTTGCCCAATTGCCGCTGTGTGCATATCCAGCTTGAGTAGACCAAGTATCATAATGTCTCATCTTGAACTTCGAGCCAGAATCGTCTAAGGTCTTTTTCAATTTGGCAGGAGTACTATCTGCTACGTGTTTCCAGGTAATGATGCCAGCATTGTGTAATACGTTGGTGATTTTGGGCCCAATACCTTCGATGATTTCAAGGTAGTTAGATTTAAATCCATAAACAGAATCGGTAAATATTTTTCCTGCGTCACTGCTAGTTGTGGATGTGGCTTTAGTAGCGGTTCCAGTAGTCCCAGTAGTTGTTTTAGCAGGTGCTGCCTTCAGTAAACAACTTCTTCCTACTTCTCTTCCTGTTTCATCTTTAAGGATTTCCATAGAGTAAGATCCTTTTGAAATTACGGTGTAGAAATCTCGGTTGTCACGTAATCTTAGCACGCCGGATAATTCCTGATCTCTTTCCTGTGAAGTTCTAAAACCTTCACTTCTAAGTCTTACACTACCATCTGCATGGTACATAGCAAAGTAAAATTGACCATTGTCATGTTTGAATAATGCAACATTATTCTTCTTATCATTTACCTTTTTACCTTCGTACTCTTTACAAGGTAGATAATCATCTTCTTTGTCTTCTTCGTTAAGTACGACCTTTACTTCTGTTTCGGTTTTACTGACCACAGGTTTGCTGGACATCATACAGCTACGTCCAACTTCTCTTCCAGTCTCATCCCGCAATACGTTCATGTAGTAATTGCCGCGTTCGATTTTAGAGTAGAAAGCAGGATTGTTGTTTAACCTGATGACCCCAGACAATTCTTGATCTCTTTCTTTTGCAGTTCTAAAACCTTCACTACGTAATTTTACTCCTCCTTTATCGTTATAGAGTGCAAAATAAAATTGACCATTATCGTGTTTGAAAAGCGCCACGTTATTTTTCTTGTCGTTGACTTCTATACCTTCATATTCAGAACACTTTAGGTAATCATCCTCTCTGTCAACTGGTGTTGGAGGAATAACCTCATTAGATTCCAATTTTTTGTTAATAGTGGTCAATTCTCTTTCCGTGTATTTCTTATCAGATCGGATCATTCTTTCTTTACCTGTTCTATAGGTTTTTAAGTTAGGACGTTCTACGATGGCTCGGCTAATTTCTTCTCCTTCTTTAGTGACCTGAACTTCTTTGATGACTTCAACAGGAACTTCTTTGATGACTTCAATTTCTCTAAATACTTCTACTTCTTTAATGACTTCGATTGGTACCTCCTTGATGACTTCTACTTCTTTGATGACTTCTTTGATGACTTCCACCTCTTTGGTAACTTCCACCTCTACTTCACTAACGACTTCTACTTCTTTTACTACTTCGACAGGTACTTCTTTAATAACATCACGTGTGACTTGAACTTCTTTAGTGACGGTAACTGGAATTTCTTTAGTTGTCTCAAAAGGTTTAAGTACTTCCACGGTATTTACTAGAGTCACTGGTACTTCCTGTAGAACAGAAACCGTCTTGATCACATCTACTTTTTCTCTCATTGGCTTAGCCACTTCTTTGATGACTTCTACTTCTTTGAATTTTGTAATATCATTTGTTACCTCAACTGGTACTTCTTGTATAACCTCAATCTCTTTAATGACTTCTATCTCATTGGTCACTACGACAGGAACATCTCTTGTGAGTTCTACTTCTTTGATGACTTCATTCGTATGATTCATCATTACTGGGACTTCTACTTTTAGTGTAACTTCTTTAATAGTTTCTACCGTATTATTGGTGACAACGGGAAGTTCTTTAGTTACTTCTACCTCTTTGATGACCTCAACTCTGTTCTCAACAGGGATTGGCACTTCTTTGAAAACTTCAATTTCTTTCACTTTTTCAAAAACAGTTTCGACTGGAACAGAAACTTCTTTAGTCATCTCGACTAATTTCATACGTTCTACTGTCTCCAATATCGGGGTCGCTACTTCTTTATTGACTTTAACAATATCTACCTTATGAATAATTTTTTCTATTTCGACGGGAACTTCTTTGATCACCTCTACCTCTTGTAACTTTACTACTTCGACAATTGTCTCAACAGGAACTTCTTTAATGACTTCTATTTCTTTAATGACTTGTACTTCCTTGATGACTTCGACAGGGATTTCTTTGACGACTTGTATTTCTTTTATTTTTTCAATCTCCCTAATAACTTCCACGGGTACTTCTTCCTTGACGACGACCTCTTTGATGACTTCTATTTCTTTAATGACTTCAACGGGAACTTCCTTAATAACTTCTATTTCTTTAACGACTTGAACTTCCTTGATGACTTCGACGGGAACTTCTTTAATGACCTCTACTTTCTTAATCACTTCACGGTCCTGATATACGGGAACTGCTACCTCTTTGATAACTGTAATTTCTTTGATTATTTCGTTCGTATTAGTCAAGGTCACGGGTACTTCTTTAACCATAGAAACTTCTTTGAATACTTCTATTTCGTTAGTCAAAGGAACTGCTACTTCTTTTATCACGTCCACTTTTTGAACAGAAGTAACTTCTCTAACTACTTCTACAGGTAAATCTCGGTGAACTTGAATTGGTTGGAAAACGTTTACTTCCCGAGTAACTTCCACAGGTTTTTCTTTTATCACTTCTACTTCTTGGAAAGTAGCTTTTTCTTTTATCACTTCTACGGGAACTTCTTTAATGACTTCTACTTCTTTGATGATTTCTACTTTTTTAAGTACTTCGACGGGTACCTCTTTGATGACCTCTACCGTCTTCACTACTTCGTGAGATGGTATTAATTGATCATTTAATAACATTTTGTAGACCTCTTCAGACTGTTTTTTGTTGAGTCCTACTACGTTGACTAGCCTAGTCACAAACTTGTTTTTTCCTAGTTTCATTTTAATTATGTATTTATTTACTGTGTGAAAAATTTAAATAAAGAAATGTCTTTTAGGCATACTACCGCCATGACATGCTGGGTACATGTCAGTTGGTTATCCTGAAATAAAGTGTTTCTGTAGTATTTTAAAAGACCTTAATTACTTTTGTAAGAGAACTATATTTTTTGAAGTTTTACATCAAAAAAAACGCTTAAATGTAGTATTTGTATGTTTGTCTGTTTGGAAAAATTCTAGCACAAAGTATATAATAATTTTCAATTATTTAATAATTAGGATTTTTATTTTTAATAAAAAATACTTATCCCCAAATTAAAACATCTTGTCACCAATTGGTGATATGGTAGTGAATGATTTAATAGATTTATCTCTCTTGTTTTAGAGATTTTTTTTATTAAAATATAATATCTTTGTTTAAAGGTTGCAAATATAATTTCCTAGTTAAAGCAGATTCAATGAAAGAAAATAGGAATGATAAAAGTGTTGTACTTCAAAATAAAGAGCTAGTTTTTTTTACTAATCTACAATTAGATATTACCGAAAAATTGGTTAGAAGGGAAGTAGGCGATTGGTTAGAGAAGGCGAAAATTTTCATACAAAATGGTGCTTACCCTGAGGCAATTGATGCTTGTAATAAAGCGATAGAAATTTGTCCAACCCATGTTAGCGCTTTCCGGTGCTCAGGTATTGCTCGAATGTTGATAGGAGATCAAGCAGATGCTATGGAAGATTTTAATCAGGCAATTAAACTTGGTCCTAAAGAAGTAGAAAACTATTTGGAAAGAGGTTTTTTATTCTATGATTTAAAGCAGTACGAAGCAGCAATCTTAGATTTTTCCACTGTGATAGAGATTGATCCGAATCATACTGAGGCGTTTTTTAGTCGAGGTTATGTTCAGTACGACCTTGGAAATATTAGGAAAGCCATCGAAGATTTTTCTACAGTTATTATTCTTGATGCTACCCATAAAGGAGCTTGGTATAATCGTGGGGTTGCAAAATTTGATCAAAAAAATTATCGAGGAGCAATAGCTGATTTTACTGAGACAATAAAATTATCGCCGGAAGATATTTCTGCTTATGCCAACCGAGGAGAAGCTCGCCACTTACTAGGGCACCACAATAGTGCAATTTTAGATTTTACTACCGTTATCCAGTTAAACCCGCAAGCTGCTAATGCTTACTATAATCGGGGGGTGACTCAATTCGATTTGGTGAAATATCAAGAAGCATTGGAAGACTTTGAGATAGCACTGAAACTTGAACATGAAGGGGCGCAGCACGCAATAGAAAAGATTAATCAGATTATGTAGTGGTCACAAATAATAACTTTTTGGTTTGTCTCAGATTTTCAAATCGAAAACTTATTAATTGGCTATGACTAAAAACCAACAATGCTTACTTTGATGAAACAGATTACTTATCAGCAGGCCGATATCAGACCTTTTTTAGTCAAATATTTAGCGAACGCTAAGTCAAGTATTTACCTAGCTATTGGTTGGCTCGAAGACAAAGGACTGATTGGACTATTAGAGAAAAAAGCGCAAGAAGGAGTAAAAGTGAGTATCTTATTGATTGTACCAGAAGATAGGAGCAGTTGGTTTGTTGATCTTGATCGACTAAAAAGAAAAAAAATAGAATTAATAAAATTAGATCATGCGTATAGAGAGCATCTAATCGATCATAAATTTGGCATTATCGATTCCTCCGTAGTGTTGACAGGAAACTATGGCTGGGGAAATAAAAATGCACCAAGCGAAGATTCGATAACTATAACGATAGATCTGCCAACTATTGTGACTGGTTTTAAATTGGAATATGACTACCTTTCAGTGGTCAATCATCTGTCTAAAGAGGTATCTAAACCGCCTAATTCCATTACTATTTTATTAAAAAAAGTGGAAGTAATAAAGGTCTTGTTGGAAGTGGGAGATACGGAATATATCCATATTCGACTAGATGAGTTGAAAAAATTTACTGGAGATAGAAATATTGATCTCATCATTAAAACTTTAGACGAAAAGTCTTTTGAAGAAGCACTCGAATTGATAAAGTCTTTTCTACAGTATCATCAGGCATTGAGAGCATGTGTTGATCCGCCAATTGATAATCTTCGTCGTGAAATAAAACTATTGGAAGAGGAGATTGCCGCTATTAGTAATAAGTATAATGAGACGCAAAAAACGCTGCATAAATTTAGTAAAATGCATACGGCTACTCTTGGCGACTTGCTTAAAAAAATTCTTTTCCAAAATAAAATAAAAGCAGAAATAGAAGCCAAAGCGGATAAATCAAAACAAGAAAAATACGAAGAAGCTAAAGCTGATCATGAAGAATATACCAAATCTTATGAAATCACTAAAAAACAAAAAATAAATATGCTCACTCCTCAAGAGCAAAAGCAAATAAAAAAATTGTATCGACAGACTTCGTTGAAATGTCATCCTGACAGGGTAGTGGAGGAGCTACACGATCAAGCAGAGGAGATTTTTATAGAACTAAATCAAGCTTATAAAGCTAATAACCTAGAACGGGTTATAGAAATTAATCAGCAACTAAAATCTGGTATTTTTTTAACTAAATCTGAAGGAATCACAGAATTAAAAAGACTGGAAAGCTCCTTTAAAAATCTAAAACAAAAATTGCAAATCTGGCAAAATAGATTGACTGAATTACAATCAGATGCTTCTTATCGAACAATCAGCAATATCGAAAATTGGGATGAATACTTTGCGGAAACAAAAAGTATTTTAGAAAAACAATTAGCTCAGTTGATTGAGCTTAATAAATCACACTCTCCAACCAGCCTTTAACGATATATCTATTTTTGTAAATAAGAACAGCAATAAACAAGGCGGCAAATAGGGAGAAAATACGTAAATAACGTAGATTCCGGGCTGATTTTTCGCGACGACTGGTATAATTCTTTTTTCCGGTATAAGACATATTATTACATTAGATTTTGTGTCGTTCCCAGTAATTCTGGTCTTCGATCTCTTCGAGAATAGTTACGTAGTTCATGTACCGCAACTCACTTATTTCATCTTCTTCTACCGCTGTTTTAACAGCGCAGCCCGGTTCGTTACGGTGGGTACAGTCTGCAAATTTACAATCTTTTGAATACTTAAACAGTTCCCGAAAATTATGGACTACTTCCATCGGGGTCAGATTATTAAAAGCTAAGGTCTTAATACCGGGTGTATCGATAATATGTCCTCCAAAATCGAGTGGAAACATTTCCGCAAAAGTAGTGGTATGCATTCCTTTACCAGAATAATCAGAAATTTCGTTGGTGTGAATATCAAGATGGGGTTGAAGGGCATTTACCAGGGTAGATTTTCCAACGCCAGACTGACCACTGATTAAGGAGATTTTATCTTTTAAACTTCGTTTGAGTTCGTCCAACCCTGTACCGGTAGTGGATGAAACCAGTCGTACTTCATAGCCTATTTTTTCGTAAATCTCTCGAAGATAATGATAAACAGTCAATTCCTCTTCTCCGTATAAGTCTGCTTTGTTAAAAACAATGATCACTGGAATGTTATATGGTTCAGTCATTAACAAGAAGCGGTCAATAAATCCTTGTTTAAGGTTTGGGTTGATGATCGTCATAATCACTACTGCTTGGTCGAGGTTGCTAGCGAGAAGATGAAGGAAATGTTTTTTGCGAGGGGATTGTCTGACTACAAAATTTTCTCTAGGCATTATATTTTTAATAATACCTTTATCGTCAGCCTCTTTTTCTACTTCTACCCGATCGCCAACGGCCACAGGGTTGGTAATTTTCATGCCATTGAGCCTGAACTTACCAATGATCCGACAGTCAATCACTGCTTCATTTTCGAGGAGTACTTGATACCAGCTTCCAGTAGATTTAATAACAATTCCTTTGTGCATAGATTATTTCATTAACATTCGAACAACTTCAATGTATTAACCCAAATATTTTGAAAATCGTTCATTTTGCTTCTAATGTCCATGAATGGTATCCGCAATTTCTTTGATTAGGGAAGGATCTTTTTCGATGGCATTGCCAACTACAATTACATCGGCTCCTGCTTCTATATTTTCTTTTGCCTTTTCAGGGCTGCGAATACCGCCACCCACAATTAAAGGAATCTGAATACCACCGCTAACGGAATTGATCATACTAGTAGAAATGGGATTTTTGGCGCCACTGCCAGCATCCATATAAATTAGTTTTAGTCCCAACATTTCTCCAGCCATTGCTGTACAAAGCGCAATGTCATCCTTGGCAGCTGGAATAGGGGTGGTATTACTAATATAAGAAACAGTTGTAGTAATTCCTCCATCAATAAGCATATAACCTGTAGACATTACCTCTAGTGGACTTAGTTTAATATAAGGCGCCGTATTGACATGACGTCCGATCAATAACTCGGCGTTACGACCAGAGATAAGCGATAAAAAAAGAATGGCATCCGCCCGATAACTTAACTGTAAAGAATTGCCCGGAAACAAAATTTTTGGAATATCACAGGCTTTGGCAATATGTGAAAGACAATCGTCTAATACACTATTTACAATTAAACTTCCGCCGATAAAAAAATAATCGACTTTAGCATCAATAGCAAGGTTGAGGATTTTATCAAGATTGCTCATCCGTAGTTGATCGGGATCAATCAATACAGCAAACTTCTTTTTACCAGTATCTTTTGCCTCTTGTAATTTCTGATATAGTAGCATTTGTTTTATTTATTATCTATCTTCTTTAAGACGATTTTTTCTTTTAATTTCTCTTCAATTTGAATAAAAAGTTCGCGTAAATCACCGTAGGCAGCGAGCGGAAAAGTAGTTTTTTTAATATTTACTTTGCTAATCAACTGTAGGAATTGATTCTGCTCAGAAACCAGCAAATTATAAGTGGCACTATCGTCTGCTAAACTCAAACTAACGGATGCAGGCAAAGATTCAACAGCATAACCCTCAGGTAATTCCAAATTTAAAACAAAATTTTCTGTATGTGGATATTCCATTTCCACAGGACAAACACGATTCGTTTCAGGGAGTTTATTTTTTGAAAATTCAGAAATAAAGACCGGTTGGAAGTACAACAAATCTCCTTGAGTTTCGGTAAGGTCCTGTATTTTTACTTGGGCAATTAGATGAAGTGATTTATCATAAGCATCGATATTTTTTGTGAAAACTGAATCCACTTTTAATGCTGGTATTTGTTCTGTCCAGCGGGCGGGATACTTATCTTTGTTTTTTTCATTCGCCAGATACGCTCGGAGTTTAGAACCTGCATACCCTTTATATTTTCCCTGTAATTTGCCAGTCAGCGTACCATCGCTATTTAGTTTCACCGTAGCCATCGTAGTGATCTTAGTCACTGGCGGTTCGATGTCAATCCATTGTGGTGTTTCTGGGTCGAGTAACCAGCCACTTTTATTTAGGGAATTAATCTGTGGATAATTCATCGCTTTGGTAGAGGGACCAACATCTAATAATACCGTTTCGTCATCCAGCTCGGCGGAAATAATTACATGATTAAATTGATCTATAATTGGATACGTCTTGACCATGCGACCGTGCGATCGAGTACTCAGTAAGACGGGATAAGCGGTAATTCCCGCTTGACGCAATAAAGCCAAATAAACCAGATTGATTTCTCCGCTATTGCCAGTTTTGGTAAGAAAGACATCGTTCAATGAGGTTTTGGCTCTATAGTAGTAACGCTTATTCCATTCGATGGTTTTACTGACATACTGATAAAGTTTGGCCGCTTTTTCTTGGTCAGAAATATTAGCCGATATAATTTTAGTGGTTGCTGGGTTGATCCATTCATCAAACATTTTTTCGTCCGTAAATTGCTGCCCAAAACGCTCATAGTTCATGAGTTCTTTACTTACTTCTCCCCAATTGCTAAGATAGGTTTTGGTATGTCCCATTGGAAATAGAATTTCTTTTAGTTGAAAACGTAAACGAGCACGATGATCATTGATGGAGGTGATATATTTTTCTGATTTTAGCGCTGGTACGTTTACCATTTGATAGACATTGTCTTTTATTTTTGTAATGGTATTTCCGCGGACGTCGATTGAGCGGTCATCTTTGCCAATCTGATTGAGTTGCTGATTTCCTTGGAATAAATAAACATATTTGAATGCGTTGGGGATTTCTACTTTTAAGCGACTAGAACGAACGGGAATATCTTCTTGGAAATACCATTCTCTCAGGTCCGTGATCCGTGGGCTAACAATTTCGTAGCGATATTCCAAGACTGATCCGGCTTGTACTTGAGGAAAGGCGAATCGTTTTTCACTATAAAAATCATTTACGGGATTATCAAAAATATCTTTGTTGGGAATGACTACTTTTGTTCCATCGGGCGAAAAGGTTTGTCCACGGAGATAGGTGATCGTCTCAGCAGATTTTTTACCTGTATAATAGGAGATGATCACGTTGGCTTTTTTAAATCCTTCAGGCTTTAGCACCTTGATTCGACGATGCCGTTTAAAGCGATAGTATACCGCACTGCCCTCTAGTTCAACAATTATTTGCCCATAATCATCTAGCACGACGGCGGCGGCATTAGAATCCGGCGAATAAACAGACATTTGTAAATCTTCTTCCGGAATTTGATTCCACTTTAGTAAAAGCTTTTCCTGTCCAGTCACATTAAGTGAAATAAACAGGATTAACCAGGGAAAAAGGTATTTCATGCGTATAAATTTTTAATCAACTATCGTATAAAACCTGATGGATTATACGTAATTTTTAACCAAGTTTATTTTAAAATAGCTTCATTTAACCTACGGCCAACAAAATAAGCAATAATTTGGGAAGTCGTACTGATCAGAATCATATGGATCAACTAATGATTGCCGAAACAACGGCATTGATTGCGAGAGATTTTGGCCTTGAAGGTCACGAAACTCCCTTGACAGAGGAAGAACTACTGCTATTAGTTGCCAATGAGGTAGCTTATATGATTGAACATCGGCTGGACTTTTTGCTAAGTCTTTTGTACCGCTTAGATGTTCTCGAGCCAGATATTAATTTCGCCTTATCGCCATATTGTACCGAACCAGCCAACGAGGCCTTAGCTAAATTGATCGTAGACCGCCAGAAAAAACGCATTCTCAGCAAGCGTAAGTATAAACAGTCTAAGCCTAAAGATCCGGGTGATTTGGCGTGGTAGTTGGCCGATGTGCAAAAAAAAAGTCGCACCCGGTTTTCGGATACGACTTAGTTTGGTTTTTTGCGGATCATTTAATTCCCGTATTTACTTACGAGCGATTAAATCCATCTGCTTATTCAGCAAAGTATTATTTAGAGATAGACCTTCACAAGTTTCGTCTATCTTATATGTTGTGTAAGAGTCGGTGTTGATGTCTGTTAAGATTAATACAGATTCATTATTTTCTACTGTTAGTTGCCAAACCATATTTTTAGTAGTTGAAGGAATACTTGCATCGGCAAAAGTGGTAGTGATTTTTACGATTCCTATTTCACTAAAGTCGAAGTGTTGCGTCATTCCAGAAAAAGTGGTGTTTTCCGTCAGTGTCCAGTCATTAAAAATTAAGTCAAGCGTAATCCGTTCTTGACTATCGAGATTACTGCAGCAGTTAACAGAGTCTAATCGGCAGTTTTTATCTTCACTAACAGGATCTGTGAAAGCCTGCATACCGAAGCTAAATAAGAACAAGACAGCTAGTAAGATGTAATTTTTCATAATGAAAATCTTTTTGTTAACTATTAGGTTTTTTATTGGGTTGTTATTACAAACACAAATATAAATCCAATAGGTTGCATGTGACAAATAAGCTAGACGAATGAAGTGAAATTTTCGATGAACAACAATTTACTTAATTCTATCGCTTATCTTTACCACCTTAACGCTGCAATATTACAATAAGTTTGCCCTTAAATCCAGTGCTGAAAAAGGGCTTTATCAGATGGTTTGGTCGCAGTTATAAATTGAATAATAACTTATTTGATTGAATGGGAAAGAAGAAATTTTAAATGGGAATTGATCTATTTTTTCCAAACAATATTTTTTATTAATTTAATATTAATTTTTTTCTTTTTTTATTATCCTAATTTAATGATCATTCCAAACAATATTTTGTCCATATGAATAAATACCTCTTTACCTATCAAGGCCTCTTTCTACTAATTCTAATTGTGTTGAGTGGAACGAGTTGTGCCACAGATAGTACCAACGCTTCTTCCAAAAAAGTACCCGTCGAAGCGACTCCTGCTCCATCTAGCGAGTTAGCAACCCCAGCTACTAAAAGCAAAGCAAAAACCATCATATTTTTTGGAAATAGTCTTTCAGCGGGTTATGGATTGGACCCTTCTCAGGGGTTTGTAGGACTGATCGAAAAGCGAATTGATTCACTAAACTTAAATTATAAAGTCATCAACGCAGGTAATAGTGGAGAGACCACGAGCGGTGGAAAAGAAAGAGTAGGGTGGATACTAGAAAATTATCAACCCGATATTTTTGTCCTAGAATTAGGTGGAAATGATGCTTTGCGCGGCCTCCCAGTTGTAGAGGCAGAAACAAATTTACAATCTATCATCGATGCGGTAAATGAAAAATATCCCACTGCCAAAATTCTACTGGCTGGGATGATGGCGCCTCCTAATATGGGGAGCGAGTACACGACAAAATTTGCAGCGATGTATCCACGATTAGCTAAAAAAAATAAGGTGGCCCTCATTCCTTTCTTACTAGACAAAGTCGGTGGCCAACCGGAACTAAATCTACCCGATGGCATTCATCCAAATATAGAAGGGCATCAGATTGTCAGAGAAACAATTTGGAAAGAATTGAAAAAAATGTTGTAGGTTTTAGATAAATAAATAATGGATGCTCTATCCTTGTAGAGCATCCATTATCCTATGGGAGATTATTGCTGGCCCGTCCGTTTTTGCGGTGCGTTTTCTCGTCGTGCTGTCGCAGGCTGCCCTCCTTTCAGTCGGGATCGATCACTTATCTTGCTTCGCAAATACTTTCTTCAATAAGTCTGTTTTACGTTCGCTTACATTCTTGCGAATACCTAATTCTTTCTTAGCTACCATTCCAAACAAGCCAGTAAGCGCTTGCTGAGTAACATAATCATCCAGGTCAGGATTTACTTTTTTAACAAAAGGAATGGAGTTATATTTAGTAATCACATCATTCCAGTATTTGGTAGCATTTACTCGGTCTAGTGATTGAACTACTTTGGGACGGAAAGCACTAGTCAATTCATTAGTTGTTGTTTTTTGTAAATAGCTGGTCGCTGCGTTGTTAGACCCCATTAATATTTCTGTAGCATCCGCAAAAGTCATTTGCTTGATGGCACTAACAAAAATAGGTTTAGCACTTTTAGCTGCATCTTCTGCTGCTCTATTTAGTAATTTAATCATCTCTCCTTCTACGGAACTAAAGCCAGGAATCCCAGATAGTTTATTGGTTACTTTTTGAACTTCTTCCGGTAGTAAAATCTTATATGCTCCTTTGAGGAAACCATCCTTGGCAGACAATCTATCGGCACCTTGACTGATGCCAACGTTGAGCGCTTCTTTCAGTCCTAGTCCAATTTGCTGTGGAGTAAGGGCGCCACTTTCAAGTACTGATCCTGCTATGTCTTGAAATTGTGTACAAGCAGTGAGCTGAAGTGCCACGAGTATAAACATGAATTTCTTAATCATAATGAATTTTTTAAAACTGCCTTTTTGAAGTTTTTAAACTTCATTAGCAATTATAGGTAAAGTGATATTTTAAAGTATTTAACCTTTCAACAATTTCTTTGACTTAATAAAAAAGCGAAGGTAAATATTGAAAATGTTATTAAAATCATAATGTAAGGAGTCATCCCGTCTGCTTTTGCCCCTGCCCTGACGGTCAGACAGGGTTCCTTTCCTTTGCCGTGCTGTCGCACGCTTCCCATCCGCTTTAGTTCGCTATCGCTCATGGATCTCCTTCGTCGATCTCGTGGTTCACTTCCTTAGCGTATTGCCATACGCCACCCTTTGGGATCGGTCGTTCATTTCGTCGGGATCGGTTAGTTAGCCAGCAAAGAAGGTTAAACATGCTTTACAAAGACAACCTTGAAATCTGGTCTTTAGATTTTCTCTGGTTTCTGAGGATACTTTTTTTCCAAAACACCAACAGGTTTCATCTCCATAGCAAATAAATGGCCTTTGACATCGCGGACATTGACTGACAAAATTTTCCGTCGATTCTACCGCAGAATGAGATACTCGATGGCCCGGAATCGGCCGGTTTTTACGTACTTTAACAGTAATAGTTTGGATCGTACTGAATTGTCGTCGAATGGCATACGAAATATTCTGAATCAGGGTTTCGATCAATTGCACGGTGTGCCGCATCTCAACTTGGCAAATCTGATAGATGGTTTCGTAATTGATGGTTTCGTCTAGGTTGTCGTTAATCGAAGCGGACTCCCAGTTGGTGACGATAAATACATCTACTACAAAACTATTGCCAATGACCCGCTCTTCCGGATATACGCCATGATAAGCGTAAAATTCCATACCTTCTAGTGAAATTTTTCCCATGTGTTGGATTTTTTTTCAAATATACGGAATATGCAGCGGTAGAAACAAGGTCAATAATTTCTTCTTAATCAAACGTCTAAGTCAACCTTCCGTAAAATTCAATATCTACATTTCCTCAAAGCAACAAGAGTGTATAGAATTCCGTAATTTTATATCTAGAAATACCTTTAAATCAAGATAAACCAACTTATAAAAATAAAACCAGCATTATAATGAACGAAAATGGAAAAGCAAACGGCGTAGCCGGCGCAAAAAAAAGTGTCAAAACGGACCAGTTCCAAGGACATGATTATTATAACATTGACCAATTGCTTAGCGAAGAAAACTTGATGGCTCGAGGTGCCGTTCGGGAATGGGTAAAGCAAGAAGTCAGTCCGATTATCGAAGATTACGCCAACCGAGCTGAATGTCCACACCACTTATTTAAAGGACTGGCCGAGATCGGTGCTTTTGGTCCTAGCCTTCCGGTGGAATATGGCGGTGGTGGAATGGATGAGATTGCCTATGGAGTGATCATGCAAGAACTAGAAAGAGGAGATTCAGGCGTCCGTTCTATGGCTTCCGTTCAGGGATCACTGGTGATGTATCCTATTTATCGATTTGGCTCTGAAGAGCAAAAAAGAAAATATTTACCAAAATTAGGTAGCGGAGAATTTATTGGTTGTTTTGGTTTGACCGAACCGGATCACGGATCTAATCCGAGTGGGATGATTACCAATATCAAAGACGATGGTGATGCTTATATTTTAAATGGTGCTAAGATGTGGATTACCAATTCGCCCGTAGCGGATATCGCGGTGGTTTGGGCAAAAGATGAAGAAGGAAAAATCCGAGGAATGGTCGTAGAAAAAGACATGAAAGGATTTTCTGCACCTGAAATTCATGGAAAATGGTCGCTTCGTGCATCCATTACTGGAGAACTTGTCTTTGAAGATGTAAGAGTACCGAAAGCAAATGTTTTTCCAGAAATACGAGGACTCAAAGGACCCTTGTCTTGTTTGTCTAAAGCTCGTTACGGAATCGCATGGGGGGCCATTGGCGCAGCTATGGATTGCTATGATTCTGCGCTACGTTATTCTTTGGAAAGAGAACAGTTTGGTCGACCGATTGGTGGTTTTCAATTGACCCAAAAGAAGTTGGCAGAGATGATAACAGAAATTACTAAAGCACAGTTACTCGCTTGGAGACTCGGAACTTTGGCCAACGAAGGCAAAGCTAGTCCAGCACAAATCAGTATGGCCAAACGGAATAATGTCAACATGGCCTTGGAAATTGCTCGCGAAGCTCGGCAGATTCATGGAGGGATGGGAATTACCAATGAGTATCCTGTCATGCGTCACATGATGAACCTCGAAACAGTATTAACTTATGAAGGAACCCATGACATTCACCTACTGATAACGGGAATGGATGTTACTGGATTAAATGCCTTTAAGTAATTTTTAATAAAATTCGGAGTTACTTGTAAAACTAATACCCGTCTCTAAGGCGTTACTAAAGTAGTAAACAACTGTTTTTATGATGATGAGACTCAGAAATTTTCTTTTTATGGCCATTTTGTTCTCTTTGGTCGCCCCGTTGAGTGCACAGAATGAGCCCATAAAACTTAATAATCCATCTTTTATGGATATCGCCCATAGGGGAGGTAATGATTTTAATCGGGGGCCACGGGGCTGGCAGGATTGTGGAGCCTTTAATGAGACACCACCAGATGTACAACCTAATCCTTCTATTGCTTTTAAGGGAGAAGATGTTGCTTTTTTTGGTGTTACGTTGCCAGCGCAAGATGGACCTACTTATATGGGAATGGTTGTTCGGGACAACGACACGCAAGAGGCGGTTGGTCAACGTCTATCTGCCCCACTAGAAGGAGGCAAATGTTACGAAATGTCTTTGCACCTCGCCCGGTCTAAAACATATCTAAGTGGTAGTAATTTACGGGATAGTTCGGGAGAACCTATAATGGTAGATTTTACCAAAGCTATAAAAATCAGAATCTACGGCGGAAACTCTTATTGTCAGAAAACTGAATTGTTGGGAGAAACACCATTGGTGAATAACACCAAATGGAAGAAATACGAATTACGTTTTGAACCGACTACCAACCACCGTTTTATTCTCATTCAAGCCTTTTATAAAACTCCTACGCTCTTTCCTTATAATGGGAATGTGCTTGTTGATAATTTGTCGGATATTGTTCCAATACCTTGTGATAAAAAATCTGAGCCACTGGCCGTAGTCGAAACACCTAAAAAAGAAGAGCCTAAAGAAAAAGAACCCGTGGTTGCTGTCGTTCCACCAAAAAATAATCAACCACAAGGTGGTGTGAAAGAACCGATAAAGCCAGTAAAAAAAGAGAAAATTATCAAAGAGTTGAATTCAGGTAGCGCAAAAGCAGGAAAAGTAATTAAGCTACAACGATTAGTTTTTGGAATGGATCAGGCAGATATAAATCCAGACTCTCACGATGAATTGGATGAAATTGTCGAATATCTTAAATTAAATACGGGGTATAAGGTTGAAATTCGTGGCCATACCAATGATCGCTGTGATGATAGTTTTTGTAATAAACTATCCAAAGAAAGAGCTGAATCCGTCGCTAATTATTTAAAAGAACAAGGAATTTCATCCGCTAGATTAGAGGCTGTAGGTTATGGTAAAACGAAGCCAATTGCGTCCAATAGATATAGTGCAGGCCGTAAGAAAAACCAGCGCGTAGAGATTAAATTAAAGAAAATTTAGCAAACAATTTATTTAACAAACATGAGTCATTCCGAATTTTTTCCTTAGAAAAATATTGCCAGTTGGCCTGTTAGCTTGTTTGCCCTCTTCTTTTGTGAAAAGAGGGCCAACTAGCTAAAAGCCAACTGGCTAACCAGCAAAAATACGCTGTGCTTAGGTATAAACTATCAGATTAAATAATGATAGTGAAATTAGGGATGATACATGTTTATGTCGAATTGATCCTTAACAGCAACTAGCTGCTTCTCCATTTTCTGTATCAAAAGGCATGGCACCGCCACATCCTTCGAAAACGCCATAATGCGTATCCCAAGTTCCATAAAACTCAAAATGATTGGCCAACCTAGTATCGTGTAGCATTTTATAGGTGTTGCCACAAACAGTCACTATTTTGTTTTTAGGAAAATTATGGTGGTCATCTAGGTCAAAGCTGCTCGCGTTGTTTTCGATGGTGCCCTTATAAGCAACCGCCTGACCATAGTCTTCGCATTCGTCTTCCAGTCCGTCTATTTTCCACAAGCGATAAGTAACGGAGAAAAATTTAATATCTCCGCACTTTGCCGATACTTCCGCATTTTCGATGGAGATAGGATTGTTTTTTACACTACGTGGATCTGTGAAGCCAACCTTGCGAGCAGTTCTTAGAAAATCATTCCAGTACAAAGCACCACTCAAACATTCGCCCCATAGCACAGGATCATTTTGTAAATCCTTGCTGATGCGGCGATCGCTATAGACATCACTGAAGTACATTTCACCTCCAGGCTTTAATAGTCGGTAGGCATCAGCCAAAACTTTTTCTTTATCTTTTGCTAGGTTGATGACACAATTTGAAATAATAAGGTCAAAACTCTCAGGTGCTAAATTGAGCGTTTCCAACGACTCTATATTGCCTTTGATAAATTGGACATTCGAACGATTGTATCCAAATTTTTCGGTATGATAATCAATATGTCGATTGGCAACATCCAGCTGTTGATCTGTCATGTCTACTCCAATTACTTCGCCGTTTTGACCTACAAATTGTGATAAAATATAACAATCTCGACCACTGCCCGAACCTAGATCTAAAATTCGTAAACCTTCCAATTCAGAAGGAATGGCTAACCCACAGCCATAATATTTGGCCATCACTTCATCGTGAATATTACTTAGGGCTGCTTTGATATATTCAGCCGGCTCTTCCATCGTACAGCAAGCATTTGTTTTTAGATCTTCGCTTTTGGTAAGTTCGTTGCCGTAATATGCTTGGACTTCTTCGTGGATATTTTTCATTATAAAATTTATTTAATAAAACGAATACTTCGTCTTGAACGCAAGTTATGGGATTTAAGTTTAGTTGTTTTAGAAAAATTGCTAAACAAGTTCTGCGTACGACAATTAATTTTTTCCACTAAACCATTAATTTTTTAGCCTGTCCGACCCAATCATCTCGTTCGATTCTTCCTGGAAAAAACTGGATAGCGGCAGTCACCTGATCTATTGCTGATTGATCCATAGACGCAAGTTGTGCAAATGAAGTAATGCCTGCTTCTTTTAATTTTTTCTCAATAAAAGGACCGATTCCTTCTATCTTGGTCAAGTCATCATCTGAGTAACTAGTAGGGGTTTCTACTGCTTCTACCTCAATACGGTCGCCCATTACCCCAAATTGAGATTTTTGGGTTTTGAGGAGTTCGACTTGTTGACGATCTACTTCGTCGGTTAGCTCATCTTCAGAAAGTATCGGTTCAATGTCGGTGTCAAGATCTGGCGTTGGAATATTAGGATTGACAAAAGATCCAGCTGAAAGTCCGTTTCCATTGGACATTTGGTTGCGGAGGCGTTCGTTTTCTTGTTCTAGTTCTGCGATTCTATTGCGATGTTCGATTTCTGAGATTCCAGTACCTTTAATACCTGAAACTTGTTTTTTCAAATCCTTATTTTCTTCCGATAAGATATTGATACGGGCCCGTAGAGCGTTAAGATCCTCTTTGGCTACTCGCTCTCCTGATTCTGTTTTTACTTCCAATACAGAAGTTTGTAATACTCGATTATCGTTCTCCATTTGCCGGATGCGATTTTCGAGTGCATCAATTTTTGAAAAAGCAGTCTGAATAGTTGCAGTAGAAGGAGTGACACTGGCTGTGCTTTTATCCATTAGTCTTTCTAGCTCTGCTTCTACTTGTTTGTTCTCAGTTTGATGTTTTTCTAACGCTGCCTGTAGTTGCTGAATTGTTTCAGCTCTTTCTTGCAATGCTGTTTCGTAGCTAGCCGTTTGATTTTCTAAAGCGGTAATCTTATCTTCATACGAAGTGGAAGATTCTCCAGCTAACATCTGTGCTTTATTAAGCTGCTCTACCTGTTGTTGTGCTGCTTGCAGGCTATTACGTAATTTAAACTGATTTTGCTCATAGGATTGCATATTGGCTTCTATGGTTTCGATTCGATCTGATTTCTCTTGGATAACTAGCGTTTGTTGTTTAAACTGATCTTCGAGTCCTGCGTTTTCGGCGTGCAGGAGTTTATATTTTTGCTCCGATTCATACAATTGATTTTTTAGGCGTTTAACTTTTCCTCCTCGTAATAGCCATCCGAGGAATAGGCTCAGTAAAGCCGTCACCCCCAATAAAATCAAAGCCATCAAGCTATCTGAACTATCGGTGTTTAAAAACAAGCGTGTAAAGAAATCTTTCAATTTATCCATTCTGTTATTTTTTTAATAAAAAGTTAACCCGTCTATTTTTCTGTTTATTGGCCTCCGTCGTATTAGGTGCTGCGGGTTGGCTTTCTCCCATGGAGGAAATAGTAATTTTATTTTTGACACCTAATTTTTTTAAAAAAGCTTTCGCTGAATTGGCTCTTTTACGACCCAATTGCTCATTGTAAAACGGATTGCCATCATCATCCGTATGTCCAATGATATGGACGGATTGATTTCGATTTTCTGAAAGGAAAGTTTGCAGCGAATCGGCATAAATTAAGAATTGTGCACTAGGACGAAAAACTTCTGAATCGATCGCAAAATTGGCATTAGAAAAAGTCATGTCTTTAAAAGTAAACAAAACCCGTTTGTAAGTATCTGGTTTTTCTTTATCACCCGACAACTCAAAAGAAATAGGACGACCAAGGATTTCACCGCTAGCCTGTTCGTAATCGAGGGCCATGCGACTTTCTTCGATGCCGCGATTAATTAAGCGCTGTCGGATAGCATTGGCTCTGGCTAGTCCGATATTTTCAAAAAAATCACTATTCATTTCCGCTTCGGAAGGACGATAATGTCCAGTAATTTTTACCTGTCTTTGGGGATTATTGATCAGATAGGTGGCGAGGTCGTCTAGTAAACGTTTATTATCTGAATGCGCATCTGGTTCTACTTTGCCATCAGAAAAGCTAAACTCTTCGTAGTCTTTGAGAATAACGGTGTCATTATAACGGACCGTAAGTGTTTTTGGGCGCGTTTCAGTAGAGGTATCTGGTTGTCTGTCACTGATTTCTTGGTTATCGCAAGTTTGTAGAATAACACAGACATATGCGTATCGCGCGATGGCAATCCAGCCTACCAATAGTAGAAAGGTTAACAAAAGAGAGAAAATTCTCATGATAGTTGTTCTCGGTTCGTTTAGTACTTAGGTACGCTCTAAATTTAGGTTAGAAAGTATCAAGTATAAAAATACAGAATTATTTTTAAATTGAAGTTGTTTAATAATTCCAAAAGGAGCGGACAGGCAATTTGGGAGTTTTTAAAAAACTTCTTCCTGTAAATAACGAGTGGTTTGGGTTATTTCATTAGAGATTTAGCCGTAACTTGCCGTTCAAATTGCGTTCAATCTTTTTTTTACTATCAATCTTTTATCCTTAAAAGGAAATCCATGAATTGGGACACCACCCTCAAAGCTTTCAAAGCATATCTACTTCTAGAGCGTACTTTATCCCAGAATTCGGTGGCTGCTTACCTGCGCGATGTTCAGAAATTAATTAGCTATTTTACTATTCATGAAATTACCATTAATCCGGCAGAAGTAACGACGGCTCAATTAGAGGATTTTATTTTTTGGATTAATAGGTTGGGCTTAGAAGCAAATTCACAAGCTCGATTGATTTCTGGCCTCAAAGCTTTTTACAAATACTTGTTGATTGAAGATATCATTTCTGATGATCCAACCACTTTACTGGAAGGTCCCCGTCTTCGTCGAAAAATTCCTGAGGTGTTACACTACGATGAAATACAATCGATGCTGGCGACCATTGACTTGAGTCATCCTCATGGGGTTCGCAATCGGGCTATGTTAGAAACCCTTTATGCTTGCGGTTTGCGCGTCTCCGAATTGATTAATCTGAGACTGTCTAATATGTATTTTGATCTAGGGTTGATTAAGGTAATCGGAAAAGGAGATAAAGAAAGATTAGTGCCGATTGGGCAGGAGGCACAAAAGCATATCAATCTCTATCGGGAGGGTGTACGAAAACTACAAAATAATATTCATTCTGCGCACGAAAATATCTTATTTTTGAATCGACGAGGAAAGGGCTTGAGCCGAGTCATGGTGTTTATGATTATCAAAGAAGCGGCCAAAGCTGCGGGGATCGAAAAGCCAGTTAGCCCACATACATTTCGACATTCTTTCGCTACACACTTGATCGAAGGAGGTGCTGATCTTCGGGCCGTGCAGGATATGTTAGGACATGAATCGATCACCACCACGGAGATCTATACTCATTTGGATACCGATTTTTTACGAGAAACTATTCTGAGTTTTCATCCCCGAGGTGGTGGATCAGGTCGTTGATTTTTTATAATACTAAAAAGCATCTCCAATTCCACCCATGATGGACATGACCACGAGCCAGTAAGCTATATTGATTAAAATAACCTTAAAGCCCCTTCTTTCAAATAAACTGATGATAATGATGACAGGAGCAACTATGGCCATCCAGAAGAGTGCTCCGTGTATTGCCCCATGACCAAATGTGTGGAAACTGTGATCAATTCCACCAGCGCCATCTGGATGCCAGTGGGTAATTTCTATTAAGATTTGAATAAAATGGGCCAGAACAAAAGATAAGGCATAGGCTAATCCAAAAATAACGGCCATATTGCCACCTTCTAAATCCTTTTCTGTTTTTCCGATGCCTTGCATCCAAGTTGTACCAAATACTTTGGGGTGATACCAGATGGCACCGACAATTAATGAACTTAAGGCAGCACCTAGTGAGACAGGCAAACTAACGTGAGACATGATTTCTTCCATTGTTTTCTTTTTTAAGTTTAATAATTTAATTAGGTTATCCTAATAAAGGTAAAATAATGTTTTTAAATACTTGTACCTACAGCTAATTTTTATATTGAAAAACTTATACTGATAACCTGTATAAATTCGTTTATTTTTACAGCGTATTAGTTTAGTAGGTGGTATATCAAATTAAGTGTTGTCAATAAAATGGATTTGAAAAATAACGTTATTGGATATTGTTTTTTGCTGGTGATGCTATTGGCCTGTTCTCAGTGTGCCCAACCAGGTGTATTGACGGGAGGTCCGAAAGATACAGAACCACCCGTTCTCAACACTTTGGAGTCTACGCCAAATTTGCAAACCAATTTTGATAAGCAAACGATTGAGTTAGCTTTTAACGAATTTTTGCAGCTTAAACAAGCTAATAAAGAGGTGGTCATATCACCACCGTTGACTTATAATCTTAAGACTCGTGTTAAAGGGAAGTCCGTCCTTGTCGAGTTTGACGAAAAAGAAACGCTTCGACCAAATGCTACTTATACCATCAATTTTGGGGAAGCGATTCAAGATTTTACGGAAGGTAATAAAGTGGAGAATTTTACCTTCGTTTTTTCGACGGGAGATTTTCTCGATTCCTTGTCTGTGACAGGTAAGGTGACCGATGCGATTACAGGTAAAGTAGTGAATGATGCGATTGTTATGTTATACGACGTAATGGAAGACAGTGTCGTCAATAAAGCCTTACCTTTTTATTTTGGTCGTACGGATGAAGAAGGCGTTTTTAAAATAAATAATGTAAAGTCAGATACCTTTAAAGTCGTGGCGTTATTGGAAGATTTTACCAATTATAAATTTGATAATAGTGGAGAAAGTATTGGTTTTTTAGAAGATCCCATTATCATCAATGATACTACGAATAATAAAATTGAGATTAGTCTTTTTCAAGAAGAAGGAACGAATCGGCTGGTCAAAATTGATAGTAGTCAATATGGTAAATTAAAGTTGATTTTTAATAATGATCCCAATGCAGCAGTGCTTGACTATGAAGTTGAAAATATAGACGTATATCGGGAAGTAATATCAGATACCTTATTTGTTTGGCATAACACCTCTGCGACGGATACTTGGCCGCTGACCATTGCGGTAGATAGTCTGCGGGACACGATTCTAGTGTATGGACTGGAACGGGATAGTTTTCTGAAAAAGAATAAATTATTAATGACAAAAGAGGCTAGCCCTACTGTTGTCAAAATCAATCCCCTGAAACCGCTTCAACTCGCTTTTTCTAACCCCTTGCAAACTGTAGATACTAGTAAAATATTACTTTATGCAGATTCTCTGATGACCGGATTGCCAATTGTGGTAGAAGTAGATAGTATGGATCGAAAAAATCTGATTATTCGATATTCCTGGGTGGATACCAGTTATTATTTTCAGTTGCTACCGGGAGCAGTGACAGCGCTGAGTGGATTGATCTATGCAGATACTTTTATACAACAATACCAGCCATCTCCACGCGATATGTTTGGTGACCTGACCCTCAATATTCGAGGCATTCAACCAGCAACCACCTATTTTTTGGAATTACTTTTTAAAAGTAATAACTTAGTAGAATCGTTTTCTGTAGCTAATGATACACTAGTCGTCAAAAAAATAACAGGGTTGCCCATAGGTAATTATGAACTTCGAGTAACCAAAGATCGCAATAAAAATGGTCGCCGAGACTCCGGTAATTATTATCGAAAAGAACAACCTGAACAACAACGAGTAACAACGCTAGAAGAATTGCGCGCCGGTTGGGAAGTAGATACAGCGATTGATTTAGAACAAATATTTACAGCACCAGAAAGACCAGCAGAACCGGAAAAAGTAGAAGGAGCAGAGGGCGAAAACAGAGATGATCGAGGTCGGGATCGAGGAAATTAATTTATTTTTTTAACAAAAAAGCACTATTTTTTCTTCTTTTTAAACGTGAAATATTTTTTTAAACTCAAAACTCAAAACTCAAAACTCAAAACTCAAAACTCAAAACTCAAAACTCAAAACTCAAAACTCAAAACTCAAAACTCAAAACTCAAAACTCAAAACTCAAAACTCAA
>CALFWZ010000004.1 GCA_937928405.1 uncultured Saprospiraceae bacterium
GCCTCTAATCCAGCAGTTACTGGAGATAGATTATTCGTGCCACCTTCTGGATCATCCTTTACCTTTTACATCGAGGCCACCCTGGAGGAAAATTTTGGTGAAACGACTCCTTCTGCTACCAGTACAATCCCAAATGAGGTAGTTACTAATCAGGGGATGATTTTTGACATCCATCAGGATGTTATTCTACGATCTCTTAAAGTATTTGTAGAAAACACAGGGCCTAGACTCTTGACCATCCGTAGAGCTGATAATTCACTAATTCGACAGTTCACCTTAAATGGTTTAGTGATGGGCGAAAATTTAGTAGAACTAAACGAAGAAATGGCCGTTGGAGCAGGATATAAACTTTTGATTTCAGGTAATGATATGGCACAACAACCGAATGCTACGTATCCTTATTCAGCAGGTAGTGCGATGACCATCAAGTCTTCGACCGATCCTATTAACCCTACGGATGATTACTATTACTTTTATGATATTCTAATAGAATACAATCAAATTTGTGGACGAGTGCCGATTACTGCTGAATATCAAAATACTACGGAAGTACCAGACGCTAATTTCTCACCTTCCCAAAACCCGGTAAATCTTTCGAATGGAGGGATGGTGGTTTTTGAAAATTTATCAGTGAATAGTGTGGAATACTTCTGGGATTTTGGTGATGGAAATACTAGTACCGATGCTTCACCAACGCATGTTTACACAGAGGTTGGAGCGTATATAGTGAAATTGATCGCCGTTAATTCGGACGGTTGTGGTGATACCAAAATTATTGATCTCGAAGTATCGGAATTATCAAATGTCATTGATGAAGTTAATGGGTTAGAGGTGACCGTATTTCCTAATCCAGCCTACGATCAGGTAAACCTACAAATTAAATCGGCAGATGTCCGGAATGTAGAGGTTTTGATCATGGATATTTATGGTAAAGAATTGCAACGAAGTAATGAAAATTTCAACCAAATCTTTGAAACAGAGTTAAGTTTGGAGAACTATCCTGCTGGCGTCTACTATATTCGTTGTCTCTTTGGTAATCAAGAGATAATACGTAAAATTGCAAAAATGAACTAATTTCGTAGGGGCTAACTCCTAAATAGGTGTCCCTTTTAGAAGAACTCCTAACCATATTAATTGAATCGACTACTTTAAAGTACTTAATTTTTTAATTTAAAATACTCAACAAATGCGTTCTATCTTTACCTTCTTTTTATTGTTGACCTTCCTTGGTGCTTCTGCGCAGGATGTAAACCTTGACAAGATAACCTCCCCGCTCTGGGATAAAATCACTGATGCGCCAAACGAGCTATCACCCGTTTTTATTTTGCTGAAAGATCAGGTAGATATACAAGGAATGCGCTTGGAGTTTATCAATAACAAAACCCCATTGCACGATCGTGCGGTACAAGTTGTCACAAGCCTGAAAGCCAAAGCGGCAGCTACTCAGCAGCCATTGCTTGATTTTCTAGCTTCAGAACCATTGGTAGATCGTCATGGTATTCAGGCACTTTGGGCTACAAATGTGATTCAGGCTCGAGTAAACGCAGCCACCATCAAGCGTCTTAGCTTACGAGAAGACGTTGGTATGTTGGAGCTCATCATTCCAGTTCATTTCGCGGATGAAGAGGAAGCGGTGGTTGTTCCTCCAGTACCCAATGGAAGCGAACCTGGTCTTATTCAAATGAATGCGCATAAACTTTGGGAAATGGGCTATACTGGGGCAGGTCGATTGGTGATGACAGTAGATAGTGGCGTAGATTGGTTACACCCTAGCTTGATTGGAAAATACCAAGGAATCTATTTTGAAGAAGGACAATCTTATACAGGTGCGGCCACTCAAGGACCAACAGATTGTGATGGTCACGGAACACGGGTAACTGGAAACATGATTGGTTTGGATAGAATTACGAACGACACCATCGGTGTGGCTTTTAATGCTCGTTGGATTGGAGGAGCACACGCTGGCTTAATTGATGCTTGTGGAGATGCTATTTCCGGAGGTGTTCAAAATTTTCAATATGCCTTAGATCCAGACAATAACTCCAGTACCACTGATGATATTCCTGATGTGGTAAATAACTCATGGGGAAGTAATGCAGGATGCTTTAATAACCAAACGGTTGCTAATGTTCAAAATTCAATGGTTGCTGCTGGTATCTCTGTTGTTTGGGCTGCTGGTAATGATGGTCCTGGTGACATGACGATCAACTCTCAGGGAGCAATTAATCTTGATTTAGTGAATAGCTTTACGGTAGGTGCTGTACAAATTAATAATAACGCCATTGCTGGATTTTCAAGCCGCGGACCTTCTCAGTGTGCTGGTTCTGGTTCTATTGATATTAAGCCAGAAGTAGTTGCTCATGGAGTAAGCGTACGTAGTAGTGATCTGAATGGAAATTATTCTAGCCAGCAAGGAACTTCCTTCGCTGCTCCTTACGTAGCTGGAGCCGTAGCCTTATTAAAAGAAGCATTCCCAAATCTAAGTGGTGAAGAAATCAATTTAGCGTTATACTTTTCAGCTACAGACTTAGGACCAGTCGGTGAAGATAATGCTTATGGAAATGGACTTGTCAACTGTTTGGCGGCTTTCGACTATTTGGTAGATCAGGGAAATGTTCCGGTCGATCCAAATGTCAATAGAGATGCGGTGATGGTGCAACTAAATGACCAAGCACAAATTTGTGGAGACGGTACCTATTCAGCAGTTGTAACTTTTGAAAATGGTGGCCAAGATAATCTAACTTCTGTTGAGTTATTGGTTGAATATGTTAAGAATGGTGTAGTCTTAGACACTGAAACAATTAATTGGACTGGTAATCTTGCGATCAATGAACGTGAGACCATTGCTATTCCGGAAAGATCAGAATTTAGAGGAGGATTAAATATTGTAGTAACATTAAACAACCCAAATAATGGTAGCGATCTGAAACCTTTTAATAATCGTTTGGAACGCCCCATTGAGATAATTGAGGTGGATCCTATTACGATCGATCGCTTGGGAGCAACTGCTAATCCTTGTTCAAGTACGCCTACTTTCTTAACCATTGATTCTGAAAGTGCCGTAGATGCTACTTGGTATGTTTCTCCAACGTCAAGTACTGTGGTTGGGACAGGATTGTTTTTTGAAACGCCTGCCGTTCCTAACGCTTTTACCTTTTATGCAGACGTAGCTTTCGAAAGTCAGAACGGAGGAATCGTTGAACCAGTAGATACAGATATTGAGTATACCACAGATCCAGGAGGTCTCTCCTTTGATGTATTGGCACCTACCACTCTAAGAAGCGTAAAAGTGTTTTCAGAAGCAGGAGGCCTTAGTCTATTCCAAATTCGTAATAATCGTAATATAATTGTTGCTTCAATAAATCGAAATTTAGTAGCAGGAGAGAATACACTTAATTGGAATGAAGAACTACCTGTTGGATTGAGTTATAGAATGCTTCGTACAGTTGGTGGTAATCTCGCAGCTGGAGTTGGTGCAAACGTTGATTTCCCTTACACAATTGGAGGAGCTGTTTTTCTAAATAATTCTACCAATATTTCAAATAGATATGAATTCTTCTATGACTGGGACATTGCTTATACCAATGCTTGTGGTCGTATTCCAGTAGATGTTAACTTTGCTGGTTCTTCTGATGGCTTGACGGCTGGCATTGAAGTAGTGACGCCTAATCCTTCTGCTCAATCTACCACAGCCTTCAACAATACAGGAAGTACTGGTGCTAGTTATTTTTGGGATTTTGGTGATGGAGGTACCAGCACAAATGAAAATCCAAATCATACTTATGCTGAAGCCGGAGAGTATATTGTGGCTCAGTCAGTTATTACTGCTGGAGGCTGTAGCGTTACCGAATATATTACTTTAACTATAGGCGTAGCCACGGCTATCAGTGATTTGGAAGCTGAAAAATATATTGACGTTTTTCCAAACCCAACTAGTGGTACCCTCAATATTAATTTTAGCTTCACCGAAGCAGAGAAAATTGGTATTCAGGTTTCAGATGTGGCTGGAAAATTGTTATTATCTAAAGATCCGGTTAGTTACCGAAATAATAATATCCAATTGGATCTCCAGTCTTTTGACAATGGAGCTTACCTAATTCTCTTCCAACTGGACGAAGGGACAGTAGTTCGAAGAATTGTGAAAATTAATAAATAAAATATAAAACTAAGAAGGGACTGGACATAATCATCTGGTCCCTTTTTAAGTACTATGACAAAAGAACAAGTTTTGAAACTATGGAAATTGTCTTAGTAACGGCCAATTAATAAGTTCCTGATATGTGATTGATATTTTAATAATCAGATGAGGCATTTTTTGAGAGAATCCTCTTTGGCTTGTCAAGAAAAATAACGATTTCTGATATTAAAAGATCAGAGAAAAATCGGGA
>CALFWZ010000005.1 GCA_937928405.1 uncultured Saprospiraceae bacterium
TCACTAATTCACTAATTCACTAATTCACTAATTCACTAATTCACTAATTCACTAATTCACTAATTCACTAATTCACTAATTCACTAATTCACTAATTCACTAATTCACTAATTCACTAATTCACTAATTCACCAACAACCAATACAACCTACAAGCATGAAAATACCCATGGTCGATTTACGTGGCCAATATGATAAGATAAAGTCGGAAATTGATGTAGCGATCCAAGAATGCATTAACTCTACTCGTTTCATCGGTGGTCCAGTAATTGAACGATTTGCGGAAAATTTGGGTGAATACCTTAATTGTAAATATGTGATACCTTGTGCTAATGGAACGGATGCCTTGCAAGTTGCGCTGATGGCCGCTGGACTTAAGCCAGGAGATGAAGTAATCGTACCTTCTTTTACTTATGTAGCAACCGCAGAAGTAATTGCTTTGTTAGGGTTAGTGCCAGTGATGACGGATGTTGATCCAGAACATTTCAATCTAACCAAAGATATTATCCGACAGGCTGTTTCTATCAATACCAAAGCAATTGTTCCGGTTCATCTTTTTGGACAAACAGCTCCCATGGAAGGTATTATGGAACTTGCGGCAGAATACGAATTAACGGTCATTGAGGATAATGCACAATCGTTGGGATCGGATTATACGTTTAGTGATGGCAAAAAACAGAAAGCGGGGACCATCGGAAATATTGGAACCACTTCCTTTTTTCCAGCTAAAAATTTGGGGGCTTATGGAGATGGAGGTGCCTTGTTTACAAATGACGAGGAGCTATCTAAAAAAATAAAAATGATTGCCAATCACGGACAATCCAAGCTGTATCACCACGAAGTGATCGGTGTTAACTCTCGTTTGGATGCGTTGCAGGCTGCGGTTTTGGATGTTAAATTAAAATATTACGCAGCATATATTAAGGCTCGGCAAGCGGTAGCAAATTATTATGACCAACAATTTGGGGACGTCGACGAAATTATTATTCCGCAGCGTCATGAAAAGTCTACACACGTTTTTCATCAATATACTTTAAAAATTACCAATGGAAAACGGAACGAATTAAAAGAATTTCTCAAAACCAAAGGCATTGCTTCCGCTGTTTATTACCCAGTACCTTTAAATGAGCAAAATGCTTTTCGAGGCAAAGGCCGTTTGGTTGGTGAGATGAGTGTCACCAAAGAACTTTGTGACCAAGTCTTGTCTTTACCCATTCATACAGAAATGGATCACACGACTTTAAGATATATCACTGACCAAGTAAAATCATTTTTTTAAAGTGAAAAAAAAGTTTGCCCTCATTGGTGCTGCAGGTTATATTGCTCCCCGACATCTGGCGGCTATTCAGTCGGTAGGAGGAGAGCTAGTGGCAGCGATGGATCCAAACGATTCGGTAGGCATCTTAGATAGTTATTTCCCTAATACGGCTTTCTTTACAGAATTTGAACGCTTTGACCGACACTTAGAAAAACTAAAAAGAAGAGGAAATAAAATTGATTATATCATTGTCTGTTCCCCCAATTATTTGCACGATGCACATTGTCGATTTGGATTACGCTACGGAGCGGATGTGATTTGTGAAAAACCCATCACCCTAAATCCTTGGAATCTAGATGGATTGTTGGATATAGAAAAGGAAACAGGAAAGAGCGTATACAATATTTTACAACTGAGATTGCACGAAGATATTCTAGCATTAAAAAAACGAGTAGATGTACTTCCTGCTGATACCATGCATGAAATAGAACTTACTTACATCACTTCTCGAGGGAACTGGTACTACGCCAGTTGGAAAAGTGCGCTAGAAAAATCGGGTGGAGTAGCAACGAATATTGGGATACACTTTTTTGATATGTTGGGCTGGATATTTGGAAACTGTAAAGCGCATAAAGTCTATCAACACCGCCATGATCGAGCAGGAGGTTTGTTAGTTTTTGAACGAGCAAAGGTCAATTGGTTTTTAAGTATCAATCACGATACACTACCAGAGGATATCAAAGAAAAAGGACAAAGAACCTATCGTTCCATTACCGTAGATGATAAAGAATTAGAATTTAGTAATGGATTTACTGAATTACATAATCGTAGCTATGAAGCTATTTTAGCAGGTGACGGTTTTGGACTGGAAGCAACGCGTCCTGCGCTTGAATTAGCCTATCATATTCGAAATGCCGAGATAGTTCTTCCAGGATCGGACGCGCATTCGTTTTTAGACAAGCCAATTACTCCGCATCCCTTTAATCGGCGGAATAAGGGATAATCCAATTTGCTGAATTTTTCGTATATTGGAATAAATTATTTTGGTATGAATAAGTTAATTAAAAAGAGACCGATAACAAAACTCCAGGAGTTGGACTTATCTGGCTATTATACTTATACCGATTATTTGACATGGCGATTTAAGGAGCGAGTAGAGCTAATAAAGGGAATGATATTTAAGATGTCTCCTGCGCCTAATATGAATCATCAGCGTATATCCACAAAATTGGTAAGTAAACTAGCTAATTATCTGGAAGAACATAAGTGCGAAGTTTTTCATGCTCCCTTCGACGTACGTTTGCCAGTGTCTTTAAAGAAGGGGAAAGTTGATACCGTAGTACAACCGGATATTTGCGTCGTTTGTGACAAGAAAAAATTAGAAAAGCAGGGTTGTAATGGTGCACCAGATTTAGTGATTGAAATATTATCACCAGGAAATTCCAAAACCGAAATGCGCGATAAGTACGCAGTATATGAGGAATCGGGCGTTAAAGAATACTGGTTGATTGATCCTGCCAATGAAGCAGGAATTATTTATAGTTTAGATAAAAAAGGCAAATATATCGGTTCCCCATTTTATACCAGTGGTCAACAAATGCCATCAAAGGTTATCAAAGGCTTTAAATTCGATGTAGAAAATATTTTTCCAGACGACCACGAATAAAAGATAAAAACCTATTTTGAAAAAATATTCCCTCAAGTGGATTGGGCGTACTTTCCCTTAGACAAATTCAATTATCCTTTCTTACGCTAAAATACACAGTGTCCTAAAATTAGCTTTTTAATCCAGACCAAACGATTACTTAAACATGCGTTAAGTTAACATCCTTTTAATCGACGAAACAAGGGATAATTCTATACTGAATTAAATTAAAGCTAAATCTATCGGAAACATTATTCCCGTTTTTATTTGGTTCTTATAATAAATATTGAGTAGTTTTGCTGCTAGAAAACAATTTATCTTATCCTAGGTCAAAAGACCATTCCCCTTTAAGTCAATATTTATTTTCATTTACAATTTTGTCATTTTTCCCAAAAGATGATATAAAAATTTGTAATACAATATACTTTGAGTAGTTTTGCTACTCAATAATGAACGACTTATATTTACGATGATCGAGACGCTTATTTCTTCCAAAACGCGGATTAAGTTATTACTCAAGTTCTTTCTGAACCGTAATACGACTGCCTACTTACGTGGGTTAGAAGGCGAATTTGGTGAGTCTAGTAATGCTATTCGACTGGAACTCAATAAGTTAGAGCGTGCTGGTATGTTGAATTCCTTTTCTGAAGGGAATAAGAAAATGTTCAAAGCAAATCAACAACATCCGTTGTTTGATGAAATTCACAATATTATACTAAAATACGTTGGTTTAGATCAAGTGGTTGAGAATGTGGTAGAGCGTCTGGGTGATGTTCAGCAGGTATTTCTGGCTGGAGATTTTTCAAGAGGACTCAATAGCCAGATTATAGATTTAGTATTTGTAGGTAATATTGATCAGACTTATCTAGTCAATCTGATTGCAAAAACAGAAGATTTAGTAAAACGGAAAATACGCTATTTGATCTATACTCAAGAAGAAATAGCAAACCTAGACTGGGAACAATTTCAGTCGGCACCACTATTACTTTGGAGTAAAGAAGTTATATAAAAAAATGAACGCAACGATAATAGATAGAGAGAGTCTGACTCCTGAAAATCATCTACATGCTACTGAAGAACGGTGGTTTGCTGTTCGTACTGGATTTCGCAAGGAAAAAATCGTACAAAAAAGATTGAATAGTAAAGGTATTATCAGTTATCTGCCATTATATAAAGTTATCCGTCGTTACGAGCGTAAAGTAAAACATCTAGAACTACCGCTCATTAATTCTTATCTATTTGTCAAGATTACGAAAGCCAATTATATACAGGTATTAGAGACGGAACAGGTGCATGCTTTTGTTCATTTTAACAGAAATCTAATTGCCATCCCTGAAGTAGAAATTGACACAATACGTCGAGTACTCGGTGAAGCAACTGAAGTAGGAGTCATAGAAGAAGGCTATCAAAAAGGAGATCTTGTAGAAGTGATCGGTGGCCGTTTGACGGGACTAAATGGAGAATTGATTGCCGGAAACGGAAAAAAACGATTGATTATTCGATTAGAAAATATTGGCGTAGGGTTGGAAGTAGAAGTGGATGCGAAGTATTTGCGTAAGCAAAATAAATAGCCTTTATAATGGTGAAAATTATTTTTTAGGTTATGTAAAAAGGAATTTTTTTGAAATAAACGTCTCAGACGTTTTTCAATGTTATATATTTTTAGATATACCCGCTATTCAGACTATAAGTACTTGCGACTTACTGACGGCGAAGCCGTACCAAAACCTATATTTTAAATGTTAAGAATCTTATTAGTTATTAGTGTTTTTTTATGCTGCCAGACTATTGGTAGTACTCAAACATTGGATAATATCCCCATCGACCAGGCTACGATTGATCGAGAACTTGAACGTCGTAACCTTACGGAAGCCGAAGTACGGGCCAAACTAGAAGAACGAGGTATTGATATTGACAATATTAATGCAAGTGACCTTCCTCGCTTAGAAGTAACCTTAGAAGAGATAGCTAAGGAAATAGCAGCCGAAAAGCAAGCAGCGAAAGAAGCTGCTGCGGAAGCCAAAGGGCAAGACAAAATTGATGAAGAAGCGAGCACCATTGCAAAAGAGGCTGGCGATAAAATTCAAGAGGCTGTCGCAGATGGTGCTACGGTGGAAGAAGCCATTGCGGAAGAGTTAGTAGATCAGGCACAGGAAGATTTACCGCCAACAAATATTTATGGTCAGCAAATTTTCCGAAATAAAACATTAAAGGTATTTAGTCAATCCGATGACGTGGCTCCTTCCCCTTCCTATATTCTAGGTCCAGGCGATAAGGTAAATATTTCTATCTGGGGCATCTCTCAAGAGGATGCGACCTATGAAATCAATCAATCAGGCTATATCAAGCCTACAGGAATGTCTCGAATTACTTTAAAGGGAATTTCTTATGAAAAGGCAAAAAACTTACTGCAAAGTCGTTTTTCTCAATTCTATCGCTTTCGTCCAGAAGAATTTGCGGTAACGATTTCTTATGCTCGTACCATCAATGTCAATATTTATGGTGAAGTTTTTAACCAAGGAAGTTTCACTATTCCCGCTACTAATACCGCATTTAACGCATTAGTCGCTGCTGGAGGACCGACCGACATTGGAAGTGTTCGAAATATTAAACTTATCCGGAATAATGGTGGAACTTCAAAAATGGATGTTTACGAATTTATGAATAACCCGACTGTTTCTGAAGACTTTCAGTTGTCGAATAATGATGTAATATTTGTTTCTGTGGCAGAAAAAATTATAGAAATAAAAGGAGCGGTACGTCGTCCTCTAAAATATGAGTTACTACCTACGGAACAATTAAAGAATCTTATTGATTACGCAGGAGGTTTAAAAGAAAATGCCTATCGCACTATTATTCAAGTTAAGCGATTTGAAAATGATAAAGAAAGAATTATTGATGTAAAACTAGGTGAATTAATGCGGGGAAGTAGCGATTTCACATTGTTAAATGGAGACATCGTTACCATTCCCGTAATTCCTACATCTTACGAAAATTATGCTAGTGTTGAAGGCGCTGTAGAACTTCCTGGTGAATTTGAAATTAATAACGGGATGCGGGTAAGTGAGTTGTTGCGCAAAGCCGTGTTGGCCCGTGATGCACGTACGGACTTGGCGTACCTAATCCGTGTACGAGAGGATGGCACCGCTAGCTACGAGCGCGTCAATATTGCAGAAATACTAGAAAATCCTGCTGCTGCCAGTAATTATGTTTTGACCGATAAAGATCGTTTAAATGTGCTATCTCAGCGGTCATTTGTTGATCAAGATTTGATTACTACCAGTGGACAATTAAGGAATCCTCGGGAAATAAAATATGATCCTGCTCAAAGTATTCGAGTAGCCGATGCGATTGTGCTAAGTGGTGGTCTCAAACCTGAGGCAACAGACTTTGCTTACATTCGCCGTACGGTATTAAGTGATGAACGGGAGACAGAATATGTTCGGGTAAATTTGGTAAATGCATTATCTGATGCGAGTTCTGGAGATAACCTAGAGTTAAAAGCGAATGATATTTTGATCGTATATTCTAAACTAGATTTTTTAGAAAGGTCAACGGTTTTTATTTCAGGTGCAGTACGTAATCCTGGCGAATTTACCTATGATGCTTCTCTTACACTAACTGATTTATTGACACTGGCTGGTGGTCTTAAAATGCAGGCTGCGACTAATCGGATTGATGTATTTCGTGTACAAATATTTGAAAACGAACCAACCCGGACAGTGGTGGCTACGCTAGAGATAGACGGTAATAATTTTCAAGTAGAAGGTAGTAATTTTATCCTGCAACCCTTTGATCAGGTAGCAGTACGGTCGGTGGCTGATTTTGAATTGCAGCAGTTGGTGACCTTGAAAGGCGAGGTTAAATTTCCGGGAGTGTATGCGTTGTTAGATGATAATGAGAAATTGGCGAGTGTGATAAGAAGAGCGGGAGGACTGACGAAGGAAGCATTTGCGGAGGGAGCGGTTTTGACTAGAAATATGGATGAGACCGGGTATGTTGTTTTTCAATTGGAAGAGGCGATGCAGGATGGTTCTTCTAATTCTAACATTATTATGAAGCGAGGAGATATTTTAGAAATACCGAAGCAGAAGGATTTGGTAGGGATAGATTTGGCAAATACATTGGCATCAGAGTTATATGATACGAGTGTGGTGCGAGAGAAGATGATCAATGTTCCTTATGTTAAGGGAAAATCGGCTAAGTATTATATTGATGAATATGTGGCAGGGATAGGAGAAAAGGGGCGGCGAAAATATGTAACTGTGCGGCATCCGAGTGGAGAGATACAGCGAACTAAGAATTTTTTATTTTTTAAGAAATACCCTCGAGTTGAAAAAGGAACAATGGTGTATGTAGGTAGGAAAAAAGAAAAGCCAATAAAAAATACAACAGAGAAAAAAGATACGGATTGGGGGAAAGTAGTAGCGAATAGTATTGCACAAGTTACGGCAGTTTTGACGTTGGTGTTGTTAACTCAAAGATTAGATTAATCGTTTAGAAGAGAAAAAAAATTGGAAGAACAAGGAATTACACTGAAAGATCTTATTGTAAAGATCCAGGAATATTTTTGGGAAGTTATTCGCTATTGGAAGTGGGTGCTGGTCATTACCATACCCTTTGTTATTTTTTTTATCTACAAAGCTTTTAGTACCCCTCCTACTTATTTGGCAGAATTGACGTTTATGGTTAATGAAGATGATGGGAATGCGTTAGGTGGAATGAGTGCTATCTTGGGGCAATTTGGATTTGGAGGAGTAGGAGGTGGAAAAAATAATTTAGATAAAATTTTAGAATTAGCTAAGTCAAGAAGAATCGTTCAAGAAGTATTGTTTGAAAAAATTTCTTTAAATAACAAAGAAGATTATATAGCCAACCATCTTATTGATACCTATGATTTTCACGAAGAGTGGGCAGAAGATACGACAGGACTGGATGGGTTTAGATTTGACCATGATAGTTTGCCGGCCTTTAGTAGATCTGGCAAAAGGGCACTGAAAATAATGTATGGAAAACTTATAGGCTCAAAAGATATAGAAGGTTTATATAAAACGGGGTATGATGAAGTGACCGGAATAATGCGATTACATGTCAAGACTATAAACGAAAGCTTATCTATTCAAACAACTAAATTACTCTATGGGAGATTGTCAAAATTTTATGTAACTAAAACAGTTGAAAAACAGCAACAAACCTATAACGTAATGAAAAATAAAGTAGATTCTCTGAGAATTTTGATGCTCCAAAAGGAGAGTGCTTTAGCGGTTTTCAAAGATTCTAATCTTGGCTTGTATACTAAAAAAGCTCAGCTTCAGGAATCCAGACTAATGAGAGATATCAGACTCTATAACGAGATGTACCTGGTGTCATTGAAAAATTTTGAAATTGCAGATTTTTCTTTAAGAAATGAAACGCCTTTTATTCAGCTGATTGATGAACCAATAATTCCGCTTAAACCTGATGTAGAATCAAAACTAAGATCTTTGATATTAGGTTTGTTTTTAGGCGTATTTATAGCCGTCTTACTGATTATAACCAGAAAAACATACTACGATGTCATGGGTGCTTAATTTCAGTTGTATTGTATGGTGATTTTTCGAGTAATTATTATCATTATGGCAATCCTAGCTGAACCTTTTCTGAAAATTTTTTCTAGGTTTGTTTCTTTTGCATTTAATCTAAATGGAAATTTAGCAACCGCAATATTTAGAGGAAAAATATATGGCTTGTATTGGAATTGTAAAGACTTGAAAATAGAAGAGAACACGTTATTCGTGTATCCTCGTAATATTTTTTTATCGGATCATGTAAAGATTTATAATGGCGTACAGATTAGTGCATATAAAGATACAAAGGTTGAAATTGGCGAGCGAAGTCACATTGCAAAGGATTCAATAATTTCTGGATTTGCAGGGGTGAAGATAGGATCAAATTGTGCTATTTCGTCAGGAGTGAGAATGTATACGATCAGCAATGATATAAAAGATGTAGATGACCTAATTATTAACCAACGGTTATTTGGTACGATCCATATTGCTGACAATGTATTAATTGGCGCTGGTACGATTATTTTTCCAGGAGTAGAAATCGGCGAAAACAGCGTAATAGCTGCTGGATCAGTGGTCAATAAAAACGTTGGAGCTAATGAAATTGTGGGCGGAAGCCCCATCCGGTTATTAAAAAAACGCACCTGATTTTATGGTAAGCTTGTTTAGGAGATTAGTCAATAAGTTTGACTTTGAATTGTTGAAGGGAGGAAGCGTTGCACTATTTTTGAAGATAGGAGGAACCATATTACTTTATTTTCTTACCATCCTGATTACGAATAGTAAAGGAGCTGCTGTTTACGGGAATTTTGCGTTTTTTATAACAACGACCAAAGTGCTGAGTATCTTGATATTATTTGGTGCCGATACAGCCAGTCTTAGAGTAATTGCGAGGAATATAAAAAATCTAGGAGGAGCGGAGGTTGTGGAAGTACTGAAAAAAAGTTATTTAATTGTATTTGGAACTGGATTGTTGATGCTTTTAGCAATCTTACTACTACAATCAAAGATACAGTCTACTTTTGGATTTGAATCTTATTATCTGTATTACTTACTATTCGCTTCAGTTTGTTTTGGGATTGTAAAATTAAATGCTCAGTTCTTTCGAGGAGCAAAAAAAATTGCTGCTTACGGAATTATTGAATTTATCTCTATTTCATTTTTTTGTTTACTCGGTGTAGGGTTTTATTTACTCTTTTACGACAATTTTAGAATCAAGCAATTAATTATTATTTATTCTCTCAGTGTGCTCATCACTGCATTGGTAAGTGGTACGATATGGATAAAGTCTTCTAAAATAAAACTAAAAGAAGTAGTTAACTCTTTAGTGGGTACTAAAGCTAAAGAACTCTCTAGTTTTTTTTGGTTTTCGTTTTCGTTTTTATTAGCTACTTCTGTTTCCATGTTTTCCTTTTGGTTAGCTCAATTTTTACTAAAATGGTATCATGGTGCAGCAGAGGTTGGAATATATGATATTGCTTCGAGGCTATGTATGTTTATTACCTTACCTCTTTTTGCCGTGACGGCTATAATAGCGCCTAAACTATCCGAGAATTATGCAAAAGGAGATATGGTCAAATTTAACAATGTTGTTCGTCAAGGAACATTAATTTCAGTGCTGTTGGGTAGTCCAGTAGCCATTGTTCTTTTCTTATTTCCTGAATTTGCCTTATCGATATTCGGAGAAGATTTTATTTCCGGTGCCATAGCCTTAAAGGTGTTGATCATCGGCTATTTTGTAAACATGGCTTCCGGACCACTAAGTATTGCTTTACAAATGTCTAAACATGAAAAAGTTTTTAGAAACATTGTGTTAATTTCAGCTTTTTGTTCAACAATTACAGGATTGCTACTCATACCAACTTATAATATCCTAGGTGCTGTCCTAGCTTATGTTTGTTTTGTAAGTGTCGGAAGCTTCTTGAATATATTGATGTATTGGAAGCTATTTAGGCGGAATAGTTTATCGTGAAAGAATGTCCTTGATACCAGTCACCTCAAAAAAAGACCAATTACAAATCAACCTGTTTTCAGGATTGATTGTTTGTTCGTTTTTTTTACTCTTGTACACGCTAATTGAAGCTGGGTTTTTAGCTACGGTTTTGATTGCTTTGACTATTTTTCCTTCTTTAGTAATATTGTATTTTTTGCTAAAGCCGGTAAAGGAATTTGAGACTATTGATTTTTTTCAGCCGATTATCTTCCTGTTTATAAATATTTTGCTGGGAGTAACGTTGAGAACCATGTGGATTGTTTTTTCTACTTCTAGCAAGGTAGAAGATCTATTTACATTTGGTCATCCACATAGTTACTTCATCTTTGGAGCAACACTTATAAATATTGGTATTGTAAGTTTTATTATTGGTTATCGGGTAAAGGTCCGACGGGCCTTGATTATTGAAAATAAATTACTTAAAAGGGATAACTGGAATAGCATAAGTGTTTATGTGGTGTGTGTTATATTAATGATCATGTCCTCTTATGGAATTTATATTTTTTTACAAGAATTTGGAGTAGAAGAACTGGTCGTTGAGAATCTTTCTAAAAAACGCTTGAAAAAAATTAAGGGGACAAAAGTGCTCTCCGCCCAAATGTATCAGAGATGGTTGGCTTCTCAAGGAATTACTGCATTTATTATTTTTTTTAATTTCTTTCTTTACAAGAAGAAGCGTTTTTTTAGCTTAAGTGGGCTCTTATTGCTCATCATGTTTTTGCAAACACTTTTGTTTCCTTTTATTACCAATACTAGGATCGGTATTATTGCAGCATTTTTGTTTGTTGGAATTATTTGGCATTATCACCGTGGCTTAAATGTAAAAATTGTTGGCTTAGCAGGGTCGATAGGAACGTTGATTGTACTCATTACTTCTTCGTTCAGGCATGCGTTTGGAGGAGCCAAAAACTTTACTGAGGCATTCTTGCTAATTGATTTTAGCTACTTTATTGACATTTTTATCGCCAACCGAAATTTACTTGGAATTGCAAAAACGGGACTGATAACGAGTAATATTCCTTCTCCACTTAATTACAAATACGGAGAAACAATGCTACTCTGGATTTATGCACCCATCCCAAGATCCATATGGCCAGGGAAACCGATTATCGGGGTAGGAGCAGAGCCAGCGATGAAAGAGATATTTCATATTCCTAGTAATGTATACTCCGGAATCCCTCCGGGAATCATTGCGGAGTATTACTGGAATTTTGGAATCTTTGGAGTAATTATAGGAATGTTTTTGTTAGGGCTTTTACTAAAATGGTTATACAAATCGCTATTACCTTATATGGTTTTGAAAAATAAAAATGCGATTGTCCTATATATTTATATAGCTTATTCAATTGGATTTGTTCTGCCAGCAACTTCTTTTTCTCCTTCGGTACTTAGCTTATTGATGGGAATGATTCCAATACTAATTTCCTTGTTTATTATTAATATCCAAGGAAAGAAGCTCTTTAAAGAAGAAAAAATTTAAGATTGACTAACGATTTTTTTAATTAACATTATTTATATTATGATTTTAATTGATGCATTGCAGATAAAGAGTGGTGGCGGATATGGATTGCTTGTCAGTTTGGTAAATGGATTGATAAAGCAGCAAAAGGAATACGTTGTTTTACTTAATGACAGTACTCGGAAAGCTAACATAGAAGGAGTTATTATCGAAGAGAATTCTTCAGCTTCTAAAAGAGGTAGTATATTGAAAAAGTATGTAAAAAAATATAATCCTACCAGTTTAATAACATTCAATTTTCCTCCTCCGTTCAGACCCGACTGTAAGGTTATTACAGATTTTCAGAATCTTCATCTCGCAAAAAGCTCTGACACCGAAAAATTTACTTTGAAAGAGCGGTTTAAAGTCTTTTTGAAAAGAAAATATCTTAGGCTGAATTTATCTAATACTGATTATTATGTCTTTCCATCGGACTTTGTCATGAAGAGTTTTAAAGGAACGTTTAACGTTAGTGATGACATATGTTTTGTACTCCCGCATTTTGATGAAAAAACGCTAAGTGATATAAAGGAAGAAGCTAAGCGATTGTTTACTAAAGAAAAAAATAGTTTTATTTATGTTAGCTCTCCTTCTGAGCATAAAAACCACATAAATTTACTTAAAGCATGGGAGATTCTCTTACAAAAAGAATACAAACCTGCTTTAGCACTTAGCTTGCCTACCGATGATGTTAGATCAACCTCGCTTTTAGAATATGCAGAAATGCTGAATAGTAAAGGAGCTAACATCACTAATATAAATGATGATAAAGGGGTATTGCCCTACAAAGAAGTGCTTTTTAATACTTACAAACGTGAGTATACTATATTCCCTTCTTTAAATGAGACTTTTGGATTTGGACTGGTTGAAGGTGCCTTTTTTGATAATAAAATCTTGGCAAGTCAGAAACCATTTGTGAATTTTGTAGCAAAACCTTCGCTATTTTTTGATCCATACAATCCAGAGGATATTGCAAACGCTGTTATTATGGCTTTAAATGGAAATCTGAAAGATACGGAACTTGTTTTTCGTAACAGAATAGATGATATAATTGCTTTAGCGTAAAAAGTAACGGCTCTAATAATATAGAACTTTAAAAAAGAATAGTGAATAGAATTAAAGAAATAATCTTAGTAAGATATGTAAGTGTGTTTCATTATGTAATGTGGAACATTTTGAAGAAGAGATTAAATAATGTCTTAGTGGCAGAATTTCCTAAATCTGGGGGTTCATGGTTTTGTAAAATGTTAGCGGATGCGACAGGATTACCACAGCCTAGCAATTATGAATTGCCTAAAATTCAAACTTCTATTTTGCATGGTGTATTTTTCAATGAAAAAAAATTAGGAAAAACAATTTGCATTGTAAGAGATGGAAGAGATGTAATGGTTTCTGCTTATTTTTTCTTTCTTTTTAAAAATGATAAAAACATTGGATTTAGTATCGACAAAAGAAGAAAGCAAATGCCTTTTGATGACTATGATAACGTAGAAAAAAACCTGCCAGCATTTATTGAGTACATGTTTAATGATTATACTGTCAGAAATAAAAAAATGAACTGGGTGAACTTTAATGATTCTTTCATCAATCAAGAAAATGTAAAAATGATTAAGTATGAAAATCTACTTACTCAGTGTAAAGAAGAAATGATAGGAGCATTAGATTTTTTAGAATTTCCTGAAAAATCTGAAAAAGAATTAAACGAAATAATTGAAAAATACTCCTTTGAAAAAATGGCAAAAAGAAAAAGAGGGGAAGAAAATAACAGAAGCTTTATGCGTAAAGGTATCGCAGGGGATTGGAAAAATAAATTTTCTAAAGAAGCTTGCGTAGTTTTTGATAAATATGCGGGGGATATGCTAATTAAATTAGGATATGAAACTGATCATAATTGGTATTAATGTACAAGTTCTATTTTAGTTATTCAATACTCAAAAAAATTAAATTTTGGATTTAAAAACAGCACTACAACAAGCTAAAAAAGAGTATCCTTTCCCCGAAGTATTCAGGGAGCAGCGATACGAAAATATAATCAATCATATAGTTAAAAGGATTCCAGCTGGAGCAAAAGTTTTAGATCTTGGGGCAGGACCCTGTGAAATTCCGGCTATTCTAAGTCTCATGGGCTACAATTGCACCGCATATGATGATTTTATGGATGAGTGGTTGACAAAAAACAATGGTCGCCAAAAAGTTTTTGACTTTGCAAAGAAAATGAATGTCAGAGTCGAATTGGTCGATTATAAAACAATACCATTTGAAAAAGGAGAATTTGACCTGTTTATGATGAATGATGTATTAGAACACCTTCATGATTCTCCACGAGACTTACTAAATGATTGCCTCGAAAAAGTACGCGAAGAAGGATACTTATTTATTACGGTTCCTAGCGTAGTGAATATTAGAAAAAGAATCAGTGTTTTGTTGGGTAAAACTAATTTACCCGACTACGAAACTTATTACTGGTATCCTGGAAAATGGAGAGGACCCGTAAGAGAATATACCCGAGGTGACCTTACTCAGATGTGCGAATATCTAAATTTGAATATTGTCGAATTAAAGGCTACTCATCATATGCTAGAAAGAGTGCCTAATAAATACTTAGGAATCTATAAATTGATAACTAAAATATTTCCAGATTGGAAGGACTCTTGGATTCTAATGGCTCAAAAACCAAAAGGATGGAAGCCTAAAAAGACGATTAGTGAAGAAGCGTTTGGAAAGATCATGAAAAAGACTCAAAAAGAGCATCGTAAAAATGAAAAATTGTTCTAATTAAATAATACTAGAAAATCATGTTTAAAGATAAAATTTTACTTATTACCGGGGGAACCGGTTCATTTGGAAACGCTGTTCTTAAGCGATTTCTTCATACGGATATCAAGGAAATACGCATCTTTAGTCGAGATGAAAAAAAACAAGATGATATGCGGCGTGATATGCTTAACAATAAGGTTAAGTTTTTTATTGGAGACGTAAGAGACTATAACAGCATTGCCGAGGCTACTCGTAATGTTGATTATATTTTTCATGCTGCGGCTCTCAAACAAGTACCTTCCTGCGAGTTTTTCCCAATCGAAGCAGTTAAAACTAATGTGATCGGTGCTGGTAATGTCATGGATGCCGCCATCCGAAATGGTGTTAAAAAAGTAGTCGTTTTAAGTACTGATAAAGCAGTATACCCCATCAACGCTATGGGGATGAGTAAGGCTATGATGGAAAAAGTGATGATGGCAAAAGCGCGAAACGCTTCCGATACCATCCTCTGCGGTACAAGATATGGAAACGTAATGGCCAGTCGTGGATCTGTTATTCCATTGTTTACTTCTCAAATAAAAAATGGTAAACCTATTACTATCACAGACCCTAATATGACGCGTTTTATGATGACGCTCGAGGATGCGGTCGATCTAGTATTGTTTGCTTTTCAAAATGCTCAACCAGGAGATATGTTTGTACAAAAATCTCCAGCAGCTACCATTGATGTTTTAGCTAAAGCATTAAAAGAACTTTATGACGTAGATAATCCAATAAATATTATTGGAACACGACATGGAGAGAAACTATACGAATCTCTGGTAAATCGAGAGGATATGGTAAAGGCAGAGGATATGGGGAATTATTACCGAATTCCTTCCGACAATCGTGACCTTAATTATGAAAGATATTTTTCCGAAGGAATCGAAGACGTTTCTAAAATTGAAGATTATCACTCTCATAATACACACCGACTTGACGTAGAAGGCACCAAGCGACTTCTATTAAAACTGGATTTTATCAGAGAAGAAACGGGACTCACCGCTGATCACCTTGGATAAGATATTTTCTTTGGAGCCCAAGCTTATTAAAGGAGGTAAACACAATGACCCTCGTGGCGAACTACGTTTTGTCAATGATTGTGATTTGAGTGCGGTAAAAAGATTTTATCGAACCACTCATTTTGATACCACTACTATCCGAGCCTGGCAAGCACACCAGCGCGAAATGAAGATCTTTCATTGTCTCTCTGGATCTTTTGTGGTGCATTTGATTAAAATTGATGATTGGAATAATCCTTCTGAAAATTTACAACCAACATCTTTTACTTTATCAGCTACCAACTCGGAAGCACTACTGATTCCACCAGGCTATGCTAACGGATTTAAAGCCTTAACTCCAAACTCAGAATTATTGGTTTTTTCTAATCAAACGTTGACGGAAGCTGCGGAAGATGATTTTCGCTTTCCACAAGATATGTGGGTGAAATGGTGATTTTGTATTTATTAAATTTAAATTAGAACTATGAATATTGTTATCTTAGGAGCCTCTGGTCTTATCGGTCATAAGTTATTCGAAAAACTACCAGCGCAATTTGAAAATGTCTATGGCGTCATGCATCGGACAAAGGAAGAGCTTCAACAATTTGAACTTTTCCAAAATAATCCCAACATTATCTATAACGTAGATGTTCTAGAATTCGAAAAATTAAAAGGTATTTTAACTGCATTAAAAGCAGATGTTATTCTTAACTGTGTAGGAATCACAAAAAGAAAAGAAGAAATAAATATACCTAGCTTGGCCATCGAAACCAACTCTTTATATCCTCATAAATTGGCAGATTGGGCAAAAGAAAATAAGGCAAGAGTCATTCATTTTAGCACAGATTGTGTCTTTGATGGATCAATTGGTAATTACGATGAAGATAGTCCCACAACCGGAAAAGATGCTTATGGAAAAACGAAGGCAATGGGCGAAATTAGATATGATCATTGCCTGACTATTCGTTCTTCTTTTATTGGTCAAGAATTATTAGGAAAGACAGAATTATTAGAATGGTTTTTAAACCAAAAAAGTCCAACGATCAAAGGTTTTACTAAAGCTTTTTACAGCGGAGTATCTACGATTTATATGTGTAGAGTAGTCGCAGACATTATCAAAAATTATCCAGAAATCGGAAACCTGCACACATTAGCAGCCCCAACACCGATTTCAAAATACGACCTACTTTGCTTGGCAAAAGAAGCATATGGTATTGATGTAGAAATTATTCCTGATGATAGTTTTGAAATTATGCCAACCTTAAACGGAACTAAATTATCTAAAAAAATGAACCTAGAAGTTCCTTCGTGGAAAGAAATGATGCACGAACTGGCTTCTGAAAATAAAAAGTATTAATCATGATGAAGATTCCACAATTTAAGTCCTTTGTTAATAAAAAAGACTATTACCGAGAAGTAAAATCAGTATTTGAAAAAAAGTATATAGCAGAAGGTCCACTCGGTGCTAAATTTAGAGAACAACTCTTGGAAATCACAGGAGCCAAATACGGTGTTCTAGCAAGCAACGGAACATTAGCTATCTACCTGGCACTTAAAGCGCTAGGCATAGGTCGCGGAGATGAAGTTATTGTACAAAATGTGACGTTTATCGCTTCCGGAAATTCTGTTGAAATGGTCGGTGCTAAGCCTGTCTTTGTTGATATCAAAGCTCCTGATGACATGACGCTCGATCTTAAAAAGGTCGAAAAGAAATTAACCAAAAGAACTAAAGCAATTATGATTGCACACCTTTTTGGTTCTGCTTGTACCAATATCCGAGAAATTAAAAAGTTTTGCAAAAAACATAACCTATTACTGGTAGAAGATGCGGCACAAGCACTAGGTATTACAGATGGTAAAACGCATTGTGGTACTTTTGGAGAAGTAGGTACCTTTTCTTTCTATGCTGACAAAACAGTTACAACCGGAGAAGGTGGATTCGTAGTGACCAACAATAAAGAAGTCTACGAAAATATGCTCTACCTTCGAAACCAAGGACGAATGAGTAGCGGTACCTTTGTACATCCTCGAATAGGATATAACTTTAGAATGTCAGACTTACAATCTGCCCTGGGATTAGCACAATTGAAAAAACTAGACCATATCATCGAAGAAAAACTGAAAATTTATAACCTCTACCAAAAATACTTGGGTGGAAAAGTGAAGTTTCTTAAACTCCACAACAAGTTTTCTTTTATCCCTTTTAGAGTAATTGTTTTTGTTGAAAATGCAGAAAAAACCATGATGCAAATGAAAGAGGATGGGATCGAACCACGCTCTGTTTTCTTCCCACTACATAAGCAACCGTGTTATACTTATCTAAAAAATAAAGACAAAGAATTTCCAATGTCCAACGAATGTTTTGAAACAGGAATTTGTTTGCCTACTTGGATTGGACTAACGAAAAAACAAATAAAATATACTTCTAAAAGTTTACTGAAGTCATTAAAATAATAACCAATAGATATTTAATTTTTTAATTCAAAACATCACGAAATGAAAGTCATGACTATTCTCGGTACAAGACCTGAGATTATTAAGATGAGCCGAGTAATGGCCGAAATGGAAAAATTTGCTGATCATGTCATTGTACACACGGGACAAAATTATGATTACGAATTAAATGAAATTTTCTTTGAAGACCTTGGCGTTCGAAAACCAGATTACTTTCTAGAAGTAGCAGGAAAGTCTGTAGCATGGACCATTGGAAATGTACTTGGACGTACAGATGAGGTTATGGAAAAAGAAAAGCCAGATGCCATTATGCTATATGGTGATACCAATAGTTGTCTGGCCGTTATCTCCGCAAAAAGAAGAAAAATTCCAGTATTTCACTTCGAAGCGGGTAACCGATGTTTTGACCAGCGGGTTCCAGAAGAGCTCAACCGTAAGGTAGTCGATCACTTAAGTGATATTAACTTTCCACTAACGGAGCATGCTCGACGATACTTACTTGACGAAGGGTTACCACCAGATAGAGTTATTAAGCCTGGTTCACCAATGAAAGAAATTATCAACTTTAATATGCCTAAGATCAAAAAATCTAAGGTGTTGACTAAATTGAAATTGAAAAAACACAAGTACTTCATTGTCAGTACGCACCGAGAAGAGAACGTAGATTCTAAAGTGAACTTTAATAATTTATTGGATTCACTCAATGCGATTGCTGAGAAATATAAAATGCCGGTGATCGTTTCTACGCACCCTCGAACACGGAAGAAACTAGAAAGCCTGAAAAGAAAAGAATTCAATCCACTAGTGCAATTTTTGAAACCAATGGGCTTTTTTGATTATATCAAACTTCAGATGGAATCTTATTGTACCATTTCTGATAGTGGTACCATTACCGAAGAATCTTCCATCCTAAACTTTCCAGCGATTACGGTTCGTCAGGCACACGAACGTCCAGAGGGAATGGATGAAGGAGTATTGATTATGACTGGACTGAAAAAAGAACTAGTAATGAAGTCTATTGATATTACCGTTTCGCAACATGACTACAAAAACAGAGCATTTCGATTAGTATATGATTACGATGTTGATAACTTTTCTAAAAAGATTGTTAGAATTGTTTTCGGATATGTAGACTTTATTAACCGAGTGGTTTGGCATAAATAACCACGAAAAATAAATGAGTTTTTAACTCATAAGCGTTGATGAAAATTTTAATAATAAAACAGCTATTTGATCCAGAGCCTACTGCTCGTAGCCTTGATTTCGCTCTGGAATTAAAACGAAATGGTCATGAAGTGGAAGTTATTACGAGCTTCCCTTCTTACCCACATGGTAAGATTTATAAAGATTTTAGACAAAGACTTTTTCATAGAGAAAATGTTCAGGGAATAGATATTATCAGAGTGCCTATTTATCCAAGCCAAAGCGGAAAGGGTTTGCCAAGAATGCTAAACTATATGAGTTATGCTTTGTCTGCTACATTCTTAGGATTACCTCGTGCAAAAAAACATGATGTAGTATTTGCCTATCATGGAGCTTTACCAGTAGGTATTCCGGCTATGATCAACAAAATTTTTAGAAGAGTTCCTTTTATTTATGATGTGAATGATATATGGCCTGATACTTTGGAGGCAACAGGAATGTTAAAAAATAAATTCTTATTATCTATTGTAAATGTTTGGTGCCAACTTACTTATAAAATGGCTTCAAAGATTACCGTTTTATCAGAAGGATTTAAGGAAAAATTGATTTCTAGAAACGTCCCCGCAGAAAAAGTTGAGTTTGTTAATCAATGGAGTAGAAACAAACCAGTAGATCTTACTAATATCGAAGATGATATTAAAAAGTTATTCGATCTCGAAAAATTTAATGTTTTATATGCTGGAAATGTAGGAAAAGCACAGTCTCTTTTTTCTGTTATAGATGCTTTTAAAGGATTGTCCGTGGAGCATCCAAATATTGTTTTTACGATCTTAGGAGATGGCGTAGAGCGCGTAGATTTGATGAAATATGTGGAAGAGCATAAGATTAGTAATGTCAAATTTTTGGATAGAGTCAAACCGACGGAAGTAGGAAAATATCTAGAATGTTCAGATGTATTGCTAGTACATCTAAAGGATGATCCACTCTTTAGAATTACGATACCTTCCAAAATAATAGGTTGTCATTTCGCTGGAAAACCCATTTTACTTGGAATAAAAGGAGATGCTGAAAGAGTTATCGCTAGCTCAGGTGCAGGGTTTTGTTTTGAACCAGACAATGTAGCTGACTTAAAGAAAAAGATAGTATTAATGGAGCAAATGGACAAAGAAGCTTTGTTGGAAATGGGGCGGAAAGGAAAAGAATACTATGAAAAATATTGTTCTATAGAAGTTAATACAAAACATTTTATAGAATTATTTAACACTATTCGTAAATAGAAATCACATTATGCATAGTACAAAAATTATTTTTTTAGTCCTTTTATTCTTTTGTATCGGTTGTTCTACAACTAGCAGATTATCAGACAATCCAGCTAGAACCACGGCCGTAAATCCTTACGAAAATTCGGTAGATGCCTATGGTGCCGTTGGAGATGGAAAACATGATGATACCAATGCCTTTCTTAAATGCATCGAAAAACTGCCGATTAGGAAAATTCAAAACGTATTCGGAAGGGTTAAAGGTTGGGGAGTCTTTGTAGGAGGAGAAATTGTATTGACACCAGGTAAAACTTATCGAATTACTAAACCTTTACTTATTCCCTCCAACAGGAATGTAACTTTTCGATGTAATGCCATTGGTGGAGCAACCATTATCTATGATGGACCAGGAGATTATGCTATTGATTTTCAAAACAAAGCAATTAATACTGCTATTGGTGTCAATGGAATAAATTTTTGGAAAGGGGGAATTCGTTTGCAAGGATCAACTAGAGGCAGGATTCGTTTTGAAAATAATTTATTCGTGGACACAAAAGGACCGGCCATAGCTATTGTTGATGAAAAAGACCTAGCAGGAAAAAGAAAAAGTTTTGGAAATGTAAACTGGCTAATTGAATATAATGATTTTAATAATTGTGAATATGGTATTTATATTGACTCAAAAAGTATCCTGTTAGGAACTATTCGGAAAAACCGTTTCAACATGACCAAAAAATCGCCGCTCTATATTGATGGTGATGGGATATTAATTGATAACAATGAATTTCAATCAGTCTTAAACACGAATTACCCTTATATTCATCTTAAACCAATGAAAAACCCTACGGGGTATATCACAATATCTAATAATCGCTTTGGTTCCGAATCTATCAAATGGCCTGCCCAACCGTACAGACCACCTCAAAACTATATTCTACTTGACAAAGGTGAATTTCAGATAATGGGCGTACTCATAAATGCGAATTATTTTTTTACGAATAAAGAAGGATTGAATACCAAAAATACTGGAGATTATGCCATAAAAATTCTTAACCAGCGAGTCCTTAATCTGCAAATTACCAACGGAAATGTATTCTTAGGGTTTAATGAAAATATTATTGATGATTCTGGAAAAGGAAAAGAGTGGTTATTTAAAGATAATATTATTTATCGACCACAGAAAAAAACTTTCAAAGTCGATTCCCCAATTTGGAAAAAAAATTAATCCTTACTTCTAAATGAATCAACCTAAAGCGGTTATTATTATTGGCTCTGTTAGATCAGGAACCAACATGTTAAGAGATATCTTAGTAAGAATTCCTGGTTATGGAACTTGGGATTGTGATGAAATCAATCCCATCTGGAGACACGGCAATTTAAATCATCCAGACGACGAGTTGTCCAAAGAAATGGCCACACCCAAAATCATCTCTTTCATCAGAAATGAATTTAAAAAAATTGCAAAATCCTTAAAAATAAACACGGTAGTTGAAAAATCAACCGCCAACTCTCTACGGCTAGCTTACGTAAATAAAATTTTTCCCGACGCTAAATATATCTTTATCTATCGGGATGGCAGAGATGTCGCCGCCTCAGCACGGCTAAGGTGGAATGCTAAATTCGATTTTAATTATAGCTTTAAAAAATTTAGATACGTCCCCGTAGTCGACATGCCGTATATCCTTTATTATTATTTGGCCAATCGTGTAAAAGGATTGTTTTCTGATGAACAGAAATTAAAATCTTGGGGCCCCAGATATAAAAATATGGATGAGGATGTAAAAAAATATAGCATCCTAGAGGTTTGTGCCCTGCAATGGAAACATTATGTAGAAAATACCCTGGCGGACTTGCCACAAGTTAACTCCGCTAATTTGCTCACCTTGCAATATGAGACCTTAGTCAACAATCCAGAAGAAGAGATGATTAAGGTTTGTAAGTTTTTAGATTTGCCTAGCCAAACGGTTCAGGATGCTAATCTGACTAAGGGAATTTCAAACAAAAGTGTAGGGAACTGGAAAAAATTAGATCAACAACAAATCGACCTGATCGAAAAACATATCGATCCGCTTTTATCAAAATTAAACTATAAATAATATGAATGAGAAATTGATTCCACTTAGCGTACCGACCCTTGCTGGCAACGAATGGAAGTATGTGAAAGATTGTTTAGACACTGGTTGGATATCTTCCGTAGGTGCTTACGTTACCGAATTTGAAAAGAAAGTTGCTGAATTTACAGGAGCTGGTTTTGCGGTCGCAACCGTCAATGGTACGGCGGCTTTACATATCTGTCTAAATATGGTGGGAGTAGGTCCCGAAGACCACGTCATTATTCCAAATATTACTTTCGTAGCAACCGCTAATTCTGTTTGGTACACGGGTGCAGAACCCATCCTCATCGATACCAATCTTACTGATTGGCAAATGGATTTAGATATTTTAGAAAAATTCCTAGCGGAAGAAACAACGGCTAAAGATGGAAATCTAGTCTATAAAAAAACAGGTAAAGTGATTCGAGCGATTATGCCGGTACACGTTTTAGGAAATATTTGTGACATGGATCGTTTCCTTGCAATAGCTGAAAAATATGATTTAGTAGTTATCGAAGACTCCACTGAGGCATTGGGTTCTACCTATAAAGGAAAACACGCTGGAAGATTTGGTACTTTAGGAACCGTGAGCTTTAATGGTAATAAAATTATTTCTACTGGTGGAGGAGGAATGATCATTACCGATAACGAAGAGCTTGCTAAAAAAGCCAAACACCTTACTACCACTGCTAAAACGGATCCTTTGGAATATTTTCACGATCAGGTGGGCTATAACTATAGATTAGTAAACGTTTTGGCTGCAATAGGAGTAGCACAAATGGAACAACTACCAGAATTTATTGTCAGAAAAAAAGAGGTTGTCCAGTTGTATAAAGATAAATTAGGTGGATTTGCCGACATCAGCTTCCAGGAACAATCAGATGATGTAACGACCAATGGTTGGTTATTTACGATTCGTACAAAACACCGCCCGCTTCTTATTCAAGAATTGAACAAAAGAAAAATAATCTGTCGTCCGTTTTGGACACCGATGAATCAATTGCCCATGCATAAAAATTGTCATTATATTAATGATCATGACAACTCTTCCGCATTACATATGTCAGGGATTAGTATTCCTAGTTCTACTAGTATTACAAACGAAGAAATAGATAGAGTGGTTGATAACATTAAAGATATTATTCAACATGTTTAAAATAATAAAAAGAGCAGGCGATATCTTTTTGTCCTTAGTCGTCTTAATCCTTTGTTCCCCTTTATTGATACCCATCAGTATTGGATTGCGACTAACCGCAGAAGGATACGTATTTTATTTTCAAGATCGTTTAGGATATAAAAATAAAAAATTCCGTATCTACAAGTTCGCTACCATGCTCAAGGATAGCCCTAGCTTGCTGACGGGTAGTGTTACGATTAAGGATGATCCTAGAGTTACGCCGATTGGTAAATACCTACGGATCACCAAGGTCAACGAACTACCACAAATTATTAATGTACTGAACGGAGATATGAGTATCGTTGGCCCTCGACCCTTAATGCAAGAAGACTTCGACGCTTATCCACCACACGTACAAGAAAAAATTTACGACGTAAAACCAGGCATCACTGGCATCGGTTCTTTAATTTTTAGAGATGAAGAATTAGTGGTGTCCAGTGCCACAGATCGTGATCCGGTAGAATTTTACCAAAATGTAATTGCTCCTTATAAAGGGGAGCTAGAACTATGGTACCGTAAAAACCAATCTTTTTATGTTGATTTTATGATGATTATATTGACTGGATTGGCTATCGTTTATCCCAAAGGCGATTTCTCACAAAAAATATTTAAAACACTTCCAAAAAGAAATTTTTAATCATGGTAACAGAACAAGTATTTTCACTAAACCCCTTAACAGGCGAAAAACATGCTATACCTACTAACCTAGATCATAGTAAAGCTATTGATGATTTTGTCTTAAAAAATAAAGATAAGCCTATTATTGTCGTTCAGGGGTTAGGGTTTGTGGGAACGGCTATGTCTTTAGTCTGTGCTAATGCAATTAACGGAGACTACGCCGTAATAGGAATAGACTTACCAAGACCCAATACTTACTGGAAAATAAAATCCATTAATGACGGACATTGTCCAATTGTTGCTTCTGATAAAAAGATAGAACTCTTTTTTAATCAGGCAAAAGAGAAAGGAAATTTTTTAGCGACCTACGATCCTTATGCTTATTCAAAGGCCGATACTATTATCGTGGATATAAACTTGGATGTACAAAAGCAAAGTAATTTTGAAAAAGACCTCGAAGGGTTTGACGTAGATTTAGGACCTTTTAAAAAGGCAATGTCAACTATTGGTGAAAATTGTAAAGAAGATGTTTTGATCATCGTTGAAACAACAGTTCCTCCAGGAACTTGCCAAAAAGTAGTGCAGCCTATAATTACCGAAGCGCTAGAAAAACGAAACCTAAAATCTGATGCTTTTAAATTGGGACACTCCTACGAGCGAGTGATGCCTGGACCTAACTATATCGATTCTATTCAGAATTTTTACCGGGTTTTTTCTGGAATTGATCCTAAAAGTGAGGTAGCGACAGAGACTTTTTTAAGGACGGTAATTAGTACGAAAGAATATCCTTTGACCAAACTTTCTAACACTAATTCAACAGAAATAGCAAAAGTTTTAGAAAATTCATATCGTGCCATGAATATTGCATTTATTACGGAATGGTCTAGATTTGCAGAGGAAGCAGGAGCAGATATTTTTGAGGTTGTCCATGCGATAAGAATGAGACCTACCCATAAAAATATTATGCTACCAGGTATTGGAGTAGGTGGCTATTGCCTTCCAAAAGATCCTCTCCTCGCTTCTTGGGCTCGTCAAAATTTATTTGCTGGTGCACCTTTAGGAATGAGTGAGGAAGCTGTAAAAACGAACGATAAGTTACCTTTGTATGCTTTTGAGTTTTTTGCTAAAAAATTTGGTGGAAAATTAGCAGGAAAGAAAGTATTAATCCTAGGGGTAGCTTACGCTCCTGATGTTTTTGATACACGATATACACCTGTCGAACCATTTTATAATTACTTGAACAAGGAAGGTTGTGAAATTATTTTACATGATCCCCTTGTTTCTTACTGGGAAGAAAAACGATTAGAGATTGAAACCTCTTTCGATAAAATATTGGATAAAGAAGATATTGACTTTATTGTAATTGGTACTGGACACAAAATTTACAGAAATTCTTCCGCTCTCGTGAATAAGGTAGCGACACAAGAAAATATCTTTTTATTTGATCCAATAGGTGTATTCTCAGATGAGAATATTCAAAAAATGAAAAATGGTTTAGGGACAATCAAGGTCTTAGGAAGAGGTAATATATAAATAGTTTATTGCCGCTTTTGATAAAGCATTTTACCTTATTAAGGGGTAACAAAATTTTAAATTTTATAATTATTTAATTGAAATAAACATGAATAAGAAAGTCTTATTATTAGGTGGAGCTGGTTTTATCGGCTTTAACATCGCTAAATTCTTGGGAAATAAAGGAACTTATGATATCTCAATCGCCGACAACTTTTTTAGAGCCGGTGGTAAAATTGATGAATTACTGCAGCAACTAGTTGATAAACATAACATACAAATCTTCAAAGGAGATTTTACCCAGCCGAACGCCTTCGAGCAATTGGCAAAAGATTATGACTATGTTTATATGCTTGCCTCTGTGGTAGGAGTAGATTATGTTAATAAAATGCCACACGAAATTATTCGTATAAATACGGCATTAATTTACAACACACTAGAGTGGTTGAGACATAGCAAATGTGGGAAGGTATTATTTACTTCCACTAGTGAATGTTATGCTGGAGCCATTGAAGCATTTGACTACGCTATTCCGACGCCAGAATCAGTTCCCTTAACGATTCAAGATATCGGTCATCCACGATTCACCTATGCCGTAACTAAAATGTTAGGAGAGTCAGGGTTTATTAATTATTCTCGTCAGTTAGGGTTTGAATGTTCCATCGTACGTTATCATAACGTGTTTGGTCCAAGAATGGGCTTTAAGCACGTCATCCCTCACATCGTTCAACGTTTTAGAAACAATGAGAATCCTTTCAAACTTTATGGTCACGATCAAACACGGTCTTTCAATTATATTGATGACGCAGTGGAAGGAACAGTCTTGACTATGGAAAAAGGTGGAAACGGTGAAGTATACCACATCGGAAGTATGGAAGAAATTACCATCGAAGAATTAGTAAAGTATACTGGAGAACTCTTAGGATTTAAAGACGAATATGTTTATGCGCCAACTTATCCAGGATCTGTGGCGAGAAGATGTCCTGATATCACCAAAGCGACCAAGGAACTTGGATACGAGGCTAAGGTAGACTGGAAAACCGGATTGGAAAAAACGGTAAAATGGTATAATGATTATCTTGATGCTAATACCGAATTGCACGAATCATTTTATGATAATAAAAACAAAAGTTAAGTGAAAAATAAGAAAATCGCCGATATTATTATTGACCCTGAAGAAACGATCCTTAATGCGATAAAACGCATGGATGACCTAGAGAAAAAACTTTTTTTAGTCATGAAAAAAGAAAAATTTGTTGGGTTAGTGAGTATCGGCGATATTCAACGATCTCTTATCAAAAGTCAAGATTTTAGTGTTCCCGTTGGTAATATTCTGAGAAAAAATATTACCGTAGCTCAGGACCACCAATCTGAAACGGAGATAAAGAAAATGATGCTCCAGCTTCGAACCGAGTTTATGCCGGTTCTGGATAAAGAGGATAAATTAGTAGATGTCTTATTTTGGGATGAAGTTTTTGAAGAAGAACGACAGGGAGAAAAAGAGAAAAAAGATATTCCCGTCGTCATCATGGCTGGTGGCTTTGGAACAAGACTTCGTCCACTGACCAATATCATTCCTAAGCCGCTTATTCCGCTGGGTGATCAAACTATTTTAGAGGTAATCATCGAACGGTTTAAAGAGTTGGGATCGCAGGATTTCTATCTTTCTGTTAACTACAAAGCAGATATGATCCGAAATTATTTTGATGAAAAAAATAATTTGGATGTCAATATTAGCCACTTTATAGAAGATAAACCATTGGGTACCGCGGGCAGTTTACACTTGCTTAATAATGAAATCACGACGACCTTTTTTGTCTCCAACTGTGATATTATTATTGATCAAGATTATCGGGATATATTAGAATATCACCAAGCAAATAAAAATGAGATTACACTCGTCTCCGTCATCAAAAACTTTAATATTCCTTATGGCACTATCGAAACAGGAGAAGGCGGATTAGTAAAATCTATGAAGGAAAAACCCACCTTTACTTTTTATATCAATGCTGGAATGTATATTTTGGAACCGCATTTGATTAATGAGATTCCCAAAAATGAATTTTTTCACATTACAGATCTAATTGATAAAGTGATGAAAAGAGAAGGTAGAGTAGGAGTGTTTCCAGTCAGTGAAGGCGCCTGGTCAGATATCGGCGAATGGGATAAATATAAAGCAACCTTGAATAAATTCGGTCATGATACTTGGTAGTTAATGATATCAAAAATTCTTCAAGAATATGATAAAATTAATGCCTTATTTGAAAAGGATGTGTTTCTTTATACGATGGGAAAAGCTGGTTCCAACAGTATATCCTACAGTCTAGAGTCAGTAGGGCTATCCGTATCAAGTAAGCATTATTTTAGTGGAGATCAGCAAAATTTTTTTTCTAATACAACATCTGATCTTCTAGGTAACCTTCGTAAACAATATACCAAAGGTTGTCTTGCTCGCTTAAAACATAAAATAAAAATAATTACCCTCGTTCGCGATCCATTGGCTCGGAACCTCTCCTTAGCTTTTTTCGCACTTGAAAGACTGCTTTATCATACGCTCGGACCGAATGATAGCCGAAATCTCAAAGGAAATAGAGCTTCCCGAAATGAAATAATTAAAATTGGATTCGAAGAGCAAATTAATCATGAGGGACCCCTTAATTGGTTTGAAGAAGAATTTAATGATGTGCTAAACCTTGATGTATATAAGCATCCTTTCGATCAAGAAAAAGGATATGCTAGGATTACAAGCGAAAAATTTGATGTTTTAATTTTAAAATTAGAAAAACTAAATACCCTAGAACCAGTCATTAAAGATTTTCTTGATTTAGCATCTTTTAGTTTACTAAATGCCAATTCAAGCAAAAATTATTGGTACGCTGATCTTTATCAAAACTTTAGAGAAGAATTTACACCCGCTCCTCAATATCTTGATTTAATGTACCAATCAAGATATTGTCAACACTTTTACACCCCACAAGAAATAGCAGCCTTTCGGTCCAAATGGGAGAACATAAACTAAAGCAACCTTCTACCTTTTAAAAGCGAATAGGCAATATCGACGAATCTATTTCTTGTCTTTGAAATAACATAAATCGATTTCTTTATGCCTCCAAATTCTCTAAAAACAAGCTCGATTTTACTAGGCATTGAACCTTCAAAGTCGAACAAAGCTACCTCTTCTTTCATTCGTTTGATCGTCTCCCAAAATAAAAGAGACATAGGGTAAGACCCAGAGATATCGTGATCAATTCCACCTAATAGATAATAAGCCTTCTTACTATCTTTAACAAGATAGACACCTGCTAATACTTCTTGCGCGTCGTTTATACAAAAAAGAATCTTTCTTAATTTTCGCTTCTTTAATTCTTGGTCAAGTTTTTTTAGTGTTTGATAATCATAAGGTGTTGTAATTTTCTTTTTCTTAAATGTATTATTACTCAACTCATAAAGCTTTGCAATATCATCTGACTCGATTACGCTGTGAATTTTTTGTGCTTTTTTGATTTCCCACCTTCGTTTCGAACTAACATTATTATATAACAAAGCTAAATCTTGACTTAAATCTATTTGGTGGGTATAGTAGGAAGTTTGATAATATTCTTTCCAGTATAAAGACTGCCAGTTATTGAATTCTGGGATGAAATTTTGACGAAAATAGATGAAGGGAGGCATCTGTTCTACCAGTCGATATATCGTTTTATGTTCAAAACTGTATCGACGATTCGCAGTCTTTAGATGATCTGGATAATCCATATATATTCCTAAAAAAGGAGTCAACTGTGGATGTTTTGATATCTTTAACCCATAAACATGTTTAATATAATAAGGCCATACGCCTCGAATAATATTGTTTTTATCCATACATAAAGCAACATCCCAATTATTCACTCCACAAGCACTATCAAGCCACCAATCATAAAAAAAGATAGGTAATGCCTCAAATTTTTGGCAATATTCACGGTATAGTTGTTTGTTTGTCATGAATTTTTGATACGTAGCGATGACAAATTAAGACTTTCTTTTCCAATCATACAACATTCATCTCCAAATACTTTTGTAAACGCTCAAAAACAAACTTTTTATTTTCTATTATGAATAACAAAAAAGCCCTCATCACTGGCATCACAGGGCAAGATGGAGCCTACCTCTCTGAACTCCTCCTCTCTAAAGGATACATAGTCCACGGAATCAAACGTCGTGCTTCTTCTTTTAATACGCAACGTATCGACCACCTGTATCAGGATCCTCATGTAGATAATCGAAATTTTATCCTTCATTATGGAGACCTTACGGATTCTACCAACCTGATTCGAATCATTCAAGAAGTACAACCAGACGAAATTTATAACCTCGGCGCTATGTCGCATGTAAAGGTAAGCTTCGATGCACCTGAATACACCGCAGACGTCGATGGCGTAGGAACTTTACGAATTTTGGAAGCAGTTCGCTTGTTAGGATTAGCTAAAAAAACCAAAATATACCAAGCTTCTACTTCTGAATTATATGGATTGGTACAAGAAGTACCACAAAAAGAAACGACACCTTTTTATCCTCGCTCTCCTTATGCTGTTGCAAAAATGTACGCTTACTGGATCACCGTCAATTACCGAGAAGCTTACGATATGTTTGCTTGCAACGGAATATTGTTTAACCATGAATCTCCTTTAAGAGGTGAAACTTTTGTTACAAGAAAAATTACCCGTGCCGTCGCTAAAATAGCACTCGGATTGCAAGATAAACTTTACCTCGGAAATATGGATGCAAAACGAGATTGGGGACATGCAAAAGATTATGTGGAATGTATGTGGAAAATTCTACAACAAGATAAACCTGAAGATTGGGTGATCGCTACTGGAGTGACGACTAGTGTGCGTGATTTTGTACGCATGTCTTTCAAAGAAATTGGGGTAGAACTCGAATTTAAAGGAAAGGATGAACAAGAAGTGGCTATCATCAAGTCTGCCTCAAAACCGGAATATAAGGCTCAAGTAGGACAAGAGGTTGTGGCAGTAGATCCAGCGTATTATCGACCTACAGAAGTGGAACTTTTGATCGGAGATGCTTCCAAAGCACGACAAAAACTAAACTGGAAACCCAAATATAACTTGGAATCCCTTTGTAGCGAAATGGTGGCTGCTGATGTTGAATTGTTTAAGCGCGATCAACTTTTAAAAGAGGCTGGATTCAACGTGAAAAATGAATACGAGTAAGATTAGGTATTTAATAGACGGTCTAATTCTTTTCTAAAATGATGCTTTCTTGCGGGTAGTCCGAAAGGAACGAAAATGTTTGAGGTGTCCGGAAGAGACTGAGATCCTGCAATTAAGTTTTCCATCAATATTTTTAATTCCGCTTGATTTTCATATCTAAGTACCGCCGGTTCTAAACTTGGTTCTAGCTGATAATAAACGGGCAGGATGACGGGTTTACCATTATTTACAAAGTCATTGATATTACCTGAAACGTGCGAATAACTATTTTTCTCAATGGTAAATCCACTGATAATGGTTGGTGGAATAGGGCAGAGTAATATATCTGCTTGACGCAGTATTTGTTGATAAGTCTCGGCAGGTAAATAATTGTCAAAACATGATATACTGATATGTTTAATTTCAAGGGCCTGCATCTTTTTTATGATATTTTTGCCCCGCCGCCCGGATGGTCTTCCTGCTAAAGTTACCTCTACTCGTCGATCAGATCTTTCAAGCTTTTTCAAAATAGAATAAACCATCTGATAATCCCGATTAGCAGGATGTATCGAGCCAGGAATTACGATTTTAAAAGTATCATTTTTTAAAATTTTCCTCGACGTTGATGATTCATTTACATAAAATGGGAAATCATAAAAACGGTATTTTTGAAAATAAGGCTGCTCCTTTAAATATTCAAAAACAGTTGGAGCTCCTGCGATAAATCCATCCATGGTTCCTAGGGCAGGAGTCTTCGAAATAGAACTACGAATAAGATTCCAAAAAGAGTGTAAAGGTCTAACGTAGAAATCATAATTTTTCCATGGAGCAAAATGTTGATGGAAAGCATGTATGACTGCATATTTTGGCACTGGAATTTCAAGGAAAGGTACAATGCTTTGATTAAAAGTAGTAAAAATAATGATCGTACATTGATTTAAAGTATCGATCAGGTCAGCATCCTTGTCTAAATAATACGGATAGATATTTGGTTGATTGGGTAATGAATCCATCAAGTTATTAGCGGAAGACTTAAGTACCATATGTACTTCAATATTTAGACTAGAAAAAACGAGCGCATAATTTCTCAGTACCTCTACATGTAGGGCAGTTTCAACCAATCCAATTTTTATTTTTTCTTCCATCTCTTTGTGAAAAATTGACTATTAAGATAGGCCATCCTTTATTCTCTATTATTGTACCTACTTACAACCGTGCGGATTTATTAGAAAAAGCCGTTCGGAGTGTACAAGCCCAGATTTGCACAGACTGGGAATTAGTTATCATTGACGATGCCTCTACCGATCATACCGCCGAGGTAGTTTCAAAGCTAGATGATCCCCGGATTAAGTATTTTTATCAGCAAAAATCCGAACGTAGTAAAGCTCGTAACAAAGGTATTGAAAATGCAGAAGGAAAGTATATTTGTTTCTTAGATGACGATGATCTTTTAAAAAAATCGTTTCTGAGTGATTTTAAAAATATCATTCCTACTGCTCCAGACGCAATTTTTCGTACTGGATTCGATTATCATTTTATTACCAATAATCATATAAAACCAGGCAAATTAATCACCGCAGATCAGCATCCCTTTCAGTTTGCCTTACGAGAGATGTGTGGTGTTTGGAGCCTTTGTATCCCTAGAGATTATTTATTAGAAAATAATTTTGCAGATTTCCCTCATTGGCAGGATACCCATTTAATCCTTAGATTATTTGCTAAGTACCCAGTAGTACAGCTAAATGCTCGAAACTATGTATACGTACAGCACCCAGCGATGGGTACCCGCAAAATTTTTAGTAATAATAGGAAAATAGAGGAAAGATTGACCCTAAATTTGGCGGCAATTCGAGATATATTCGCTAATCATTCTAGTGAGATTCAGCCATTTATCACCCCTAAAACAGAAAAAATATGCTTAATCGGCAAAATTTTACACTATGCCATTATGGCGGCTAGTCATAATAATCCTCAAAAATCTTGGAATTTATTCACTCGTTCTTTAAAAATGGGTTTGTTTTTGCAACATTATAAATTATATATGGTTTTTCTTAAAAAATACCTTTTTATAAAATGGAAAAAATCCTAAACCCGGTTTTTAAAAATATCGAAACTGAACTCACCGATCTAGGTTTTACCTTCGAACGGACTGACTTTAACCGTCCCTGGGGCGGTTTTTTCGTTATTGACGAGGAGCAGTCTGAAAAATTCTGTAAAACTTACTATCCGGATGAAGATGTAAAACAACTTACCAAAGGCGGGCGAGTCAGTCCAAAAATATTGGTTGTTCTTCCTGGTAAACGATTATCTTGGCAATATCACCATCGACGTTCCGAGGTTTGGAAGTTGATCGACGGGGAATCTGGTGTCATTCGTAGCGAAACTGATGAACAAAAAGAATTGGAAATTATGGTCGTTGGAGAAAATGTGGTCCTAGCATGTGGTGAACGCCATCGCTTAGTAGGTCTAGATAACGTCGGAATCATTGCTGAAATCTGGCAACACGTCGATCCTAATAATCCATCAGACGAAGACGATATCGTTAGAGTCCAAGATGATTTTGGACGATAAATTTGAAACCCTGTCCGACTGAAAGTGCATTCAAAAAGAACCCTGCCGGAGACCAGGTTTTGAAATTGTTTTTGAGGTTGAGGTTGAAAAACACAGAATTTGAAACAGTCTCATAAATTAGATAAAGTCTATCCATAAAAAAATGTCTTTTTTTATCCACGAAACTGCTACTGTCGACCAACCTGTTACGATCGGGGCAGGCACTAAGATCTGGCACTATACCCATATCATGCCCGAAGCAGTAATCGGTCAGAATGCTAATATCGGTCAAAACGTTTTTATTGCTTCTGGTGTTGTACTAGGCAGTAATGTCAAAGTACAAAATAATGTTTCTCTGTATGCTGGTATTACTTGTGCAGACGATGTATTTCTTGGCCCATCTATGGTTTTTACCAACATAAAAAATCCACGAAGCGTTATTAATCGTCGTGGAGAATATGACAAAACCCACGTAGGCAAAGGGGCTACTATCGGAGCCAATGCGACTATTGTCTGTGGGAATGATATTGGTGAATATGCTTTTATCGGAGCTGGGACAGTTATCACAAAATCAGTTGAGCCTTATGCCTTGGTGGTAGGCAATCCTGGAAAACAAATTGGTTGGATGAGTCAATATGGTCATCGGTTAGCATTTGATGAAAATGGAAAAGCGACTTGTCCTGAGAGTCAGCAAAAATATGTTTTAGTAGAGGGACAGGTTAGCGTGGTCTAAAAATAATAACAAATGCATTCTACAAATTATTTCAACGCATTCATAGAAGTAGCTGAAGATTGTCCAGCAGGACAAGGAGAAATGCCACCCATCAAAGGAGAAAAGAAAACGGTCGCTAATCTCCAGTTCGAGATGCTTTGGGAAAACCCATATCAATACACTTCTGATGATATTTTCTTTTCTGTTTTTGCTTTTAGAAAAGAAATTCCAGAGGATGAAATGGAAGCGGCGCGGGAACATTTTTTCTCCAAAGGACAACCTTGTTTTCGAGCATCTCCTTTGACAAAAAGATATGGCTGGGGCGTTCACAGTAATGAAGAAGGAAAAGTCGCTATTTACGGAAGAGAAACGAAAATCTATGAAAAATTTATAGCTAATCAAGGTGTCGATAAAAAGAAAGCGATGCGATCCAAAAGGGTGAAAAAATCATGAATAAAGATGCTACTATTTATATCGCCGGCCACCGGGGAATGGTTGGATCCGCCATACAGCGAAGATTAAAAACGGAAGGATTTACAAATTTTATTACGCGTACTTCTCGTGAGCTCGACCTGCGCAACCAAGCGGCCGTCCATGCGTTTTTTGCTACCGAAAAACCAGATTATGTTTTTTTGGCTGCAGCCAAAGTAGGAGGCATTCTAGCCAATAATACGTACCGTGGAGAATTTATCTATGACAACCTGATGATTCAAAATAACGTGATTCATGCGGCTCATGTTAATAAGGTTAAAAAATTAATGTTCCTCGGTTCCTCTTGCATCTATCCCAAGCTTGCTCCGCAACCACTTCGCGAAGATTATTTGTTGACAGGGCCATTAGAACCTACTAACGAACCTTACGCTATTGCAAAAATTGCAGGTATTAAATTGTGCGATGCTTACCGAGCACAATACGGCAGTGATTTTATTTCCGTCATGCCGACCAATCTCTATGGTCCAAATGATAATTATGATTTAGAAAAATCACACGTACTGCCAGCTTTGATGCGTAAATTTATCGAAGCAAAAAGAGAAAATAAACCTAGCGTAATCATGTGGGGGACTGGAAATCCTAAACGAGAATTTCTCCACGTAGATGACCTCGCGGATGCCTGCTATTTTCTAATGCAAAACTACAGTGAAGAAGGGTTGGTAAATATCGGAACCGGAACGGATGTCTCTATCCTCGAACTAGCACAACTCATCAAAAAAATCGTTGGCTACGAAGGAAAAATCGAACATGATCTAACCAAGCCCGACGGAACTCCTCGTAAACTAATGACTATTGAAAAACTAAAAGCACTAGGTTGGGAACCGAATATTTCCTTGGAAGAAGGAGTGGGAATGGTTTACGAAGCAGTGAAGGAAGCGGAATGGGCAATAGGGTAGTCTAACTCATGCTAGTTAAGAGAGGGGAGGATAAGTTTTCAATGTCACTTGATATTTTTTGATTTTTTCAGTAATATCAATAATAATTATGAGAAACTTTAAAGAATTGAAAATTTGGCAAAACGCAATGGACTTGTGCGTCAAGGTTTACCATTATACTCAAATGGAAGGCCCCATAAACAAAGATTTTGGATTAAAGGATCAACTACAAAGATCAGCTGTTTCGGTTCCCTCAAATATTGCCGAAGGCGAAACTCGGAATACCTTAAAACAGAGATTATCTTTCTTCAATTACGCCACTGCTTCTTTAGCAGAACTCCATACTCAAATTATTATCAGCTTCAGGATTGGCTACCTAACAGAAGAACTCGACCGCGACTGCATCGACCTAAGTGTTCGTCTTCAAAATTTTATCAACTATCGGAAAAAAAATGGATGATAAGGTCCAAGACCGCGACGTTAATTTCTGCCAAATGAAAAATCCCACGCCACGCGCTAAAAGAGAGCCAATCGTAAAACCATCGTAAGCCCATTGTCCACCAATAGTAATTTTTGAAACCCACCCCCAATTAAATCGTATAATCATCTAGAATAGAATTGTAACTAACATAAAATGAACAAAAAAAATACATATGTAGCCATTATGGCTGGAGGCATTGGATCTCGTTTTTGGCCAGCAAGCCGTACCGCACGACCTAAACAATTTTTAGACATTTTAGGTGTTGGAAAATCCTTGATTCGATTAACCTTTGAACGTTTTCTAAATCTTTGTCCTGCCGAAAACATTTTTATTGTTACCAACGAGATGTACAAAGGCCTGGTCTTAGAGCATCTCCCAGAATTATCGGACAATCAGGTACTTTGTGAGCCTTCAAGAAATAACACGGGGCCTTGTGTGGCTTATACTGCCTTTAAGTTACACAACCTAAATCCCGATGCAAACTTTATCGTTGCACCTTCGGACCATATCGTTTTAAAAGAAGATATCTTCGTTGAAGCACTAGAGAAGGCGTTGAATTTTACGGGAAAAGAAGATGCCCTTTTAACTTTAGGAATTCGCCCTTCTCGTCCTGATACGGGATACGGCTATATTAACTATGTGCAAGAATTTGTGGAAACACCACACCAAAATGATAATATTGGTGGTGTTCACAAAGTCATCAAATTTACCGAAAAGCCGCAGCTAGCAAAAGCCAAGGAATTTGTCAATAGCGGAGATTATCTTTGGAATGCTGGAATTTTTATCTGGCGTACTAAAAGTATTCTGGCTGCCTTCGAAAAATATTCTAACGAAATATATAAAATACTGAGCCAAGGAGACACTGATTATAATACAGATACAGAGCAAAGTTTTATCAATAAAATGTATCCAACTACTCCCAGTATTTCCGTTGATTATGCCATTATGGAAAATGCGGATAATATCTATACCATTCCCGTTGATTTTGGCTGGTCAGATCTTGGTACTTGGGCTTCCTTACATGCCGAAGGAGATCGTGACGAACAAGGGAACCTCTTGCAAGCCGATAATATATTCTTGGACGATGTAACCAATTGTCTAGTACGGATGCCTAAAGACAAACTAGTCGTTCTCCGTGATTTGGATAATTATATTATCGTGGACGAAGACGATGTTTTGATGATTTATCCAAAATCAAAAGAGCAGGAAATTAAAGTGTTGACAAAGCAAATTAGAGAAGTGAAAGGAGATTTGTTTTTATAAATATGTTGAGTGAGAATGAATTTTCTACGGAAAATAAAAAGTAGGTTATTTAGAATTCTAAAATCTGAAAATAAAATTTCTCCTCTGGAATATTGGGAAAGCCGAAGCAAACGGTACGGCGCAAGAGCCGTATTAAATCTTGCTATAAAAGAAGAAGAGGAGCAAAGTTTTAGGAAAAAACAAATAGCTGCTATCTTTCCCCATCTAAGAAAGATAATTCGACAGAATGATGTTGTGTTAGATTATGGATGTGGGGTCGGAAGATTTACGGTTGGTCTTCAAAAGTTAACGGAAGGGAAGGTCGTTGGCGTCGATCCTATTCAGCGTTTTTTAGATATGGCACCTAAAGCGGAGCATATATCTTATTTAAAATTAAAGAATGGAATCTTACCTTTAGAAGATAACACGATAGATATCATTTTTATTTGTTTGGTCTTAGGAGGAATTCCGGATAGTGATATTGGTTTTGCTTTAAAAGAACTAAGCAGGGTGTTGAAAAGTGATGGGGGCATTTGTTTAGTGGAAAATACCTCAGCTTATACCAATCATAATCGGTGGACCAATCGTTCGGCTCAGCAATACAAAGCATTACTCCCTTGGATTAATTTGGAAGCAGTAGCCGCCTATAAGGAATTAGAGGACGATATTACCATTTTTGTTGGAAGGAAATTACCCTAGATATTATTAAACAACTTCATGAGTAAAATTATAACCTCTCTGAATCTGTTGATGAAAAGTTCAGAGAAATTCCTGCAATATCATGGTAGGAATATTCCAGATAAAAACACCTTACCCCATTTTTTTGGAATTGGTGCTCAAAAAGGAGGGACTACCTGGCTCCATGAAAACCTAATTTGCCATCCAAAAATTTTTTTACCACCAGAAAGACAATTAAATTTTTTTAGTGATAAATTTGGAAATCCTTTAAAAGAATATCAAGCTGCTTTTGAAGGAAAAGAACAACGTTTGCGAGGAGAAATAAATCCAGATTACGGTATCTTAGCAAAATGGAAAATTGAATACCTCGCCCAAATTCTTCCCCATCTAAAATCTATCATGATCCTTCGAAATCCCATTGAACGGGCATGGTCTCATGCTATCATGAGTTATGTGAAGATCCATCATAGAAATCCTGATGAGATTACCTTAGATGATTGGTTGCGTCATTTCAAAAATCCATTGTCTGTTATCAAAGGTAATTATCCTCAGATTTTAAAAAATTGGCGATCGGTCTATCCAGCGGAACAGATAAAAATTGTTTATCACGATGATCTTCGTGCTACTCCGCAAGCATTCTTAGAAGAAGTCTTCAAATTTTTAAAAATAGAAATCCCTGAAAGTTTTATTGGCTATCCTTTGAATAAAAAAATTAATAGTGGTGCTAAAATAGCGATGCCAGAAAAAGTAAAAGAAGCGTTGAAAGAACGGTATCGAGATGATATTTACGAATTACACAACTCTTTAGGGACTCCTATACAAAAGTGGATTGCAGCCTACGAACTCTAAAAATAAAAATTTAAAATCTGATACCATCCAAGGTATTAAGTGGAATCTGATCAATAAAGTTATTGCTCAGATTTTCTCTTTGGCCTTTGCGGTAGTACTTGCTCGGTTACTAACTCCCCACGAGTTTGGTCTGGTGGCAATGGTGACGGTTATTTTGGGAATTGTAAAAGTGATTCATAGCTTTGGATTAGGAGAGGCGCTGGTACAAAAAGAAGAAATTACAGAAACTGATTTATCCTCCGTCTTTTGGGTAAATGTTTTTTTGGGAATTTTTTTTACGATAGTAGCCATTCTTGCAGCTCCTTTCATTAGTAAATTTTACCAAAAAGAAATCCTAATTCCGATTACTTATTTTTTTGGCATTACCTTTTTACTTGATTCTTTTACGGTTGTTCACTATGCGCTATTATGGCGAAATTTGGAATATAAAAAACTGTTTTTTGTCCAATTGCCTGCTATCCTCATTTCAGGAACGGTAGCGGTTATGATGGCACTAAATGGTTTTGGAGTTTGGAGTTTAGTGACAAAATCCCTTGTTTCCATTGCTGCTTTATTAGTCTTTCTCAATATCGCTTCTTCTTGGAAACCCAAATTTATTTTTAAAATTCAAGCAGTTAAAAACTTATTTGGATTTAGTTTGCCAAGAGTAGGAACATTAACCTTTTCCTATTTGATTCGAAATTTAGATAAGATAATGATTGGTCATTCTTTGGGGGGAGCGCCACTTGGCTTTTATGAGAAAAGCTATTCTTTCATGTTACTCCCCTTATCAAATATAACCAGTGTTGTCTCACAGGTTTTATTCCCTTCATTTTCAAAAATTCAAAATAATCATGAAGAGATCAAGGAAATGTTTTTTAAGGTGATCCGTTTTGTAGCCTTTTTTACTTTTCCTCTGATGATCGGCCTCAGTATTTTTAGTGAGCCTTTTATTCTTTTTTTATTAGGAGAAAAATGGAAAGGTTCAATTACGGTATTACAAATACTTGCGTGGGTCGGATTGATTCAGTCCATTAGTGGATTCTATCAGCCAGTTTATCTCTCACAAGGAGCCACAAAATTGCAATTTAAATTAGATATCATTTTAAAAACGCAATCTGTTTTTTGGATTATCTTGGGAATAAATTGGGGAATACATGGCGTGGCCTTTGGCATATTAATCGGCGTTTTAATTAATCAATTTCCCTATCTCTACTTTTTAGGAAAACTCATCAATATGAAATTGGCAGATTTTTTAAAAAATTTATTGCCCATCATTTTTGTAAATATCGTATTCTCCGTATGCTTACTGCTATTTTATAATTATGTGCTAATGAACTGCTCTCCTGGGATTAAATTGCTTTTAGGAATCTTCATTGGAGGAGGGTTTTATCTAGGAATTGCTAAACTGTTAAAGATTACGACGTTGCAAGAAGTGTATGCTTTCGCATTAGCTAGACTGAAAAATAGATAAGAAAAACTATTTAGTTTTTAGTTGATGCTCATAATAGGCTCGTAATGCATTCCCTTCTTCCGTTAATAAATCAAAATTACTATTGTGGAAATTCATGGTAATCGCAGTATTATATTGATTTTTATGAATGAAATTTTGCAATGCTGCAATCGCCTTTGTTCCATTCCCATCCGCAAAATGTAGTGCAGCACTATCCATCAAACTCATCGGACATTCTTTCCAACCAAAGGAACGCTCTTCTTTAAAATTATACATCCGGTAGCCAAATCCAGTCCCGCATCTAAATCCTAGATGATGCTTATATCCCATCGAAGAATCTGTTTCAAAAGCAGTTGTTTCTAGTAAAAAAGGAGTGACCTCCCATGACCATCTCAGCCAATGTTGACGATTGTCACTTACCTTTTTACCTACTATTTTTTCCAATTTGCCTTTTTCCTTTCGTAGCATTTGTTCATCAAAACCTGCATTATAGCTTGGGTGTAAACCAATGTGATAGCCACGCTTTTGCGCCATCTCAATTATGGTTGCAATCTTAGGGTCATCGATCTGATATTTATTATCGTAGGAAGTATTTCCACCACTCATCAAATACAAAGTCTTAGTGGTCCAGCTAGATTCGGTTCGTAATAATTTGTCAAAATAATCATATGGATCATTGGCTGCTCCCCGAAGCATTTTCCAATAATGTTTGCTGTTTTTTATAAAGTCTTCTTTCATTTTTCCTCGCCAAACGGTCGCTGCTAACGAGCCCATAAATTTATAGGGCGAGGTAAAGCGAGTTAGCATATCTAGATCATGCGAGATGGAAAATTGGGTAGGGCGGTGGATTTTATAATCTCCTAGACATTCAAAAAAGGCAACTAGTAATTGATCTACTACTGGGCTTTCCGCTAATTTATTTTTGATGAGAAAATGATGCGACTCATCCATCCAACCCGACGAATCTATCAATGATTCGTCAGCATAAATTTCTTCGTATCGAGTGATATGATAAAAAATGGTAGAGAAAATATCAAGACTAAATTCCTTATTCCTATAAAAATAATCAACCGTATTCTTTCCTATTCCATAAACAGTCTGGTTGTTATGAGCGCAAGCAAGCGGAATCAGTGAATCGCTAACAGGCTGGCTAAACAACTGAAGCGTATCTGGAATATAAAAATCAGAAGCGTTTGGTAGCCCGTAGTAAATATTGGAAGTGATGGGGTTTTTGGTGTCGAGTGTCAATGATAGATCTGCTGGTCGTAAAGGATGATAATTGATAAAGTCAATCACGTATTCCAACCGATTCAAGGCAGCGGCGGATAAAAGGTGATGAACTAAAATTATCTTTTTTGACATTGGATAAATTATGACAATAGTTTTTGATAAACAGCTTTTAAATGTTTTGCATTTTTAGCAATATCAAAATTTTCCTCTACGTGTGTTACCGCATTCGTGCTGTATATTTGATACGTCTCGTCCGACATTTTGTAAAATTTTAGAATAGCTTTGGCGAGTGCTTGCTCGTTTTTTTCTGGAACTAAAATTCCCGTTTTATTTTCTAAAACCTCTTCCGGTATATCACAATGGCGGGTGCTGATAACGGGCATCCCCGTGGCTTGCGCATCTAGCAAAACGATGGGAGCACCACCTTCGCAGTCTTTTTTAGCCGTGTGGCAACTGGGATGAATAAACACATCATAATCTCCTAAAAAAGAAGCGAGCTCGTCGTAATTTATGCCTTCTTTTATAATGATCTTATCTTCTAATCCCAAGGTGGCTACCTGATCTCTTATCTTTTTTCGAATATTATCTTCCTCATATTTTCCAACCAAACATAAAGTCATATTTGGCGCTGTTTTCAGTGCTTCAATAAACGCAGCAACCGTATAAGGATAACCTTTTTTTTCTGTAAAAGAGGCTATTTGTACGAGCTTAAGTTGATTTTTGTTTTTTGTTCTTTTTATTTTTTTACTAGATTCAGTTGCTATTCCCAATCGGCAAACATGGACTTTATGATTTTCACAACCTTTTTTAGTTAATAAATTTTTCCCATTTTTTCCTTCACAAATAATACCTGTTGCCTTTGTAAATAATGCTTTATAAAGTTGGTTATACTTTGGTTGCACAAAAGGCAATCGTTCATAATCCCAACCATAAAATGAAGTGACAAAGGGAATATTGTTTTCCTGAAATATATCCATATAAAAACAACCGACATCTGCAAAGTGCGTATGTACCAAATCTATTTTATGCGTTTCAATATGTCTTAAAACTCTTTTTTTTATATCGCTTGCTCCAAGAATAGTTATGCTTTTTAAAAGTTTGGCGGTATATTTTTCGACGGTAGTTTTATACTCAAAATTATCAGGTTGATAAATGCTACTCAGTGGATTATGTACAAAGGTGAAATTTCGATCGTAAAAATTATTGCGTAAATAACCTTTGGCTCCAATATGGATATTCGTTTCAGGTAAATGCTTAATGATATTATAAGCCCATACTTCGGTATGTGGTAGGTAATGATTAAATAAGTGAAGAACGGTTAAGTTTTTATTCATACCTTTTTTAGGAAAGTAGTATTGGCAGTATTAGATGCTAGGCTAGTGTAGATGGCTTCGACGATAGTATCTATTTGAATTTTAGAAAGCGAATAGAAAAGCGGAAGTCTTAAAAGGGAATTACTTTTAGAGGTGGTGAATTTGTCTTCACCGTGAAAGCGACTATGCTTTTTTCCATAAGCAGAACTGTGCAAAGGAATGTAGTGGAAATAAGCTTGAATATTTTTTTCTTTTAATTTTTTTATTAATCTAATTCGCTGATCTAGATCATTGGTATGAATATAAAAGATGTGTGCATTATGATGAAGGTCCTTTTCTGACGGGGCAGGAAGATGGAACCCTTCAGTTGATTTATGTGCTCCTAATTTTTTATAATAATAGTTCCAGAGCGCTTTTCTTTTTTGAGTAACTAAGGTAACTGTTTCTAATTGTGATAATAAAAAAGCGGCAGATAAGTCACTCATTAGATAACTAGATCCAATATCAACCCAAGAATATTTATCAATATCTCCTCTTAGAAAAGCTTTTCTATTCGTGCCTTTTTCTCGGAGAATTTCTGCTCTTTCATAGAAAGCTTGGTTATTGACTAGCAAAGCACCTCCTTCTCCACAATGAATATTTTTTGAAGCATGAAAACTGATGGTTCCAAAATCTCCAATCGTTCCAAGATGTTTTCCTTTATACCAAGCATCCATACATTGAGCGGCATCTTCAATTACCTTGAGTTGATGCTTGGTCGCAATAGACATGATGGTATCCATCTCACAGGCCACGCCTCCATAATGCATTACCAAGATAGCTTTTGTCCGAGCAGTAATAGCCCCTTCAATAAGCTGTTCATCAATATTCATGGTATCTGGACGAATATCGACAAAGACAATTTTAGCTCCTCTTAATACAAAGGCATTGGCACTGGAAACAAAAGTAAACGAGGGCATGATAATCTCATCACCTGGTTGAAGGTCTAGCAGTAACGCAGACATTTCTAGTGCATGTGTACAAGAAGAGGTTAGGAGCACTTCACCAGAAGATTTAGTGAAATTGGTCAAAAACGATTCACACGCCTGCGTATAATGCCCTGCACCAGAGAAAGACTGACGTCTGACAGCATCTGTCAAATAGTTAGTCTCAGATCCGTTGATGTAAGGTTCGTGAAAAGGAATCATTTTTTTAAGAAAACTACGAAGTTGTTTACTACCTTAAAATAACTAGTTTACCAAAGTCTTGTTTGAAAAATCTATTTACAGCAGTATTATTTAGCTTGTCTAACTTTTCTCCCGTTTGCTCTTCGGCTACTAACCTATAAAGATAAACGCCATTTGCTAGCCTTCCACCATACTCATCGCTACCGTCCCAACGATAATCTGTCAAATGAGTACCGACTCTTAAAGGACCGATTTCGTCTTGCGTAATCTCTCTGACCACTTTTCCAGAAACTGTTAATATCTGAATTTTGAAAAAGTCAGGCGACTTACTACCCGTTAGGGTGTAAGCAAACTGTGTTGAATTAGAAAATGGATTAGGATAATTGATTAGGTTAGAAATAGCTGTTTTCGTAATCACCTCAAAAATTACTCGATAGTCAATTTTACCGGAAGTATTTCCAGAAACGTCAGAAGAACTAATACTCAATTCATACTGACCATCCACCGTAAAGGTTGGATTCATTTCTATCCGAGACGTATTCGTGGCATCACCAGCAGTGCTGGGTATAAAAGTGATAAAGTCCGAATCAAAAGTGATATTTCTGGCAATAGACTCACCAGGATATTTCAAAAATAATTGATAGTTACTAGTATCGTTTAGTAATAAAAACTCATTTTCATCCGTCAGCGAAATATGAATAATAGGTTTGGCTGATACCAAATCTCCATTCATGATATGGTGTCCATCAAAAGTGACATCTAATAACGGATTTTCAACATCACCGCTCACGAAGAAATCTCGTACGGCGAAATTATTAAATTTATAAAGCTCAGCTTGATCTTCTTCTGGGTTGATCTCAAAAATAAACTGTTGTAATCCAGCTAAATCTTTACTGTCTATTGTGAAATTGGCAACTTGCGAATCTCCTTTAGCGAGTGGCGCTATTCTTTTTTGATAAGTAGTAGTTTCGTTATTTCGTTTTTGAATAACAGAAACTTCTACCAGTAAACTATCCATATCATATTGAGTAATATTTTCTATTCCCATTTCAAAGATAATAGGTTCGCCTTGTTGAATCGTATCATTATAGAATTCATAAGCAAAATTAGTATTAATGGCTGCGTCAGGTAAACCTTCATACCGTACGCGCAAATACTCCAAATCTGGAGCCGTTCGGGTGTTGATATCTTCTGTGGTATAGGTAAGTCGTAAATAAGGAAATGCTGCCGCATCAATACCAGCAATAATGGTATCTCTATCATTTACTCTTGGAAAAATTAACGTCTCTGTTCCATCGGGACTGATACCTGTGACAGCAACAAAACTAGTGTCTTCGTTGATATTTTCGTTGAGCAAACGCCATTCTAATTTTTCCCAATTTTTAGCAGGACCAATGGCCGGAGTCGTTAAAAAACCGATAGAGGTCGCAACGGGAAGAAAGGCATTGACGTCCACTTCTCCATCGGACGTTTCAGCAATTCCTTCGGCCAATACTTCACTGTCTTTTACGTAGAAAAATGTATAAGGAACACTTCCTCGATTGGCTAGTTCATTGACTAAGGTAGCTCCTTGGTTTTCTAATATTTCGTAAATGTTTGTGCCATAAGTATTTGTATCATTGGCCCATTCTTCTGGTTTTAAATCATCTGTTATTGTTCGCAAAGCGGTAAATAATAAGATCATACTTCCAGTTGGAATCGTATCTTGAATAAAATTCATCAGCTTGGCTCGGTCTTCCGCAGTTTGCGTTTTAAAGGTAAAGGTTCGTTTACCGGTAGCATCAATTGATCCAAAATCTCCCCCCGAATTAAGATGTCCTCTACCAGTGATAGCATCACCATACCATATCGATATGGCGCCGTCATTAGCGGTTGGCCACGGTTGTACAGAAGAGGCTGGGCTATCAAAATTAAAATAAAAAGCTGGCCTAGGGTTTTGAATCTCCCATGCTTTATTTAATAGTCTGATATTTGGGCCATTTAGATTAAATGCAAATTCATCACCTTCATTTATATTTAGATTTTCAGGTAAACTTTCATTATACTGAAAATGATGTGATTGATTCCAACCAGGGGAAGAGCCAGGTAAATAAACAAAGGAACTATTCGACCACTTATAGCCTTCTTCGGCAGATATACTATCAGGACTCACTCTCCAATAATAAACACGATCTGCAACGGGCGGTGTGGAAGGTGTCCAATCAATCACTCCTCCGGCCGCAGAGATGACAGCCGATTCCTTTACGGGACTATTAAAACGAGTGGTCGTATCAATCTCCATGATATAATTTCTCGTGTTTAGAATTCCATTAGTCGTAGAGGCCTTTAACTTGAAATTTTCTGGAGCAGACACGATAGCGTATTCCGTTGGATAAGTTATTCTAGCATTATTATCAATAATATATAATTGTACTCCTGCTATTCCATTATCATCTACTAACGAGTTATTGTTCTCCGCATCGGGTGCGGGTAATTCTTCAATCGCATTCTCTGGATCGAGGCTGATTAGAAAACGATTTAACCCAACAGCATTTTCTTTAAAAGAAGGAACTTTTATTTTGATATTATCATTATTGCCCGGAGTAGGGAACCTAGAAACTTGTAATGGAACGGTAGTGCCATTGGGCAAAATTTGTGTGATCGCTACGTTGATAGAATCGTTGATGCTGTATCCTAAGTTGATGATGTCAAAAATAATATCAAAACTATCAATTTGAGAACTGATAGTCGCTGGTTCAAATTGTACAGAATTAAAATCAATGACATAATCTGGTCCAGGACTAACGCTCAACTTAAAGGCAGGATCACCTTGTAAAGTAAATTGGTGCGCGAGTGTCCTGAAAGCGGAACTACTGATTTGATCAAATTGTCTGATGGCAGTTAGCGCGGCATCTCCGATCCCTTCTCCAAAATTATTTGTCCCTAAGGCCGAGTATAGGTATCTTTGAAAACTATTTAAAGCTGAAATAAATCCTAAACCAGTAGTTGCACCCATTGCAATGGCTCCTTGATCTGGATTTCCAAAAACAAATTTTTCACTAATCCCAAATTGAGAAGTATGAATATTTCCAGAATAACATCCTAAAGAAAACATAACGGGATATTTACCTTTATTGTCATAGTTTAATGGATTGTCAATATTGAAGTCAAAAGTTCCAACTCCAGAGTGCCCAAAAAAGGTCAACATAGATACGCCCTCATTTATTCGATCGAAAATAGCATCTGATTCTACATTTGCAATAACATCTGAATTGGCCTTGAATACAGAGTTTACATTGGCGCCATATTTATTGTTTTCAATGATGTCTTCTAGCCCTCGCAAACTCTGTTGGATACTTGCTCGTTCTGAATTATTTCCTCCTCCTCCGAGGTGAAGGATTTGTTTCATCCAATCTCGTTCGGCTATTGTTTGTTGACTATTTTGCTGATTATCTTCTAACTCAATCATTTTGGTGAGATAGATTTGAATTTGATCGGGATCGGTCACCGCAATTCTTCCAATGGGAGCCATCGGATATTCTTTGTCTTTTTCTGCAACTAGCAAATTGTCACTACCCGGGTATCCGAAAGTTGGAACAAAGAAATCACCATAAGCAGTTCGCATATCGGTGCTATCTCTGGCAGCCGAGTATTCTCTTCCTTTTCCAATAATAAAAATATATTTTAAATCGGGCCAACGTGGTTGCATCTGTTGGATGAAATTTCTAACAGAAAGCGGATGGCGATTAATACCATAGCTGTATTGGTTGTACAAATTTCTAACATTAATGATGGCAGGAGTAAAGCTTCCTCCACTTTCAGATGCTCTATAATTTGCGTATTGTTGGACAAAATTATTGCCTTGTGAATTACTATATAATCGATCATTTGAAATGATTAAATAATCCGTCACTAAATCCTCATAATTGACCCAAGTGATTGGCTCAAGGGCAGTGATGTCTTTTAATCCACTGGTAGCATTAAATAATACCAGATGTCGCTCCGTGGCAGAAGGTGGAAGTGCTACCTTCACTAAATTTCCCGTTACATTTGCGTCTATTTTTATTTGATTTGTTACGTCATAGAGTATGGGGGTGCCATCTGCTACATCAAAATTGGTAATTTCTAAATAGGTTAGATCGTTATTGGGGCTGACATGAAAATCGAAATAATCGGCACCATCAAAATTGAATAGTCTGGGGTAAATCAATTCTACTGATGCCACGGCTTGTCGATCATTTGTTCCATCAACACCTTCGTAAATGATTCGGGTATTGTTTGCTAAGATGCTAGTTGAAATTTCTTCTTCAATAATTTCAAGTGAATACCCATTTCCAGACTTTTGGAATATCGTATCTCCTAGTATTGAAACAGATTGCTGATGCGGACGATCATTTAGAACAAAGCGAGTTTTGATAGTGGTATTCGGTCCATCTAAATATCTGAATCTAGTAGGGACAACAGCGGTGGTCCTTCTCCTGTAACCGGCAGTAAATCCTTCAAATTCACTAAACGTTGAAAGTGCTTCTCCTTGGCTAGATGATAATTCTTTTGCATGTCCTGGTCTATCTACATTTAATCTGCTATAAACGACCAATTCGTGTTTCCAACAGAATGGCTCTGGCTGAGGTAACGCACTTAGATCGTTTGCAACTTCAGTGACTCTAGCATTAGTATTACCTCCTTCATCCCATGTCAAAAAATAACTCATCGTATCCGTTATCAAACTATAATCTGGATTCAACATTTCCTCCTCCGGATTTGGAAATAAATGCCGATCAAGTTCAGAGCGATTTTTTTGACCATAAAATTCTATATAATCCTCGTTGCCTAGTAGGTTGGCAGCAGATACATAGATCGGTACTTGTTCTCCTAATCGGAAAAGCTGATAATTGCCCGTCGCAATCTGCGAAACGGGAATACCCGCTGCGGCTAGGGTGGCTTGAGAAATACGGTATATTCCATCTTCTGCAACAGGAATTTTAAAGTACGACTGGTCAAAATCGATCCACTCGTCTCCAAACTTGCCATTCGACATTTGTGCAAATCCTGCATTGATACAAAGAACAAAGACTAAGATAGAGGTGTATAAATATTTCATTTTGCTATGACTATGGGTAAAATTAGAAAAACGTTAGAAAGGCACTAGAAATAAGGTGCTAAGTAGCTTGTCTGGCTGGTTATTTTGGTTGCTTAAATCAGCATAAAGTTTATTCCGTTGCTTGAACGAATATTTACCCTATAAAAGTACCCAAAATGATACCGTTTTCCAACAAATCTGACCTAAAGAACCCTTTTTGTCTCGTTGTTTACGCTGCCACAAAAAAAATGGGGCATCCCGAATTTCATTCTTATCATTTAGCCTTGTATTTTTCCTTTGAATATATTGTTTTTTGCTAGTTAGTTTGTTGGCTATTAGCTAGTTAGCCCTCTTTTACGTAAAAAGAGGGCTAACGGGCCAATAAGCAAACTGGCTAACTAGCCATACAATGTTAAAGAAAAAATTAGGGATGATTTATGTTTAATTTAGATCGCCCTACATATTTAAGGATCAATTGCCCAAAATCAAAGGTAATCCATTATCTCCACCACCCACAATAATCACCTTAGAGTTAGGCGAATTGGCCAGCTCTAACGTAGCTTCAATCCCTTTGTCCTGTAAGATCTTATCGGTCAAACTGGCATTCAAAATCCGGTTAGACTCCGCTTTAGCTTCCGCTTCAATAATCTTACGTTCTGATTCCTTGCGTTCTCGGTCTAGCAGGAAATCATACTGGAAAGCCAATTGCTCTTCCTCCAATTTCTGCTCAATGGCCGCTTTCAGTTTTTCTGGTAGCTGTACCGAACGGATCAACACCGCATCAATGACAATATATTTACTCTGTACGGCTTTTAGGGTAGACTGCTCAATTTCATCTTGAATGGCCTCTCGTTTGGTAGAGTAGAGCTCCTCAGGAAGATATTTTCCGATGACCTCTCTGGTTGCCGAACGAATTTCAGGCTTGATAATTCGCTCTACATAGTCAATCCCGATCTCATCGTGCAAATGTCCGATTTTGGCAGGTAATGGATTAAAACGATAAGACAATTCTACCGCAATGGATAGACCATTTTTTGATAATACATCCATTTTCTCAAATTCTTCGTTGACTCTAATATCATAGATATACATCTTGTTCCATGGTGCGATGATGTGGAATCCTTGATCGTAAATCGTCTCTTTGTCTAGTCCACCACTAAAAGGGCGGAAGATAATTCCCTTTTCCCCCGGGTCAATATTGAGAAAAAGGCTGTTGGATAGACTGATCAAAAAAACCAGTGCAATAAAAGCCAATATGGCAAAACCCATAAATTTATTTTGTTTCATGATAACAGTTTTAGCGTAATATGTTAATTTTAAACATACTTTTATGATAGAATTAAGTTGGTTCCAAATAGCTAACAATCAAATGGAAGTATTAGTTTGAAGGGATGAAGATCAATGACCTAGTATGTATGCCTTTTTGAACGATTTTTTAGGTAGAAAATAGTTCATTAGAAATGTATCCCTCATTGACAAATTTACTTAAAACCAGTGGCATTCTATAATTTAAATTTTTGGTGGCTTCTAAAAGCTTAAAAAGAGTGGCTTTACTTGAATAATAGGGTTTATATGTTTGATGCTTGCTCCCATCTTTACTAGTTTTTCCCTTATTTTTACCAACATGAAGCCTTTTCTGTTCCTAGCATTTTTTGGTTTGTTCTTTTTGACAAGTAGTCAACTGGCGGCGCAAAAGGCGAAGTCCAGTGGATTCTTTATGCCAGCCGACACCCTCAATAAGGCGCGAGCGTACACCCTGATAGGAGGAACGTCCGTTGGCTACGTCGCCACTATGATCGGACTCAATGCGGCTTGGTATGCGGACTTTGAACGCTCCAGGTTTCACCTATTTAATGATTGGGGCGAATGGAATGATATGGATAAAGTAGGACATTTTTATGCTGCTTATAACGAAAGTCTCATCTTGATGTATGGTGGTCTTTGGGCTGGAATGCCCCGTAAAAAAGCCATGTGGTTGGGGGTAGGATTTGGAGCGTTATTTCAGACGAGCATTGAAGTGTTGGATGGGTTTTCTGACAAGTGGGGATTTTCCATCGGAGATATCGCCTTTAATACGGGAGGACTGGCACTGCTGGCTGCCCAAGAATTCGCTTGGCAGGAACAACGCATTACACTCAAATTTTCGGCACACCCAATTAACTATCCGCAAACCGTGCTCAACGCTACCAACGGCGGAGGATCGACCACCGTAGCTGACCGAGCAGCAGAACTCTATGGCGAAAAATTTTACGAAACTTTTCTCAAAGACTATAACGGACAAACGCTTTGGGCTTCTTTTAATATTCGCTCCTTTCTAAAAAAAGAAGATTCAAAAATACCGCAATGGCTCAATCTTGCCGTTGGCTATGGCGCAGATAATCTCTTGGGAGGCTTCGCAAATTCTTGGTCCAACGATGAACTCAATTACGCAGCTAGCCCTGTCGACTTCCCCCGACGTCGTCAATTTTATCTTTCCTTTGACGTCGATTTTACCCGTATCAAAAGTCGACACCCATTTGTGAAAGGATTGTTGATTTGTTTAAATGCACTGAAATTTCCCGCCCCAGCTCTAGAATGGAATACCAACGGTGGCGGATTTAGATTTTATCCTATATATTTTTAATGAAGAACGTTAATGAATATTCAATCTTGAATCTCGAATGTCCAATATTGAATAAATGACCATCCCTGATTAACATTTGAATAAAATGGCGTGTTGAAAAGTCTATGCACAGTGGTTTTATAGAAAAGAAAAACTAAAATCTATCCGCTTTTGGCAGTTTGCTTTATGAAAGCTGATCTACAATTTTTATTGAATATTTAACATTTTAAAGTAGATACCATTTATTCTAACTACTGATTCGCATTCTTGATTAACAAGCCAGAAGAGACATTCTTTTTTATTTATTAAAAAATTATTCATTAGCCTCACTCAACATAAGATTGCCGCACCACCAATGCAAACATATCTCCCTCCAATGGCAAATATCCCTGATCGTAACAAAAGCGATAGGTTTTTCCTGCCTTGGTCTGATAGATATTGGTGAAATAAGAAAACTTAAATCCTAACTCCAGCAATCGGTCTTTTTTTACTTTACTTTTTCCGTGTGGATTTAGTTTTGCTAAAATTCTTCTATTCTTACGCAAAATATTATTGACATTTCGCATAAACTGAGAATGATCACTATTCAACTTATTATTAAAAGCACTACGACATTGATCCGAACAAAATTTCTTGTCTGCCCGACCCATAAATTCGTCGCCGCATTCTGCACATTTTTTCTTCATAGTTAGCAATTGTTTTTGCGAACAAGATGAAACTTATCTAGTCCTATCGTGAAATTAATTAAATTATTTTGTAACCCCTAATATCAATCATTTCTTTTCTTTATAGAAGATTCGTTGCCAAACCTATAAGATTTGTTGCAAATATTCTTTTCTAAGTTTTCATAATTTCCGTCTCTTATTTCTTCCTGATTTAATTCTAGAAAAGAACGAAAGAAGCAACTAAGTTTTGGAAAATTAAATTTACATTTGTGGTCCAGTTTTGAATTGTTTTCTTAAAAAAATATCTAATGGCTTCTAGAAAAAAAACTTCTCCAGGCATGCGTGCCGCTGACAATATCCGTATCCTCTCTGCCGCAATGGTTGAACAGGCTAATTCTGGTCATCCTGGTGGACCAATGGGTGGTGCTGATTTTGTCCATGTCCTCTTTTCCGAATTCATGAATTATGATCCCTCCGATATGAAATGGGCTCTACGAGATCGTTTCTTTCTCGATCCAGGACATATGTCTGCCATGCTTTATAGCGTACAGGCACTCCTTGGAAATTATAAGCTAAGCGATCTTAAAAAATTCCGACAGTGGGGGAGTGTCACTCCTGGTCACCCAGAAATTGATGTAAAACGTGGAATAGAAAATACTTCTGGACCGCTCGGGTTAGGTCACGCCTTCGGAATTGGAGCGGCGATCGCAGAACAATTTTTAGTAGCGCGTTTTGGAAAAAGAGTCGGACATCAAACTTATATCTATATCTCTGATGGTGGTGTGCAAGAAGAAATTTCTCAAGGAGGTGGTCGAATAGCGGGTCACTTAGGACTGGGAGGTATTGTGATGTTTTATGATGCCAATGATATTCAGCTTTCCACGGAAGTGGACGAAGTGACGGGAGAAGATACCGCCATGAAATATGAATCTTGGGGCTGGCATGTGACGACGATCGACGGTAACAATCACGACCAAATTCGCAAAGCGATCAAAGCTGGTATAGCAGAAACCAACCGTCCTACCCTCATCATCGGTAAAACCAAAATGGGGAAAGGCGTGCGTTCTGAAGATAATAAATTATACGAAGGCGAAGTAGAACTCCACGGAAAGCCGCTAGGTAAATCCAATGCTTCTTTCGAAAGAACCATCGAAGGTCTTGGTGGTGATCCAAAGAAACCATTCCAGATTTTTCCAGAAGTAGAAAAGCTATATGCAAAAGCAATTGCTACTAAAAAAAGAAAGGCTGCCAAACGCAAAGCGAGCTTTAAAGCTTGGATGACGAAGGATAAAAAGAAAGGAAAAATGTTCCGCGACTTTTTTGCTCAAAAAGCACCAAAGGTCGATTGGGCTTCTATTGTTCAAAAGGAAAATGATGCGACACGTAATGCTTCCGGTAGAGTACTAGCACATTTAGCAGAGACGGTTCCTAATATGATTGTTGCTTCTGCTGATTTAGCTAATAGTGATAAAACAGAATTTTTCCTAAAGAAAACTAAAGCATTTAAAAAAGGAGATTTTTCTGGTGCATTTTTACAAGCCGGTGTCTCTGAATTAACGATGGCAGCGTTGTCTATCGGGATGTCCTTACACGGAGGAGTGATTCCAGCTTGTGCTACCTTCTTTGCGTTTTCTGATTATATGAAACCAGCCATTCGAGTGGCGGCACTCATGGAGACAAATGTCACCTTTATCTGGACCCACGATGCGTTCCGAGTAGGGGAGGACGGGCCGACTCACCAACCGATCGAGCAAGAAGCACAAATTCGTCTATTGGAACATCTTAAAAACCACAGTGGTAAAAATAGTTTTGTAGCCTTACGTCCTGGTGACGCTGCCGAAACGACCATTGCGTGGAAACTTTGCCTAGAAGATTTTCACCGTCCAAGTGGCTTGATCCTTTCTCGTCAGGGCGTCAAAGATATTCCAGCGATAGGTAGAGGTAGTCGTTTTAAGCAAGCTGAAAAAGCGGCCAAAGGTGCCTACATCGTGCACGATTGTAAAGGCACACCACAGGTGATTTTAGTAGGAAATGGATCAGAAGTGTCTACCTTGTTGGAAGGTGCTGCGTTGTTAGAAAAAGATAAAATTAAAGTCCGGGTAGTTTCTGCTCCAAGTGAAGGTTTGTTCCGGGATCAAACCGCAAAGTATCAAGAATCTGTTTTACCAGCAAAAGTAGCTAAATATGGTTTGACCGCAGGACTTCCGGTTAACTTGTTGGGACTCGTTGGAACGAATGGAACGGTGCACGGTCTGGATCACTTTGGTTACTCTGCACCTTATACCGTGCTGGATCAAAAATTCGGATTTACCGGAGCCAATGTCTATAAAGATGTGAAGAAGATGTTGAAAAAGTAGAAATTATTCTATTCAGTCTAGTATGTGAAGAGATGTAAGGTACCTATGATTTCGTACATCTTGTTTAAGGACGAATTATTTCGTTTTAAGCTGGCAAAGGCAGACTCTTTGGTGCGATGCCTTTGAGCGACATGTCAATTTGAATAACTATGGGTTAGCTGACTTTAAAATTGCCTTTCCAATTCTTCGTGCATATTCAGGTGGAACTGCATTTCCTATCATTCTTGCTACACCTTGAATACTGTTAGAATAGAAATAATATCTTTTAGGAAAAGTCTGCAAGGTGGCACCTTCTCTTATTGAAATTGCTCGGTGTTCTTCTGGATGGGCAAATCGACCATTTGAGATACTGAAAAATTTAGTAGTTATGGTCGGAGCAGGTTTGTCCCAAGACATTCGGCTGTAGTTATCTTTAAAGCCATTACCCCTATATCTATCTCTGCCTAATATTGTATCATTTCTCCACCAAAAGGCATTACCACCGTTTTTTGGTGTGCCTTTCAATCTTTTCAAGTTTTTATCACTGAGTTTAGAAGCAGAGTGATTTCGTTTAGTTTTGTCTTTATGCCCTGCTGGAATTTTTTCAAATCCATTATGTACACCTAATACATCCTTGACATCAGGTTTCTTCCCCTTTTTTTTGTGTGGAAAAACAAAGTTTTCATTTACGCGTGTAGCAACCAAAGAAAATCGTTTTCTTGTTTGGGGTACTCCGTAGTCATTGAGGTTAACTATTTTTTGTTTAACCTTATATCCTTTATTCTCTAATTCCTTTATAAAATTTGTTAATCCACTTTCGGCTTGCCGTGAAGCTACGCCAGGCACATTCTCTACAACAACATATCCTGGATTAAAGTAGTTTACAAACCTTTGAAATTCTTTTAACAAGTCTTTTGATTGTTCCGACTTGTTCTTGTTAGTTTGAATAATTGACCAATACTGACAAGGACTACATCCGATAAGCAATAAGTTATCGTCATTTTTGGTCAGCCGAAGTTTTTTCTCTAATTCCTGAGGTGTTAATTGAAATACATCGGAAAGAATAAATTTTGAACCCATATTATTCTTTTCATAAGTCTTCTTACAATCAGGGTCAAAATCGATTCCTGCAATAACATCAATGCCAGCCTGTCTCATTCCGTTGGTCATCCCACCCCCAGAACAGAAGAAATCTACTGCCTTAATTTGACTTGTTTTCAATGTATCTCTTGTTCGATTTTGTCTATGCAAAGTTACAAAATTTTCCTTAAGTTTAGTTCCCTTTATCTAACAAAAGCCTAGCCATTATCTTCATGATATTTAGTTACTTCCTTATCTCATTCTATATTTCTCTGAGTTTTCTTATTTCAATACTGAATTGTATTCACTCTTACGGGTCTCCTAGTTCCTTCTGTGGCAAAAGTCATTGTCGGAAAATGCGTCAACTTTCAGCCCCTTAAATGAGAAATCAGTTGTACTAAAACTTGTCATTTCTTCTATATCTACATCTTCATTTCTAAAGTTCACTATTTGCTCAATTTTTGAACTTGAACTCATTGGCAGTATATTTTTGTCTCTGTTTTTTAATTAGTATACGAACAATGAATACTATATTATTAAAATGTAGTAATTTATTTGGCATTTTTAACTATTATACCCTATATTTGTATATAGTTTAAAATAATTCACAAATATTACTAATGGGAAGTAAAAGAAGAGAACGATTCGAAAAGGTGGCATCTAACCGTGTTCAAAAAATACTAGACTATCTTAATTTGCTTGGGAATTGTGCAAATAAGAACAATTATGAATTTACCGACAAAGATGTCGAGTTGATGTTTAAGGAAATTAATCGAGCTGTAAAAGAAACTAAAGTATTATATGATAAAGAAATTAACAAAACTAACAAGTCAGGATTCAAATTCAAATAGATTATGAGTGTAGAAAAGAATTGCAAATGGCATTTTGATAAGAGTGGGCAGGCCAAAACAGGGCCTAATGATTCGATTCATGAAACATTCAAAGCCAATCCTTACTATTCAATTGTTAGGGAATCAATTCAAAACAGTTTAGATGCTGTTCTTAATAAAGCTGAACCTGTAAAGATTTTATTTGAATTTGACAGACTTGTAATAGATGAATACCCGAATTTGTTTGATATTAAAAAGCACATTGTTGCGTGTAGGAATAGCCATAGAAATGATAAACAAGCTGAGAAGTTGTTTCATCCAATGTTTAGTTATTTGGACGAAAATAACGAAATAGAGATTTTAAAAATTAGTGATTATAATACAAGGGGAATGGATTATGACCCTGATGACTATAATTCGGGATTTAGTTCTTTTGTAAGGTTTGAAGGTAAGAGTTCAAAAAGTTCTGAGGGTTCAGGAGGTTCATTTGGTTTCGGTAAAGGGGCGTATTATGTACTTTCAAAGATCAAGACTATTATTGTAAGTACTATGACGGATAAGGGCGACGTGTACTTTGAAGGAAAGACAAGACTTGCAACACATAAGATAGATGAAAAAATTTATGCAAGGGACGGCTTTTATAATGTAGAGTATGAAAAACCTGTAAGTAATTCAGATGGTATTCCAGATTTCTTCAAGCGTTCTGAAAGCGGAACTGATATTTTTATAATAGGACTGACTAAATCTGAAAACAGAAAGGAGCAGATGATTAGATCAGTTCTTAATAATTTTTGGTTGGCAGTTTATGAAAAAAAGTTGATTGTTACTGTTGATGATGTAAAAATAGATTCCAACAATTTGCAACAGACTATTGATGATTATTTTCCAGATGAAATTGAGCATAGTGCAGATTTGGAACATTGGAATCCAAAACCATATTTCAAGGCAGTTAAGTATGCAGATAGCAATGAACAATATCAGATGTTCACTGAAAATCTTTCAACACTTGGTAATGTAAAACTTTATGTGTATTTGAATAAAGGATTGCCAAATAGAACTTGTTATTTACGAAATCCAAAAATGGTTGTTTACAAAGGCAGAAGGCGAAACCTAATTAACGGATATGTAGCTGTATTTGTTTGTGAGGAAGAACCTGGTAACACCATTTTGAAAGAAATGGAAAATCCAGCCCACAATGAATGGAAAAAAGAAAACTACGTTGATGAAAATGATAAGATACATTCAGATGCTATTTCTGCAGATAAAGAACTTAAAAAATTTCTACGTGAAACATTAAAAAAACTTGCGAAAACCAAAGTTGGAGAAACTTCAAGTATTTCTGGTTTGGAAGATTACTTGTATAGTACAGAAGAATTATTAGAAAAGTATGAGGAACAACATAGGCATGGTAATTCTCCAAATAATATGAGTGGACATCATAGTGATGAGGTCGTTGAAGAAGAAACGGGAATAGAAACTACGGAAATAGAGAACCCTTCAGTTAAAGTAGAATTAAAAAGAACCAAAACTCAAGAGATAAAAGTAGATGAAGGTACAGTTGAGTCAGACGAAGAAGGTGAAGATAAAATAATCACAAAAGGAGAAAACAAATCTGGTGGAGGGGATGAACGAGGTCAAGATGATTCTGATGTAGATTCTGGAATTGAAAATAGTGGAAATGAAAGTAATAAATTGTTTTTAGATGTTGTTCTTAGGGTCGTTGCACAACGTGAAGAAGGAATACTATACCATTTTCTTATTATAAATTCTCCGAATGATGTTCAAAATGCAGAAATTGAATTGATGGTTGGATCAGATAACGAACGTGATGACGGGATTAGCTTAATTTCTACTGACAATGGTATCATTGATAATAACATTTTAAATCAGGTTCAATTAGCAAAAGGTAGAAACATTGTCAAAATTTGTTTTTCAGATAATGTAAAACATTCAATAAAAGTAAAGACGTATGAAGTTCAGTAATATAAGTTTTCCGCACCCTGTGTTGGGCATATCAGATACAATACAAGGAGAAATAGATTTTACTGATCATGTGCTTTCGGAGAAAGGCAGTTATAAAATAAAGTTTGTGCTTAAGCAAAACAACAATGATCTAAGCCAATTATTGCAGGAAGGTAGGGCGGAATACTTCTGCGAGGTAACCTGCACCAATACGCTTTACAGAAAAATTTTTACGAGTTCGGATAACAGTATTTCGTTTGAACTGCCGAAAAAACAAGTGAAAGGAAAAGTTGAGTTTACCTGTCTTTTAATTTCTAAGACTGCTATTCCAAACTATGTAAATAGCGATGCTCATACAGATTATGATGGTTTTAATTTTGATATTGAGAAAGGGGATGTTCTTGCCTTTTTCGGCAAATCTTCATTTAATGCCGACATAAAATATGAAAGATTAAAGGCGGTGTCTCAGATATTAGTTGTCAAACCGACTAAAGATTTTGATATTGTAAATGTGCATTTGGAAGAGCCTAAAATAACAGTAGAAATTCCAGAAGCTGACTACGAAAAATTTGCAAGTAACTATTCCGATGATGAAAAATATATTCCAGTATTTCATTCTTCAATAGTGCTTAATGCCTTACTGGTTGCATTATATAGCATTAAAAAATATAAAGACAAATTTTGGGCAGAAGCAATAATGTATCGAATTGAAAATGAAAAAGATACATTTCAAAATTTGAGTATTGATGAGCCTGTTAATATTCCTGAAATTGCACAACGACTATTGGGAAATCCATTAAGTAGATTGTTGACTGGTATTGATAATTTAGAAGAACAATTTGAAAATTAAGTATAAATGAAGCAAAATATTTTCAGAACGCGATATGTGAAGAAACTTAAAAAAGATGTCCTATCAGGAGTGATTGTGAGGCATTATAAGAGTAAAGAGTTCGTTTATGATAGAAAGGAAGTTCTTTCTGTTCAAAATATTATCACTCCCAAGGGCTTGCTCAGCAGTTTAGATGTTAAAAACGATTACAAAACAGCTATTGCAATTTATGAAGCCTATAGTGATTTAGAACCAATACAAGCGTCAGATGAGAGATTATGGTCATATTTGACACACGTTGATTTGTACCCATATATGATAGAACGTTGGCCAGAAGTTTACAACGGAACGACAACTAATCCAACAAAATATATTTTTGACCATTGGTTTTTAAGTTCATCAGCACAAAGTAATTTACTTCGTCACGCTTTATCCAGCTTGTGGTGGTCGGTGCATTTATCAGTTGATGAGGAAAGAACGAATAAATACGAACTTACTGAAATCCTTTTTCGTCAATTAGATTTCCCTACACGTACATTAGGTACCTACAAGTTGGGGCGTCATAAAGAGGCAGTACTTGGAATCTTAGAGTTTATTCAAGAAAACGAAGACTTATTTAAATCAAAGTTCGAGACTAAAACTCGGTTTGTTACCAAGCATTTAAATGTAATTGGCGGTGTTAAGCCTTTATCTTATTTCAAAAGAAACTATTTTAAATCAGAGTTGGCAAAGGTTTTAGATTCCATTCTTGCCATTTAGTTTATTCGAAATAATGGAATAAGACTCTCTTTGCTTTTCAGTGTTGGTTTTTTATATTAGTAAAACCAACTGTGCCTTATGCGGATAGGTTATATGCCCTACAAATTTAAAATAAAGGAAAATTCCGAATTCGAGCAGTGGCTTGGGTTCGGGATTTTTTTTGCTGTACGCCTTCAAATACGAAAAGATGATCTGGCAAAGATACCAGCAGGCATTTAAGGTCGTATTCTTAATGAGGAATTAGACATTATTGAAATTCCGAAAAAACCAGCGAATAACTGCACCAGTTTTGATAATTAAAGCATTAAATTTTTCTAGTAAAAACATGGGGCCAAAATTTAATAAAAAACCTTTTATTGGGTTTCTTATCTCAATATAGTGAAAATGAATTAAAAATTGGAATTTCGTATATTAAATTATCGTTAATTTTAAATATATTTTAAAATAAAATGTATTTGTTTCAGTGAATCTATCTTTTAACGACATATTCAGAAAAGGAGACTTTTTATACAATTGAATTTTACCACACCTAGCATCATGTATTTTTCATTAACTTATTATTCAACCATTCAACCATTCAACCATTCAACCATTCAACCATTGCTGTGCGACATAAAGATTTGACCAGGTAAACGACAAAAAGTTGTACCTAGTTGAAAAACTGAGTTCTTTGACATAAATTAGATTGAAAAACATGGGA
>CALFWZ010000006.1 GCA_937928405.1 uncultured Saprospiraceae bacterium
GCATTAGAAAATGCAGCTTCTATCGCTGGAATGGTGCTGACCACCGAATGTGTGGTTACAGACAAGCCAGAAGAAGCAGGTGCTGGTGCTGGCGGTCACATGCCTCCAGGTATGGGTGGCGGAATGCCTGGCATGATGTAAGCAATGCATCCTTTACTTTAATGAAAATAAAATTTTATGCGACCTTCACTTGAGGGTCGCATTTTTTTTGTAAATTAGAACATTGTCATCTATATTATTTTTAAATATAACATGCTCAAAATTTAATTGTTAACTTCTTTTTACTAAATTTAGGTAATCGAAGACTCCCAGTATTAGAGTATTCGTAAATACAGACCTTATTTCACACCACACCAAATGAAAAAAACGAAAAAGAGTGGAACAGAGAGATTAGTAACCCCTCTTTACGGAGTCTGTCAGATTTAATTCTGGCAGATTTCTTATTTTTGTATAAACAAACTTATAATAAATATGGCAGTAACGTACGCTTTTGACGTTTACGGCACCTTGATAGACACCAATGATATTCAAGAAGCATTGGTCAGTCTCGTCGGTGACAACGCACCCCTCTTGATGGATGCTTGGCGTAGCAAACAACTCGAATACTCCTTTCGGCGTGGCTTAATGAATCGCCATATAGACTTCTCTGTTTGTACTAGACAGGCACTGATTTATTGCTGTCAATACTATAATATAATTCTGACAGAAGCGGAAGAAAATAGAATCATGGAAGCTTATCAATCATTGCCGATTTTTCCAGAAGTGGCAGAGGTGCTTCGTGATTTAAAAGAAAAAGATATTCCTTTTTATGCCTTTTCTAACGGTAGTAGTTCTGCCGTAAAACACCTTTTAGAACAAGCCGGCATCTTAGATTTGTTTACAGGTATTGTCAGTACCGAGGCGGTGCAAAATTTTAAACCCAGCCCACTGGTGTATGAATATTTTTTGAAAGTCACCAATACGCCCTTACCGGATGCTTGTCTAGTTTCTGGAAATAGTTTTGACATTTTGGGTGCAAAATCAGCGGGCTTAAAAACAGTTTGGATAAAACGAAATGCACATCAATTTTTTGATCCTTGGGGAACGGCTCCTGATCGGGTGATTCAAGCGTTGGGTGAATTACAGGGGTTTCTAGCTTCAGAAATGGTGACTAAATAAAACAAAAAAATGCCTTTCCTCTAGTGAGAAAAGACATCTTTTTTATTAACTGTTTGTGTTATCTTTTAAATTATTCTGCTTTATTTTTTGGCAAGTTAGCCAATCCTCGTTCTTTTTGTAATGTTTTCACTTCTACCATTACTCGATCAATCAGATCGTAGTGCATGGCGCTGGTAGAGGCATATTCTTTAGCAGAAGAAAGAAAATCTCCAGCCATTTCGTAGTCACCGTTGGTTTTAAATTCCATCGCGATTCCCATCCAAGCTAATTGAAAATTAGTTTCTGTATTCAGAATATCAGTGATCTGCAAATTTGCTTCTTCTTTTATTTGTTGCAGGCTACCAGCTATTTTTTTACCATTCTTAAAAATGTAGGCAGCACGATTACTCAAGCGCCCTTTTCTCCAATTGGAAATTAATTTATCGCCATTTTGGAAATTAAAGATGGCCTTTCCACTCAATCTATTCATGCTCCAATCACCACTTAAAGTATCTCCGCTAGACCAAGTAATCATTCCCTCTCCCTGACGCATTCCGCCATCAATCATTCCACTAAATACACTCTTATCAGAACGGATTAATGTTCCTTCTCCGTGTGGAATTCCATTTTGCCAGTCACCGCTATATAGAGCGCCATTTTTATAACGCATGGTACCTTTTCCGTGAATAGATCCATCCATAAAAGCTCCTAAGTATTCATCTCCATTTTCGAAGATCGCAGCTCCTTGGTCACCGATCATATCATCTCTCCATTCTCCATCGTAGGTTGTTTTCTTGTTAACCATTTTACCGTAACCATGACGATTACCATTCTTAAAACTACCTTCGTAGTAAACATCATTGGACCAAGTCATTTTTCCTTCGCCATTTGGCTTACCGTCTTTGATCCCGCCTTCGTAGCTTCGACCGTCTTCCCAAGCAACGTAGCCGTTGTCACAGTTAAGATCTACATCGACACAGGTGGTTTCAATTACTCCACCATTTGTCTGAGCAGGATATCTAATAATATACTGGGCCGACAAAAATCCGGGAACTGTCAAAAAAAGAAAAAGAATTAAGTTGGTTGTTAAGGTACGCATGGTGCTTATTTTGTTTTTAAAAATAATGGGAGAAAAATCCAAGGGGATGGAAGGAAGGGAATTATTTTAGACGCAATCAATAAAACAAAAAGCGTACCGATACAAACAAAAGCACCCCGTACAATTCCAGATTATACGGGGCGCTTTAACATATTAAATTTATCTAAAAATTATTATTAATTAACAATCAGTTTTTTAACACTCTCTTTTCCATCAATAGAAATTTTACAAAAATAAATACCCGAACCAAAATCTTTGGTATTAATTCGAAGCGTTTCTCCGTTGAATGCCCGATTATAAACGGTTCGACCTAATAAATCATAGATAGCGACGTCGAATAATTGCCCGGTAAAAGCCTCCATTTGTAGTTCTACATAATCTGTTGCTGGATTTGGCAAAACCCTAAAGGCTGGACCTTCAGAAAGATTTTGGGTACCAACCGACCCATCAATATTAAGGTCTGTCTGGTAAAGATTGAGTCCTCCTCGAAAATTGCCCAGCAACACATCCAGCACTTCGTCTCCATTAATATCTGTTATACTGATTCTCGACTCTTCTCCCACTCTAACATTATCTCCATACGTATCATCTACTAAATTAAATGCGCCATCTAGATTGTTTTCAATATTATCATATCGATAAATATTTCCCCGATAGCTCCCACAAAACAACGTATAACTTCCATCAAAGTCCACAAAATACGGAGCAGACATTCCGCTATCAAAACCAATCGCAGCCACGTCTACTTCTCCAAAAAAAGGATTGTTAGGTGCCCCAGTATGTACGGGTTGAAAAATAGGATTGGTCGGCGTACCAATATTAGGTAGATAATTTAAATTTCCATTTCGCTCTCCAATCACCAAATCCAGCGCACCATCTCGATTGATATCTACCAACGTCGGGGTACTATTCTGACCAACATCGATTCCTAGGTAGTTTGGGGTAATGGTAAATTGAAAAGTATTGCCAGCACCAGCGGTATTTTCACCATAGAACAAAGAGCCATTCTGATATCCAACCATCATATCAAGATCACCGTCACCATCCAAATCACCAAAGGTGGGTGCAAACCCCCAAGCGTTACTATTGTATTGAGAAAAATTTAGATAGTCATCATCAAAAAGTGTAAATACCGGTTCGGTGAGGGTTCCAGTATTACGGTATAAAAATAATCGAGGATCTCTTTCATTAAAAGGTTGATAAAAAGTATTGGTACCTACAATAATATCTTTTAACCCATCCTGATCAAAATCCACAAATACAGGACTACTACCACTTCCCATATCAATTGTATTATGGGTCAATAAATCTTTTCTTTGAAAATTAAAATTGGGTGCCGCGTCTGTCCCATCATTTCGGTAATACCATAAATTAAAATAATCTTCCACCCGACGCGGTGAATTGGGTGCCGCTAGTAAATCACGTTTTCCATCATTATTAACATCGACATAGAAAGAAGCAGGAAAAGAAGCCAAATCAACAGGTACATCCGTAGAAGGGTAATTACAGTCTTGCTCGACCATCGTCGCCATATCTGAATTACCACCGTTTTCTAAAAAAGTCAAGGCATCAAAAGAAATATCTCCAAGCACCACTTCTTTGTCACCATCTCCGTCGTTATCAAAAGTCAAAATGGTAGAACCAGCATGTCGGGTATCTCCTTGTAATTCGGTAGCCCCAGTACAACAAGCCCCCGGTTCAATCGGTAAACAAACACAAGTGGACAAACCATCCTCAAAGATTCCTCCAAAGCAATCTGTCTCCTGATCAAACAAAAGACTATCAACACCAAAACCATCTTCTACAGATTGATTGGTGAAGTATTCCATATAACCACCATTAACTCCAAAAGAGATGATATCTAAATCTCCATCACCATCGATATCATCAATAGCTGGTAGATCCTGTGAAGAGACATATAGATTTGTAAAACTTCCATTGGTCAATCGGAAAGGAATCACGTTAAATTGAAATTGTGGAAAATAAAAGGGCGCGAATTTTAATTCATTATCTTCATAATATCCTCTTAATACTTCCACTCCTGAAATACCGGGCGTACGAGCAGCGGTAAAAATGTCCATTGCTCCATCCTGGTTAAAATCTCGTAGCAATACCCAATCTACGAGATCTGGAAAATTTTCTGCATAACGAGGAGCATAGGTATACTCCGGTTGATTAGCAATCCCGTCATTTAGATAAACAATAGAGACATTACCACTTCGGTCAAAAACGAAGAGGTCCAAAAGACCATCGTTATTAAAATCTGCATTAGAAACCTGTGGAGTATTGATTCCTCCGGTCAATGGATTTTTAATAACTGTATTATTTACCCTAAAATCGAAGGTCAGCGGTGATAAATCCTGTCCTGTTAAGGTACCGAAAAACAAGATAAAGGATACCAAAAATGTAAAAACTCGAATAGAAATCATAGACTAACTTTGGTGGTACGAGAATAAATTTGTTACTTGGAAATTGATTGATAAAACAAAATCTTCTGCTAAAATACACATTACATAATGAGAAACCACTACTTACGATATTTGTTGTTTTTGATTTGTACACTAGTTTACAATTGCGTAATTGGACAAACGTCTAATCTTTCTCCTATTTCATTAACAGATTATAAGGTTCAAATGGAGAAGGACGTCCTTATTTTTAACGCTCCGGGAAGCAACGGAACCACTTCCATGACCATTAGTGGCAACGATGATCTGGTTTCTCTAAACTTTGTGAATGGGAAAGCCACCCTTCCCTATCCGGTCACGCAAAGAGGAAAATTACTTTTATTGACCCATAAAAACGCTGCTGGTAAAAATCAATATAAAATGGTCCATGTGGCCAAAAAATCAAACGGTTCTCATCGCGTAAGAAATATTCCGATGTGGTTATCGGTAGTTCCGCCGTTGATTGCGATTCTACTTGCTTTATTATTTAAAGAAGTGGTTGTTTCACTTTTTATTGGAATATGGGCCGGCGCTTTTATTGCCGGCGGATTGAGAATCGAATCACTCTACTATTTTCTGATTTCTATTTTTGAAGTAGTAGAAAAATATGTAGTGAAAGCGCTAGCAGATTCCTCTCATATTTCGATTATCGTATTCTCCTTAATGATTGGAGGAATGGTGGCCATCATCTCCCGAAATGGCGGAATGGCGGGTGTGGTAAAGTCCTTATCGCGTTATGCCAAAGATGCCAAAAGTACACAGTTCATTACTTGGGTTTTGGGTGTAGCCATCTTCTTTGACGATTATGCTAATACCTTAATTGTTGGAAACACCATGCGTTCGGTGACGGATAAGTTTAAAATCTCTCGCGAAAAGCTAGCCTATATTGTTGATAGCACGGCAGCTCCAGTTTCGGCTGTGGCCTTTATCACCACTTGGATTGGAGCAGAACTGAGTTATATTGCGGATGCTACGGCCACCTTGCAAGGATTTGATACAGGGATGACGCCTTATGCATTATTCGTCAGTTCTTTACGATATTCTTTCTATCCAATTTTGACATTAATTTTCATCTTAATTCTAATTTTTACCAGACGAGATTATGGGCCCATGTGGAAAGCGGAAAACCGCGCTCGCACCACCGGACAAGTAAGCAGTGCCCGTAACGACGATGAGGACGAACCAGACATGGAAGATTTGTCTCCTGTAAAAGGCGCTCCATTAAAATGGTATAACGCAGCAATTCCAGTTCTTGTAGTTATTCTACTTACCATTTTTGGATTAATTGATACGGGTATCGCTTCGGTCTATGGAGAGCTCGTAGGAAAAGGCATCAATCCAGCTTCTGAAGCTTGGGGAGATGTATGGCCATTGATGTATCAATTGAGTGGTGAAGATGCTTCGTTTTTCATGCGTGTCGGAAAACTAATTGGTAGTTCTGATTCTTACGTTGCCTTACTCTGGGCCTCGTTTGGAGGATTGCTGGTGGCTATTTTGATGACCGTAGGACAAAAGATTATGAAATTAATTGACACCATGCATAACATGACGATTGGATTTAAGACCATGTTACCGGCTTTGATTATTCTGACTTTAGCTTGGTCATTGGCCATCACGACCGAAGAACTACACACAGCCACCTATATTACCAATTTATTGCAAGACAGTCTAAGTCCATATCTAATGCCAGCCATTATTTTTATTCTAGCTGCCTTTATTGCATTCTCTACGGGATCGAGTTGGAGTACGATGGCGATTCTTTATCCAATTGCCATTCCAACTACCTGGGCTATTTGTCAAACACAGGGAATTGCTCCAGATATCAGTATGGAAATATTACTAAATGTGATTGCTACAGTACTTGCAGCCTCCGTCGTAGGGGATCATTGTTCTCCTATTTCTGATACCACTATTTTAAGCTCGCTAGCCAGTGATTGTAATCATATTGACCACGTACGAACTCAATTGCCCTACGCTTTGACGGTTGGAATTACGAGTTTAATTGCAGGAAGTTTGGCGACCTTTTTCGGAGGAGGAATATTGATTTGTTTGTTGTTGATGTTAGTGAGTGTTGGGATACTTTTTGGAATTGTACGGAAATTTGGAAAACCTAGTGAGGGGTGATTTGTTGATTTGTGGAATCGTTGAATACCAAAATTGTGGAAATTCACCACAGAGCATTACTACTCAAAAATGAGTTATTAGTTTAGGACTTATCCAAAAATGTAAAAATTTACAAAAAAATATACCATACCATTTAACAAACTAACGACTCAACAATTTGCAAGAATTACCAATTATTCAAAAAATTAGAGATTGTAAGGTTTGCGAACCGGACCTTCCGATGGGTGCCAACCCAATTTTGGAGGCAGTGGAGGAATCCCGTATCATATTAGTTGGGCAAGCCCCTGGGCGGATGGTTCATCACAGTGGCGTACCTTGGTACGATAAGAGCGGTCGACGACTACGTGAATGGATGGGGGTAACAGATCCAGAATTCTATCATTCAGAAAATTTTGGGATAATCCCTATGGCATTTTGCTATCCAGGCAAAGGTAAATCGGGTGATTTGCCTCCCCGTAAAGAATGTGCTCCACTGTGGCATGAACCGTTGCTAGCTGCTTTACCTAATGTCCAGCTTACGGTATTGATTGGTGCCTACGCCCAAAAATATTATCTAGGGAAAACTAGAAAAAAGAATTTAACGGAGACTGTGCTAGCTTTCGAAGAATACTTACCTAATTTTTTTCCTCTCGTACATCCTTCACCACTCAATTTTCGCTGGTTGCGAAAAAACCCATGGTACGAGGAGGAAGTTATACCCTTCCTGCAAGAAAAGATCAGAAAAATTTTAAATAAGGCAGAATAAGTTTACTGTAAAAATAATCTAGGACCTAGATGATTCCCCGCAATTCCCTATCTTTGCGGAATGAAAAAATTATTTGCTTTTACGATAATTACTTGGTTTTTCCTTTTTAGTTGTGGGGAACCAAAACCGAAAGCCTTACGTCTAGCGGTGGCCTCCAATCTTCAATATGTTATTGATCCCTTAGTAACAGCTTTCAAAAAAGCGAATCCTGGTGAAGTCGAAATCATTTTGGGTTCATCTGGAAAACTAGCAACACAAATTATCGGCTCAGCGCCCTTTGATATTTTCATTTCAGCAGATCAAAAATATCCTAAAGAATTGGAAAGAAAGCAATTGACCATAGCATCACCACAAACCTATGCACGAGGCGAATTGGTTTTATGGTCTTTGGCTACCAACGATAAATTAGATTTAAATATTCTGGATCTTAGTCAGATCGAACATTTTGCGATCCCTAATCCTGAAATTGCTCCTTATGGAAAAGCAGCGGTAGAAGCACTCAAATTTTACGGCTGGTATGACCAACTAGAAAAAAAGCTGGTCATGGGAGAAAATATTGCTCAAACCAATCAATTTATTATTAATAAAAATGCGCAACTAGGCATGACGGCACTATCTTCGGTTGTAAGTGCTCCCATGAAAAAGCAGGGCATTTGGACGACTTTGAATCCCGACTCTTTCACGCCTATTCAACAAGATGTAGTAATTCTCAATAAGACTAATGAAAGAGGGACCGAAGCAGCAGCAACTGCTTTTGTAAATTTTCTAACTACAAAAGAAGCCCAGAATATTTTGCAACAACACGGCTATAAAATTCCACAAACAAAATAAATAGACTTTAGTCTAATGAATTATGCTCCTATCATTTTGAGTTTTCAACTGGCTTTGGTCACCACCATTTGTTTACTAATCATTGGAATTCCATTGGCTTACTGGCTTTCAGAAAGCCGTAGTCGGATAAAACCGATCCTAGAAGCCACGGTCAGTTTGCCGCTCGTATTACCCCCTACCGTGATTGGTTTTTATTTACTCTTAGCTTTTAGCCCTGATAGTTCTTTGGGATATTTTCTGAAAACTTATCTTGGATTAGATCTTATCTTTAGTTTTACTGGATTGGTGGTGGGTTCTATTATTTATAGTTTGCCATTCATGATTCATCCTATTCAAGCTGGACTCAGTAACTTACCCAAAAACTTAGCAGAAGCATCTTATGTTTTGGGCAAGTCTCGTTGGACGACTTTAAAGCACGTTTTAATTCCCAACATCAAACCTACTGTTTTTACTGGAATTGTGTTGAGCTTTGCTCATACGCTAGGAGAATTCGGCGTAGTGCTTATGATTGGTGGTAATATTCCTGGTCAAACCAGAGTAGCATCCATCGCGATCTACGATCAAGTAGAGGCCATGAATTATGCCGCGGCTCATCGTTACGCACTGATTCTGCTCGTACTTTCTTTCGTCATTTTATTATTGGTTTACGTCGTAAACGGTCATTATTTTAAAAATATCGGTCGTGCTAGCATTTGATTTAACCAAACAATTTGGAAAGGGAAATACTGCTTTCACATTGGACGTAAAAGCGCAATTACCAATGGGTAAAATCATTGGTATATTTGGTCCTTCGGGAGCAGGTAAGAGTAGTTTATTACGCTTACTATCTGGGTTGGAAAAATTAGATCATGGGTTCATTAAAGTTAAAAATGAGGTCTGGTCAGATACGACAAAACGTATTTTTCTACCACCACAAAAACGCGCAGTGGGATATTTATTTCAAGATTATTCGTTATTCCCCAATATGACAGTGGCAGAAAATTTAGCCTTTGCTGCCGAAAAAAATATAGACCCAGTTCAACTAGAAGAACTCCTAGCTGCGACCCAATTGATGGATAAAAAGAATCACTATCCAAGCCGTCTCTCGGGAGGAGAACAACAACGGGCAGCACTAGCCAGAGCTTTGGTCCGACGTCCCTCCTTACTCTTACTAGACGAACCATTAGCCGCTCTAGACCAAACCATACGAACTTCTTTACAAACGTATATTTTGACACTCCATGAGCGATTTCAACCCACAACATTATTCGTAAGTCACAATCGTCATGAGTTGGCAACACTTTGTGATTTGGTGATCGAAATAGAGGCTGGAAAAATCATCCAAATTGGAACGCCCGACTTGTTATTTGGAGAAACTCAAACCATTGACTTAGTCTCAGGCAGTTTTCGAGTACTAACCTTAACGCGAAGCGAAAATAAGTTGATTGTTGAATTAGTAGCTAGTCAGCAAAAAATCAAACTAGCACTCAATAGTGCTGCTTGGCCAGAATTAAAAAGTGGTGATCGTATCCAGTTGACGGAGGCAGAATTTATTCTATTATCCTCAAAAATCAAGCATTGAAAATACCTAAGGAAATATTAGTAAGGCTTCCAAATTGGTTGGGAGATATGGTGATGGCTTATCCGTTTTTGGATAGTTTACGACGAACGTATCCAGCAGCCAACATCACGATTATTGCCAAACAAGGATTAGAGTCCTTGGTTCCTTATTTGGGTCATTTCAATAAAATAATTCCTTTTTCAAAAAAAGAATTTCCAGGATTAAAAGGAGTTTATCGTTTTGGAAAATCGTTACAAAAAGCCACTACTTACGATTTGTTTATTTCTTTACCTGATTCCTTTTCCGCTGCGGTAATGGGCTACGCTACAGGAGCTCGCCACCGAGTAGGTTATAGAAAAGAATTGCGACAGTGGATGTTGACACATCCGACTAATTTTCCTCCAGCAGGAACCCACCGCTCAGAAGTTTACCGAAATCTACTATTATATTATTGCCCAACTGCCCAAATCAGTAAAGTTGATTTCTTAGAAATTGAAGCACCAGAAAAAGTATTTCCACTTCCCGTAGGGAAGCATTTAATCTTTAATGTAAACTCAAATGCAGACTCTCGGCGCCTCCCCATTTTTAAGGCCTTAGAGTTTATTGAGTTCTGGATGAAAACGACAAATTACCATTTAATTTTACCAGGTCATCATACTGAATTTGATTACGTAGAAAATATTGCGAAACTGGCTGGGCATTCGGATCGAATTTTTAATCTAGCGGGTAAAACAACTATTCCAGAATTAATGGCAGTCTTGCAGCAAGCAGATCAATTGATTACGACGGATACAGGAATTGCCCATCTAGGAAATGCCATGGGAACTCACACCGTAATGCTATTAGGAGCAGCGGACGAGCGGGTAACGGCCCCTATTTTTACGGAAAGATTACGGATGCCAAGAGTACCTGACTTAGCTTGTGCACCTTGTGTCAGGAATACGTGTAAAGTTGGAGGGGTACCTTGTTTGACAGGAATGGAAGTGGATAGATTACTAAATCCGCTGGAAGGGTAAAGTGATCGTTCTGGTGGGATTCGATTTAAGGCAGGTGAGCATCAAATAAACTAATCAGTCGTTCTAAAGGCCCGACGATTAGAATGTTCGATACTCACTCAGCTCTTAAAGAATCTAAACGTCCGGAAATAATGGAATTAATGCCCGGAACAGCTGTGCTCATTTGGTTTTTAGCTGAGTGAACAATAACTTTATAATACTTGTAAAGGTAAATTATCAAGAGTATTGAAAAAATAGCGATAATGGGGGATTTTTAGGCCGAGAAGCAGGTTTAAAGCTTAATTATTGCCCCCAGAGATAATCAAATAGCTGTGGAGAAGCTTTCAGGTATTTATCTTTGCCTGTTTCCGTTGCCCATTTTTCAGCCATAAATTCGCTCGTTTGCAGCCTTGCGTCTACGTCCTGAAATGTGGGATTGTCTACCCACATAGGGTGCGATTTCCAGTGACAATTAATATAGCTCACTGCTTTTACGACATCTGGATGGTCATTGATAGTTTTAAAAAAAGGAATAAACCATTTTTCGTAAGCTTCTTTGGCCTGCTCGGGATTAGAGAGAATGGTTTCTTTAGTTTTCCCATTTTTATGGGTCGTCTCTGTAGATATTGTTGGCGTTGCTTCTGCAATAAAAACCGGTTTTTGGTGTTTTTTAGCAAACTCAATCATATTGGCTTCCTGAAATCTAGAAAAGAAAGAATAACCACACCAATCAACATATTCGTCTCCAGGATACCATGATTCTAATAATTCTAAAGGCTCATCAGAACCATGTGACTGCCAGACATAAGCTACATTATTGACGCCCATTTCATCAAATTTATCTTTAATTCTTTTGTAAGCGATGAGATAATGTTCACGATCATAGTTATTCCAAGGTCCACTAAATTCATACCCAATCCGTAGAAATACGGGACGATTTCCTAAGGTTTTTAACCACTCTCCCATCCTATTAATTAGGACATCCTGTTCTCCTTTCGCAACTTCTTTTTCGTGATTGACTAACCAAAGTCCAATGGCCAAGGCAGAATTTTTAAAATCTTCATCCGCTAATTGTAAAGACATATTACTAGGATAATCTCCCCAGCGATCAGTAGAAAACACACCATCTAATCCTTTTAGAACATAGCCAAACATCGTGTCTCCTGGTGAAAAATCGGTGTACATGGTAAAGCCACCCGGAGCAGGAAAGTGATCAAAATATCCATCGTTCCATTCTTCCAAACCACCAATAGCTTCTAGTTCTTGTCCGACGAACAAGATACATTTTCCATCTTCCGGTTCAAATTTTGCCCGCGTTTGGGTTTCAGGAATTGAGGTATTTTTCTGTGAAGAATTTTGGCAAGAAAAAACTATTGTTAAACTGATTATAAACATTAAATTCTTCATAATATTTTTTTAAATTATCCTTAGCACACAGTGTAATATTGACCGCAAATCATTTATTTCAATAAATCAACATAAAACTAATCACTACCCCTGAAAATAATAAAGTATGGTTACGATGATAACCACCAAAATAATAGAGGCAATAACATCAATAACTGCGTAACTATTTTGAGCTGCCGCTTTTTGTTCTACCGTTAATGTTCCAAAGGTCAATCCACGGATTTGCTTTTCATCTGGTGGTGCTGTAGCGAGACTTACTCCAATACATACGATCACACAAGCGATAAACATGTAAATGGCCATCACCGCAAAATTAATCGAGGCATAAGTAGCAAAGACGCCCGTGGCACCATCCAGTAGTTTACCCGTATTGGCATCTATATAAATCAGTTCGCAAGCGATTCGTACAACCGCCATAAACAATCCAAAAAATAAAGTAGCGATGGCTCCTTTAGCGTTTACCCTTTTCCACAAAACACCTAATAGAAAAACGGTGGTAATCGGGGGTGCAATATAAGATTGAACACTTTGCAAATATTTATATAAAGTTCCACCGCCTATTTTTTCCATAATCGGAATCCAAGCCATTCCTAAAACAACAACAACCGCTGTTGCAATTTGACCAATCTTGACCAATCTTTCTTCAGAAGAATCTGGATATAATTTTTTAAAAATATCAATGGTAAAAAGTGTAGAACTGGAATTAAATACCGATGCCAAGGAACTCATCAAGGCAGCCATCAAGCCACCGGCCACTAATCCTTTTAAACCCGTTGGCAATAAAAATTGGACAAGGACAGGAAATACTTGATCGCTTTTCTCATAAGTTAGAACGCCTTTTTGTTTTAAAGCAAAAGCAATAATGCCTGGAATTAAAAAGATAAAAATGGGTAAAATTTTAAGATAAGCACCAAAGATGGCTCCCCTTCGACCGATTTCAATATTATGGGCCGCCAGCGTTCTTTGTACAATATACTGATCGGTACACCAATACCAAATTCCGACAATGGCACCTCCGAAGACCATCCCATGCCAAGGAAAATCTGGGTCATCCGCCGGCCGCCACATATTAAAATGTTCTGTGCCAGCAAGCATCTTTAATTCTTCCCAACTACCAATCGCTTCGAATCCTTTATAAGTCAATAAAAGAGAACCCAAAATTAATATGATCGTCTGCAAGGCTTCCGTGTATACGACTGCACGCATTCCGCCTAAAACGGTATATACTCCAGTAACTACTACCGTGAGAATGGCCCCTTGCATAAAAGTCAAACCTAATAATGCTGATACGACAATTCCGCCAGCATAAATAGTCACAGATACTTTTGTCAGCACATATCCAATAATTGAAAAAATAGATAAAAACCATCGAGATTTAGCATCGAATCTTTTTTCTAAAAATTCAGGCATTGTAAACGCTCCACTTCGCATATAAAACGGTAGAAACAACCATCCCAATAATAAGACAATCCAGGCATGTAGTTCATAATGCGCCATAGGCATACCAGATTCAGCACCCGTTCCAGCCAACCCTACAACGTGTTCTGATCCAATATTAGAGGCAAAAATAGATGCGCCAATAACAAACCATCCAACATTTCGTCCAGCCAAAAAATAATCTTCTGTATTTTTATTTTTTTGTAAAATCACCCAAATGGCTACGGCAAAAAGCACCAAAAAATAGCCACCAAGAACGACCCAGTCTAAGGTTTCTAATCCATTCATAAAATTTCTTTATAATTAAAAAAAGTAAAATCGGCTGGCCTTTTTCGTCCTGTTAAATCTTGACAACATACACCAACAAAGGCCCCCGTAAAAGCTGGACGATAGCGGGTGCCTCCTTCTCGCACGTAATCATCTGATAAAATGCTACCGTCTAAGGTTGGACCTATTTCTTGCCAATTATTTTCCGCTAAAGCAAAAGAAAAACGCAGCTTTTCAAAAGAAAAATTAACCTTTAAAAATACTCGCGCTTCCTGCGTTATGTCTATTGGCGTTTCCAAAACATCTGTGGTTTGAAAATTATCACAAGCGGTGATCTGAATATATTTTTTATGTTCCGCTCCTATCTCACCACCCAATAAATGCAAATAAAACCAATGTCCCGTATTATAATAACAGACTAAACCTGCCATTTGCTGAAAAGAAACAGGTGCAAATTCTACACAGGTAGTTGCTTCGATTTGAAAATTTTGCACCCGTCTAGCAATCAGGCTTTGGTGATGAAAAGAGCTCAGTGATTCTCGACCAAAAAGTCTTAAATATCCTGGTCGCACCCGCAAGGACAACCAATCCTCTGTAATAGGAATCCGCAAGGATTGAAAGTGAATATTTAGTTCCGCCAACTCAAAGTCATCGTACTGATTTTCTTTATTGGTGAAGGAAGTAGTCGCGTGGGAATTATGAATAGAGACTGGAACTTCCAACCGAGGCACCATTCCTCCTTCTGTTAAGTATAGCCAATTATCTTCTTTCCAAATAACAGATTCGATGGCTGTTTCTCTACCTAGCGTACATCTACCTTTTTCGGTCAACGGTCTGCCAGTTAAAAACACCATAAACCATTCCCCACTTTCTGTTTCTACCAAATCTGCATGACCACATTTTTGTAATGGTGCCTGTGGAAAATCACGAGTAGAAATTATTGGATTTTTTGGATGTACCTCATAAGGGCCCGTGATAGACGAAGCGCGTGCTAGGGTAACCGCATGTCCATATTCTGTTCCACCTTCAGCGGTTATTAAGTAATAATAATTATTTTTTTTATAAAGATGTGGTGCTTCTGTTATTCCGAGATCTGATCCAGGAAAGATAGGAAATACCGGGCCTGTTAGTCTTTTCTCTTTTGCGTCATATTCCTGAAGAATGATACCACCGAAAAATTTTCTTTTCCGGTGATCGATTAGCATACTAACATACCATTTTTTACCATCTTCATCATGAAAAAGAGATGCATCAAAACCACTTGAATTCAGGAAGATAGGTTCTGACCAATCGCCGAGTATATTATCGGTGGTTACTAAAAAATTGGGTGTATCTTTCCATACGCCGTCAAAAGAACGAACGTTAGAATATACCAAATAAAAAGTACCCTCATGGTAGGATAAGCAAGGTGCCCAAACGCCACAGGAGTCCGGATTACCTCGCAAGTCTAATTGTGAAATTCGGTTTAAAGGTCGAGCGACCAACTCCCAATTTATAAGGTCTTTAGAATGATGGATCTGCACGCCCGGAAACCACTCAAATGTAGAAGTGGCAATAAAATAATCCTTGCCTTTTCTAATAATCGAAGGGTCAGGATTAAACCCACGAAGAATTGGATTTTTTACAACACTCACTTCACAAATTCTTTTTCCAATTCTTCCAGCGATTTTCCTTTTGTTTCAGGTAAAACCTTGAGTAATATAAAAAAGCCAAATAAGGCTACTAGACCAAAAATGAGAAAGCTCATAGCATTCCCTAAATTCGATAACTCCCATGGAAATACTTGTTGCACCAACCAACTAGAAAAGGAATTAATAAACCCAATAAAACCTATCGCCAATCCTCGATATTTTGTGGGATACATCTCCGAAAGCATCACCCACATAACGGGACCTAAAGAAAAAGCAAAACAAGCAATAAAACCTAAAATACCGATTAGAATTAGCGGGGCATTCATCGTTGCAGCGGCTTCCATAATAGCTCCTTCTTGTCTTAGGTAAAGTTGATTACCTAATGCATTTTTCATAGCATTTTTAAAATCAACATCACTGGTATAGGTCTTATCAACTACGTTATTTAAATCCACTCCTTTCAGCGCTTCTAAAGTAACAATATCGGAAGAAGTCAGCTCATAGGTAGCTTGATTAAATCCATAAGCACATAATAAAAGACTGGTCGCAATTCCTGCTATACCAACTAATAATAGCGGCCTTCTCCCCACCCGATCAATTAAATACATGGCTACTAAGGTAAAAACAACAGACGTACCACTTAAGAGAACACCAGAAGTAAAGGCCGCATTGGTCCCGATACCCGTTTGTTTAAAAATAGAGTTGGCATAAAAATAAACAGCATTAATCCCGGTTACTTGTTGTAAAATTCCAATGGTTAATCCAACCAATAAAATAAACCGTAAAGCAGGTTTAAACAATTCTCCTATTTGGACGCGCTCTTTATTTTTCTCTTCTTGCAGGCTATTGATAATAACGGCACTTTCTCTTTCTGCGATTTCTGCGCCATATAGCTTTTTTAAAACAGCCTTTCCTTCTTCATTTCTATTTTTAGAAAACAACCATCTTGGACTTTTAGGAACTAAAAAGAGTAATAGAAAATAAGCGATAGCAGGAAAAAATTCAGCTCCCAGCATCCAACGCCAAATATTGTTTTCTGTAAAAAAACTGTTTCCTGATTTAAAAAAATCATTGAAATAATAATTACTCAAAAAGGCAGCAAAAAAGCCTAAAACGATATTGAGTTGTTGAATAGAAACTAACTTCCCTCTATTTTCAGGAGTAGAAATTTCTGCTATATAAGTAGGTGCCAATATTAAGGCTGCTCCAAAAGCAAAACCACCCAGCATTCTAGCCAGATAAAGCATTTCGTAAGAAGAAGCATAAGCCGAAAGTAAAGCGGAGAGTGCATAACCGAAGCCGACTACCAATAGTATTGGTTTCCGTCCTATGTTATCACTTAATCGTCCGGCAATAAGCATCGCAAACATCGCCACAAAAGTTGGAGAACTGACCACCCAACCTGCTTGTCCATCACTTAAATTAAATTCAGGTCCAGCATATTCCATGACTCCAGAAATAATCCCGGCATCAAATCCGAATAAAAATCCTCCTAAAGAGACGATGACAGAAATAAAAATGGTGTAATAAAGACCAGAGGATTGAGCAGGTTTCGTCATAATAAGTTGATTTTTTTTTTATAAATGGACCTTTTTCAAAGATCACTAAGAGCATGTCAAATCGAATCAGTAAGATAGAAAAAATATTGTAAAACTTTATTCTTGGATTAATTAAACAAGAGTAGACAAACTAAGATTTATAAAAAGAAAAGCACCACAATTGCTATTGTGGTGCTATTTACTGAGAGATTGATGTCGTTTATATTGCCAAAATCTAATTTTTTTCTACCGGCAAAAGTCTTGTTATTCTAGGTGTTTTGCTCACCTTCACGTCCACGTTTCAGAAATTGTAGACAGATAAAAGTAAGGATCATTCCGAAAACTAAGCATTCCATGAAGGTAACTCCGCCATTGATAAGAGCACCTCCTAGAGGGCTAGAAGGGTCGGTAGGATTACCATTTTCCAACTTTGCCTCAACTGAATACAGGAAGCTATTGGCAAATGCAATAGTGATGGCTGAGGCGAAAGTTACCAACCCTCCTAGTCTGATACCTTTTACAAATTTGTAAGTTTTGCCTAGTGCTCTTCGCTGACTGGCCAATATCCAAGATAATGCAATACCTAGAATTAAATATTTTACAAACATAATTACTGGCGCGCTGATCGTTCCTACTTGGGTTAGAGCTATTGTCAACAAGGCCATCCCGACAGCCGATAGTATTCCCGCTACTATTCCTAAGAAATAGAATCTCGATTTGTTGTTCCGTTCGCTAGGGTAATTTCTTTGTTGTTTATTTTTTATATAATTATTTTCACCGGTTAGTACGGCACTATCTGAATTTTTCATTGTAAAAGTTTTGAAGATTTGAAATAGAGATATTCTATTTCATTGAATAGGTAGCCATGATTCTTAATTTTTAGATATAATGATCACCTATACCTCTACTGACTTACTAGCACGAGCGGTCCAAGCATCTAACATCCAAGATTTCTTCTCTAGATTTTCTAGGAAACTCCCTGCCATGTCAATGGTCCCTTCGTCGTTTACTTTGCCTGCCCTTTCGATGACAGAACGAAGATTCTCGATTAGAATTTGGTGGTTTTCTAAGATGGTGAGAACCATTTCACGGTCTTGTTCTAACATCTCCGACTCGACCACACTTCCGACCTCTAAATATTCTGAGAAACGACTAATAGGTCGGTGGCGAAGCGTTAAAATACGTTCTGCAATTTCGTCAATTTTAAGACGTGCATCATTGTATAATTCTTCGAATTGATTGTGTAGATCGAAGAAGTTTTCACCTTTTATGTTCCAGTGAAAATTCCGTAGGTTTTGGTAGTAAATATGGTAATTACTAAGTAGTTTATTAAGCTCGTTGACAACAGGCTTTATTTCTTCATTTCTGAATCCTAAATAATTCATTTATTGTTTTTTTTGGTTAAAAAAATATATGGTTTTTCTAAGGCTATAACGGTAGACTTATTTAGATGTTCAATATAAAATTCTATTTTTTTACAAGTCAATCGTTAGGCTACTATATCATTTTTAATTAATACATATACGTTGTTTTTAATAATTTTTAATTTTTCCTTAGTGGATTATTGACAAATTTATTATAAGTAATAGTCATTATCCAAAGTCTAAAATTAGTCCCTTCAATAAAACGATCTCGATTTTTGCAACGACGCTCAGTATTTTCTACATCAAATCTCTGATGTATTACTTATCACGTGTTATTCAGACTAATTTGAAAAATTGAATTTTATTCAGCAGTAGATCTTTTTAGTGTTGGCTCATTCATTGAAATAATTACTGCTTCATAATTTTTATAAATGAAGCTAGAATAAGATTTTGCTACTTTAAAATGCATATCATCTAAAATATCCATCTCAGTTTTTATTTGCAATATGCTTTTGGAGTCGTCAGATCTAAGACTAGTTGAGGTAGAAAGGCCTTTCAAACGATCAATTAGCTCATTCGCTATAGCAGCCAATTTTGTATTTTTTTGTAAAAAGACTTTAGCTTGCTGACGAATTGATTTGACTGGGTGATCTGAAACAATTTGCTCTAGCTGATACTTGCTTCTATTGAGTCGCTGTAATGAAATATAAGCCGCTAAAATTAATCCGCTAGGGTTAGGCTGATTCACTTGAGATTTTAGCTGTCTTGAGTTAATAGCATAATTCATAGGAGGAAGATTTTTTGGTTACTAAATATTAATTTGGCACACTGTTGATTTTTTATTTTAGCGTACAACTTCACTTCATCCTATTCAAACCACGTGCCAACATCATAAACAACTGAAAATCAATTACTTACATTAATTTTTTCAACACAAAATTGATTATATTTAATCAATTTTATTAAATATAATCAATTTATCTATCCCTTAAATTACTTGATCTAATTGGGTATTAATAAATTTCATTTTTATGGCTTTTTTTTGAACAAAATCGAAAGTATAACTTTCTAGAAATGTAAAGATTGCGATATATAACATTATTGCAGACTTCAATCAATGAACATTTTCTATAATTTCGAGAAAAGACATATATCTATCTAGATATTATTAACACCCAATCTCATTCTCGATTCTGTTATTTGTTAATCAATTAATATTCTTAAAAATTTAGTTTTGACCGCTCTCAACACATATAAAGAAATAACCAAGATAGCCTTCCAAAAGACGGTGATTCAAGAACAAGCGCCATCTATATTAGTTTTCGGTGCGGAGTGGTCAGGAAATGCTGAGATCATGAATAGCATGATGAATAGAGTTTCTAAGGAATTTAATAACAATACTCATTTTTTCAAAGTAGATATCGACAAATATCCTGAAATAGCAACTTTCTTTAACATCAAGACCATCCCAACGATCATCATGCTTAAAAAAGGGGAAGTGTTGGACCTTATAAGAGGATTCACCTCTGCCAATAAGATTAGAAAAAAAATTAAGACCAACTATTAAAATATCATAGTAGAATTTAGTCGAAATAAAATGATACGAAAGACGGTAAAAAAGCCTTTTCAGCCCCATTTCGAATTATGCCTAATGAATGATAAAAATTGAAGTAGTTTAGATCCTCCCCTCCTCTTTTTTCCATTAAACAAAATAAAACTTGTCAAATTCTCAACAAATAGTCGTAGAAGTTGTTTTGAAATCGTCTAGCATGCAAATTGTTCGATAGATTTTGTATATTTGTGATACTCAACTCAATAAAAGGAAGCAATAAAACTTCCAAAACAAAAATTTTTCAGAGCCCCATTTCTGAAGATTTTTATGGCTAAAAAGAAAAAACGTCTTTGTTTTTTTTAGTGCTCTACCGTCCAGGTGTCAGTACTCGTTATCTTTTAGAAACGTCATAACCTTCAACTATTGAAAGTACCGTTGAAAATGTCAACTGTGGCTATTAGATTGACTTATTGGTTAAATTAAGTTTTATGAAAGATGATATCTTTAAAATTATGATATTACATCATGATGAAATGGTGCGAGAAACTGTAAAGAATGAAATTCTTAAAGTTCTTCCTCACACCCTATTTATTACTGCATCTTGCAAAAGTTCTTTTTATGAAAAAATAGAATGGTTGACTCCAGATCTTATTATTTCCAATATCACCAATCCAGGAACTGTGGCTTTGGAAATACTATTATATGCGAGAAAAAACTTAGAATCAATTCCCTTTGTTTTCCTCATCAACCAATTTCAGGAAAGAAATAACTCCTTATATTCCTTACTCAAAGAAGGAGATGACACAATCAATTACAGTAAACCTGGCTTAATCACCCAAGTAATACATAATATTCTTCCGAGCGTAAAAAGACGTAAGCAATCGATACTAGTAGAACAATTGGAATTATATCAACAATTATTTTTAGCCCACAAATCCATTGCTTTGTCGACCAAAGGGTATTTAACAGGTAAAAAAGAAAACTATTTAAAGTCTTTGACAAACAATTAAAGATTAACACAAATAATAAAATGAATCGACCTTTAAAAGTAATGATTCTGGAAGATCTAAAAACAGATCAAGAATTGATAAAGCGACAAATTTTAAAACATAATCCTAATAGTGTTTTTACCATTGCAAGAGACAAAAGTGGATTTCACGAAAAGATAGATTGGTTTTTACCTGATCTTGTTCTGGCAGAATATAATTTAGTAGATTTTACGGGTCTAGAAGCGCTAGTTCATATAAAAGAAAAGAAACCTTTTATTCCGTTAATTTTTGTAACGGGAGAACTAAATCCCAAAAGCCCTATAGAAAAGGCGATTCTAAAAGTTGCAGACGACTTCGTGCTAAAAGATGACATTAAAACCCTATATTGTCATGTCAAAAAAATTATGGACATCAATGCAGAGAAAGTTAATAAATTTGCCAGAGCATTAACCAAGCAAAACAATCAGAAAATCAAAATTCTGAAAACGATTAGTCTATTAGAAAATTCTGGCAATTTTTCAGGAAAAGAAGAATTGACGAGTATTCTAAAATCACTAGAAGCGGATTTACAAGAAGAAGAATGATCATACATATAAGTACGTGGACAAATTAAACTTAAAAAATTACCACTCATGAAATTATTCCTATCGCTCAGTTGTCTGTTATTGATCAGTTGTTTCACTTTTACAGGAGAGGTACCCACTTCGGTCAAAGAAGCCTTCGCTGAAAAATATCCCAATGAAAATAATCCAGACTGGAATTTTGATAAAAATGGAAATTTTGAGGCAAAATTCAAGGAAAAAGGCGTACACTATCGTGCCGATTTCACACCACAAGGCAAATGGATAGAAACAGAAACAAATATAAAAAAACAAGATTTACCCAAAGCTATAAAAAAGGTTTTAAAAGAAAAGTATGATGGCGTCAAAATATCTGAAATTGAAAAAGTAGAGAGTAGTAAAAAAGGTGTTTTTTACGATGTAGAGTTCAAAATATACGGCACTAAACGGGATGTGGAATTTAATGCAAGTGGACAAATCATTAATTAGGCATCTTCTTACAGTATTTCTAGCTCGATTTTCTGAATGGCCGCTGTAATAAGTTCAAGGTCATTAGGATTAGTCAAGTATTTTTCTGCGTCTATTTTAATCTTTCCTATTTCTTGCCGAATTATTTTGAGATAATTGGTCCCTTCCGTCACTTGTACAATCAAATATTTTAGCATCTCTAGCATTTTCAACATAACGGTAACGTCATGACGTGCATAAGCACGTAAAGAAGCCAAATTCAGAGATAATAATTCACCAAAACTAGTTACTTCTAACCAAAGTCTGCTGGGGAGTACATCTCCTGCTTTATTTTTTATCGGGAAAGCCTCCGAATCTTTTAGTCCCATTTTTTTATCAAAAAGTATAGCCAAATGATTAATAGCAAACAAGGCAGTACCGGGATCGTTTATCCCTGGACTCATCGCCTTTAATGCAATTTCGTTTATCTGTTTAAATCCAATTGTATGATCATTTCCAGCTATTTCGTTTTCGGTAAAAACAAACATCGACAATAATTTATCTAGTAAATCAGCTTCGAGTTCTTTACTACACAAAAATAAATCGGTCTTTTTTAAAACAAAACTTCCTTTTTGAACAACAACTTTTATTTTGAGCAGATGTTCTTGACACAGCCTATCTATGCTTTCACAATCAATAGACTTGATGTAACCTGAGCGATCCGATTTATATTTTATCCAAGACAACGTATCAGGTACAGGTTGGTCAACTAATTTTCGCATAATCCCATGATCTAAATTATGCTTAGTTGTATTTGCCAATGATTCTAAAATTTTTCCAACTTGTACAGATTCAGAAATAGAATGAATGAAAAATACAAAAACCATTAAACAACTTAACCCGAAAAATATTCCCAACAAAATAGAAATGCTAGGTACGGTGGCATCTGAGAGGGTGGGCGTAAGATTGATGGCCAACAATAAACAATAGGTAATCGTCCCTAAATAAATCCCTAAAACGAATTGATGAAACTTATTCGCAATCAGACTCGGCAAAATACGAGGGGAATAGTTGGAAGCAGCATTATTTAGTAACACCATCACCATAGAAAAACTAAAAACCATCAAAGATATCAGAGCTCCGACCAAAGTGGTCAAAACAGACTGTGCTACTTCCCAACTCTTAATGATCAGAAAGAAAGGCATCTTTTCGCTGACCCAAGCTGTGAGGCCTTGTCCTTCTAAATGAAGGATCAGTCCAGTCAACCCTATGAAAAAAATAGCAATCATTGTTGGATAAAAAGCAATACTGGTTGTTATCTTTTCGTAGAGGAAATGAAAAAAATAGGTAATTTTTTTGAAGTTTTTATTCATTTTTGTCTTAGTCCAATCACTGTAGAATGATTATTTTTCTCAATCTAATTATCCAACATAGTGTAAACGAACCTTTCTGTTTTATGTTCAAATTTTCACGATAAGTATATCAATTTTAATGGTTCGATAATTTTTTAATTGATGTATCATAAGCTAAAAATGCTGGTAGTTGGCTTTGCCGGCAGGCAAGCTGTTTGCTGGTTGGCTAGTTAGCTTCCCTTTACCGTAAAATGCGATAGAGGGAAACTAACTAGCTAACAGGCAAACCAGCCAACAAGCAAAAAATGGGTACTAGATCTATTTTTCTAAAAGTTACCACACTATTATCAATTTTAGCCATTGAACATATTCGAACTTCACCCGTTTTAGAATCGAACACAAAAAAAATTATTATTATGCTTAGTCAATTCAGTGACTCTCTAAAAAAATTATATAGTAAATTATCTGGTTGGGTAGATGAGATCGTGCTTGCGTTGCCGAATATTTTACTGGCCGTACTCTTTTTGACCTTGTCCATTTTTCTGGCAAAAAATCTAAAAAAAGTAGCCATCAAGGCGCTTCGAAAAACGACCAGTAACCAAACTGTTATTGGAGTGCTTTCCAACATGATTGTTGCTGCCTTCATGATTATCTCCATATTTATTGTATTAAATATTCTTAATCTCAGTGATGCAGTTACTGCCTTATTAGGTACTGCAGGTGTAATCGGATTAGCAGTAGGTCTAGCCTTACAGGACCCACTGATGAATCTATTCTCAGGAGTACTGATGAGTGTAAAAGCTTATTATCAGGTAGGGGATCTGATTGAGACGAACGGTTTTTTTGGAAAGATTAAAGAGATAACATTAAGGTCTACTATCCTTGCCATGCCGGATGGACAAGAGGTTGTCATTCCCAACAAAGAAGTACTTCAAAATCCATTAAAAAATTTCTCTCATAACGGTCGAAGACGAATTGAACTTGAGTGTGGAGTATCTTACGAAGATGACCTAGAACATGTAAAGAAAACAGCAATTGAAGCAATAGAAAATTGTGGAATGAATATCAACGAGACCAAACCAGTAGAAGTATTTTTTACTGATTTTGGAGGAAGTTCAATTAACTTTACGCTTCGTTTTTGGAAAAATGTAACTGCGCAAGCAGATTATTTAGCCGCAAAAAGTGAAGCAATCATTGCTCTCAAAAAGGCATTTGACAAAAACGATATTAGTATTCCATTTCCTATTACAACCTTAGACTTTGGTGTATCTGGTGGACTTAGAATAGATGAAATCTATCCACCAAAGCAATTTAACATTCCAAAGAATCATCCTGAGTATTCTAAGATAAGTTGATCTTTAAAAATTACTTTAAATCAATACTCATCAATAAAAAATCAATTTCAATATGTATGCCATCAAAAGTAAAGAAAATTTTAATCAAGAGGTAGCCGGCCTAATCAACAAGATCCAGCACCAAATTGACACTTACTCCAATGCTGTTAACACCAAAAGTAATTTAAATACAAAGGGGTCAATAGAAAAAATAAATACACTTAAAAAATACGAATTTCTAATTAAAGAAATTCCAAGTCAATTGGTTGAAATGAACCATGAAGACTGGGAAATAAAAAAAGAAGGTTTGCACAAGACTTTCCACCAGGCACACGACGCACTCAGTGGTATCATTACAGAAGTCACTTAAAAGAACACCAAATTTAATCTCAAAAACATACTAAATTATATTTTTTAACCTTAAAACTAATTTTAAAATGGACAACGATAATAAATTATTAGTAGGACTAGGAATTGGGCTAATAGCTGGAGCAGCGGCAGGATATTTTATTGCTTCCGAAGATGGCCAAAAATTTCAAAAAAAGACAAAAAAGAAAATCAAGGCACTGGAAGAAGATCTCAAAAACTCCTTAAAAAATAATACAGAACAACTGTCGGACAAGCTCTCCGATGCCGCAGAAATAACCAAAAATAAATTGAGCGACGCCGCAGAATCTACTAAGGATTGGGCCAATAAAGCGTCTGAAACTATTAAGCAAAAAATTTCAACTAGCACTAACCTAGCAGAAGAAACGATAGAAGAAACAATGGAAGAAGTAAATGATAGCGTTGAAACTGGAGCAGAGAAAGCTAGACGTATCATTCGAGAAAAAGAAGAAACCGTAAATAAAATGTTGGACAAAATTTAAATTCACTTTTTTCCTTATTCCACCCTCCAACAAAATGCAGGAGGCTTTCTAAAAAAGCCTCTTGTATTTTTTCTTATCTCAACAAGCATCATTTAATCAAATATTATGAAAACAAACGAATTTATTGCCTCTACTAGTGAAACAGTAGAATACGCTAAAATCTATGTTGAACAACAAGTAAATTATTTCCAATTAGAAGCATCTAAACGACTAGCCAAAACAACTTCTAATCTAGTAACTGTCGCTATCATTTCTTTTCTTGCCTTTATGGTCATTTTGTTTTTATCAATTGCTATTGCATTCCTAGTAGGTAGTTATTGGCAATCTTACGGTTTAGCATTTTTACTCTTAACCGGCATTTATGCACTGGCAGCCACCATCATCTACTTTTTTAAAAAACAGATTGTTACCAAACCAATAACAACAATGATCATCAAAAACTTGTTAGACTAAATATAAACGTATGAATAAGCAGATTACCACCCTTGAAGAAATAGAAAGAGAACAAAAAAAACTCAAAATAACCATGGAATTGACCAAAGAATCCTTTATCAAGAATGTTTCTACCAATCAGGGTCAACTAAAAGAATTGTTTGTCAAAAAAATAGCAATTCCCGGCGGATTATTCGGTTTGGGCTATGCCACCATCAAAAGTATTGCCCGTCTAGGTGACAAATCAACCAAACAGAGCCCCCTTGAATCCTCTTCTAGTGTTCCAGAAAAAATGTTACCACTTGCTTTAAGCTTGGCACAAGCCTATTTTTTCAAAAAATGGAAAACAACGGAAAACAAAGAAACAGAATCTCCTACCTATTCATCGGATAAAAAATATCCCGATCATCCCTTAAAAAAAGTAGGATAATGCCAGTCCCCGCTGACCAGAAAACGGAGTACTCGCACTGGAATATTCTAAAAAACAGTCTAACAAAGTTTAGCGAGGATGATATCTTTACCCATGCCGCAGCCCTCTCCTACTATACGATTTTCTCGTTACCTCCCATGCTCGTAGTCATTCTCTTTACGACCACACGGTTCTACGACGAATCTGTTGTAAAAAACGCTCTATACAACCAAATCGGAAGCATGGTGGGAAAAGAGGGTGCACAACAATTGCTACAGACCATCGAAAAAATGAACGTTTTTGAACCATCCTTGTGGGCCACAATACTTGGTGTTGGCATCCTAATTTTCACCTCTACGACAGTTTTGGTAACGATGCAAAATGCCCTAAATAAAATTTTTGAAGTAAAAGCTAAACCGGAAGGTTGGGGTATTCTAAAAATGATTACCGATAGATTCTTATCTTTCACATTATTGATAGCCTTAGGATTTGTCATGCTAGTATCGCTTTCTGTCAATGCTATTATAGAAACATTTGGTAAATATTTACAAGATTTATACGGAGGCTTTTCGATACTACTTTACACTTTAACTAACTGGATATTGCCATTTGCCATCATCACTATCATGTTTGCCTTAATGTTTAAGTTTCTTCCTGATGCACGGCTCAAATGGAATGATACATGGTTTGGCGCCATATTAACTAGCATATTATTTATGGCTGGAAAACACCTTATTAGTTTTTATATAGGAACGAGCAATGTAGCAGGTCTGTACGACGCAGCGGGTAGTATTATGGTTATCATGGTTTGGGTGTTTTACGCTTCCATCATTGTCATGTTTGGTGCTGTTTATACGTTCGTTCATACCAAAATGAGAGGAAGAAAAATCAAAGCAATGGATTATGCCGTAAAAGTAGAACAGATTGAAATTGAAAAATGAGTTGGTTTAAGAATTTAGCAGTACCTTTATCGCAAAATCAACAGTTTGTCGATTAGCAAATTACTATGGAAGTCGTCTTCAAAATACTAGCTGCTATCACCATTTTCAGTACTATTGCCAGTAGTTTTAGGAGTACCATCTGGTGGGTAAAAGTATGTGATGTAAGCCGAGTGCACGCAGCTACAATTATGTTTTTGCTCCTTTTTTCTACTCCTTTTTTTTTACCATTAACTGCTATTTGGGTGTGCACACTATGCCTCCTAGCTGCTGGACTACTCTACCACCTGAAAATAATATTCCCTTTTTTTCCCTTTACAAAAAAAGAACTTCCCAAGAGTTTGCACACAGATTGTTCGATAAGTATATTGTCAATTAATGTTCGTCTAAAAAATAAAAAATATCAAAACTTAGTCAATTTGGTGGAAGAAATTGATCCTGATCTTTTTCTCTTAACAGAGGTCGACCAAGCTTGGATAAATGGAATCCATGAATTAAAAAAAAAATATCCCCACACAGTTTTAAATCCACTAGATAACACTTACGGAATTGCTTTATACTCAAAATTAGCGCTAAAAGATTCTGAAGTTAGATTTATGGTAGAAAAGGATGTTCCATCCATTCACACTAATGTGAAACTAAAAAATCAATATATCCAACTAATAGGACTGCACCCACGACCGCCAGCTCCGTGGACTCGCCCAGAACGAAAAGATCTAGAACTCATTATGGTCGCCGGATTGTCCAATATAAATTCAAAGCCTACCATCGTCACTGGAGATTTGAATGATGTAGGCTGGTCAAAGATAACACAGAATTTTAAACAGATCAGTGGATTACTCGATCCACGTATCGGTCGTGGTTTCTTCAATACTTACAATGCACTTATCCCTATATTTCAGTTTCCAGTAGATCACTTTTTTGTCAGCAAACATTTTAAATTGGTCAAAATAGAAAAACTCAAAGCGATTGGTAGTGATCATTATCCAGTATTTCTAATCGTAAACCTAGAAAAGGTCCATCCGATTTATTGAACAAATACTAGCCTAACTTTTTTATCAAATAAAAAAATTAACTAGATTTTTAATGAACAATTACCCACTTCAAACTTTATAAAACCAGCGTGCATAGAAGCATCCTAAAGCAAGAATAATATGAATCTCACCTTCAATAAATATCATCCGCATTCTTTTATCAAAACCTTGGCTAAACAATTGGGGACCACCTCTCACACGGATTGCTTGGAAGAAATCATAGAGCTTTCTGCACCACTAGGTAGAGGAAAAATTATTGGTTTTATTTTTAGTGATGGGATCGGATTTATCATTTTTGATTGTGTAATTAACGAAGACTGGGTATTGAGTTTTACCGATGCGTTACCTGCACCACTGCAGTTTAATTTTGAGATCGAAGGGGAGATTTGGCACAGCTTTAACAACGGAGATATCCGATATCACCTGAATCCCCTACAAGGTAGTATCACAGCTTGCCCCAATGCAAGTAGTCAAAAATTTACACTTCCAGGCAAACGAAAAATCGTATATGCTACCTTACTGATTGAACGAAAAAGATACCTCGAAAAGATCGATTGTATTGTTGAAAAACTACCCGAAAAGTTACAAACCATTTTTTCTGATACTGAGTCTAAGAAGACTTTTTTCTACCAAGGAAATTATAGCATCGCCGCTGCTGAATGCATTAATAAACTCGTTAAAAATCAACAAAAAGGACTTATCCGAAGCACCTATCTAGAAAGTAAAGCCTTGGAATTATTAAGTAGACAAATTAAACAATTTACGGATGATCTACTTTCTCCAGGCAAACAAGTTATGCTACGTAAGTATGATGTTGAAAAAATAAAATTTGCCAGAGATCTGCTTATTAAGGATATTAAAGACCCACCTACCATCGAAGCACTCGCCAAAAAAGCGGGAATCAATCAACAAAAACTTAAGTCAGGTTTTAAGATAATTTTTGAAACAACCATTAATAGATATCTGAGGAATGAACGACTCGAACGCGCCTCTCTTTTTTTACTACAAGGTGTAAGTGTAAAAGAAACCGCCTTGGAAATTGGATATACCAATCAGAGTCACTTCGCGCGAAAATTTAAAGAAAAATATGGTATATTGCCTAAAGACTATTTAAAAAGCATACAAACGAAAGTATCTGACAGTCAAAATTTTAAATATTAAATTTATTTAAAATAACACAACATGGGGTGCTCTTCCCCAATAAAAAATAAAAATTCCGATTCGATCATTATTCCTCCCAATAGGACTATCTACTTAATAGTATTATAGTATATCTTTGCCTTCCTAAACGAGCCTCCTTTCTCTTATACTATTATGTAGTAATAAAGAGTTCCCAAACAAATAATTTTTAGATACGCAACATTATAGTTAGTATTTGAGGACAGGCCTGCGCCAAAACTGGACTAAACTGAAAATGAAGTCTAACCTTCTTAAGAGATGTTAGATAAATGGGGCTCTTATAACGGCAGTCCTTGTCTCGGCGAGGCTGTCGTTGCCTCATTCTTTTTTATGGAGTATTAGTGTATACGTTGTACTAATTACGCCCCAAGTGCCCAGCTTTTTTTGTAAAAGTTGGGCCCCTTTTATTTGAGGTTTGTTATTTATTCTTGTCGTAAAACTCGATTGATTTTTGTCGCTGTAGGCTTAGCTTTCAGGCGCCTCGGGTCGATCAATTTCCCTGTAACCTGACAAATGCCGTAGCTGCCGTTCTTAATCCGATCCAAAGCATCTTCTATCTTCATTACCTTGCCCTCAATTCGCTTTCGTAATTTTTTCAACATTGCTTTTTCTGGCATATACTGGCCGATACCTGCACCAGCAGAGACGGCATTCCCAATGTATTCTTTCTGATTGATATAAAGTGCCTTTAGTTGATCACGCTCTTTTTTCGCTTTCCTCAGTTTTTTCTTCAGGATCTTTTTGAAACCTTTCAATTCTTTTTTACTGTATGACTTTTCGATATTCATTTTTATTTTTTTATGACTGTTATCAATAGAAAGCTTTTAAGCATCCATTGTTCAATTAGAAATTAAATACACAAAAATAAATTTCCAAAATAATTAGATTGAACATATCCTAAACGAATACGTTTTGGGAAAAACGCTATTTAGACAGAATGCAGAATAGCGAATGTAAATATTTTATCAAACAACTTCAAAACATATTTAATCATGAAAAAGAATATTTCAATATTAATTTTGCTATTTTTTTTAGTATCAAACTTACAACTCAACGGACAAGAACTAGCAGTGACAGATCAAACCATCGAGCATGATGACCAGACACAACCATCCGTAAAAGTAATTTTAAAGCCAGATTCTAAAGAAGTAAAAAAGGCTTATAAAAAATGGATGGAAGACAAACAAGATGTGGATGTAGATGGATTTGGATTTTTAAAAAACAAAGACATTTTAAAAATTGAAAAATCTAAACTTAAGGGTATCTCCGACAATAAGATGGACTTATTTGCTAGAATTATTGACAAAGGAGACTACACAGAAATGGATGTATTCGGATCTTTTGGGTACGATTTGCATATTGACCCCGTAGTTTATCCACACGAATACCGAAGAATGAAGGCGATCGTTTATGCTTTTTTAAATGACTTTTTACCTGGATACTACGAAGAAATCGTGGAAGATACACAGGAATTAATCGGTGATATTCAAGAAGACAAGTCAGAGGCAAATGAAAAAATAGTTGATAATAGAGATGAGATTGAAAAATTAAAAAAAGAAAACGCAGAATTAGAAAATAAGATCAAAGAATATCAGGATCAACTGGAATCAGCGGAAACAAAATTAACCGCTCAAAAAGAAGAAAAGCAAAAAGTAAAAAAAGTAATTTCTAATAATAAATAGAGTTTATCTGTTGTAACTGTTTTTTGCTCAAAAACCTTCCAAAATCTGGAAGGTTTTTTTTCGCAATATAATGGTCAGCTTTCATAAAGATTAAGCGTTAATGATGATGGCAAATCAGTAGTTGAGAGTTGTTTATTTTGACCTACTGCTCGATAGGATGTTTATTTTACGCTGGATAAAAAAATAAGAATTTCTTTTTGCTTTTGTAAAAGCAATTACTTCAAAAACTCAAACTCAAACTCAAACTCAAATTAAGCAATCATAAACTCGTAACTACCTACTGTTCAATTAATTAAGCTTTTTTTCTTCATTAAAGATAAATTTGAAGTTGCTCTTGAGTCAGCCGGCCGGCAGAGTTGTAAATGATTTTAAAAACAGGTTTAAAGCTGCATTCTTTTCTTAATTGAATATCATCTTAGCAAATTGGAAGTAGCAGTAATAAACTATAATCCTAAACTTCAGTCTAATCAACCTGTTTTTTTCTAATCTATTCTTCCTGTCATTGTCCTCCCCTTTCAGACTTTCGCACGGACCGATAGTCCCTGTAAAATAAGCACTCACTGTTAAAAAGTGAGGCATGAATATTAGCAATTATCTAAAAAAATTAGCCCTCTTTGTTAAGCAAAAGAAGGCTAAATGGCAAACAATCTGAATGCCATGTTTAAGAATTTATTTTGAATGAAAGATCAGCTGTGGCCTACCTCATATATTTAGGTGACTCATCAGCGCCCCTGGATTAGTAAACGTCGCCATACTCAAATCTCCTCTCTTGATTTCCTCAATAAAAAATTCTGAGAAATCAGCAAGATTAGCATTTTCCAGCGTACCACCATCCCTTAGATGTATTTTATAAAATTCTCCTACTGTTGCAGTATAAATTCCTGCCACCGCAGCTCCCGTCAAATCCACTCCTCCCCCACTTATATTGATAATAGATCCTACGGCTGCCGAAATAATTTTAGTTGCGATACTTCCAGTTGCCGACCAAAAGGCTACGTTAGCCAATTTTTTTGAATAGGAAACATCATACAATTCACAGAGTTCCTTAATCATCAACGCTTGTGATGCCGTGCTGCTGACTACGTCAACAAAATCATAAGGAACCAATGCGGCGCCAGCAGAAAGTACCGTATACTTTCGAATAATTTTTTTAGCTGCTTCTTCGTGATATGTATTTTGATTAACTGCTCTTTGAATGGGAGCAACATCTACTATTTCATTTTCCATATTTACTTAGCTTTTTCTTGATTAATTAATGATTCTAGCGTAAAAGGTTGTTTAATGGTTCCTAAACATACGCTAGGTTTAGAAGAGTAATCTAGTCATCCGATTGAAATTACTACAGCACTTTTTTGTTATTTTCTTTTTCGTGCCAATAATACCAGCAGTACTAGAAAGACTGCAACGCCCACCCAAACTTTAGGATCTTCATACCATTCCTGCTTACCTAAGTCTATATCAACATCAATTTGTGCCTTTGCTACTACACTAGTAAAAAGTATTACTACTACTGCAAATGATTTATAAAAAACATTACTTATTTTATTCATTTTTTTAGAATTTTTAGGTTAGAAATTGTCATTCGACTCTTCTAAAAAGAATAAGAGGTATAATTGTTCAATTTCTCAACCGCTCAAAAAATTCATCTAACACACCTGAACATTTTTGATTTTTTCAAGAAAAAAACTAATGATTATAAACATTCTTCCATAGGCACTCAACTATCCGGGGCGCTGCTTTCCCATCCCATAATGGAGGGATAATAGCGTCTTTTGGATCTTGATGCAGGGACTTTTCAATTGCTGCCATGATGAGGTCTACCTTGAGTTCAGGGATTAAAACATTGGTGCCTTGTGTAACCGTAATCGGTCTCTCCGTCGAATTCCGGACCGTCAGACAAGAAACCCCTAAAAAGGTAGATTCTTCCTGCACCCCACCAGAGTCAGTAATAATGAGCGCAGCATAGTTCATCAGATTAATAAATTCCAGATATCCTTGTGGTTCTAAAATTATTAGATTCGGAATTTTACTAATTTTTTCTTTTAGTGAAAATTTTTGCAATTGCTTAGCCGTACGCGGATGCAAAGGAAGGACTACTGGCATTTTTTCACTCAAGGCAGCCATCATATCTATCATCGTGGTCAGTTTTTCTGCTTGATCCACGTTTTCGGGGCGATGCATGGTCATCAAAACATATGCTTTCCGCGACAGATTATATTTTTCGGGTAAAGAAAGTGCAAATGCCTTTTTCTGATAAAAACACAACGAATCCATCATCACATTACCTACAAAAAAAATTTTTTCAGCTGGCACATTTTCTTTGGTCAAGTTGGTCAAACCGCTTTGTTCGGTAACAAATAGATAATCAGCAATGCTGTCCGTCATAATTCGATTTAATTCCTCAGGCATCCTGCGATCCCCACTCCGTAGGCCCGCTTCTACATGTGCGAGCTGAATGTTTAGTTTTTTAGTAACCAGCGCACAAGCCAAGGTTGAATTGACATCCCCGACCACCAATACCAAATCTGGTTTTTCTGCTAAAATAACTTTTTCAAAAGCCATCATGATTTTTGCCGTAATAACTGCGTGTGATCCACTTCCTACTCCAAGATAATAATCAGGTTTTGGCAGTTCTAATTGCTCAAAAAACACCTTACTCATACAGGCATCATAATGCTGTCCGGTATGAATAATTTTTGAGTCAATATTTGGATTTGCTAAAAAAGCTCGATGTAACGGCGCAACTTTCATAAAATTAGGCCGAGCTCCAACAATATTTAGTACCTTCATTTTCGATTTAGATTCGTTTTATCACACGTTCTATTGGAGGAATGTACTGCTTGGAGGTTTCCATATCTTTTGGAAAGTCAAGGAAGCAGTAATTATTGTTGAGGGGCTGTAAAGTTAAAAAAAAATGATCAGTTATTTGATGCTAGAATATCAATCCATCATCTTGATTATGAGGTAATTTAAGTTGAAATTGTTTTTTATTTATGAAGAAGTCAAATAATTAAATGTAACTGCTAATAAAGTTTTAGAAATAAAACCTCAACAAAAGGTCATTTTGACTGTATTTCTTGTAGAGACTGTTTAAGAATAGCTCACTTGGCTCCAAAATGATTTTTTCTTCGCTACCTTCCCCCTAAAAAATTCATGGAGCGCGGCTACACATCATTTTTTAGGAGTTGTTAGTAACGGCCAATTAATAAGTTCCTGATTTGTGATTGATATTTTAATCATCAGATGAGGCATTTTTTGAGAGAATCCTCGTTGGCTTGTCAAGAAAAATAACGATTTCTGATATTAAAAGATCAGAGAAAAATCGGGATGTTATTATTTGACCGTTACTTAGCAAACAAAATCTCTATTTTTCGCACAAGCAGCCATTTTTAAACAACCTCATTATGAATTTATACGCAATTGGTACCAGAGTGAGACTGAAGCATACCGGTGACGAAGGAGTTATTGCTGAGTTGCTGCCGGATGAGATGGCGACTATTCGATTGGAGGATGGAGATGAAATTCCTGTTTTTTTGGACGATATTATGAGCGTAGAAGATGAAAAGCGGGCGTTATCTGCTAAACTGCCGGTGAAAGCAAAAGTGGTCAAAGGTAAATCTCCTCAAACTCCTAAGGCGCCCATTTGGCCAGATCCACATCTACAATATACGGTATTAAAAAGTCAGGGAATTCAGCTTTGTTTTGAACCTCATTTACGATCCGACGGGATTCCAGACCACTATACCGTATATCTAGTCAATGATACAACATCAGATGTCCTCTTTACTTTTCAACTTTCTCAACGAAAATTAAACGGATATAAATCGCACGGCAAATTAGATCAAATGACCGCTCAAGAAGCTGGACAGCTCAGCTATGATGATTTAAACGAGGGTTCTGTTGTCCATATCGAGGCCTGGCAGGTAACGACAGCAGGGACTGGTTCTAAAATGAAAAAAGAGATTAAATTAAAACCTAAACAATTTTTTAATAATAAAAAAACGGCCCCCATTCTAAACCGAATGGTTCATCATTATGTTGTCTTTCCTGATTTTAGCGTTTCCGAAAAAAAGCAGCCAGAAGAGGATTTACAAGCTTATACGCGCCGACAACAAGATCTGAATGAAGGTTGGCAACCACTGCAAGATTTCTACCAAAGTGAGGTAAATGATTTTGCCAATTTCCCAAACGATATTGACCTTCATATTGAGCACCTGACACATCATATCAAAGGGCTTTCCAACTCAGAAATTTTGGCTATTCAGGTAGCGGCTTTTGAAAAATATTTGTCTCGTGCTACCGAACTTGGCGTTTCTCCTGTCTATATTATTCATGGATTGGGAAAAGGAAAACTGAAGCGGGTGATCGCACAAAAACTTAAAGCCAACCCTGCTGTGATTAGCTTTAAAAACGAATACCACTTTAAATATGGATGGGGAGCAACAGAGGTTCGGCTCTAAAATTTTTTCCGTAATTGTTCAAGTACGACTAAAATAAATACCCTCTTTCTCTTTAGAAACCTTATTTTTACAATCCAAGGCTACCAAAATAAATAAAAAACAAATTAGCCAATATGAACAAGCCTTTTCGATTCTTTTTCATTCTAATACTATTTGGAATCTTTGCAGGGTCTTTTTTAGTGTTACCTCCACCTCCAGGCCCCATCTCAGCGTATGCAAATGGCGTTTTTCCCTCCACGGCACCAGGGGCAGGTAGTTCTTGGGGTTTAGAAGATCCGATGCCAGGTTTTACGATTGATGCCCCACTTCGGATCATCAATTTTCCCAATACAGATGACCTCTTAGTTCTAAATAAAAGTGGACAAGTTTGGCAAGTTTCTTTGGAAGATCAAACCAAAGATTTGGTGCTGGATATTAATGATCGAGCTTTCAAGCTTGGAGAATCAGGTGTCACAGGAATCGTTTTACATCCTAAATTTGGGTTAGCCAATTTTCCAGAAAAACAAGAGATTTTTATTTTTTATCGCAGCAAACCGAATCCTGAAGGATGGTCTGAAAAAGGATTTAATCGACTTTCTAAATTTAAATGGGATTCGGTCTCCGAGACCTTTGATCTAAATTCTGAAGAAATTCTTTTCCAACAATATGACCGCTCAACTTGGCATAACGGCGGAGGAATGTTTTTTGATAATGATGGATTTTTGTATGTCTCCGTGGGAGACGAAGGGATGAGTGACTTCATAGAGGATTCAAATCAAAAATTGGATGGAGGTCTTTTTGGTGGTATCATTCGGATTGATATTGATAATGATATGACTAGAAGTCATCCGATTAGAAGACAACCAAGGGGCAATGCAGCTATTCCGCCAGAATACGCTGGCTGGGAGACTTTTACGCAGGGATATGCTATTCCAAATGACAATCCTTGGCTAAGCCCAGATAGTACCAACTTAGAAGAATTTTATGCGATCGGGATGAGGAGTCCTTATTCTATTAACTACGATCGAGAGACTGGAATTATCTGGGAGGCAGATGTTGGATCCGATATAGCAGAAGAAATCAACAAGGTGGAATATGGCGATAATCTTCAATGGCCCTATTTAGAAGGAGATACGGAGCGTCCAGAATCCTCAAAGCCTACTAATCTATTTGGCCAAGAAAAAGAGCCATTCTTTCATTATGATCGATCCATCGGAAATTGCATCATTGGTGGAGGCGTATATCGCGGTAGTGTGTTTCCCAATCTAAACGGAAAATATCTTTTTGCCGATTATGGACAAGACAAAATCATGGTGCTATCCAACACCAATAGTGCACAGGCAGAAACCTTCGAAGTAATGATTAGTGGATTGAATGATCCCAACTTAGAATTACCGCCATCCCCAAGAATTACTGGAATACACCTTCAATCTAATGGAGAAATTTTGGTAACGGTGATGGGAGAAGACTTCTCCATACCTGGAAAAATATTACGATTAAAACAAAATACTTTTGTCCCAGATCCTCCTGCCTTCTTATCAGAATTAGGCGTATTTGAAGATTTGGAAAACTTAGTTCCTATCACCGGTTTTATTCCCTATCGGGTAAATGCTCCACTTTGGTCTGATCGTGCACTCAAAAAAAGGTGGCTGTCTATTCCAAACGACGGAACCTACGATACCCCAGAGGAACAAATAGTTTTTGATGGTACGGATGATTGGAAATTTCCAGAAGGAACGGTCTTTATCAAGCATTTTGATTTACCAACCACCACCGATCCGCAAGGACCCACGCGTAGACTTGAAACTCGATTCTTTGTGATTGGTGCTGATCAGGTTGGTTACGGCCTCACCTATATCTGGAATGAGGACGGTACGGATGCCTTATTAGCGGGTGGCGGAACTTCCAAAGATTTTGACATATTTGATGAGAATGGGATGTTTGCTTATACGCAGACATGGGATTATCCGGGTAGAGATCAATGTATGAGTTGCCATAATAGCAATGCTAAATTTGTTTTGGGTGTAAAAACCCATCAGCTAAATGGCGAGTTGGATTATCCAATTTTAAATGATTCCAGAAATCAGATTCAATATTTAGATGAACAAGGAATCTTCGCCAATAATGTTAAATCTCCAGAAAACTATTTAAAAGCACATCCTATAGATGACGAAACAATCGATTTAGAATCTCGAGTTCGCTCCTACTTAGATTCGAATTGCTCTTCTTGTCATCGCTTGGGTGGCGTTCCGAATGTAACCATGGATTTGAGGTATTCCCTGCCATTACAATTACAAGGTTTGGTCGGTCTAGCTGTCAATAGTGAAGTATCTCCGATTAATAGCATAATTGTTAAACCAGGAGATCATGCAGCTTCAGAATTATGGATCCGAGATGCAAGTCAAGCGACCAATAAAATGCCACCCTTAGCTAGAACTCTACAAGATGAGGTCTATTTGGATAAATTAGCAGAATGGATTGATGGACTATCAGAAGATGCTGGTGATATTGATAATATCTTTATTTTTCCTAATCCTAGTTTAGGTCAAGTAAGTGTACAATTTAGAAGAGCATGGGAGCCGCCCTTTGCGCTTTCCGTATACGGTACGGCAGGTCAGTTAATCGGAAACTATATTGCTGAATCTCATGTTTTCAACCTAGATTTAAGTACTCAACCTTCTGGGATATATTTCTTAGAATTAAATTATAACGGAGAAAGACAGATACAGAAAATTTTATTAAATAATAATAATTAAATACATCGTGCATTAAGAAGTTGTTTAAGAATGTTCACAAAAGGCGAGGATAAGTGCTTGGTTGCCAATACAATGCAAATTTTGAGGTTCGTAGCCAAAGCTACGGTGCCGATAAATTTGTGAAGTATTGGAAATCAATGACTTATCCGCAGCCATTGTGCTTCATTTTTAAACAACTTCTAAGTAATATGAACGCTTGAAGTAGGGCCCGTCTCTGATTAACATTGAAAAAATGTGTACTTTTGAGCATCAAACGCAGTATTTTAGCGTTAAAAAGCAAGAAGTTGTTTAAAACTTCTAAAATTGCCATTCAAAACAAGCTTGGCAATTGTGATATTTCATTATTGAAATCGGACCGGAGGTAGATTGAGTATAAGAAGTAGGTGATAAAACCACTTCTCAGTGATTGTGGAAAATGCGTTTAATAATTAGGTATTTTCCAATAGATTGGTTGTAAGTAAATGAACTACTGTATAGCATTTTTAATATAGTATCTTACCCATATAATCCTATCCTCCGACAGCGTTAGATTCAATACTTTTATTTACCGGCCTTGTTCATTTGCCATTAGACTTGGCACTCTTTAGATAATCTAGCAATGGATTTTAAAGAGTAACAAATCTTTTATAACATTTCAGACTATGTCATTTGAGACACTCGGACTCTCCGAGGAACTACAAAGTGCTGTGCGCACTAAAGGGTATACTACGCCCTCTCCTATCCAGGAAAAAGCAATTCCAGTTATTTTAGAAGGTAAAGATATTTTAGCTGCCGCCCAAACGGGAACCGGAAAAACAGCAGGATTTACTTTGCCAATGCTACACTTGATGAGCAAAAATCCTCCTCAAGGGAATGGGCGCCGCCCAATTCGAGCCTTGGTGGTTACACCCACCCGAGAATTGGCAGCACAGATTCAGGAAAACATCCTAGATTACGGAAAAAATCTTAACCTTAGATCCACCGTTATTTTTGGAGGGGTTTCCGCTAAACCACAAATTCGTCAATTAAAAGATGGGATCGATATTTTGGTTGCCACACCGGGACGATTGCTTGATTTACAGAACCAACGATATATCGACCTTTCAAAGGTAGAATTCTTGGTATTGGACGAAGCAGACCGAATGCTGGACATGGGATTTATCCATGATATCAAAAAGGTGCTAGCACTTCTACCAAAGCAGCGACAAAATCTATTATTCTCTGCTACCTTTTCTCCAAACATCCGGTCACTAGCCAGTAAGTTTATGGACAACCCTGTTTCGGTGGACGTTGCTCCTCGAAATACGGCAGCAGAAACGGTGAAGCAAACTATTTATCCTGTTCACAAAAAAAGGAAAGTAGCTTTACTTAAACACTTAATTAAGAAAGGTGCCTGGAAACAGGTCTTAATTTTTACCAGAACCAAACACGGCGCTAACCGTCTAGCTAAACGACTAGACCGAGCAGAAATTCCAGCTTTGGCCATTCATGGAAATAAAAGTCAGAACGCTAGAACACACGCACTCAAGTCCTTTAAAGAAGGGGCCGTACAAGTCCTAGTTGCCACTGATATTGCAGCACGTGGATTAGATATTGAACAATTACCTTGGGTGGTAAATTATGAATTACCCAATGTTCCTGAAGATTATGTCCATCGTATCGGACGTACAGGACGTGCCGGAATGACTGGAGAAGCGGTTTCGCTGGTATTCGACCAAGACGAAAAAAAGCTGTTACGCGATATCGAACGATTACTGAATAAGTCTATTCCAAAAACAACTTTGGAAGACTTTGACTATACGGTTAAAATTGATCCTGAAGAGGAAGAACGCAACCGACAAAATCGTGAACGCGGTGGTCGTGGACGCAACGGAGGCAGAGGTCGTAATAATAATAACAAAGGACGAAATGACCGCAATCGGAACGATAGAAACACATCCGATAGGAATTCATCCGAACGGAAAAACGACGAGCGAAAAGCAAAACTTGGTCGGGGTGCAGAAACTAAAGAAACGGTTACGAAAGAAAAACAACCGGCTGGCGAACGTGGTGGATCTTCCAATAATCGCAAAGAGGAAAACGGTAAGCGCGAAAATAATCGCAATAGCCATGACGGAAAAAATAAGAATCGCAATAAGAAAAACCGCAATAAAAACAAAAAGTCCAAATCTAATAAAGAAGTGATTCCAGAAGGTAATAAGAAGAGCAAAGGTATTGCTTTTTCTAAGGCTAGTAAGAACAAGAAGTATGGAAAGAAAGGACCTTTAGGTTATGGCATGTATCCGTTAGAATAACGGACCGATCCTGATATTCAAAAAAAAATTAGCATAAAAAAATCCCGGCTGATCAATCGATCAACCGGGGTTGCTGTTTTGGGATGGCCCGTCAGAAAAATCCGACGGCGCTAAAAAATTATTCTAGAAAGTAGAAAAGTTCAAACACTGTTATATTTTGCCGCTTTTCTTTTAAATCGCAGATATTTTTTGTAGTAAAAATTGGCCCCGGCTAAAACCGGGGCCATCTCTCATGAAAAAAACGAATAATGACTGCAAATTCTTTGGTGCGCTTACTTTAGTCGGCACCTTTTTTTTAACTTCTGTGCTTAGGTTTTATTCCTTCCTTCACAATCATTAGTACTACTGTTTATAACTATTTACAATACAAAGATGCATTGTAAAGCTCGCTACTTTTACTAGAAACACCTGATTTTTGTGACATTTAAAACATCTTTCATACGTGCATTTTTATTATGATAAAAAATTAAATACATTATAAAAATCGAAGATATATAGAGAATTTACAGGAGAACAAGCCTCAATTTAATTTTATTTAAATATAAAAAATAAAAATCGTGACAGGGATACGGGAGAGAATTTTGTTGATTCCCGCCTGCCGGCAGGCAAGGTGTTGATTTGTTTTTATTTTTTTTGAGGTTGAGGTTGAGGTTGAGGTCGCAGGCAGGAGTAACATAGCACGGAGGATTTGCGCTTGTAATGATCAAAAACTGGGACTATTTTCGACTGGCCATGATATCTTCTTCTTCGCAGTCTTCTTCTTGGTGGACTACGCTTTCTTTGGTGGGAGTAATAGGTTGTAAAGGAAGGTCAGAAGTTTCGACAGCGAGACTTGCCGAGAGCGATTCGTAAGATCCAAGCGCTTCGTAAACGATACTATGAATCCGTGAACGGAGTTTGGTCTTAAATAATTTTTTATTTTTTGTCGATGGTGTAATCCGGTTAGAAAGAAAGATAAAAATCAATTCTTCTTTAGGATCTACCCAGACACAAGTGCCTGTAAATCCAGTATGACCAAACGTCTTGGTAGATGCTTTGGGTGAGCACGAAGGCGGGCGACGACCGTTGCGGGTATCAAAACCCAATCCCCGATGTGTTCTATATTGCGACTTGGTAAATAATTCTACCGTTTCTGGTTTTAGATATTTCCGACCACCATAACTTCCCTTATTGAGTAACATTTGAAAGAGCACTCCTAAATCCTGTGCATTAGAAAACTGTCCGGCATTTCCGGCTACTCCTCCCAAGAGCGCGGCTGATTCGTCGTGCACGTAGCCATGTACTTTTTGGTTCCGCCAACGATCGTCCATAGACGTTGGAACGAGCTGTCGAGGGTTAAATTTTTCTCGAGGTAGATAGGTCAAATATCTTAATCCAAGTGGTTCATAAAAATTTTTATCTAGATAATTATCTAAAGATTGACCACTCTGTTTTTCGATAACAGCTTGTAGTAAATTAAAATTGACATCGCTATAATGATATCTTTTTCTTCGTCTTTTGGGAATAATTTCCAACACCGTTTGCCACAAAGAATCCTGCCATCTTTTATCCATAAAATAATTATCCGCAATCTTAATATTATCCTTAAAACTAGGACGTTTACAAAAGTATTCGTTACAATCTGGATCAAGTGTATCTTTTAAAAATACATATCTAGAAATTGGCATATTGGCTTGGAGACCTGAGGAATGTGTCAATAATTTTTTCAGCGTTATTTTTTCTAGTTTTTTATTTTCTTTAATAGTCATATAAGTAGCCAACGTACTTTTGAGTGGTAATTTTCCTTGCTCATGTAGTTTCATCGCGGCTAGGGTGGTCGCCGTTACTTTAGTGAGGGAAGCAATATCATAAAGGTCCGTTTCCGTTACTTTCCTAGCTTTATCATATTCGTGATGACCAAAAGATTTATGATAAAATACTTTTCCACTTTTAATGATCATCACTTGTGCACCCGGTGTTACTTTTTTCTGAATCGCACTTTTAATCAAGGCATCAATACCGACTAATTTGACAGGATCAATCCCAACTTCGTGCGGCGCTACATACGCCAAGCGATTCATTTTCAGGACATTACCTTTTCCATATTTTAATTCTGGAGAAAGCGTCAAAGGCAATTTACCGACGGAAGTAGCCCCACCGAAGATCATTTGTGCAATTTGTTTTCGGACCGTTTTATTATTTTCAAAAGATTGAATCAAAGCCACTTTTTCAACAAAAATTGGAAGCTGCCAAGGGTTTCCATAATTGACAATCACCATCGGTTGACGCTCTGCATGTTGATTAACAGAAGCAATAAAACGAGCATCTTTCACCGTATCCAACACTACCCCATCCAGACTGATAACGACAGGACGTTTCCGCATTTTTTTCGTCAAAGGCGCAAGCTCTTTTCCTGGTTCTCTTTTGATTAAAAGCGTCTTTATTTCTGCATACTTTTTACTTACTTTTTCAAAATCAAGATATGATCTATAGCCTACTTGCACTATTCCCGTGGCTCTTGGTCCAGTCGATAATGGCAATAGGTTGTTCGGATTTCGGGCGACTATAATACTTTCTCGGAACCAGTTTTCGATCTGTCTTTTTTCGCTTTTTCGAACGAACAATTCTTTTACTTGGTCCGCTTCTATTCGCTCAGGTTGAGTTGGATCTTTTTTCCAAGCCTTGGCCATCAAGACCTTATAAACTCGTGCGTTCAACTCCTTTTCAGAAAGATGTCCTTTCTCTATCATTCGCCGCAATAATTGAAAATACACTTCCACACTATCCTTTACCACCAACATATCTACCCCACTATACAGCAGTGCTTGTAGCGTTTGAGTATCCCGAGCGGCACCTAAGGTCAAGCCATCAAATTGCAGATTTTCTTTCAGATATTGTGTGATATAACCTTTGGGTCTTTTCGCGTGGTTGACATCTTTGACTAATGATTCGTCGATCATCATCCCACTTAGTCCACGTTGTACCAAACGGGAATATTTGCTTAATAATTTTGGGAGCGTCCGCAGGGTATCGTTTTCAATATAAATTAAATCCCGAAAGTTATTAGCCACAGTTAGCATCCCTTCTTCCTGAAATTTGTCGACCATCCGGACACTATGTTTGGCTAATAAGCCCGGAGGAAAAGCAGATTGTTGAAAATTAAAATCGCGAGTAGCAGGGTCTTGGGTATTCAGTTCAGGCCCAAAAACCATATCTAGTTTTAGGGCGCGAGCTTTTAGGAGATATTCTTTTAATAAAGCTTGATTGATTTCCTCATTTTGAAGGGTGGCTATGGTGGCCGGGAGCGGGTAAGGGATCTGGTCGCTAAAAATTTGATTGGGGCTTACCTGTTGGTCCGTGGCCGTCAATAAGGGAATTTTTCTAGCTAACTGGGCTTGGTCGATAAAATCAGCATAGCCAGCAAGTGGCAATCCAGACAACTGAATTCCGGCTATCTTCCCAGCTCGGATATCTTGCTTGAGCTGCCGTTGTCTTTGAGCGTCTGGCGCATGTGCTTTAAGAAAAATTAATTGTCCAATTTTTTCGTCGAGCGAAAGGGTCAGCAGGAGGGAATCGGCCCAGTCGGCGTCTGTATTTAGGAAAGGGGCATGCGCAACCGGAGGCATGTATTCCGTACGATTACAAGCCACCAACAAAATAATGAAGGTAATGATTCCAAAAAATTTAGACATAGTGCTTCCTACCAAGAGGCCTGCTTTAATAGTAATCCTTCCTAGGCAAATTATTGGTTATACGCCTGATTTGCCTTTGTCTTCTCAAGATTGTGTATGTCTATTCGTCGGGTAAGAAATAGAGCGACGACTCTGGGTGGAAAGATAGTAATTTTTGGGGAGATTTGGAGAGGAAAATAGAAGAGTTTTGAGCTCAGAGGACTTAGCCTATCTGGTTTCTGTGTGTAAGGATATCGTTTCTGATTTTAAGAATCAAAGATTGCATGCTATCATTATTTCAGTTAGCTTTAGAAATATTTTATTTCTAGAAACAACCTATAGAAGTTGTTTTAAAATAGTGAAAAATAACAATTGAACAAAAACATTAGTCATAAGTTATAATTTGTAAATAAAAAACATCTTATGAAATATTTATTGCTACTACCTTTTCTATTATTCAACAATTCTCTTACCGCCCAAATGCTGTGGAGCAACACCTACCAAATAACTGAAAATTTTTCTAACGGACAAAATGGCTTAGTAATCTTAGATAGTGGAGAAATAGTGATCGGTGGTCATTATAATACTGGAAATTCTAGTGGGACCAGAACATCTTTTCTTTTATCCGCAGATTTAGAAACCGGAGATTCCATTGGTTTTACAAATTGTACTTCTATTAGTCTTTGCGACGAGCGAAATGATATTCTGGTGATGGGACGAAATGAAAATAATGACATTTTTACTGCCGGAACTCAATATTTTGGAAATCCAAACTATCTGGCACAGATTAGCGGTCCAAATGATCTTTCTGTTAATTGGATTTTATATAATAGCGATCTTGAAAATGTGCATCACATCAATTACATAGAATCAGTTTCTGACGGAATAGTCATTATAGGAAAATTTTCTAATATAGATTACTTTGCCATGAAATTTAATGCTGCGGGAGAACAAATATGGTCAACGAGACTGCCGACTATCTCACCGAGTAATGTTCTCAAAGCAACTATCTTACCGAATGATCATATTGCGATTTACTACCAAAGTGGGAATTTTCCTAACAATTCAAATTTTTTAGCCCTACTTGATGATACTGGAAACATCCAATACAATTTACTGATAGGAAAGACTATTTTTGAATTGGGAGCTACCAATGATAATAAAATTGTCGCCCTACAAAAAGATGATATATTTAGTGGTCCATACGAACTTGTAACCTACAACGAAAATGCAGGAAGGACAATTCTGGATGATAATTATAACGCCGACTTTCCTCGAAAAATATTCACCAACCTAAATAATGAGATATTCATTATCGATGATGTCAGTATAAATAACGAAGATAAACTGAAGATTCATAAACTATCACCAGCAGGCGACAGTTTATGGAGTGAAACGTACGGAGAAGATGGCTACGATTACACTTACCGCGAATCCAGATTTGTCAACGATCAAACTATAGTATTCATGGGTTCAAGTCGCAACAATATTACCTCTGCAAATCCCAAAATATTGCTAATGGCCGTAAATGTATCGAACTTACCTACCTCGACTAATAACCTGACCGCTAGTGATCACCATTTTTTGCTTTACCCCAATCCAGGTACCAACGAAATTAAAATAGTCACCAATAACCCAGAAACAGATCAAGGATTTTATAGGTTATACAGCCTAGACGGTAAACTTATTCAGGAAGCGCCATTTTACTCAGAAAGGTTGATTGATATCCAGCAACTTGATCAGGGATTTTATTTTATTAAACTATTTGATCAAAGTGGGGCAATCATTGGTGTAGAAAAATTAATAAAAGCACAAAGTAACATCTAAGATTCAAGGATTATTCCTCTACCCAGCATTATTAGCCATTAATCAAGCAGAAAATCTATCTCCTATTTTTAATTGGCAAGATGGACGTATTGCGGAAAACGCGATTTACTTTCAGGTAGGCTGTAACGCCTTGCCTTATTTGCCTTTGTCTTCTCAAGGTTGTGTATATCTATTCGTCGGGTTAGAAATAGAGTGCCGACTCTGAGTGGGAAAATAGTAATTTTTGGGGAGAGTTGGAGAGGAAACTGCTGTAAACTCTATCCCCCTATAAACAAAAAAGTATTTCATTAAAATTTATAAAATATCCCTCCTAAAAAAATGATAAACCAAAAGGAAATAAATCTTATTGCTCTTATATATTTGGGGGTACAAAAACCTTTATCAATAATTTCCCAAACAAAAGTACTACTATCTCCATACAATTTATTACCAAGTTCTTTAAAATCAAAATGAAGCTTAATACTTAGAAAAACAGAAAACAACCATGATGAAATAAAAAAAGCTAAAAAATGGAAACCAGAAATATCATTCCCAAGAGCTACAATTTTTATATTAAAAATAACCATCCAAGCAAAAGAAACACATAAAAGACCAACAAACGTCATTTTAGAAGAAGGTGAACTTGAAGTCCTATCCGTAAATGTTATCAACTTCACCACACTAAATGAAGCAATTAATGTAAAAAGCATAAATACAATAAATCTAAATTCAGAACTAATCCCATTTAAAAATAAATTAAACCAATCAGGTGCATTATTTGCAATGGGAACAAGACTAAAAAAAAAGTTTACTATTGTGATTGATCCTGCAGTCAATGGGATTATACTCGATAAAGGAATCTTCATAGTCTTGAATGATTTTGAACATCAAAACATTACAACTTTTATAGCAATACATGCAATTTAAAAATCTATATTGTTTTGCACTAGAACATTCCACAGCCAAAATAAAATTTTTCTATTCAATGGTATCAAAAAAATTGAATGATTTTTATTTTGAAGAAAAGGTTAGAAGGTTCTTCTTTATTAAATCCTCATATTTTAAGTTTATCATTTCAGTAGGATTAAAAACAGGTAAAGGATGCTTATTTATAATATATCCTCTTGTTATATTATCATAATATCCTTTTATCATAATTATAGCTGTACCCAAGAGATGTGCTAGATAGTCAACCTCAAAGGTTTTCTGATTCTTTGCAGGTTTGATCAATTCAAAATTGACTATGTGGTCAGAGTGATAAACAGGAAAAAAAGTCTCTCCTTTTTTAGTTTTTTTATCTAAATAAGCATATTGAACATGAATAAAGATCTCTATGTTACTTAATTTCTTATAACTCATCATAAAGTCGAAGTCAAAATCTAACTTTTTAGCATCGAACTTTTTACCGATGTAGTAATCGAAATCTCTTAACTCAATATTCACCGTTTTTAATCTGGGAACTTTATATTGTATATTCTTCATAATCCTTTACAAATAGATAATGGGCTAGATTTGTTAATACGTCTTATTTTCTTATCATGACCAAAGGACATTTTTTTAATTTTTGAAGAATCAAATTTTACTCCTGTAGCATATTCATCAAAAGTTCTTCGACTTGCTTGAATATCTTCAACAGGTACTATATTGAATTTTTTATTTAAAGCAAGACCTAATCCAGCTAATATTCTTAAATTTGGAACCTTATTTCCTCTCATTATTTGAGTTATATAGCTAGCAGAAGTTCCAACTTTTTCTGCAAGTTCTTTTCTGTTTATATTTTGCTTTTCAGCTTCTTTTTCTATTGAACTAAGAAAAGAAAGTGCTAACATTTGAGTTTCAAACTCTATTTCTTCTTTAAAATCCTTAACGTCAAATACTTTCTTAAAAGCTTCAACTCCATTCTTTGTATTCATAATCATAATTTTGAATTGATGATAGGATATTTATTTCTTTTTTCGATAATTTTTGGTCCTTCTTGTGATGAAGTCTAGATAGTACAATTCGTTTTACTTTTGTAGCATCTTTTTTGGTAAATCTTTCAATTTTACAATAGATTCTATAATTATCTGATCCTTTACTTAATTTCATTGTTCCTGTACCTGGGTATTCAGAGTATTCTTCATACATGTCTCTTGTAATCGTATTTCTGAATATACCTTCAACGATCATTTTAAATTTTTTCTCCTTACTACTTTCTTTAAAAATTTTATTAGCTATATCTTTGATTCCATCTAGGCAAATATATACCTCGATAGATTCATCATTATTTGACCTTATTTTAAAACATTTCTTACTAGCCACAAATTAAGCTATTGGTTAATTAATGTAAAGGTACTTTATTTATTTTTCAAAAAAAAATCTTTATTTTTTGAAAAACCTCAAACATTAACACAATACTTTAACAAAGTGATTAAATAACACCTGAAAAACGAAAAAAATTTCACTATGTTCTGTATTATGCAATAAAAACTGATATCAAATATGTTAAACAAATCAAAGATTGGGCAACAAGTACATCTGAAATATTGTTTTCTTCTTAATTCATTATATTTCGAAAACAGCAAATGTAAAAATGATTCTTAGTAATAAAATAAAAGGATTGCTTGTCATCTTTTTTCTCGCCTGCATCCTCCTCTCTTGCGGAGAAAAAGAAGAGACATTGCCAACCAACACCCTCGCCACATACATCGAAGAAAATGCTTCACTCCCGCTCATCCGCGACTCCCTCATCGCTTGCGCCGCCGGAGGACAAGAAAACTTTATGGTCAACGAAGAACGACCCATCTCAATTTTCTATTATCCAGCAGGAAATGCCACCGATTTTAAATATTTTGAAACAGCAAGCATCGAGGTAAATCCAGATGATTTATCTCAGTATCAAATTAAAATCTTACCCGATGCACCGATCTTGAATGGATATTTGAGGCATTTTTCGCGCGCAGCAATTGAGCAAAATATTTGGTGTCGGGTTAGTTTTATAAAAGAGGAGCGGCTACATATTTCAAATGCCATTCGGTTAAAATATAATGACTTGCCTTCTGAATTTAATCCGGAATTAGTAGAAATTGATCAAGCAGAAAATCTATCTCCTATTTTTAATTGGCAAGATGGACGCATTGCGGAAAACGCGATTTACTTTCAGGTAATCAGTGATGCTGACAACAACTTATTATCCGGTACTTATACTTTTGAACGACAGTTTCAATTTTATAATTTAGACAATGTGGTTTTGAATATTCGAGATATAAATCCCGTTCCGACGTTGGTTCCGGACGAAGATTATAATTTTTTATTGATGGCGGTCAGTTCTGACAACTGGGTAAATTTAATTATTGAAAAATCGTTTGATACGCGATAAGGAATTAATCAAAACAACATGAATAAATATCTACTCTTTTTCTCCATTTTTTATATTCTTTATATTTTTTCTTGTACAGAAGAAAAAACTTTACCGCCAGAACAAATAAAAAAAGATCCCGTCATCACCCATACTTCCTTAGTACTACTTGGCACCATTCAGGACGCAGGTTATCCTCAAATTGGTTGTAAAAAGGCATGTTGTGCTCCTATTTTTAATAATCCAAACATTGTCCGAGAAGTTGTATCCTTGGGATTAATTGATGTACCCAATCACCGAACCTATTTGTTTGAAGCGACTCCTGATATGGTGAGACAAATGAAAAGAATTACTAGGTATGAGTCATCTAGTGAGCAAGAAATCGTAGATGGTATTTTTTTGACACATGCGCATATCGGGCATTATACTGGATTGATGTACTTAGGAAAAGAAGCGACCAATGCAGAGAACGTCCCTGTTTTTGTGATGCCTAGAATGAAAGAATATTTGACCCAAAATGGTCCCTGGAGTCAGCTAGTAAGTCAAAAGAATATCATTTTAAATGAAATGGAAAACGAAAAGGAAGTGCCACTTTCTAAAGACCTACAAGTAACGCCTTTCTTAGTTCCTCATCGAGACGAATATTCTGAAGCGGTTGGTTTTAAAATTAAAGGACCTAATAAAACCGCCTTGTTCATACCTGATATTGATAAATGGGAAAAATGGGAAAAGGATATTATGGAAGAAATAAAAAAAGTGGATTATGCTTTTTTAGACGCTACCTTCTATAGTGGTAAAGAAATTAATAATAGAGATATTTCTCAAATTCCGCATCCCTTTGTTATCGAGAGTCTGGAAAAATTCAAAGACCTTGATAAAGAAAATAAAAACAAAGTGATTTTCATACACTTCAATCATACCAATCCAATCATTGACACCAGTAGTAAGGAAGCCCAAAAAGTAATGAAAGCAGGATTTAGGATAGGAAGTCCTAACGATGTTTTTGAATTATAAAACTATTTCAAGTTACAACAATTTGCACTCAAATAAATGAATATTGAATGCTGAATATTCAACATCCAATATTCAATTCTCCACAATAACTAAAACCCACTCCCTACTCCACCACCAACTTAGTCGACTCCGTCTTCCCATCCTTCGCCACTTTCACCACATAAGTTCCAGCCTGTAAAAAGACCATCCCATTATCTGCCGCCTTCACTTCTACTGCGTCCTCTTTTTTACTATTCAAAAAAGACTGGTATGATTTTTCTTTGCCTTTACCAATTGAAAGATCATAGTTGATATAATTCAATCCTTTTTTCACTTCCGTAGAAAAACTTTGCAGCTGATTGCCTTTCTCCGTTTCGACAGTCACTGTTACATTGCCCGCTTTTTGGGTATAAACAGGGATTTTTTCCTGCGGTACTCGATCGTCCGAAAACCAGCCTCCTTTACTTCCCCATCGGGAGCTATGACGCACTTTATCCATCGCAAAAACATGGATCACTTTGCTCATTACGGCATCATCCAACTGTTGTGCTTCTTTGACTGAACCAACATAAATACTTCGACCGTGGGTCCCGACAATTAGATCGCGATCCCGTGGATGAATCACTAAATCATGCACCGATACCGCTGGCATTCCATTACGCATTTGCATAAAATCAATGCCTCCATTAAGCGAAACATAGAGGCCATGATCGGTTCCTACATAAATCATATCTTTATTGGATGGATCTTCGCGCACCACATTGACAGGTTCTAGTGGTAAGTCCAAACCAATCCGTTGCCAAGTTTTACCAAAGTCTGTCGAGCGATAAACATACGCCGTAAAATCATCCCAACGATATCCATTCAGCGTCACATATACGGTACCTAGGTCATGTGCAGAGGCAGCCACGGTAGTCACCCAAAGGTCACTCGGTAAGCCACGGGAAATATCCGTCCAAGAAAATCCTCCATCACGACTGACGTGAATCAAGCCATCATCTGTTCCGGCGTAGAGCAAACCAAATTGCAAGGGTGATTCGTGAATATCTGTGATCGTTCCATATGCTACATCTCCTTTGCGACCGCCTTTGGTGAGATCTTTAGAAATCTTTTCAAAATCATCTCCTTGCTTAAAAGAACGGTGGACAAAATTAGAGCCTAGATATAAGATATCGGGTTGATGGATAGATAGATGAATCGGCGTCTGCCAATTAAAACGCAAAGGACGTTCGCCTAGTTCGTGGCGTGGCTGAATCATGGTACGTTTATCTTTAGATCGATCAATTCGGTAATAAAATCCAAACTGATAACCCGTATAAACGATATTATTATCTCTCGGATCTACGGCTACTTGCATGCCATCACCACCCAATAGAAAATCGTAAGGATACTTTCCAGAGTTATGCCAGCCATCATTATTTTCATACGTACTCGGTCCTACCCAAACACCATTATCTTGTAAACCACCATAAATATTATAGGGCTTGGCATTATCGACCGCTACGGCATAAAACTGCCCTACGGGTAGTGAATTACATTTATACCAACTATCTCCATTATCGTAGGAAATATTGACACCACCATCATTTCCAATAATCAAATGTCCATCACGATCAGGGCTGACCCACATGGCATGATGATCCACATGAACATTTCTACCATTAATATTTTTAAATGTTTTACCGCCATCTAGACTACGTAAAATGGGAACACCATAGATATAAATATGATCGGCGTTGCGGGGAGATACGCGGATTTGTCCAAAATAATATCCATAAGAATTATATACTCGATCCAAATATCCTTCATGGGTTTTCTGCCAGGTTTTTCCTTCGTCGTCAGATACATATACTTCTGCTCCGATGACCGGAGTATCAAACAATAAAGAGTTGGCATTTTCCAAATATTCCGTTAAGGCGATCGGTTTAATTTTTCCAGACTCGACCATCTTTCGAACCTTGTCCACAGAATATTTTTTTGGAAAACGATTAGCCTTGAGAAATTTTTCCAATGATTTTTCTTCCAATTTCATAAAACTAGCACGATCCATTTCCCGAAATTGTTCTTTGGTTAGTTCCTTGTTTTCTTTTTCTTTATCCGATTTTGGACGTCGGAAATAATTATCAATGATCGCGTAGATTCGAGTTTTCCCCGCTTTGGTTCTAGTGAGTGCTAGTCCGATACGACCGGCCCCTTCACCGTTTGGGAATCCACTATTCGGTCCGCTGATCACCGACCAAGTTTGCCCACCATCGGTAGACTTATGAATCAGAGAGCCTTCACCAGATTCCACAAAATTCCAAGCCCGACGTTCGCGCTGCCAAGTGGACGCATAGAGAATATCTGCATTTTCAGCATCGATGACCAAATCGATCGCGCCACTATTTTCGTCTACAAAGAGGGTTTGCTCCCAAGTCTTACCACCATCCATCGTTTTATAAATACCTCTTTCTGTATTGGGAGAGTACAAATGACCAAGGACCGCTACCCAGACTATATCTGGGTTGGTTGGGTGAAGAATGATCCGACCGATATGATGAGATTCGGGTAAACCGCAATGCTTCCAAGTTTTTCCACTATCCGTACTTTTATAGATCCCTACCCCACTGTAGGAAGATCGGCTAGAATTATTTTCTCCCGTTCCTACCCAAATGATATTTTCAGACCAGTTGACCGCAATATCGCCAATGGTCATGGTAGCGGCTTCTTCAAAAAGCGGTGAAAATCGAGTCCCGTTGCTTGTAGTTTCCCAGAGTCCACCAGAAGCATAGGCCGCATAAAAATGGGTAGGATCAGCAGGATCAACGGCTAAATCCGTTACTCGGCCACTAAATACAGTTGGTCCTACAGAACGAAATTGCACTTGATTTAGGATAGAATTTTTTCCCAACAATATCCGTTGTTGCTCCGATTTAAGTCTTTCCGCAGCAGCAGTAGCCGGAGGTTGGATAGATTGGGAAAAAAGAAATGACACCGACAACAATAGTGTAGCAATAAAGATGATTCGTCTCATGATGTTTTGATAAATTTATTGAGGTCGATAAGTTAGCAAAACATCCCGAATTTAAGGGTAATTTTTATTTTTTTGACAAAATTTATATTAGTTAAGACTTTAAGTGAATTTAAGGAGCATTTGTGACAGCTTAAAAGCTACGCAATATCATTTATTCTTTTTACATCCATCAATTTTCTAAGTAACAGAATTATTAATGGAAATCAGGTGTAAAAACCATAAATAATTTTTTTTCAATTCAAAAATTAAGGATGAACAAAAACATTGATCGTTCAATGAACAAAAAGATCGTTCAAGAATAAAATTCTGCTAAAATGCAACTTTTCAGATTTTCAACGTTATAATTAAGATAATGTACAAAATTATTAATGCCAAAACATCAACCTCGGTAACATTAGCTTTTATTTTATTTGTTAATAATTTTAGGAAATTAAAAACTTTAGTTTACCTTTACCCCACCAAATGGAGATACTGAATAATGAATGTGACCGTATTTTGTGTTTGATTTATCAACTAACTAACCTAAATTACAGTATCATGAAGTCTTTAAAAAACGTAAAGAATAATAATTCACTTTCTTCTAATCGCTTTCTTTCAAAGATTAAAAGTAAAGTAATTAAAATTCAAAACCGCGATCAAGTAAACCAATTAATTTCAAATGCTTCTTTAGCCAATGGCTAATTTCCCAGTTTATTCGAAAGAATAATTCCAAAAAATCAGGAAATCTTTCATTTTCCACCCACATTTTCCCTTTCCCTGAACATATATATTTTTTCTTGTAGTTATTTACACAACGCTAATCTCTTTGATATTGAAGGGCTATACTTTGGTGGTATGACTTGAATATCCATTTGATTCCGGTTTGATGACTTTCAATTAAAACTTTCTTTTATCATTTCTCTTTTAGAGATCTGACATACCCCCCTTGAAAGCCAACGTAGCCTGTCTACATTGGCTTTCTCTATGTATGATGCTAACTTATCCTTTTCTACCCTACCATATACCTTTCTACTAAACAAATTCGTTAAGTTATAGTATAAGATAGCATATCATAGTATATTTACGTTTACGCTATCATTTTTGGAGCTTAAGTGCATGCTCAAAATAATAGACATACTATAGATAACTTGTCCACCTGTTTAGATATCAGATATAAGTGAAAAAGATAGATTTACTTTTGGCCAAAAGCTTTATTGCGCCATTTATCGCCACCTTCTGTATTGGGCTGTTTGTATTAATCATGCAGTTCCTATGGGTGTATATTGATGATATTATTGGAAAAGGTACGGGGGTATTGGTCATGGTCGAGTTGATCTCTTATCTCTCCATTTCCTTGGTACCCATGGCACTTCCGATTGCGATTTTAATTTCTTCGGTGATGGTGATGGGAAATATGGCAGAGCATTACGAGCTGGCAGCCCTCAAATCAGCTGGAGTACCACTATTGCGGATTATGGCTCCGTTGATTGTATTAAGTTTTGGCGTGACGATTCTTTCCTTTCTTTGCTCTAATTATATAATTCCCGTCGCCAATTTAAAATTTAAATCTCGCCTCTACGATATCAAGCGACAAAAACCAATGCTCAGTCTCGAAACAGGGGTATTCAACGACGACTTTCGCAACATGATTATCCATATTGGCGATAAAGGTAAGGATAACCGAACCATCCATGATGTGCTGATTTACGATCATAATTCTTATAATAATAAAAAAGTTAGTGTCATTACCGCCAGCAAAGGAGAAATGTTTACTACTGCCGATAAACGCTTTTTTGTCATGAACCTCTTCGATGGAACTCAGTATCAGGAGACCAAAGTCAATCCCGATAAAAAACAAAGCAAGGAGAGAACAAAGAATTATCCTTTTGTACGTACTTCATTTAAGGAATGGACCAAGGTTTTTGACCTAAGTGAATTTGATATGCGAGAAACTGACCGCGAGTTGTTTCAAGACAACCGTACCATGCTCAGCGCTGCTCAATTACGAACAAGTATCGACTCCATTGATTCAGAACTTAATCGTCGATGGAATAAATATCACAATCATCTTTATCGAAATTTCCATTTCCTAAAAGATAGCATTAAACAAAAATCACCACCTACTCAAAATCCATCGGATTTCGCTGAACCTAATCTTCAGCAAAAAGTAAAAGTAGCCAACACCAATTTGCCAAAAACTAATAATAAAAAACCATTAAAGGCTAAGGCTAAACCTAAAAAAGTCAATAAAAAAGTACCCAAAACCACTAATAAATATAAAGGCAATATTCCTAAACAAAGTTGTATTGACTCTCTTGCTCTTTATGCTAATTTTCTAGAATCCTTTGGAAAAAAAGACCGGGATGCTATCGGCCGAAGACTTAGTTCTGCCCTTCACAGTCTAGCGAATGAAAGTCAGTCTTCCAACATTAGTATTGCGTCAAAAACAGAATCAAGGGTAAAGCATATTTTTGAATTGAACAATAAATATAGCATGGCCGTGGTATGTATGATCTTTTTATTTATTGGTGCCCCCATGGGAGCGATTATTCGCAAAGGCGGATTTGGATATCCTATCTTAGTAGCCATTTTCTTTTTTGTCTTCTTTATTATCATGGGTATTTTCTTTAAAAAGATAGCTGAAAGTAATACCCTACCCGCACTCCTGGCAGCTTGGATGCCCTGTGCGATTTTATTTCCGTTAGGTTTGTTATTAACTTCCCGCGCCATGAATGATTCAAAGTTGATCAATTGGGAACTCATCCGGGAACGACTAAGCAGTCTTAGACCAAAGTCCACTACAAAATAAATCAATTTGCTAACCAACCTACGTTCGACCGTCCAAGAAAATAAAATTTACAGTATTGGTTTCTTTGCCTGGCTGATACTAGGTGCCCTAATTATTTCGCTGATTGAAAAAGGAGACGGCATTCTTTTTTTTAATGACCATCGCAGTTATTACGGAGACTTATTTTTTCGTTACGCGACCATGCTTGGAGAAGAAATTACTTACTTAGCTATTTTTATATTTTTGTTGATTTACCGACGGCGAGCAGCGTGGCTCGTACCTATTACTGGGGGCGTTGTTATGTTAGTAAGCAAAGGATTAAAAGAAATTTTTCAACAGAATCGTCCAGTCGCATGGTTTAAAGAAATGGACTTATTCGAAGTGCTAAATGTCGTCGAAGGAGAACCCTTATTCTCTGGTGCGTCCAGTTTTCCGAGTGGACATACGATGTCGGCTTTTGCACTTTTCGGTTTACTAGCCTTATTAATTCCTCAAAAAAAATCGATTGCCTTAGGGATCTTATCTATCGCGCTACTGGTTGGAATTTCTCGAGTATACCTCATTCATCACTTCTTTATAGATATCTATGCCGGGTCAATTATTGGAACGTTGCTAGCCTTAGTGATTTTTTATCTTTGGTCTACATTTCAGCCTACAGACATTCGCCCCTGAAAAAATCTTAGATCAACTTTACTATTTTCACAACCACTACCCTTCCGTTTTAAACTCACAAAAATGCCACAATACTCCCGCCGGATCATGAAGAAATATTTCTCGGCCGTAAGGAAATGTTTTGATATCTGTCATCTTAACGGTTGAGAACCTATCACTTAAGTTTAGACCCAGCAGATGTGCTTCCCAATCCTCAAGATTTTCGACTTCCAGAAGAACCATGGAATTATTAATCCAGTCTTTCACATACGCATCCTGTAGATAAAAACTTATTTGTTCACCTACCTGAAATAGTGACATGGTAGGATCAATGACCACTTCTTGAAAACCTAAAGTTTGATAAAATTTTCTAGATTGAGCAAAATCATTTGCTCCAATAAAAGTTCGAATAGAACGGATTGGAAGAGAAGGATTCATGTTTTTTATCCTAAATCTACGATAAAAAATGGGATAATCTTAGCTTTGAAGGCTAATACCTAATATCAAGATCTGAGTCTAACAAAGGAGGCATAATACTTGCTCGAAAAATAGGTTGATCGACTAATTGCCAATAGTAAATATCATCTCTCCCCTTTCCACCATTACGACTACTGGTAAACAAGCCACCACTATTATCGGCGTTGATATAAAACCCAAAATCATCTCCTGGCGAATTAAAAGGCGCTCCTAAGTTTTGTTTTATTTGCCAAGTACGTTCGCTGTCGGGGTGTAGTTTTTTACTTCGAAAAATATCCAACCGACCAAAACCACCTTGATCGCTAGAAGAAAAATAAAGTACTTCATCCTTACTGATACAAGGAAAAACTTCGTTACCAGTTGAGTTGATCACTGGACCTAAATTTACCGGCGCAGACCATGCTTGGTTTCGAAAAGTAGAAACATAAATATCCATTCCACCAAAACCTCCCGGTCGATTAGAAGAAAAATATAGTCGGGTACCATCAGGAGAGATGGCTGGATGGCAGGTAGAAAAATCATCTCCATTAAACGGAACCTCGCGGATATTTACCCACTCCTCTCCTGATCGCTCCGCCATATATATTTTCAATTGTCGTTTTCCTCTCTTGCCTTTTTTAGCACTACTACGGGTAAAAAACATTAAATTTTCTGAATAAGAAAAAGAAGCAGAACTTTCATGATACTCGTCATTTACTTCTCCCGTTAATGGTACCGGATCATCTAGTTTTCCGTCTGATAATCGAGCATAAAACAACGTAGATAATTTCTTTTTCCAAGCATTTAGTTTACCACCTCCAGCAGTGGCCGCATGCTTGGAAGATGCTTGTGCTCGGGTAGAAGTAAAGATCAAACCATCTCCCACCAACACCGCATTATAATCCAGATCAGAAGAGTTGATTTTTTCTAAATTTCCAATATTAATATTTCCAAAAACAGAATAGAGATCATCGGGATAACAAATAATATCAGGTAACGTTCCCGACATTTGCTGTCCGTTCACTATCGAATAAAAAAGAAAGGATAATATAAAAGATATCAAACGCATCCAGTAAAATTTGGGATTCAAAAATATAATTAGCACAATATTTTTATCAGTTCAAAACGATTTCAGATATATGGACCAATAAAAATTAAAAGATTAACTTACTACCTAATAAAGCAAATCATATTCCATTCCTGTCCAAATAATGATAAAAAATACTAATTCTCAAAAAAAAACCGAACAATATTGCTTGTTCAGTTTTTTATTACACTGTGTATTTATGTTCTTTTTAGAATATTTATTTTTATTTTTCCAATAAGGCAGTCATATCCGCACCTCCTGGATTGGTCACTAAGATATCTGTTCGTCTATTTTTATTATAAATATCTGTTGAACAATCAACACCGCTTGGACAAACATCCGAGTAATGTTCACCGTAACCAACGACGGATATTCTTCCTGCTCGAACACCTTGCGAACTTATGTAGTTTGCAATTCGTTGGGCACGTCTTTCAGATAATTCCTGATTAAAAGTAGCATTCCCCTCCGCATCTGTAAAAGATGCTACACGAACCGTCATCCCATCGTGTCTTTTCATCATCTCCACGACAGACCGTAAATTATCTTTATCGGTTGAAGTTAGGTCTGTTTGCGATGATGGATAAAAAACAGATTGTACCACTGGGAGATTGCTAGGACGATTTCCGTCTTCAAACGTCAATTTTTTTGGTTTAGAAGTATCTGATTTTAGAATCGTTTTTTCACCAAGATTTAAAATTCTAAACTCGGTACGACGATTCATCTGGTGCTTGTCTTCACTACACTTCATGGTGTTTAGACATTCGTTCACCGGCATAGATTCTCCGTATCCTTTTGCGGTCACTCGGCTTCTTTCGATTCCTTGAGACACGATATAATTTACAGCAGATTTAGCACGCTCAGTAGATAACCATTCGTTATAGCTATCCGATCCACGGCTATCCGTATGAGAATTTAAATCAATTTCCATTTCGGGATATTGACGCAACAAGGTAACTACTTTGTCTAATTCTACTTTAGCACTTTCTTTTAAATTATATTTATCAAACTCATAATAAATATGATTTAGTTCCACCAATTGTCCAGCTTCTAAACTGGTATTTTCAGTCTTCTCTCCTTTTGAAATAAAGTTATCAATATCCTCTTCGTAGGCTTCTACTTTATCATTCGGGTCAATTTTAGCAATTACTTTGGTAGGCTTTTTATTTACCCGACTCGCATCCGCAACGTCCGCTAAAGGATTCATACGAATCAGAATAACGTCATCCGTCATCTCCTCGGCTTGAAAAACTTTATCGTATTTTTCATAGCCATTCTTTTCAGTGGCTACCACATAGTTGCTGGCTTTATTCCAGTCGAAACGAACCATCCCGTCTTTCGCCGTGGTGTAACGAATAATATTGCCAGGACGATTGGCTTCTGACAGAACAACTTCGGTCATCGGTAATTCAATACCAGTTACCGCGTCAATTACTTTAACTCTTTTACTAGCTAATACAGGTGCTACTGGTTCTTCTTCTACGGTCTTCCAACCATAAATATCATCTCGGCCATTTCCGCCTCCTCTTCCAGAAGTAAAAAATCCTTTGTCTCCACCAGCATTGCCAATAAAACCAAAATCATCGGCAGGTGAATTAAAAGGCGTTCCTAAGTTACTTACTTCCCAGTTGTCATCACCCGTCATATGTGGGTTGACGACTTCTTGGGCCGCAAATAAATCGAGGCCACCCATATTATTATGTCCTTCGGAAGAAAAGAACAACGTTCCGTTTCCATCCGTAAAAGGAAAAATTTCATTTTTATCCGTATTGATATCCGGTCCCATGTTGACCGGCTCAGACCATTTTCCGTTTTCCAAGTAGGTAACATAAATATCCATACCTCCTAGACTACCAGGTCGGTTGGACGCAAAATACATGGTCTTCCCATCCGCAGAAATCGACGGATGACAGGTAGAATATTTTTCTACATTAAAAGAAACCGGTTGAGGTTCCGACCAATTACCATCCGTGTAAGAAGATACATAGATCTTCAATCGTTTAGCTTTCTTGGTATTTAAAATGGTCCCTTTTTGATTATTCCGAGTAAAATAGAGTTTTTGATCCTTCTCGGAAAAACTCGCAATTCCGTCATGGAATTTGGAATTTAACGCTTTGATTCGCTTAGGTGCTTTAAAGCTAATATCGCCCATTTGCTCAGAAAAGAACAAATCATTGAATTGTTTATTCGGATTACCCGTTCCTTTGTCACCAAATCGGAGGCGATCAGAAGTAAAGATAATACCGTTCTTAAAATAGACTGGACTAAAATCCAAGTCAGGCGAATTGATGCCTTCTGCTAGGGCAATCTTTACTTTACCGAATAATTCGTTTGGCACTGCATCCGTTTGAGCAACCAGCCCACATGAACCAGAAAGTAGTGCTGCAACAAAAATCGAAGAAATATTTTTCATATATGTATTCTTGTAATCCTAAAAATTATTATATGATTTATTTCAAAATTTGTTCCAATTATGATAGTTTATTTTAATATTCGAAAATGATATTTTAGGAGAAGCCTCGCTAGAGGGTAAAGAATTCTTAAAATTCCCTATCTTACCCCTCAATTTGTTCATTTACTGAAGTTTTAAACAATTTCATCTAATAATTGACTACTATGAAAAAGTTAGCACTGCATTGGCAAATTCTAATCGGTATGATTGCCGGTATTCTCTTTGGCTGGTTTATTTCAGGTTTTGAATTTGGTCCTGGGTTTGTCAAAGACTGGATAAAACCGATTGGTACTATTTTTATCAATTTGCTCAAATTGATTGCCATTCCACTAATTATTGCCTCTCTAATCAAAGGAATCTCGGATTTAAAGGATATTTCTAAATTTTCCTTGATTGGCGGGCGAACCATCGTCATATATATAGTAACTACGGTCATTGCCATCAGTATTGGATTGCTGATTGTCAATATTGTACAACCTGGTAATAGTATCAGTACTGAAACTTTAGAACAGCTCACCTCTGCTTATCAAGCGGATATGGGTGCAAAGGTATCTAAGGCTCAAGCACAGAAAAATACAGGGCCACTGCAATTTATAGTGGATATGGTTCCTAGTAATATTTTTGGAGCCGCTTCCAGTAATGGCAATATGTTACAGGTGATCTTCTTTGTGGTCTTTTTTGGAATCAGCCTACTACTGATCAAACCACACCAGGCCGCCCCCGTTAAATCTTTCTTTGATAGCTTGAATGAGGTAATCATGAAAATGGTGGACTTGATTATGCTGATGGCCCCCTACGCTGTTTTTGCGTTATTGGCTGCGCTAGTGGTAGAAACTTCTAATCCAGATTTATTAGTAGCCTTAGCCAAATATGCCATGACCGTAGTAATTGGTCTAGCCTTAATGGTTGGCGTTTATTTATTGACGGTTTCTACTTACGTAAAAATGTCCCCAGGCAAATTCTTGCAGGGAATTAGCCCAGCGCAATTGCTGGCGTTTTCCACTAGCTCCAGTGCGGCAACCTTACCAGTGACAATGGAACGAGTAGAAGAGCATCTTGGCGTAGAAAAAGAAGTAGCAAGTTTTGTTTGTCCAGTCGGTGCCACCATCAATATGGATGGAACGAGTTTGTACCAAGCAGTAGCAGCTGTATTTATTTGTCAGGCCTTAGACTTTGAATTGACTTTTGCGGATCAACTAACAATTATTCTAACAGCCGTACTCGCATCTATCGGTTCTGCTGCGGTACCAGGAGCCGGAATGATTATGCTCGTCATCGTTTTGGAAGCAATTGGCTTACCAGCAGATAAGTTGGCTATTGGACTGGCACTTATTTTTGCTGTGGATCGGCCACTGGATATGTGCCGTACGGTCATCAACGTAACGGGTGATGCAACAGTAGCCTTATTAGTTGGAAAAAGTGTTGGGAAAATTGGAACTCCTAAGGTCAAAAACTGGGATGATAATTTAGAAGCGGTAATTTGATAGTTTTTTTTTAATGACAAAAAATAAAATAACGCTGTTTTTTTGTGGATTAACTATCGTATCTCTAGTTTTTTCTCCTTTCTTATTGACCGTCAGCATGATCGCCTTGCTGCTCTTAGGTTTAGTAGAGGAAATAGATAAAAACAATGGTAAGGGAAAATTCCGTATAAATAAAAGTCTTCTAGTCAAACTAAAGGACTGGAAAAAAAACGCAGCTTTCTTAGTAATTTCTTTTTACTTTTTGATCGTCCTTTTCGGCGTCTGGCAAGTCGAAGGAGATTATACTTATTTATTAGAACGACTACGAATCAAACTTCCATTTATCGCTTTGCCTATTGCATTTTTGGGATTGCCACGTTTTTCTGATCGTCAGATAAAAGGAATATTATATTTTCTGTTGGTTTTTATTACACTGACCGGTATTGGGATAAGTATCAATTATATCTTGAACTTCGAGCTTATCAATCAAATGCTCAGTCAAGGTAAACCAATGCCCACGCCACGCAACCATATTCGCTACAGCCTACTTGTTGGCGTATCCATTATTGGTGGCCTTTATTTAATCAAAGAACAATATTTTTTCAAAAATCCCAAAGAACGATATTTCATCATTAGCCTTACGGCTTTCCTTTTTCTTTACATTCATATTCTAAGTGTAAAAAGTGGTATCCTTTGTTTGTATGTGGCACTTGGCATCCTCTGCTTACAATACATCTACTTATCAAAAAAATATTTATACGGGATGATCATTATGGTGGGACTAATCAGTCTTCCGGTGATTGCATTCATGACGATTCCAAGCTTTAAACAAAAGCTTACCTACATGCAGTATGACCTAAAAAAATACTACGCTGGAGAAGGGGAACAATACTCTGACTCAGGCAGATTAACGTCTCTCAAGGTTGGATGGGAATTATTTAAAACTGCTCCGGTATTCGGAGTGGGCACTGGAAATATAAAAAAAGAGGTAAGGCTAATTTATCAAAAAAAATATCCGGATTATGTAAAACCAATTTTACCACATGATCAGTTTTTATTTGTCTTGGCAGGCAGCGGATTATTTGGATTTTCCTTTTTCCTACTCGCCGTTTTTATTCCATTATTTTATGATAAAAATTATCAGCATTTTTTCTTTGTAGGATTATACACCATTTTTCTGATGGCTTTGATTTTAGAACATACCCTAGAAAATGCGGAAGGAGTCGGTATCTTTTCTTTTTTCATCTTACTGATGTTAAACAATTTAAGATCAATTAAGGAATAATTATGTCAATAAAAGACCAATTGCTTGATCTTTTCAGCTTAATGGGTCTTTTTTTGTATTAATCCATATCTTTGTAAAAGCTACAACCAAATATCTTTTTTGAAAAAACCAACTTTTAACATGAACAGAATTCTATCATTTCTTTTTATTATTTTCCTAATTAGTAGCTGTCAGGCTCCTGAAAAAAAATTCCCACAGCCCACCGAAGGAACTCAACTTCACCATGGTACGGACGATGAAGGAAATGCCAATGCTCGCGAGGCTTGGTTTGAACTAATGCACCGCCACGCTCCCACTACTTCTTGGCAACAGTTAGAATACCAAAATGCCATGGCACACCATCTCAAAAAACAAGAAGCTGCGGCTACCCGTAGTGATGTAGAGACCCTAGCCAATGGTGCCCTAACTGGGCGCTGGATTGAAAAAGGAAATGTCAATCAAGCTGGCTCCGTTTACGAAACCGTATATGATGTAGCAACTGATAAAATTTATACCGTTTCTGCCGGAGGAACACTTTGGCGAGGCAACCGGACCGGTACCGAATGGGAAGTTATCAATCAAGATTTTAAGTTTAGTCGCTGGCTCCTCGAAATGATCACCCTACCCGATGGTACCCAACGCATGCTCGCACTCATCAATCGCACTCCTCATTATTCTGATGACGGCGGACTCACTTGGACGGCTTCCGAAGGAATTACTGCTACCGACAATTGGGGTGGACCCAAAAACACGGTAGTCCTAAAAGAATTTGGCAATCAAATTTTCTGTCTCTCAAAACCTTCTTTTTGGGTAAACTATGCACTATATCGATCCATCGATCATGGGGTGAGTTTTGAGAAAGTTACTCAATTTCATTTTCATCAAGCCAACCGTTACGCTATGACCAAGTCTGCCAATGGAAATGCTCCGTACTTGATTGAAAAAAATAACACAGAATACGGTACACTATATAAATGGCAGACAGATACCGATCTTTTGGATACCTTAGTAGTCTCTGATCAATTCGAATTTGATGATCAACGGGCGAATCTAGCGAGCCATACTTCGACAAATGGAACTCGCCTCTATATCTATGGGAAGGACAATCTTGTCAAAATGAGCGAAGATGAGGGACAAACTTGGACTACCCAAGGAGAAATTCCCGATGGACCATGGGCCGTCGGTCTTTATGTTTCCCCATCCAATCCAGATTTTATCATGACCGGTGGTCTCAATTGTTATAAGTCTTACAATGCGGGCATCACGTGGGAATTACAAAACCAATGGTGGGAATATTACGATGATGTGCCTGGAAAACTCCACGCTGACATGATGTCTTTTAATGAGTTTACGGATATCAATGGCAATACTTTCCAGCTGATTAGCAACCACGGAGGTCTGAGTATTTCTTACGATAATTTTGCGACAACCGAAAATATTGGTACCCTCGGACTCAACGTTAACCAATTTTACGACATACGCACCGACCCCTTAAATCCTATCTATATTTATGCGGGTTCGCAAGATCAAGGCTTTCAAAGAGGTATTGATTTCGTCACTGATAATGCAATCAGTATGGAACAAGTTATCTCCGGAGATTATGGTCACTTAGCATTTTCACAAAACAATCAACGTCTTTGGACCGTCTACCCTGGAGGGGCTATTTATTATTACGATCAACCACAAACAGGTAATAACACCGCTTTTTACGAACTAGCATCAGAGGACGAAACGGTTTGGATAACTCCTACGATGGAAAGTCCAAATGCCGCAGCTAACGAAATTTATTTAGCTGGTGGTAATGCCAATGGAGGTGACGGTTCTTTTATTATCAAACTGGAAAAAGGAATCACTGGTATCACAGCCACAAATTTACCATTCAATTTTCTACCAGATGCAGGTGGAGAAATTTCTGCGATGCGCTTTTCTCCTTTAAATCCAGATCGCTGGTATGTCGGTACGACCAATGGACGGTTTTTTACTTCCGAAGATGCGGGACAAACTTGGGAACAAACCCTCAATTTTTTACCGGAAGGAAATTATCTCTATGGTCAAACCATTTTGCCTTCCACCCAAAACCCAGATCGAGTTTATTACGGAGGTAGTGGTTATGATAATCCGGCCGCTTTTGTTTCTAATGATAATGGTGCGTCCTTTCAAGATATAAGTAATGGACTCCCTCCAACGCTAATTTTTGAGCTGGTTGCCAACCCTGATGAGTCGTTAATTTTTGCCGCCACCGAAGCCGGTCCATTTGTCTACGTTGTAGCCGAAAACGAATGGTTTGATATGCGTGGAGAGAATGCTCCTACGCAAACTTATTGGTCGGTCGAATACTTAGCTGCTACTGAAACGATTCGTTTTGGAACCTACGGCCGAGGAATCTGGGATTTTAAAATCGAAGAACTTACTAACATCTTTACGATCAATGATCCTGCGATCGACTTTAAGGTTTTTCCTAATCCAATCGCAGATTTTCTTACGGTAGAAATTAATGAAACGACTGCCACAGATTTAAGTATTACTATTTTTGACCTTTCTGGAAAAATAATTTCTAATAATGATTTTTCAGTGGCCGTCAATACATCTTTTTCAAAAGAATTTAATTTAAAAAACATTCCCGCAGGATCTTATGTTGTAGAAGTGATAAATGGTCACCATAGATCCACCCAAAAGGTGGTAAAACGGTAACTTTTTTTTGTTGAATGGTTGAAACGTACGCTTAATATTGATTCAACCATTCAACGCTTCAACCATTCAACAATCACATTATGCAAACTCCTCTAGCAGGAAAAACAGCCCTTATCACGGGCGGAACAAAAGGTATTGGTTACGGAATCGCAGTCTCCATGCTGATGCAAGGAATGAACGTCGCCATCACCAGTCGAAAAAAAACAGCTGCTGATCAAGCGGCTAAAAAATTAGCTAAAATCGGAACAGGTTCCATTATTGGTATCAAGGCCGATGTTCGGGATTTAAAATCTCAAAAAGACGCCGTCAAACAAACCATTAAAAAGTTCGGAGCACTCGATGTACTGATCGCCAACGCAGGTGTCGGTCATTTTAATTCCATTGAAAAATTAACCGACAAACAATGGCAAGAAACGATTGATATCAATCTAACTGGTGTGTTCTATAGTGCCAAAGCAAGTATTCCTGCTTTAAAAAAATCTAAAGGTTATTTTATCACCATTGCTAGTTTGGCTGGCACTAATTTTTTCGCAAAAGGTACCGCCTACAACGCCAGTAAATTTGGCCTCGTTGGATTCACCCAAGCCATGATGTTGGATCTTCGTTCTGACGATGTAAAAGTCTCGACCATCATGCCTGGATCGGTAGCGACACATTTTAATAACCATACTCCTAACAAAAATAAAGATGCCTGGAAAATCTGGCCAGAGGACATCGGAAAACTAGTCATCGACCTATTACAAATGCACCCCCGAACTTTGCCTAGTAAAATCGAGGTGCGTCCTAGCAAAACCGCTAAATCTTAATCATCAAGGAATATTTGGATGTTGAATACCTTGCCTGCCGGCAGACAGGTTCAATATCCAATATTCATTTTTTCAATCTAGATATCCTTTACCTTATACTACTTTTGCATAGTGTCTAACCTGCATTATCCCCTCCCTCTTACAGCAAAATAATTCCTACGATAATCCCCAAAAATCAAGAACCTTAAGAATTATTCATTCCCACATTATTCCTTATCTTTGCCTTTCAGAATTTACCAAATTTTAGCCAAAATTATAACATGAAAAAATTAGGAAATTACGTCATGGGACGTTGGATCGAAGGAGACGGAGACGGTACCCCACTCTATAATGCGGTCAATGGAGATACCGTTGCACTCGCTACTGCCAAAGGACTCGATATGGCAGCCATTCTACAATATGGTCGAAAGACTGGCGGAGCGCAACTACGTAAGATGACGTTCCAGCAACGTGGAATGATGCTCAAAAAATTAGCCCTTCATCTCACCAAAAGAAAAGAACAATTCTATCCCGTCTCTTATCTTACTGGAGCTACGCGTGGTGACAGTTGGATTGATATTGAAGGTGGGTTTGGTAATTTATTTGCCAATGCGTCGCTTCGTAAAAATTTTCCCAATCAAGCCTTTCATGTAGATGGTGACCCAATTGATTTATCCCGCGGTGGTCAGTTTATGGCACACCATATTATGGTCCCAAAACGGGGCGTTGCCGTACATATCAATGCGTATAATTTTCCTGTTTGGGGCATGTTAGAAAAATGTGCCGTTAACTGGATGGCTGGCGTTCCGGCCATCGTAAAACCAGCTACTGCTACCGCTTTTCTGACAGAAGCAGTCGTGAAAGCTATTATCGAATCGAAGATTTTACCAGAAGGTGCTTTACAACTAATTTGTGGCTCCGCTCGTAATATTCTCGATCCTATTGAATCACAAGATGTCGTCACTTTTACAGGGTCAGCAAGTACCGGTCGATTATTAAAATCTAATCCTCGGATCATCAACAAAGCGGTTCCGTTCAATATGGAAGCGGATAGTTTGAACTGTGCGGTACTCGGTGAAGATGCAGTTCCAGGCACGCCAGAATTTGACTTATTTATCAAAGAGGTTCGAAAAGAAATGACGACTAAGTGTGGTCAAAAATGTACAGCCATTCGCAGAGTGATTGTCCCAGAAAAATTGGTTGGCGATGTCCAAATTGCATTAGGTAAAGCACTCGCCAAAGTCAAGATTGGCAATCCGACTGCTGAGGGCGTACGCATGGGCGCACTAGCCAGTAAAGATCAAGTAATTGAAGTCAAAGATCGCGTCAAAGAATTAGCTAAAACGGCAGAGATCGTCTACGGTCAATTGGATCGAATTGATCTAATTGACGCAGACTTTGAGAAGGGCGCCTTCTTGAGTCCTATTCTATTATTAGAAAAAAATCCTTACGTCAATACCGGTGTACATGATATTGAAGCTTTCGGCCCCGTAAGTACCATCATGCCTTATAATGGCATCGAAGAAGCCATTGAACTAGCCCAAATGGGGAAAGGTTCTCTCTGTTGTTCGATTGCTACTTTTGACGATCAATTGGCCCGTGAATTTGTCATCGGAGCAGCTAGTCATCACGGTAGAATTTTAATATTAAATCGCGAAAATGCTCGGCAAAGTACCGGACATGGATCGCCCTTACCGAGTCTGGTACACGGTGGACCGGGACGTGCTGGTGGAGGAGAAGAAATGGGAGGTATGCGCGGCATCAAACATTATTTACAACGTTGTGCTATCCAAGGAACACCGACGACTATTTCAGCGATTACGGGTATTTATCAGTCGGGTGCCAAAGTGGTGGAAGCGCCAAAACATCCATTTAAATATCATTTTGAAGATATTGAAATGGGGATGTCGATTCTAACGCATAAGCGGACCGTGACGGATACCGATATTCAAAATTTTGCCAATCTTACTTGGGATCATTTTTATGCACATACAGATATTACTTCACTGGAGGGAACCATTTTCGAAAAGCGAGCGGCGCATGGTTATTTCTTATTGTCTGCTGGAGCAGGATTATTTGTTCATCCCGGGAAAGGTCCGGTCGGTGCGAACTATGGGTTGGACGAATGTCGTTTTTTAAAACCTATTTATCATAATGATACGATTCAAGTGCGATTGACTTGTAAAGAAAAAATAGATCGAGACGACCGTGGAAAAATCTTTCCGTCGGGTGTGGTAAAATGGTTTGAAGAGATTTTTGATCAAAACAATGAGTTGGTCGCTACAGCTACGATTCTGACGCTCGTACAAAAAACTTGTCCGTTTAAGGAAGTTAGTTATGAATATTTAGAAAATAGCCTAGCAAAATTAACGGAGAACAGTAAACCAGCTTGGGGCATTATGACGCCACAACATATGGTAGAGCATCTTGCGCTTTTTATTGATATGGGAATGGGAAAAGTAGCAGTCAAAGAAGTAATGACTCCCGAAGATAAAATTGAACGCGCACAAGAATCTTTATATACTTATGATCCGATGATGAAGAATTTCGATCATCCGATGCTTAGAAAAGGAAAAACGGAAGATCTGAGACATTCAGATTTGGCAACCGCAAAAGCGGAACTTTTAGCGACTTTCCAAGCTTATGAGGATTATTACAAAGAAAATCCGGAGGCGACTCATCCGAATCCTATTTTTGGAGAATTAAATAAAGAGATGTGGAATTTGATTAATCGAAAGCATGTTGATCATCATTTTAATCAGTTTGGGATTCGCTAGGTTTTAGGTTTGGTAAACCTTTTTCAATCAAAAGAATATTTACATTCTATTCCTAAAGATCGATTAAGATAAAAAGCCAAATAATAAAAGGTTTGCTAAACCTCGTGGATAAAAGGTTTCTTTCGATAATGGGTTACTCCTTAGCTTTGCTAAATCCTCTTCTATTAGTGAGGAGATTTAGGAAACCTATTTAGTTTTCAAGTGGAGTCTTTTTAGGGAATCGTCTTTTTGATAGAAAAGTTGGAGATTCAACCGTTAATAATTAATTTTAGAGTTCCATAAACAAATCAATCCAAAATAAAAAAATATGCTTACTCCCTACGCAGAAAAAACGATCAAAAATCATGTATTGATGTCTCTTGGGGTGGCTGCCCTGCCATTACCCGGTCTTGATATTTTATTGATCTATTATATTCAATTGGATATGATCAAAAAATTAGCCGCTATTTACGGAAAAAGTTATTTTGAGATTAGTGGAAAGGCATACCTCAGTACTTTTACAACGGTATCTTTGGCTCGGCTAGGTTCGTCGTTTATCAAAGCTATTCCAGGAGTTGGTACTTATATTGGTGGCGCATCTAGTATCATTTTGTCTGGCGCAAGTACTTATGCACTAGGAAAAGTAACTGCCAGATTTTTTCAGGATAATCTAGAACTCTCAGACATTAATATGGATATTGCTACATCCATTTTTGAGGAAGAGTTGGAGGCTGGGAAAACCTTTGCCGAAAACTTATTTAAGCATAATAAAAAAGAGATGAAGGAGCAACGGGATGCTTTTGCAGATGACTATAAAGCCAAGAAAGAAAAAGAGATTTATCGAAAATTAGTGGAATTGAAAAAAATGAGAGAGGACGAACTGATTACAGAGGAAGAGTATGATGCAAAGCGGAAATTGCTGCTAGGAGAGATTTAGGTTTGGTAACCCTTGTTAAATAAAAAGAGCCACTACATTCTATCCTTAAAGATCAATAAAATAGAACGTTAAATAATAAAAGGTTTGCTAAACCTACTTATTTAAGTAATGCCTTTCCTTTAGCGAGCCAAAATAGGATTACTCTTCTAGGTTTACTAAATCCACTTCTATTGGTGAGGAGATTTAGTAAACCAATTTTTTAATCATTTCTTTAGAATAACTGATCCTTTCCAAATTTGAGGTGTAATACTTAAGCATAAGTCACCTCTATTTTAGCACTATTAGATTTCAAAATAGCGAAGCTTAAGCCACCCAACATAGATTTATTTTAAATATATAAACTATTGATAGTGACATCTGATAAACAAATACGTCTAAGATAGTGTTAAAATAACGTAAAGAGTTTCTTTTATTGAAAAATATTCCCTTTCTTGTGCTTACATACACATTTTTTTTGAAAAAAAGTGCTGAAACAGTGGAATTTAGTCAAAAAGTTCCTTTTTTTTGTATTTTTTTTGAAGAAAGGGGAACTAATAGTGAAAACTAAACGTTATTAACGACGGAAACCAACCTAGACACTTCTAAATTAGAGAATACAATTTTTTATCTTAAAATAGCTATTTAATATAGTTATTTTACCAAACTTTCTTGCCTTTTATGAGAGCTTTAGTAATCAATCATTCAATTACACGTCGAGATGCGAAGTCTATCAATGATTATTTGAACGACATTAGCAAATTTGACGTCCTGTCTCCAAAAGAGGAGCTGGAATTATTCAAACAACTTAAGGCGGGAGATCCTAATGCGTTGACAAGAATTGTCAACCACAACCTTCGTTTTGTAGTTTCTGTGGCAAAACAGTACCATCACAAAGAATTATCACTCGGTGATTTGATCAGTGAAGGTAACATTGGCTTAGTAAAAGCTGCCGAAAGATTCGACGAAACCAAAGGATTTAAGTTTATCTCCTATGCTGTATGGTGGATCCGTCAGTCAATTCTGAAGGCCATCAATGAAAAGTCTCGTAAAATTCGTCTCCCAGTGAATATGCAATCTTCTATTACAGATATTGCAAAAACCTCTGAAGCATTTTACCAAACGCACGAGCGTGAGCCGTCCATGGAAGAACTGATCGATCTGACCGGTATCTCGGAAAAGAATATCCGACGTGCCTACGAAAGCCGATCTTACTGTACTTCCCTAGATGCGCCCGTAGCCAGCGAAAGCGACACTTCTTTTGGGGATCTAATGGCCGATGATTCTCTTCAGGCCCCCGATTTTAACCTAGCCGTTCTGGAATCTTCCGAAATTAAAGTACAAGAATTACTTAGTGATTTGACGCCACGTGAAGCGCAAATCCTTAGCATGTATTTTGGTATTGGTGATCAAGAAGCAATGACCTTACAGGACATCGGCGAAGCAATCGGTATCACCAGAGAAAGAGTACGCCAGATGAAGGCCAGTGCACTGACTAAACTAAGAAAAAAAATGCGGGTACAAGCGTAATGCTCCCCTGCTTATTTTGATAAAACGGATATTCGACAAGCGTTGAATATCCGTTTTCCTTTTTTATTTAATCGTTTATTTGTTTAAACTAAATAAACGATTAAACATAATAAAAAACCCCAACGAGAATGTTTTCATACGCTTTCGAAAAACTAGAAGTCTATAAATCTGTATGTAAATTTACGGATGAAATTTACAGGTTGACAAAAAAATTTCCTTCAGACGAGCGCTTCGCTTTAACTAACCAAATACGCAGATCCGCACCTAAAAGAAACAGCAATAATATATCAGAAACCAATGACACTTTTAAAAGAAAATGATTTAATTTGGTAAACAAATAAACGATTAAACAATTAAACACCTAAACACCAACAAATACTTCCTCCTCCTCGCCTACGAAGGTACCGCTTATCACGGCTGGCAACGGCAGACCGCGGTTGCCTCAGTTCAACAAACGATCGAAGAAGCGCTTAGCCGAGTCTTTAAAGAAACTATTCGTATTCATGGATGTGGACGAACGGACGCTGGTGTACACGCGACCCGTTACTACGCTCAAACTTTTTTGCCAGACTGGGATTTTGATTTGATCGAACGCATCAACCTCGTTCTACCAGCCGATATAAGTATATTTCAATTTATCCCTGTTCACGAAAAGGCCAATGTACAATACGATGCCCAAAGCCGTACTTATCAGTATTATTTTCACTTAAATAAAAATCCATTACTAAGCCATTTTAGTACTTGGTACTGGAAAACAAAACCGGACTTAACCTTATTAAAAGCAGGGCTTGAGTTGATGGTCGGTACTAAGGACTTTTACGCTTTTTGTATCCGACCGGATCAATACAAAGATCCTCGCTGTATCGTATCACAAGCGACTCTTCATCCAGGAGATTTCCCTCAAAGCTATTATATTGAACTAACTGCTAACCGCTTTTTGCAACAAATGATCCGCCTGTCTGTCGCCCGACTAATTGATTTAAGTATTGGAAAAATCAGCTTGGAAGATTTTCGAAAAGCCTTGGAAGAGCGAAAACCTTTTGTTCACCATTTACCCGCTCCTCCACAGGGTTTACGACTAGCGGAGGTGGCATATGACTGGGAGGCAATACGAATAATAACGTAAGGATCGATAAAGAAATAAATTAATCTTGAATATCAAATTAGTGAATATTCCACGAACTTATAAGATTTGGCGCGATTAGCACCAAAATAATCGACCCAAATCTTTACATCTTATTCTTTAACCGATCCTAAAAGCTGGATTCTTCTTTTTTTTCGTACCTTTAGCCTATCATCAAACAATGCTATCTAAAAATGTCAGGAAGAAGTATCAAGATCAGAGTTGTAAAAGAGTCCGCAAAAACGGTTACGATTAGAATGCTAAGTCTAAATCGTGAAATGCCAGTACCGAAGGCCGAATTTGAAAAAAGAATAGAAAGTGGAATGTATGAGATTGTTCCACTGCGTACTGCTCCTCCTCCTCCACCTCCCGTAGAAGAAACACCTGAGGCCGAAGAAAACCAAACCGTTCCTGCTGAAGACATGCCGGATGCAGAAGTTGCTACAGCAGCTGGTTCTGGAGAAGAAGAATAAAATAACAATTTAAGATAAAGGATTAATGACCGGTAGTGTTTGCACTACCGGCTTTTTCGTTTGTACCTATTAATAAAGTACTTAACCAAGTTTATTAGAAGATGGCTCGCTGAATATACTTTCTAACTAGGCTTGTGCTGGTGGCGTATTAAAATTCATGGGAGGAAATCCTCCTTGATCTACCTCACCAATCTTACCATGCTGTGCTTCAAATTTTTTCACGTTATCCATTAGCGCTCGCATGAGTCTTTTGGCGTGTTGTGGCGTAAGAATGATACGGGATTTCACCTTTGCTTTTGCTACATTAGGTACGAGTCGAACAAAATCTACTATAAACTCGGATTGAGAATGGGCGATAATTGCTAGATTAGAATAAGTACCTTCTGCAATTTCTTCTGGTAATTCAATATTTAATTGTCCTTTCTGTGGAGGAGTGGGATTGTCGTTTTTATGATCTGCCATTTTTTATTATTTTTATTTAAGTAAACTGAAACTATCACAAACAATAAGGAGTTATCGTCATATCCTCAGCGTTTGTCCAGAGCGCTCAATAGGTTATTACGCAATATCGCCATATTTAGTTCACCTTGCAAATCAACCATGGAACAAAAACACCTTGAGACTAACCGTATCCTTTGGGATAAAAAAACATCCGTTCATAAAGACACCGAATTCTATAACCTAAAAGGTTTTCTAAAGGGAGCAACTTCCCTTAAAGAAATTGAACTCGCAGCCTTAAAAGATCGAGTGGCTGGAAAATCTATTTTGCATTTACAATGCCATTTTGGACAGGATAGTTTATCCTTCGCTCGACTAGGTGCCAAGGTAACTGGAGTGGACTTTTCAGAAAAATCCATTGCATTAGCGCGTTCACTCAACGACGAATTAGGCTTAGATGCAAATTTTGTTGTTTCAGACATCTATAGTTTACCCAAAAATTTAATGGGTCAATTTGACTATGTTTTTACTTCTTACGGCGTACTGACTTGGCTACCGGATTTAGATCGCTGGGCTTCTGTGGTTGCCAATTTTTTAAAACCAGGAGGAACATTTTATATAGCCGAATTTCATCCCACCGTATATATGTATGATCACGCCACCCATAAAATCGGATACCGCTACTTTGATCATACCGATCCGTACGAAGAAGTAGAAGAAGGAACGTACGCGGATGCCAACGCCGATATTGCCCAACGGGAATACTTTTGGAGTCATTCACTCGCCGCTGTTTTTCAATCGTTGATCAAACAAAAACTACAAGTAATCGATTTTCAAGAGTTTGATTTTTCTCCTTACGATTGCTTTCCCAATATGCAAAAAGTAGCGTCAGAAAGATATGTTTATGGCGACCTTATCAATCGTATGCCGCATGTTTTCTCGTTAGAAATGAAAAAGTAATTTCATTGCTATCCCCCTGTAACAATTGGCTGGATCAATATTCGTATCTATTTGACTACGAGTATACTACCCTTTTATTTACCTAATTTCCTATCTCTTTTAGTCTTCGTTAAGTTAAAAAACTTACGGCTCTTTTTGCTTTTTTTTCTCGGCGCAAAAAAGTTGGAATCCTTTTTGCAAAACATCCTATTACAACCCACCCAACACTCCCCTTCTCCCTCTACTTCAGTTTAAACAAACTGAATAAACATGAAATTTTCCCCTTTTGTAGATTATACTTTTAAACCTAACAAACTAAAGTTCATGACTGAAATCACCAAATCAATTTTAGCCAATTCTATGGCTAATACGAAAGAGGCTCTTCAACAAAAAAATCCAACATCCAATTTATTTCAAGAAATTCAAAACAGAACAGCATCCATTGCGGTAGTCGGACTTGGCTACGTAGGATTGCCCGTAGCACTCGAATTTGCGAAACACTTTAACGTTGTCGGATTTGATATCAATGAGGCAAAGGTTAAGATGATGATGAATGGAAAAGATCCGTCTTACGAATTAGAAGACGAGCAATTTTTAAATAAAACTATTCAATTTTCTCATAAAGAAGCAGTAATGGCAGCGGCGCGTTTTTACGTAGTAGCCGTACCGACGCCTATTGATAAATATCGTCAACCGAACCTAAATGCACTCCGTGGTGCAACAGCAAGTGTGGCACGTGTCCTTAAAAAGGGAGATTATGTCGTATTTGAATCTACCGTATATCCGGGATGTACAGAAGAGGTTTGTGTTCCTATTTTAGAAGAAATTTCTGGATTAACATTCGTAGAAGATTTCAAAGTAGGTTACTCACCTGAGCGAATCAATCCGGGCGACAAAAAAAATACGATTGATAAAATCATCAAAATCGTATCTGGCTGTGATGAAGAATCATTGGACGTAATCGCCAAGGTCTACGAAAGTATCATCACAGCGGGTATCCATCGAGCTCCGACGCTAAAAGTAGCGGAAGCAGCTAAGATTGTGGAAAACACACAGAGAGATGTAAATATTGCATTGATGAACGAATTATCTATGATTTTTGAAAAAATTGATGTAAATACTTTCGACGTGTTACAGGCAGCAGGAACCAAATGGAATTTCCTAAATTTCTATCCTGGTCTCGTCGGTGGACACTGTATCGGTGTGGATCCATATTACCTGATTCAAAAATCTATCCGTGTAGGACATAATCCTATTTTAATTTCTGCTGGAAGAAAAGTAAATGATGGAATGCCAGCGATGATTGCCGATAAAATCTGCCATGAAATTGAAGTAAATGGTAAGCGACCATCCGAAGCTAAAGTACTGGTCATGGGAATCACTTTCAAAGAAAATGTAACCGATATCCGAAATAGTAAAGCAGCTGAAATGGCTCAAGAACTAATGAATCGTTTCGGACAAGTAGATGTGGTAGATCCAGTGGCAGATCCTAAAGAAGTGCGACAGCATTATTCGATGGATCTAAAGCCTACACTAAGCGACGATTACGATGCGATCATCGTTGCCGTTAGCCATAAAGAATATTTAATCCTTGAGGAAACAGATCTAAATAAGCTTTGCAATAAAGACGCTTTCGTAATGGATCTTAAAGGCATTCTAAAAGACAAGGTTACAGAAATGAAATATTTCTCTTTATAATAAACTTAATTTTTTTTCATACACACTTAACACCAAATTATAATCCACGGCCCGGCTTTGCTTCATTGCGAGGTCGGGTTCTTTTTGTTTGTTGAATTGTTGAATTGTTGAATTGTTGAATTGTTGAATTGTTGAATTGTTGAATAACGATATTTAAGATACTTTTGATCTCAATGTTTCATTTGTTTTTTTGAATTTGAGGTTGAGGTTGAGGTTTTAAAATGTTTTGACACAGTTTACCGAAACAGTCTGCTTTATCTAGGATAATCCCAATGCAAAGTGTATAAATAGCTTTTCCAGATGTTTCGTGGTTTTTCCATATCGCAAACCAATTCTTCTCTTGTCATTTTCTCAATATCAAAAATACCATTGAGTCTTTTCTGTGCTTCGACCAATTGGTCCAATGCAACCAATCCTCTACTTACGACAAACATCACCTGCATACAAAAAACCAAGTAGTTCCCTTGTTTATAATTCAGGGAATGGAATGCCTGAAAGCTGTCCTTGATTAATTGAATATATTCTTTTTGGATAGGTAGAATATCTTTTGTTTTTGTCAATAAGGTATCTACTCCATCAATGTGATCGCGACGTACATCAAAAACATCATCTGTTAATTGTATTAATTTTCCTAAAATATAAACGGCTTCAGCTTCTTTAGGCAGGTAGGAATGTTGTAAAATACTTCGTGATAAAGCGACCGAATAACTGCCTTTGTCATAAGTGATTTTTCGAATGGCATCGAGTGATAAATTTCCACCTACTTGCGCTTTACTTGCTTCCTGTTCGTAGCCTACTTTCTGTAGGTAAACATTAAATTTTGTTGGGTCTTTGAGGTTATTTAAAATTACATCATAAAAACCTTTACTAAGTAATTCTGTGATGTTTCCATACTTATATTGTCCTTCGGCTAGATCCACCAAAGATTCATCCATGGTATAATCATAATGGTCAAATAGGTCGTCATATACAGCGGTAGCGGCCCCCAAATAAAATCCAGCCAGTGCTTCTTGTCGCGTTTGGGATTTACCTCGCAATACGGTAAACCAAACATTGGTAATACTACCCAGCATGCCATGGTAGTAAATTCTTTTGCGGTATTTGAGGTTGATCGGTTGTTTTACGGAAGCATAAGATTTTTTGATTAGTCGGTAAAGTCCAGGACGATAGTAAAGGGTATTAATTAAAACCACACTATATCCTAGTCTGATCAAACTATAACAATAAATGAAAAATTTGATGATCATCAATCCTAATCTTTAGCCTGTATAGTTGGAATACCTTCGGCAAGATAGAACTATTTAAGGAAATTGCTCAGAACGAGTCTATTAAAATGCGGAACTTATTTTTCGACTATTCATGTGAATCAGGGGTTGAATGCTCACTTAACATAAAAAGTTTTCTCAGAAAATGCTGCTTGCTCTCTTCTACCGCGACAGAAGGAAGCAAGCAGCAACCATATGATAAACTCAATGAGAAGATGAAGTTGCTTTGATTCGTACATTTATTTTCAACTACTGATTCGCATTATTCATTAAATACCAAATCAAATTTGTTACTTAACAGAAACCTTATGACAAACCAGCGATTTACTAATGGTAAAATAAAAGGTGGTTCCTTCACCAGTCTGCGATTCAAACCAAATTCTACCTTTGTGCCGATTGATGATTCTTTTACAAAGAGATAGGCCAATTCCAGTACCTTCGTAGGTATCCCGACGGTGCAATCTCTGAAAGATTTGGAAGATCTTATCCGCGTAATCAATGTTGATTCCAATTCCATTATCTCGTACACTAAAAAGCCAATCATCTTTACATTCTTGATTGGTCACTACGACCCGTGGACTAGCACTTTCGTTAAATTTTATGGCATTTGCGATAAGATTATAAAAAACGATTCCCAACTGATCTGGAACACAACTGATGGATTCTGGAAGCAGATGCATATCTATACAAGCTTTCTTTTCAATAATTCGTTGGTATAAGTCCAGTACTTTGTTATTAACAATTTGGTTTAAATCAGCAGCCTCAAATTCCAAAGATTGGTTACCAACCTTAGAAAATTCCAATAAATTTTTAATGAGGTTTGACATACGGTTGACACCATCCACTGCGAAAGAAATAAACTGACGGCCATCCTCTTCTAGACGATCACCGTATTTTTTTTCGAGCAACTGAATAAAATTAGCAATCATTCTGAGTGGTTCCTGAAGGTCATGCGATGCGATATAAGCAAACTGCTGAAGGTCAATGTTTGACCGTTTTAGTTCTAAGTTAATTTCTTTTTGATGGATCATTCGTCGTTCAATCTCTTCCTCCAAGGCTCGATTGTGATGCGTTAATTTTTCCATCAATTGATTGATTTTGGTCTCTCCTTCTTTTTGTTGGGTCAGATCGTTCCAGATGGCAAAGAATATTTCTTCTCCATTCAATTCGTATTGAGTAAGGGTAAAAAGCACTGGACGATTATTCCCGTTCGTATCGGTAATCACCCATTCAAAACTATGACTACCCAAGCTACGCGCTTGATTGGTCATTCCTTGAAAAACTTCCATTGATAATTGTCCGTCTTCCTGAACAATAGGCATTAATTGCTTTAGGGATGTTTTTCGTAGAATTTCTTTGGTTCGAATACCCAAAAATTCTAATGCCGGTCGGTTACTATTGATGATTTGATTATTCTTATTAAATAAAAATAATGGAAAAGGTGCGTGTTCAAAAATATTTCTAAACTGTGTTTCACTTTTAGAAAGCGCCTCTTCTACGGCCAATTTTTCCGTCAAATCCTGAACGATGACCATGTCCTGAATAATTTCGCCTTCCGCATCTCGAATTAAGGCTACGGTGATGCGCACCGGTATCAAATTTTTATTTTTATGAATAAAATCTATCTCAATTTCTAAGGATTCTTTTTCTCCCGAAATTAATTTAGCGTACCGCGCTGCTCGGCCAGCTAAATATTTTTCTGGAACAATATCAGAAATCTTTAGTTGGTAAATTTCTGATTGGGTATACCCCAGAAGGTTCATAAATTTATGATTGACATAATTGATTTTTTCTACTCCTTCTGTCACCACAATTCCAACCGGTGCGAATTCAAAAAATCCGCGAAAGAGGCTTTCATTTGTTTCTAACTCACGGGCAGCTTTTTTCTCCTTAGTTATATCATCAAACGTCCAAACTCTTCCTGTGAGCATTCCATCGACAATATGTGGCTGTGTCGTATAACTGATGATTAGTTCATTTTGTAATTCTATTTCTCCGCTTGCTATCGCCTGCTTTTTTTCTTCCATCTGGCGATAAAGCTGAATAAACTCTCCAGGATTTCTACAGGTATCTACCACTCCGCATAAGAAATCATTTTCATTTGGATTTACCTGATGAATATTCCAAATATCTATAAATAACTGATTACACTGACCAATTTTACCATCATAATCTATGAATGCAATCCCATTACGGGTCGATTCTAAGGTAGCATTGGACTTAGCAATTGATTGTTGTAAAGAGTCTTTAGTAGTTTCCAACATCTCGTACCGTCGCTCCAGTAATCTACTCACATAACCAATCAGAAAAAATTGGTAAACGATGTTGCCAGTCGCAAAGACTGGAACATAGGCCGCCTGCTGTTGAAGTGGATAGAAAGGTTCTAAATAAAAAAAACTAACAACGGTCAGTAACTCGCAGCTAAGGAAAAACCAAGCAAAGAATTTTCGTTGGGAGATGTTTTCATTTAGAAAACTATTGATTAAAAGAATATTAATCAAAAAGGTAAAGGTCATGGCTTCGCCACCATACAAAATAGAAAATCCAGTAAAAGCGATACTACTTCCAACAAGAAAGGTACTAATAGCAGTAGAGGTATTTATTTGTTTGTGCACAAAATAGCACAATACTTCTAAGATGATAAGACCCAAGGAAAAATACATCAAAGGAATACTTCCCAATATCCAACTATAGGCAATATTGATTAGCAAAAAGGCAGAAAGCGTGTAAAAAGAAATCTTCAGAAGATTATCTTCAGAGCAATCATGCAACAGTTTTTTTACGGTTCTGGGTACAGGAACCATCTTCCTAGGGATTAATTCAGCCATTTTTATTATTTCTCAACAGAAATATAAGCAGCAATTGTGCCTAAAAATGCTAGTACTTAGAATCCTCGGTGACACTTCCACTATGTGGCTGCTTTTATACACATACCACGTCCCCAAAAAATAAAGGGAAGACAATTTGTCCTCCCTACATCTCGTTTTTTTAGAATAGAATTCTCCTTAGTAATCCCTACTGATAATCATTTTAGCCGTTTTCACTCGAAAATCACCAACTTTTACAGAAATGGTATAAATACCATTCGTATAATTACCCAGATCAATCCGGAAAGGATCTCTTGGTATCGTACCAATAATCTGTTCCAGCATTTGCTGACCTTTAGCATTGTAAATTTTTATCACCGCTGATGCTCCGGCATCCGCTTTCATGTTGACATAAATTTCGTTGGTAGCTGGATTCGGAAATATACTAAATTGCTCATTATCAATATCATACATAATCATTTCTACGCCCGAATACTTAAAATTACCATCCCTAGCAAATTGTTTTACCCGATAATAATTGATCCCCGGTAAGGGTCGATCATCCAATGCTTGATAATAGGTAGCCGTTGTACTTTCACTAGAACTATTCACTGTTTTCAATATTTCAAAATCTAATCCATCCACCGAACGCTCAATCTCAAAATATTCATTCTCTTGTTCCGTATTTGTGACCCAATTTAATTGAACACCACTATTCAGACGCACCGTTGATAAAAATAGAATCGCCTCATTCGGATCGACTACCAGTCCGTTTCCGCCACTGGTAATATTGATCGAATAATCTTCTACTTCTCCATTGACAAAAGTTTCACAAGGACCAGCATAACTACCTCGCTGCATACTCACCCGCATTCTAGTGCTGCCTGTCAACGCTGTATTAGGTACGGTAATATTTCCAGTTGCGGGAGGTCGAGTCGTACCATTGGTACCTGCCGTTACAATTCTCGAAATTACTCGCTCTCCGATATCAGAAAAGTCTCCATCCTGATTATAATCTATCCATACTCGAAAATACATGTCCCAATGGGTATAACTAAAAGTCGGCTGCAAACTAATTGCGGTAGATGATCCACGACCTACCGTAGTACTTAGATTGGTAAAATCGCCGTAACGTTCTTTACTACTGTTATTATTAATATTTCCAAAACTCACATTACCAATCCAAGCTTCCCACGGAGCCGTACCCAACGAAGCACAATAAGATGGTCCATTTCCTCCACTGACTGTAAAGCTTTGGAAGACAGGTGGTGCCGCATTCCAGCTTCCATTACCTGGTTGGGTAGCACGTACCGTAACTGCTCCAGCAACACCATTCAGTGTAATAACATTTCCACTAACAGTAGCAGGTCCTCCTGTAACAGTAAACGTTACTGACAACCCAGAAGAAGCCGTCGCTGAAATAGTGAAAGGTCCATCGGACACTTGTTTATCCCCTATTGGCGGGAAATTAATGGTTTGATTTTGTTGATTTGAAACAGTAGAAAAACTAACAATATCGGTCGCTTCAGGATGCGCCAACGGGGTGTGGCTGGTTGCTTCCGCAACTTGTGCTTGAATGGTATGATTACCAGAAGGTACGTTTGTAAAAGTATAAGTTCCGGTCAAATTATGAATATCTACAGGAGTTCCATTATCAAGTGTCAATAGTAAGTGATCGGCATTAAATAGTGTTAAATCACCAGAAACCGTATAATTAACAGTAACGCTCGATCCACTGATACTTTGATTTTGAGTCGGGCTATTGATGACCACCCGAGGTATTTGGCTTCCGGTAACGACCTCAAAAGATCGGGTTACTGCTGGTGCTGTATTCCAATTTGAATTTCCAGCTTGATTGGCACGAATGGTTACCGTTCCCTCATTACCGTTTAACGTTACCGTGTTACCAGATACGGTAGCTGGTCCTGAAACCCGTGTAAAACTAACTGGTAAGCCAGAAGTCGCTGTCGCTGCAATTGCAAAAGGTGGATTGGTGCCAGCCCGAGCCATTAACGGAGCAAAAGTGATGATTTGATTTTGTGGTCCACCACTTCCAGTCACGTTTAAGGTATAATCTTCTACCTCTCCCAATTGGAAGGTCTCGCAGGGTCCAGCATACGATCCTCTTTGCATCGCAATCCGCATACGTGTATTTCCCAGTACTGCTCCTGTTGGTACCGTAATATTCATGTTGACAGTTACTAATAAAGTTCCTTGTGGAGGAGCAGCGCTTACTCTCGATACTTCTGTTTCTCCACTATCTGCAAAATCACCATCCTGATTCCAATCTACCCAAATCCGAATATACTCATCAAAAGTGGACCAGCTAAAACGATGACTGAGCGATAGCGGTACAGTAGCTCCTCTGGCTACACTAGTGCTTAGGTTCGTAAAGTCTCCATAAAGATCCTTCACCGAATTATTATTAATGGATCCAATGGTGACATTGCTGATCCATTCTATCCACGGTTCTTGTCCTTGTGCGTTACAATAATTGGTCGGTCCACCACAATTTCGAACCTCCTTTTCTACCGCACTGGTATAGAGAAAAGCCGTACAATTAGCTCTTCTTGCTCCGCGACGATACCAAGTAGTTTGAGAAATGGTACCAGGATTATATCCAGCACTTGTTGCACCACTAATCACCGTCCAAGGACCGGTTGGTGAAGCGGTGGAACGTTGCCAGCGATAGGTAATCGCTCCACTACCGCCAGAGGGGCTGGTTTGATTACTAATATTCGTTGGATCGTAGGCATCACAGATAGATTGGTTTCCACTAATCGCTCCGGCGTTGGTAATATTATCACAATTATTACTGATGGTGTAAGTAATATTTAGCGTATTAGAAACGGTATTTCCATTTCCAGCTGCATCCGTTACACGGTTGGCTGGCAGACGCACAGTCACCGCTCCTGCTGCGGTTGGGCTCACCACAAAACTATAATTACTACCTGATCCACTAAGTCCAGATCTCGTACCATTGGTAACCGCAAAATCAGACAATGTTAATCCAGTAATTGGTTCTGTAAAGGCTGCATTTACGGTAAACGGTCCATTAACATTATTAGAGGCGGTGGTTAAGGTCACATCCGGCGGAGTGGTATCACCGGGTCCACCACCATCACAACCATTTACTTCTACTTCAGCTAGCGCCATAAATCCAGTTCCGTTTTTGTGTAATCTTACGTACCTCCCAGTTCTGTTAATCACAACGGTCGAAGGCGTTCCAGCTACCGTACTTTGGAGATAATCACCAACACCTGATTGTCCTAAACTTCCATTAATCGTAGTAGAAGAAAAAGGAACATCCGAAACAAAAATGTAATAATTGGATAATTGATCTGAACAACAATCTGTCCGATTATAAATTTTTATGTCTGTGATATCACTGACTCCTCCCAGATCAACTTCCCACCAAGGGTTCACTTCCCAGCTTGTACTGGAAACAGAAAATTGGGCCCACCAATTACCACTGGTATTTCCGTCAACAGCCAAATCAGCCGTAGCACCGCCCCCCGCATAATTACTAGATTGTGTGGCAGGTTGATTGAGGGCAAGATTAGAAGGATTACTGCATCCTGTATTGGTTGAATAGGTAACTACCAAATTATTGGAAATTAAATTACCATTACCCGCACCATCAATTGTTCGATTGGCCGGTAACCGAACCGAAACGGTTCCATCACTGGTTGGATTAACCGTAAAGCTATAATTTTGTCCAGACCCCGAGAGCCCACTAAGACTGCCGTTGCTTACTGTAAAATCGTTCAGCGCAAGTCCTGTAACAGATTCACTGAAGGCAGTATTGACCGTAAAAGGTCCACTCACATTATTGCTTGAGGTACTAAGTGTGACGGTAGGAGCGGTGTTATCCACCACTATTGGAAATAGTAAATTTTGTGGAATGACTTCCCAAGGTTGACTTCCACTTCTCCATTCTAACTTAGCAGAAGCTGCTCCAGTCGCTTCATAATATTCCATCCTAATGTCCACTTTGGTATTAGCCGTCAGATTGATGGTTCCAGTATGAGCCGTAGCTCCTTGATTAATCCACTGATTTATAATTTGCTGACCGTTTACCCAAAGACGCACCCCGTCATCAGTAGTAGTTCTGAAGGTGTAGTTCTGGCTAAATTCGGGTAGAACTTCTCCTTCCCAACGAACAGAATAAGTTTCTGCCGCAATACCTCCTGCGGGACTACCAGAGCCCCAGTTAAAATCAATGACTGGATCAACTCGAGTTAGGACCGGAGCGGTTAAGTTTGAATTATTAAAATACGTACCCGTAATACCTGTACCACCACCGATTTTTGATACCGTAAAGGTGCGCTCCACAGGAATAGCCGGACGGTAGGTATTATTTCCGTTTTGGATAGCTCTGACTACCACGTCTCCGGGTTGTCCGGTTAAGGAAATCGTGTTACCAGAAATGGTAGCTGGACCGCTTACAACGTGTAAAATAACTGGCAGACCAGAATTAGCACTGGCAGTCACATTAAAATTATTACTGGTCGTTAATTTATCAGAAATATTATTAAAGCTAATCGTCTGATTGGTCCCCGAGCACGCTGGAAAAATATCTTTTTGATAAGTATCTGTTAATCCGCGGGGATCCGTAACAAATAATTTTACTCTATAAAAGTAAGTGGAACCATCACATCCTACCGGTGATAATTGCGTAGTCGTTACTGGATTATTATCTCCTGGCTCGGGATGAAAATGATTATTGTGGTGTAACTCTGTCACCCATGTATAGTCCAAACTATTATTACTGTGCTCGGCATCCGTCACCACCGCACTCAAATTAAGTGTGGTCGGATTGGTAGCAGAAAAAGTATTGGTATTATCAATACTTACTGATATAATGTTTGGAGGTGTATTATTAAGAGAAATGGGAATTATCTTTTGAGAACTTAAATTTCCATTATCTTGGACCGTTAGACGAACATTAAAAGAAACGGGGCCCGTAGCATTAGTGGTAAAAGTATGACTAGGGTTAACGTCATTACTATTAGCAGTACCATCTCCAAAATCCCAAGTATACGTTAAATTATCATTATCGGGATCATAACTCTGATCTCCAAAAAACTGAACGGTCAACGGTCCTGTTCCAAAAAGTACGTCCGAAGAAGCAACAGCAACGGGAGGTAGGTTTCCTCCGGTGTAGGAAATTTTACGAACCGTATTCATATTGGGGTTATTGTTTCCAACAGCACCTGCTAGATAATATAAACCCCCATCAATGGGTGAAGTAGCCACAAAGACAACCCCTTGTACTCCTTCAATAAAATTACTTACACTGATAGGATTTTTATTGTTGTCAAATTTTACTTGTTTGATCCAGTCACCTCCATAGTCAGCTTGAAAATAAGAATTTTGATAATTAGCAGGGAAATCATTTCCGATGTACCAAGTTCCACCAATTGAGCAATTACCTTGAAAACTTGGTCCAGGTAATTGACTGGAACCTACGTTAACAATCGACCCGTTCACCAATCCTCTAGGGGTAGAATTACGCCAATCCAGTTTGGGTCGTTCGTGAGTTGACGGAGCAAAACTATTATTATTATATCCAGGCTGATATGTCATCCCTTCAAATTTGGGCCAACCAAAGTTTTGCCCTGGTGCGTCCACCATGTTTAACTCTTCTCTATCTCCCCACCCTACATCACCAATAAATAGAACGCCTGGGTCACCATCTGCTGGATTATGGCTCCCGGTTTCGGGTTGTAAATTCATACGGCATGGATTACGTAGTCCAATCGCCCAAATTTTTGAGCGGACTGATCCTGGATTACCAGATTGGTAATAAGGGTTACTTGGAATACCATTACCCGTGGCAGGATCAATTCTGATGACTTTTCCACTGAGTGAACTTAGCTGTTGACAACGATAGGCACCCACGTTTTGACTAGCCGTAATGATACCATCATTCAATCCTTGTTGCCAATAAGTTTCAGGAGCAGAACCTTCATCGACCGAAGAATAACTCGCTCCATCTCCAAAACTGGCTAGTAGCGTTCCGTCAGTTCCAAAAACGATGGAACCTGTACCATGTGATTGATGCAATATTGGTGGTCCACTATCTGGCGTGGCACCAACCAGCACTCGTCGAGAATTATAATTGACCGTATTAAAATTATTGTTCGATTGAGCTTGATAACGAGTAATCCGACCGATAGTCGCAGCGAAATATTCATTCGTATTAGGATTATACTGAGGCGTACCCGCATTTAGCAAATGGTGGCGATCAACGACATAGCACAGATAGATATATCCATTTGATAGAAAATCAGGATCGAGCGCAAAGCCCAATAGCCCAAAATCGCGCCATCCCCCGACTTCGTCACTTATATCGATAAGTGGCTGTGATGATTTAATGCCATTCTCAACGATCCATACTTTACCATTACGCTCCCAAACATACATCCGCCCATTGTCATCAAATGTCATTCCCACTGCCATCGAAAAATCGGTGGTAAAAGGTACATCTGCAAATCCTGCTGGCTGAGCTTGTGCCTTCGTTGCTAAAAAGATAATAAAAGCGCAAATCAAGGATAAATTAATGAAGCGGTAATGCGATAGATGAGATCGTAAGTAAGGTAAAATCATGTTCTTTTTTGTTTCTAATATTAGAATATGGTTAAGCAATATCTCGGGGTTGAAATATTGTATTTACGTTATTGCAATAGGGGAAAAGGGAAGATTGAAAGCAGTTTTTTAGAGAAAATTGAGGATTTTTCTGCTTTAAGGACAAAATAAAGGGCCATTTTTATACAAAAGTAAATTTAATGAATTATTAGCCAAAACCGAAATATTCCCATAAGAAAAGAGGTCAATATGGCCTTGTATTCTTAACAAATTGGAGAATTACCCTATTTATGGTAGAACATTTTGTGGAACAAATCGTTTAGAGAGGCAAAGGCAAGACATATTATTGACTTATCTAATGAAATGACTTATCTTTGCGCCGCTTTTGGGAAATACCCAAAAATACACTGAAACGACCGAGCAACCTTAAAAGCCAAAAGAATAATAAAGCATTCTGACCCATGAACAAGATTTTATTGTCTCTGCTATCCATAGCAGGTATAATGGTTAATAGCTGTTATTATCCTCCTATGGAACAAAACTTATCTTCACAAAGTGAAATAGATAAAGTCTCGCCTTTTGCTGTCAACCATGACTTTTCTTCCAATGGTAAAAAGCAAACCGCTCCTGTACAAAGTGAACTTTATACTGCTCAAGCAATCAGCACTGCTCATTTTCCGGAAATAACGGAATCAGTACAAACTGCCTTGGAACAGCAAAAGAAATTATTAAAATATAAAAAAAGAAAGGCTCCACAAAAAGTAGGCAACCTAATTGTTTCCAACGAGCAATTGCAAAAAACAGCAGATATTCTTCTAGGAGCCAAAAACAGGGAAGACCTTACCGAAGTCATTCATCAACTGAATGCTTATAAAATAAAGGGGCAAGATCAACGAGGGAATGTTCATTTCACCGGTTATTATACGCCGGTACTGCCGGTTAGTAGCATACAGTCTAAAGAATTCCCTTATCCGCTTTATACATTTCCTCAAGATTGGCAAGGGAAACTACCCTCTCGAAAAGAAATTGATGGAGATTTGGTACTCAAGGGAAGAAATTTAGAATTGGCTTACGCTAAAAGTTTAATCGATATTTATATCATGCAAGTACAAGGATCGGGAATTGTAGAGTATGAAGATGGTAGACAAGAATTGTTTGCCTTTACTGGTTCTAACCGACAACCTTATGCTAGTATTGGAAAATATATGATAAAAGAAGGATTGACTACTGCACAGCATGTTTCTTTCCAGTTTATCAAAAAATATTTACAAGAGCATCCGAAAAAAGCACATGAAATTCTATTTAGCAACCCTTCTTATGTCTTTTTCAAACCTATTGATTCCAATCCCAAAGGAGCAGGCTTAGTGCCACTAACTAAAATGCACTCTATTGCAGTAGATACCCGCTACATTCCAATGGGAAGTATCTTATTAGCCAGTATTCCAATCATTGATGATAAAAATAATGTCATTTCCCACGAATATCGTCTCGTTGTAGCTCAAGATATTGGTGGAGCGATCAAAGGTCCTGGACATGTTGACCTTTATACAGGTGTTGGTTATGAAGGTCGAAGACAAGCAGGTCGTCTACATCATTATGGCAACCTATGGCTTTTACTTCCCAGTGAAACAACCGCTCCCACATTGGCTTTAAAATAATATTATAAAATTTTATAATTTATTTGTCTGTTATTTTGCATATATGTTAAATATTCCATATACTTGCATTACTCCACCTTCTTATTGTCTTCAGTACAAGAAGACTAAATGAAACATAACCCCACTACTATCTAATTTTCGTAAAAATTGATTAGGTCAATGCCTAATTAATTGGCAAGTTTTCATCCCTATTAATAAACATAAAAAACTAATGCATGGCTTAATTTTTGTTTCTTATTAACACACAACACTATAAACCTCCCCATGACAGACTTAAAAAAAGAGCATAAGAAAATTCGTAAAACTTCATTTAGAATCAATCCAAAATTAGCTGAAAAAGTACTCATTTGGAGCATTTTAATTTTCGGCATTAGCGGTTTTACATTTATTCTAGACAGTATGACATTCAAAAAGAATGAAACTGCTGGTACTTCCATTTATAAAGAACAGGTTGACGATAATCGATCGTATGAAACCAAAAAAGTGGTTTTGAATGAGCCTGTTAAAAAAGAGACTATCAGGGGTAAACAACTCCATATCGGTGGACCACGCGAAGCCCATACCCCCGTACTTTTTGAGGTCGAAAATTTTAACCAAAACGCAGAATACTTACTTGACTTTGGAGATGGAATCCGTCGAGTTCTCAACCAAAGAACAGATTCTCATATCTATGATAAGCCTGGTAAATACAAGCTACATTTATATGTTACTTTTAAAGGTGATCGTCGAAAACTAGCAAGTGAAAATATTGAAATTATGGAGCCAATTACAGTTGCTACCAATGCTACTAGTATAGATTTTTAAAAAAGACTTAAAAAAAGCCCCTTCTCCCGAAGGAAAAGAGGCCTACACAAATAATAACCCTACTGTTATTTCAACAGTTAGATTAATTCTTCAGAGAAAGAAAGCCATTGATTGATAATCCAATCAATGGCTTTTCTTATCTCAGTGTTCTATCAAATTACTAGCGGTTATTTAAGAATCATCTTCTTAGTCGCAACACCATGATCTGTTTCCAGTCGATAGAACAAAATACCTGTGGCATTTAAATCAGACTGTTGGATCACTTCTTCGTTATATCCAGCACTATAATCTTTCGTTATAGTTCTGAGTACTCTACCCGCCACATCGTAAATGACTAAGGTAGCTGTACCATTTTCAGGTAACTGGAATCCAATCTTAGTTTCTGTACGGAATGGATTCGGCTGATTCTGGAATAATCTAAAAACAGATTTTTCATCCGCAGCAACTTCTCCAAAACGTAGTTGGACATCCATCAAGTCATTCGCAGCGTTATACGCCTCGGCTGGAGTGTAGGCATCATCCATGGCGATTACATCGCTAACGCTTACTCGCTCTTTAGCGGTAAAAGTCAAGGTGAAAGCCGTTGCCCCCTTTGTCAAACTTAGTGGTGTCTCGCGATTCCAACTCGTTGTAATTACTCCTTTGTCAGTTTTGAATCCAAAGTTATCCGCATTCAGTGAACGTAATTCATTGGCTTCCATATCTTCAAAACTCACCTGATCGGCGTTGTACTTTAAAGTAAATTGATAACCTAAAATTTGTTCAAAATCAGTTGCATCGAATGCTACGCTAAAGGTTTCTCCTGCCTCTACTATTTTATCTTCCAATTGGAATATCAACTCTGAATCCTTAGACCGTGTATCACCAGCTACTAACTGATTCGGCTGTGCTGAATTATTTAAATCACCAATCTTAATGGCGATAAAATCAGAAGCCAATTCTCCGGTTAGATCATTAATCATAGAAGTTTCCGGGAAAGTCTCTGCAAAAGGATTTGAAGCATTTACAAATTCATGATCTGCTTCTACAAATCTCCACGAAGTGTTATTCGTAAACTCATCATCAATCAACAAGATTAAACGACGTAACTCAATCATATCCAAATTAGTAATAGTACCGGACTTATTAACATCCCCTGCAATCATCTGGTAAGGAGAGTTCAAGGACTGAATATTCAAGAGATGTTGTCCAAGTAAAATCAAATCATAAGTGGTTACTCCATTTAATGGATCATCATTACGGTTTGGCTGAATTTCGTAGTCATTGTTCGCTGGTGTAGCAAAATTATACAATCCATCCTGCGCAGTCATCTCTTCTTGCGCAAAACTGGTTCCGCTATAATTTAAGGCTACAGCTACATCTTCTACTGGTTCGTCCATTTCAGTAATAATCAGACCAGCCACAGTTGACATTTGCGTATTGCTACCCATCACAAAAATAGTTTGTTGGATAGTTGAAGCAGCCCCCGTACCATCTGTTACGGTCCAAGTACGAGTCACCGTATAACCACCAGGACAAGATCCTCCACTACTATCATCACTAAAGGTCAAGGTGGCTCCTCCACATCCGTGTATAAATACAGGCGTATCAAATTGAGGGGTAGCAGGACAAGTAATCATCTGATCTTCTAACTCACCAATGAAGGTTGGTGGGTGATTATTTTTCAATTTAAATAATCCAGGTACTAGTAAATCATTGCCACATTCATCTGAGAATGTAAAGGTAACTTCCGTTCTCGCATAAGGGAATCCATCCTCAAAAGTAGTATTCGGCATCAATGGTTCGTAGCTTACACTAACTTCACCACAATTATCTGTAGCATTCAGACTTTCAATAGTATTATTAATCCAGCTGATATATTGCAAGCCAGTAATATCATCACACTCACGGATGGCAGGCGTTACTGGACCACTAACCGTTGGAGCCATATCATCCACTACAATTACCGGAACGGTACAAGTACCTCTTCGACCACAAGCATCGGTCGCTGTAAATGTAACAATAGTAACATTACCACAATCACCCAAAGCGTTTGGATTAAAGTTATTCGTTACCGTGTACACGGATTCTTCACAAGCATCAACGACTACCGCTCTATCAGCAAATTCGTTAAAAGTAGCCAACACTTCTTCACCAGTTACTCCACATGGAAGATAACATACTTCGTTACCACAAAGGATCTCTGGTCCATCATTCTGAATGGTGTAAGTCTGAGTCGTAGTAACTACCCGACCACAGTCATCAGCAACCGTATAAGTAATAATATAACGAGTTCCGTTACATCCTAACGTACCGATTGGATCAGAAATAGAAGAAGTAATCGTTGGTGGATTTCCACAAGGAGACATCGCCTCTACCAAGTGTTCTTGAGGAATAACATTTACTTGACAATCCACTACTTGATTTGGTGGTGAGCTAGTAATCACTAATGGTGCATTATCTATCACTTGAATTACCTGAGAAATAGCCGTGACATTGCCACAACCATCATCAAAAGTCCAAGTATACGTAAAGGTAAATCTAGTAGCACATTCTTGATTAGTAACTTCACTGGTTGGTAAAACAGTTATTGGACCAGCACAATTATCAATCGCCGTCAATGGCATCGGAACAGGAATTTCCTGTGGACACTGTACGGTAATATTAGCTGGTGGTGCAGGTGCAACAGGTGCCGTGGTATCTTCTACATTAATTACTTGTAAACAGGTAGAGAATAAATCACACTCATCGGTTGCAGTCCATGTTCTTTCGATTGTAAAGGTATTAGCACATGGGCCAGGAATGATATTATCTGCAAAAGTGATGATGATATCAGCATCTGCTGTACAATTATCCGTAGCGGTAGCCGTACCATTGGTAGCAGGTGAACGATCTACATCACATTCGATGGTTACATCGGCAGGACAAGTAATCACTGGATCAGTGGTATCTTGCACAAAGATTGTCTGCGTACAACTAGAAATATTTCCACAGTTATCTGTCGCTACCCAAGTTCTTTCGATTGTAAATTCATTAACACAATCACCGGGGATGATAAAGTCAGAAGAAGTAATCACTGGCATCGGATCACAATTATCTACTGCAGTTGCTACTCCAGTTACACCTGATCCAGGTGCTGTAAAGGACCAGCTAACTACTAAGTTAACATTGATCACACATCCACCATCACCTCCGGCATCATCTACTACGTTTAGCAACCAAGTTCCGTTTGGATCAATCCCATTGAAACCAGCTAATGCACTCTCCGGTAGAATCATGCCCGAAATAGCAGCACCTGCTAAATAATCATTTGAACAATCATCAGGCGTTCCAACGTCTGTCCCCGCTCCTGTAGTGACACAGGCAAGTGGAGCACCAGCATCTGTAAAAGTTGCAGATACATTATTATTTCCAAAACACTCATCTGAGATTAACATTACCGTTGTTCCATCAGGACCTTCTAGTTCTAACTCAAGATCAGCTGTAAAAGAATGATCGATATCCATTTGGATGGTAACATTCGTTACTACTGCTCCAGCAGGCGCACCAGCAGCTGCCAAAGAAATACTACCGATTGGTCCGCTTGTTCCATCTCCCCAAGTTAGGTTAGCAGCATTTGTAGCAGTTGCCATTCCCGTCATTACATTACCAGGGGCCGTATTTTGGTCACATTCTACGATAATGCTCGCAGGACAAGTAATAATCGGTGCCGTTTCATCGGTAATATTAAGTACCTGTACACATCCGGTCGTATTACCACAATCATCTGTAACCGTCCAAGTTCGAGTGATGGTCATCTCTTGATCACAAACACCTGGTGTTACCACATCCACAAAAGTAGATACAAGTTCCGTATCACAATTATCACTAGCAACCGGTCTTCCGGTAAAGTCAGGAGTAGTTGGTTGATCACATTCGATATTCATGTTTGATGGACAGGTTATCAGTACAGGAGCTACATTATCCGTAATGGTAATAATCTGATCACCTTCGGAAAATAATCCACAGTCATCCGTTGCTCTCCAAGTTCTGGTTAAGGTACCAGCCTGAGGGCAAGCGCCCGCTACGAATACATCTGTAAAGGTGATGGCTACATCCGCATCACAGTTATCTGTAGCTGTAGCGAAGGAACCTAAGCCAGCAGGAGTTCTATCTACTTCACAAGAAATCGTTAAAGGACCAGGAACTGTAATCATAGGAGGATCAGAATCCAATACTGAAATCATTTGTGTACATTGAGATACCAGACCACATTCGTCAGTGGCTGTAAAAGTACGCTGGATAGTAAAAATTTGTGGGCAAGTACCTCCTGGAATGGTGGCATCCGCAAAGGTAATAGTCACTGGTCCACCACAATTATCAACAGCCGTCGCCATGCCAGTTCCGGCTGGTGTACTATCATCATCACACTCAATAGTAGCATTGGCTGGACAAGTAATTACTGGAGGTACATTGTCTTGAACGGTAATTGTCTGTGAACAAGTTGCCGTACGATTACAAAAATCGGTAGCGGTCCATGTTCTAATAATTACACTAGTCGCTCCACAACCTGGCGTTACAACATCGGCAGAGGTTACCGTGGGAGCCGAACAATCAGCCGTAGCTGTCGCAGATCCTAAGGTTGCTTCACTCGTATCGTCTCCACAGTTTACGGTCGTACTTGCAGGACAGAAAGTAAAAGAGGGGCCATTGTCACTACGTATAGTAAACGTCTGCATACACTCCGCCATATTACCTGCATCGTCTTGAATAAAGTAGGTTCGAGTAATCAGAACTTCATCACCCGGACAGCCTGAATTGCCAGGAATAATTGTCAGAGCTGATAATATTGGATCGCCACAAGATTCAAGTACAACCGGTAAACTAAAATCTACTGGTGGTAAATCTGCTCGACAGGTAAGCGTTTCGTCAACGACATTGGTACAATCAACAATCAGCGTTGGGCCAGCCATGACCACAGCAGTCGCCATAGTTGTACAAGTCGCATCAGCATTACTGGTAGCTGTTACAACATAAGTACCATCAGCTAAACCTGTAAACATACCAGTGGCATTACTTCCTACAACTGCAGGACCGTCAGGACCAGTTAGCGTATAAGTAAAAGCGCCACAATGAGAAGCAACTGCGGTAATACTTCCGTCCATCGCATCGTCGCATGATTCGTCTACAGCGGTAACTCCGTCTATAGAAATATCACATGCAGCAGGCATTACTTCTGCTGATATCTGCGCAAAGCAAGCACCGTCGGCATTATTAGTAGCGGTAATAACGTAAGTTCCCGGAGGCAATGGGAAAAAAGTAGCCGTTGCTCCTGTAACTCTCATTGGGATAAAAGCAGCATTCGTCATAGATACAATATCATATCTTACAGTTCCTCCTCCACAAAAAGTAGCTGTAGCATCTATTCGACCATCATCGGCAGCTGGACAGGTTTCAGCAGTAGGAGTTACTTCCGTAAAATTGATATCACACGGTCCAGTCAACACTTCAATATTAACTACTTCGCTACAAGTGGCATCGCCAGTTTGTTCTGCACGGGCAGTATAATTTCCGGGAGCAAGTCCAGTAAAAATACCCGTCGTGTTGGTTACGACAGGTGCGGGGCCATCAGGTCCAGCAATAGAATAAGTTATTGGAAGTGCACTAGTAGCCGTCAGTGTAATAGTCCCGTCATCCAGGCCAATACATGAAGTCGGAGTTGCCGCAGAGCCAGTAATTGCGATATCACAGCTACTACAAGCAGATAAGCAAGTACGAGAGTCAATGTGCGCTTGCATCTGGGTGAGGTTACCCGCAGCCCAGTCAGTAGCATTGGTAGCTATAATAGCAGACATGATCGTCACACTAGGAGTAGCTAAACCATGTTCTCCATCCCATAAATGTCCATTTTCGTGTGCACTCAATGAACGTAAACCATTCATACCAGTCGTAAAATATTCGCAGACATTATATTGCTGTGGTGAACAAACCACTCCGATTCCGCCTGCACGGCCAATTAAACCACTACCGCTGAAATCGCTGATTACATCACGGTTTACCCATAACTGTCCAATATCATGAGGATTAGCAAATCCAGCGGCTGCCCAAGGCTCGAAACCTGGGAGGCCATCAAAAGGAGGATCTGTCTCATCTAACAACTCGTCCATCTGCTGACTTCGGGTCCAAGGATCAGCAGCTAGTGTAGCAGGAATGACTATTTCAGTTACGATATAGGTAAGCATAAAATCGTCATATAATGCTTCCATCATGTTAGTAATATCTAGAATTTCTGTTTGTACAGCCGCCACACTTCCAAATCTAACGACCATATCATTAGCCGCTGCTAATGCAAAATCAACTTCCATACAAGTCATTAGAATAGATCCACTGGATCCACCATTACCTGGCTGGCTGCTGTTTAGATGCTGTTGGTGGCCGCTTTTAGAATGTGCCTTAACTCCACCACAACGAAGGGAGGGATCAGGAATAACATCCGCAATCTTATACACCACATATTGATTAGAACTGATGGTATTATCTTCTAATAAAGTGGCTAGTTGCTCAATAAAGTATTCATCGTCATTGGCTTTAATCATTCCAATAATACGATCATCATAAATAGACATTCGAACTTTAGAATTCGGATCTCCATTTACATATCCTTTGTATGTGTACGTACGATTAATGTCCCGATACGCTACTCCATTGTCTGTTAAGACCGTAGTTTTGAGTCCAGGAGCGATTAAAGGATTACTTACTAAATTTAATTGCCAGTTATGGCTTCCAAGATCAAGGTTGAAAAGTATTTCTTCTTGTTCAGTTCCGTTGGTTAATTCCGTCAATTCAGTCATTTCCAGTTCGTGTACTTCATAGACATTAAAAGTAGTTGCTAATTCCGGATGGGAATAACTAATCTTTTTGCCTTTTAAAGTTTGTTGTCCAAACAGTATTGGTAAACAAAACAAAATCAGAAACAGCGTAATCGGCCATTGCAGATTTAATCTTGCCCAATTGCTTTTTCGACAATTGAAACGTTGTAGTTTGTTCATAATAAAAGTTTTTAGAGTTATTAAAAATTTAAATAAGAGAATGAATTTATAAGACAGTTTTTGAACAAAGACATAAACATCCTAGGCTGATTAGTGGTCATTACTAATCAGCTAAACAATAGCATAACTTGGACGTGGTAGTGATTGTTAATTCACTAACCGTCCGCAAAAAAATTAAAAACTTCTGAGAAATGAAGTTTCCATTTAGTATGCAAAAAAATTACAAATTTCGAAAAGAATACCTTTTCCTAGGGCTCCTTTCCGCAGTTGGGACAAAAGCATTACAGGCAAAACAACAGGTTTTGCATGTGTTCATGGAATTTTGTGTTGGAAAGATTTAAAATTAAACCCGCACCGGAATGGTTGACAGTCAGAAGAGACTTGGTTTAGATTTGGTTGTCTTTCACTTGGTTTTTATAGTATCAGTAAAGAGAAGTATTTTTTTACTTTTCTTTACACAAAGATAGAACAAAGATTTTAATTTCCCTAATTTTTTAAAATAAAAAGCCCACCAAAACATAAGTTTTGGTGGGCTAAAAATTCATAGGATTCTTTATTATAATTTAATCCAAACCATTTTTTTAATTTGTGGTTTTCGATCAGTAGCATTTAATTGATAATACAACATACCTGCTTCGCCCAGTTGTTCTGCTCCAAGGGTGATCTCATGATACCCACTTTCATAATTACCATTTTCATTATAGCGAATTTTACCATCCATATCATATACGGTGAGTGTCGCATCACCTGCTTTATTCAAATAGAATCCGACCTTCGTCGTCACCTCAAATGGATTCGGATAGTTTTGATATAAAGCAAAGCGATCTTTTTCGAAGCCTTTTGAATCCTCAAATAATAAATTGGAATGCATAACTCCGTGGATTTCACTATAAGCTTCGGCACTGGTTATCTGAGAAGTTGACCGTAGCTCTTCACTCAGTATTAGCGCTTCAGTAGCTTTTACTTTCACACTAAAAAGTACTGTTTCGTCCTCTAAGCTAAGACCATGGGTCGTATTCCAACTAGTAGTAATGATTCCTTCTGCTTGATTTTGGATACCAAAATTTTCATCCGTTAAACCTCGAAGTACTCCAGGAATGAGTTCAATAATTTCCATCTTCGCTGGATCAAATTCCAAAGTCATTTGGTATCCCAATAGAGCGGTAAAGTCCTTTGCTTTTACTTCCATGATTTTTGTCTCACCCTTTTCAATACGAGCATCGGTAGCCAGTAAATGTTGGGTAGAACGTTCCGTACGGGTATCTCCGCTAAGCAATGCGTTGGGTGTTGCGGAGTCATTTAGATCTCCCACTTTAATTCCGATAAAGTCTTGTTGGGTTGTTCCATTAAGCCCATTGATATTGGCCACTTCTGGGAATGTACTTTCAAAAGGATTGGTAGGATTATTGAACGCATAGTCCGCATCCACAAAACGCCAAGAAGTATTATTAGTTAGGGTCTCATCAATTCTCAAAATTAACCGCCGTAGTGCAATCATATCCAATGAACTAACGGAACCGGAATTATTAATATCGGCAGCGATTATTTTGTAAGGTGAGTCCAAAGGCTGCACCTCTAATAAGTGTTGTCCTAGTAAAATTAAGTCCATGGTCGAAAGTCCGTTCATCACATCACCGTCTCTTGCAGGAGTAATGGTATAATTTTCTCCCAAGTCAAGATTGAAGTTATATGTTCCTGACTCGTCGGTTGTCATATTTCCCATCATGTCATTAGTAGCACTACCCTCTGCCATTACATATACTTCATCGATCATTTCGTCTGCCGCATTTGTAATCATTCCTGAAACGGTAGCAGTCGTCGTGTTGGTTTCATATTCATTGATCCAAATAGTCGTTGTGACGGTGGCAGCATTACCACAATCATCCGTGGCCGTCCAGTCTCGCTTACGCGCAATTCCGTCTACACATTCAACGCCATTTGGTGGCGACTGATACTCTACAAAAGTGATGGTCACGTTACCACAATCATCTACTGCGGTAGGAATTTCAAATTCAGGAATATTATTACAACCTACATCTGGCGTTTCTGGTACAAAAGTAAATACAGGAGGCGTGATATCTGCGTTTACCCAAATGGCCGTTGTAACCGTTGTAGCATTTCCACAGTTGTCTACGGCTGTCCAGTCTCTTTTTAGAGAATAACCATTATCGCAGATGGTTCCAGGTGTCTGATATTCTACAAAAGTAATCGTAACCATTCCACAATCATCCGTCGCAATAGGTTCTTCAAAGGCTGGAATATTTCCACAATTTACATCTGGTGTTTCTGGTACAAAAGTAAATACAGGTCCTTCTGTATCGCCTTCTAAGAGAATAGAAGTTGTAACCGTCGTAGCATTTCCACAGGCATCGGTGGCTGTCCAATCTCTATTTATTTGCTGACCATTGGCACAGTCATTCCCAACGGTATATTCTTCAAAAGTAATCGTGACCGGTCCACTACAATCATCAGCAGCTGTTGGTTCTTCGAAGCTAATCGTTTCACCACAAGTAAAGGTAACTGGTGTGGGTACATTGGTGAATACGGGTGGTGTATTATCTCCTGATTGTATAACGATTGTAGTTACCGTAGACTGGTTTCCACAAGCATCAGTTGCCGTCCAATCTCTATTAGTCTGTGCATCTGCACAACCAGGGTTGCCAACTATATATTCATTAAAAGTAATCGTAACTGGTCCACTGCAATCATCGGAAGCCGTTGGTTCTTCGAAGCTGATCGTTTCACCACAAGTAAAGGTAACTGGTGTGGGTACATTGGTGAATACGGGCGGTGTATTATCTCCTGATTGTATAACAATTGTAGTTACCGTAGATTGATTTCCACAACCATCGGTTGCGGTCCAATCTCTATTGGTCTGTGCATCCGCACAACCGGGGTTGCCAACCGTATATTCATTAAAAGTAATGGTGACTGGCCCGCTGCAATCATCAATTGCAGTAGGTTCAACAAAACTAATTGGTTCGCCACATCCCACCGTAACAGTGAAAGGTACATTTGTAAAAACAGGTGCTAGATTATCAACCGTCGTAATTGTCTGAACGGCCGTACTGGAAGCGCCACAACCGTCTGTAACCGTATAGGTTCTTACCAGTACTGGTTCACCACTACAGTCACCTGGCAAGGTACTATCTACGGAAGTTACCGTCGTATTACCGCAGGCGTTTCGAATGGATGGTTCTATAAAATTGGCCGTTTCTCCACAGTTGATTTCTATATTTGGAATGAGGTCCACAAACTCAGGTGGAAAATTATTTTTCAATTTAAAATGTGCGTCAAGGGTTGTATTATTTCCACAATCGTCGGTAGCAATAAAAGATACGTGAGTTATTGCGTAACCGTTGATCCCACAGATTTCTGTTGGATTTTGAGGCGTGTAAGACCAAGTTACGTTGCTACAAGCATCGGTCGCAGACATATTATTTAAGGTTTGCTGAATCCAATTATCATAATCAACTTGAGAACGATCACTACATTCTGCAATTCCCAACTGTGGCGCTCCTGTCACTACTGGTGGTTCATTGTCTACTACAACTACTAAAGCGGTACAATTGGTAAATCCAAAACAAGCATCAACGGCTGTAAAGGTAACTATCTGGTATTGCGTTGCGTTTTCGTAAGCAATAGGACCATTTCCACAATTGGCATTGATAAAATTATTTGGACTAAAATTATTTGTTACCGTAGACTCATTCCCACAAGGATTAATTATGGTAGCTTGATCTGCAAAAGAAGCAAACTGAGCTGCAATCATATCTCCATCTGCCGGACATTCTAAAACACAAATATCTGGAGGGCAAACAAATTCTGATCCTTCGTTAGATAATGTATAAACCTGCTGGCATTGTGCCGTACGTCCGCATAGGTCACGTGCTACATAAGTATAAATGTATTGAGTTCCAGAACATTCTGCTGGGCCAAATACCTGTGGACCTAAAACTTCAATATCAGATGCTAGACCACAAGGTGTCTGCACTTCTACGAGATGAGGTTGTGGGAAAACGTTGAAACTACAAGAGGCAGTTTGATTCGCCGGACAACTAATGATCGATGGCCCAACCTGATTTCCTACTGTAAAGGTTTGTTCACAAGAGGCACTCGCACCACAATCATCCACTACGGTATAAGTATAAGTATACGTTGATCCTGGACATCCTAATGGCCCATCTAAGACAGGTCCACTCACCGTAACGGCTCCAGGAGAAACATTACAATTTGGTGAGAAAACAAAAGGTGCATCAACATTCAAAATCACATCTGTTTCGCAGGTAATCGTAAATCCGGGTACACATGTAATTGATAGACTTTGGGCTTGCGTAAAAACCGTAAAAGAAAAGAGGAGGCATAAAATACAGAGTGTACGATATCTCGCTATTCTGATTATGTAATTCTTTTTCATAATAATAGTGAATTTGTAAGTTTGGTATAAAAGACGCTACAAAACGCAGATTACTTAGGTAGAACATGCTACTTAGGTATCCAATAAAAACTACAGTTTGAGGGAAAAGATGAGATGTGCTAGGAATGTAAAGTTATTAAAAAATATATAAATATTCAATATATTTTTATTCGTAATAACAATACATCAATTTTTAGACGAACAAATTCTAAAAAGTCATCTTTAAATACTAAAAAAAAAGTGGCTACCCTGTGTAAACGGGATAGCCACCTGATATTTTGAAGATCTGCCTTTCGGCAAATATTTTAGCTGTAATTACTTAACCAAGATCATTTTCTTAGTTGCTGTTTCAGTTGCCGTCTCTAACTGATAGTACAGTACTCCGGTAGCACTTAGCTCGTTACGTTCAACCAATTCTTCATTATATCCTGCAGCGTAATCACGGGTTACTTGCTTTAGCACTCGACCAGATACATCGTAGATCGTTAACGTCGCAGCCATGGCTTCTGGTAAGTTAAAGCTGATCGTCGTCTCAGATCCAAATGGATTTGGACGGTTCTGATACAATGCAAATGTTTCTGAAATAATATCATCTTCGCCAAAACGTAGATTCACCGCTAAATTATCACTCGTTTCGCTGTATCCTTCGGCAGCTGTCAAATCAGAACTTACGCGTAAGGAT
>CALFWZ010000007.1 GCA_937928405.1 uncultured Saprospiraceae bacterium
TTAGCTAGTGATTCCCTCTCTTCTAGGCTCACTCGGGACTTACACCCTATAGTACAGCACCATGTATGGAACACAAAAACGCCACTCATTCGTTAAATGAGCGGCGTTGACCGGTATTTCTTTTTTTATTTGAAAAAATGCTATTACTTTTTCTTCTTCTTCGTAGCTCTTTTCTTTTTGGGTTTTTCAGCGAAAGCCCCTGGAATTGTCTCTTCCACCATTTCTTTCACCTGTTCAAGCGTAAATTCCGCCGCCTCCTCTGGGGTCACTCTAGAGCCATCTTCTTTTTTAGGCAAATTAAATTTCTTTTTACCAAATCGGACAAGCGGTCCCCAACGACCGTTTTCAACCGATAATTTCAGATCTTCCCACCGATGGATATAGCGATTGGCCTCTTTTTCTTCTTTTATTTTAACTAATTCAATCGCTTCCTCTGCGGTCAATAAGGCTGGATCGAAACGTTTAGGAATATTTACAAAAAATTCATCCCACTTTACGAAAGGACCAAAACGTCCAGCCCCCTTCGTAATCGGTTTATCTTTATAAAAGGCAATCGGTTTATCTGCTTCTAATTTAGCATCTATCAAGGTTTGAGCAAAATCCATTTTCACCTCCAAAGGATCATTTCCTTTTGGTATGGAAATAAAGCTTTCACCAAATTTAACGTATGGGCCAAAACGTCCAACGGCTACAATCACTTCCTGATCTTTATAAGTTCCTAGTTTTTTAGGAAGCTTGAATAGTTCAAGACTTTCCTCCATTGTAATGGTTGACATGGACTGACCAGGACGAAGATTGGCATAACGAGGTTTTTCGTCTTCGTTTAGTTCATTTTGAGCACCGATTTGTGCGACGGGTGTACCAAACTTAGTCATCCGGACCAATAAGGTTCTACCAGAGGCAGGATCAGTTCCTAGAATTCGTTCTCCTGTTGCCCGCTCTGCGTTTTCCATAGCATCCGCCACGGTAGCATGAAAAGGACGGTAAAATTCACCCAACATTTTTTCCCATTCTTTACCTCCAGAAGCAATGATATCGAAGTCTTTTTCGATATCCGCTGTGAAGCCATAGGTCATAATCTCATTGAAATGTTCGGATAGAAAATCGCTGACCAACATTCCTAAATCGGTCGCGATCAAACGATTTTTGATGGCACCAGTCGTTTCGGTTTCTATTCGTTCGTTAACCGTATTATCTTTTAAAGAAATAACTCGATATTTCCGCTCTACCCCATCTCTAGGCTCTTTGGTTACGTAACCTCGACTTCGATCCATGATTTTACTGATCGTTGGTGCGTAAGTTGAAGGGCGACCAATACCTAGTTCTTCCATTTTCTTTACCAACGCAGCCTCTGTAAAACGAGCAGGTGGGCGAGTAAATCGCTCCGTAGCGGTCATTAACTGCAATGATAAGGGCTGTCCTACTTTCAGTGGAGGCAAGATGCCGGCAGTCGTTTTAGAATCTTCCTCCTCCTCATCATCAGAAGATTCCAGATATACCTTTAGAAAACCATCGAATTTTAGAATTTGACCTTCGGCTTTTAAAGTCGTACCAGGCACTGTGGAAATATTAATCTGTACAATGGTTTTTTCCAACTCTGCTTCGGCCATTTGGGAAGCGATGGTTCGTTTCCAAATTAACTCATAAAGTCGTTGTTGGTCATAATCATTGGTTACCACTTTACGATCAATATAAGTGGGTCGAATGGCTTCGTGAGCCTCTTGGGCGTTGGCTTTTTTATTTTTATAGCGACGCGTATGCAGGTAATTTTTTCCGTAGCTTTTTTCTATTTCCTCACCAATTGCAGTCAGCGCTGTTTCACTCAAATTGACCGAGTCTGTACGCATATAGGTAATAAAACCCTGCTCGTATAATTTCTGCGCATTGGACATCGTTCGGTTAACCGAAAATCCCAATTTTCTACTGGCTTCTTGTTGTAAAGTAGAGGTAGTAAAAGGAGCGGTGGGTTTACGCTTGAGTGGTTTTTTGTCAATTTTCCCAATTTCATAATCTGCACCAACACATTTATTTAAGAAGTCATTAGCGTCTTTGAAGGAATCAAATCGTGATCCTAATTCCGCTTTCATCTCTACGGGTTTTCCTTGCTCATCTTGCACGGTAAATAAGGCATTGACCCGAAAAAAAGGTTTGGACTTGAATTCCATTATTTCGCGTTCCCGTTCTACTACAATTTTCATGGTAACAGACTGAACCCGACCAGCGGATAATTTGCTTTTCACTTTTCGCCATAATAAGCCAGAAAGTTCAAAGCCGACCAAGCGATCTAAAATACGACGTGCCTGTTGAGCGTCTACCAAATCTAGATCAACTGTGCGGGGTTGTTGGATGGCATTTTGAATTGCTGGTTTGGTGATTTCGCGGAAAACAATTCTTTTGGTAGTTTTAGGATCTAGTCCAAGCACCTCACAAAGATGCCAGCTGATGGCCTCTCCTTCTCGATCTTCATCCGTTGCGAGCCAAACCTCGTCTACTTTTTTCACTGCGTCTTTAAGACCGTTAACCACTTTTACTTTGTCCGGAGTAACCGCATAGTTGGGTTTAAAATCATTTTCAATATCTACCCCTTTGGTTCCTTTTTCAAGATCGCGAACATGACCGAAACTAGATTTTACGGTAAAATCCGTTCCGAGAATTTTCTCGATGGTTTTGGCTTTAGCCGGAGACTCAACAATCAATAAATTTTTAGCCATGTCAGAGGTAATATATATTTTATTTAAGAAGGTTAAACGGTATATTAAAACTGAATATGAGGAGGATTGTTCCAGAATTCAGGATTTTGAGGCGTTTATTTTGCTGCAAAAGTATAAATTTTGTGACAGGATCAAAATAAAAGAAGAAAGAATAGATTTTGTCAGTAGGTAAACGAGAATATTTATTTTTGCTATTATTTAGTAAACTTTCACCTGAAAAATACCTATGTTTGTATTCAATTAAATAGACTTCGTTTCATTTTTTTGGAACAAAGTTTTGTCTGGTGTAATTGAAGTCACTACTCCACTTGGTGGATGTGGTGACTTTGTTTTTGGAGAAAATAGAACTTTTAATTCAATCTTACATAATAAACATCTGATTCATTACGGATGATATCTAAGGCACTAAAACAATTACTACCTTCACCGAACTCAATTAAATCAAAACTTGTACAAGATTTAGGTAATCCACTAAAGATCAATGAGTAGTGGAGCTTTTCAGTTGGAGCTAAATATTGCCAATTCGGAGCTAAAACAATATTTTCTACATGCACCATTTCACTCCGATGGTTAGACCCTTGATCTAGTAGGAAAGTAGTGGGCCAAATTCTAATATGCATTCCCCACCCAAGCGTGTCTTTACTCACACAATGAATCACAACTTGACCGGCTTCCTGAATTTGCTCTTGAAATTTGCGGAGGATATCCGGATCAATCTCAATTTTTGGTTGTGTAATAATAGAAGGCATATGCAAAGATAAGTAGACTTTATCCTAAAAATCAAATCCAGATTTTTCCTTCCTCCTCATTACCAAAACTTTCCGCCTGGCCGTTATAATACCGCCAACCAATCCAACAGACCAACAAAGCGTCCACATGATGCCAAGTAATCAGATCCGATTTTACAAACTTTATTGGAATTTGATTCGTTAATAATTTAAGGATGGCTGGTAAATGAATTTTTTGTTTTTTATACTGGTCCTTGGGAAGTGCTATGTGGCGGGCTAAACCTCCCGGATAGGCTTCCACCACTTGGTGTCCTCGCTCGATTAATTGCTGTTTTAAGCGCATAGCCCTAGCAGTTAATCCACCCAAAAACATTGGTGACATGGCCTTTAAGGCACGGTCGGCAGCACGATAAAAATAATCCGATCCATGCCCAAAATAGGCAGCAGGTAAAGAGAGCGGGGCGTCGATAAAAATAATGGAAGGTTCTTCCGACTTGAGTTGGTCGAGGATAAATTGATCCGCATCTTTATTTTTTAGACTTTGCTCAAATTGAACCTTACCGTTTTCTGCTCGTGCGATCACAGTGGTACCTGCTAGCTTACTGCCGTAATCAATGCCGATAATCGTTTTGGAAGTCGTATTTTTACCCATATTTGCTTAAAAGCTTAAATTTATATCTGATGTTTCACTTTAATGCCCCTATTATAAAACGCCGGAAAATTAAGAAATTAAATCTGCTTACCGGAATGGCATCGGCTGGTCTACTTGGTTATTTTTTACTAACCTATCTTGATATGGGATTGATTCCAGTGATTGAGCGACTCGTAAGCCAATTAGGTTTTTACGGTTATATCAATTGGATTTATATTGGGGTATTTGTTGGATTGTTAATACCCATTTTATCTACCATAAGGATGTTTTCTGGTAAAAAAGTTAAAATCGGAGGCGAAGTAAACTTCGACGAAGAAACCCTCAAAATTAAGCGAGGAAAAGAAGAATTTATCATACCGGAAGCAGACTTGAAAGAAGTCAACTTTGAACTAAAAGCCTTGCCAAGTGGAGACCGAAAAAAAGAAGATCAACTTTTTGGCGGCAATTATATGCGTATTCCTACCAAAAAAGGCACCTTTGTCGTTGAACTTGATTTAAACACGCCCATCCAACGGGAAAAATTGTTGGAAATGGCAGAGTTTCTTAAAATTCAACACGATGTGGTGGTGAAGGTGAAGGAGAAGTGAGGTTGTTGAATGGTTGAATGGTTTATTATGCTAAAAATATTGATAGATTATGAAAAAGATAAAACTTGAAAGACTAATTTACTAATGTCGAATAAATATGCCATTTCAGATATTCATGGATGTTTAAAAACGTTCAAATCTCTTCTAAAAAAACTCAAATTCAACAAGGCTGATGAACTGTATATTTTGGGAGACTTTATTGATCGTGGTCCAGATAGTAAAGGAGTAATTGATTTTATTTGGGAGTTAGAAGAATCAGGTCATTCTATCCATTGTCTCAAAGGTAATCATGATCAAATGATGTTGGATGCACGCAGTAGTTTAGCGTTACAAAGAAAATGGTTAGTAAATGGTGGTTGGACAACCATTGAGAATTTTAATGCTGATCATATTCAAGATATAGAAACTAAATATTTTCAATTCTTTGAGAAAATGCCATCTTATCTAGAAGTAGACCATTATATTTTGGTGCACGCAGGTTTCAAATTTGATATGCCAAATCCTTTTGATGAATTTCACTCCATGCTTTGGCAAAGAGCATGGTATGAAAGAATTAATTATCAGTGGTTAGGAAATAGAATAATTGTCCATGGTCATACGCCGACCACAAAAAACGACATCAATGACATGCTGAATAATTTAAAACAAAATCAATATATTGATATTGATAGTGGATGTGTTCATAAAGGCAAACAAATAGGACTTGGATATTTAGCTTGTCTAATCTTAAATGAAAACAGATTAGTTTTTGAAGAGAATAAAGATTTTTAAGTTAATTTTTCAAAAATAAGCACTTCAACCTTTCAACGATTCAACATTTCAACAAAAACAAACATGCTAAAAATAACCTCCATCCCAACCGGATATTTCAAACTAGACGGTGGCGCTATGTTTGGCGTCGTTCCCCGTAGACTTTGGCAACGCACCCATCCGCCCGACGAAAACAACCTTTGTACTTGGGCCATGCGGTGTTTGCTAATTGAAACAGAAGATCGGAAAATACTGATAGACACGGGAATTGGAGATAAACAGAATGAGAAATTCTTTTCGCATTTTGAACCACATGGAACAGATTCTTTATTGGGCTCTCTTCATAATAATGGATTATCGCCAGAAGATATAACCGATGTCTTTTTGACGCATCTGCACTTCGACCACGTCGGCGGAGCGGTCAAAAAGGATGCTGATGGTAAGCTCGTCCCTACTTTTCCGAATGCCACCTACTGGACCAACCAAAAGCACTACGACTGGGCGTTCAATCCCAATCCTCGCGAAGCAGCTTCCTTTTTAAAAGAGAATTTTGTTCCCCTCCACGAACATGGCGTTTTAAAGTTTATTCCTGTGGTAGAAGGAGGCGTAGATTGGATTCCAGGCATAAAAGTTCATTTTGCTTACGGACATACCGAAGCGATGATGTTGCCCGAAATTGACCAAGGAGATCACAAAGTATTTTACTGTGCAGACCTGCTAGCCAGCCATTTTCATCTAGGCCGACCTTATGTAATGGGCTATGATATCCGCCCACTCGTGACCATGCAAGAGAAAGAGTGGCTGCTTGACCGAGCAATCAAAGAAAATCTGGTACTATTTTTTGAACATGATCCAGTCTTAGAAAAAGCAGAAATCACCCTAAATGAACGAGGTCGGCATGTAGTAAAAAAGGCCAATACGCTTGGTTAAAAAGAGGAATTCAACCTACTTTTCATCAAAAATATAGATCGTTTTTTGTTGAACTGTTGAATCGTTGAATCGTTGAAGACCAACGCATTATCTCAACGATTCAACCATTCAACTATTCAACAAGCATAAATTAAGTGGTTTTACAGAAAAAAATCACCCTATATCTATTGTAAAAACGGTCAAAAAGTCTTAACTTTGCACCGCTAAAAAGCACATTTTATAAAAAACTAAAAATTTTTAGATGTTAATTATTGAAGTAAAAGACGGAGAATCAATTGATCGCGCGCTAAAGCGTTACAAGAACAAACACCGTAAAGTTGGTTTAATTCAGGAGTTAAGAAGAAGAAAAGAATTCGTTAAGCCTTCCGTTACCCGTCGTAAAGAAGTACTCAAAGCTGAGTATATCAACCAAAAGTACCGCGTAGGAGAATAGTTTTTTCTGCTCGTTTCAACAATATACAAAGGCATATCGTAGTCCAACTCTACGGTGTGCCTTTTGTCGTTGGTCTAATTGGTAACAACTAAATCATCGAATAGCTTGTTTTATAAAACTAAGAATGGAAAATTTAAAACTCCGGTTATTATCCAATTTTGTAATTGTCTTTTTGCTATTGGCCTTCGGCTGGTGGTCTGTTTTGCTATACACCAAAAACAAGGATGCTTTTGTCGCCAAAAGTAATTATCTCCAGATTGTGTTGGCCGCTAAAGGAGATGTTGCTAATAGAGCTGAGTTTGAAAAAACCATTGATTTTCAAGAGCTAGAATCAAAATACAAGCGACAGGAATGGATGATTCTTGGAGAAGCGTTATTTTTTATTTTAAGCCTAGTCATTGGTATTTACATTATCAACCGTGGATACAACCGAGAAATGATCGCCGCCCAAGAACGAAGAAATTTTTTATTGTCCATCACGCACGAACTCAAGTCTCCTATTTCTTCTATCCGACTGGTTTTAGAAACTTTTCTAAAAAGAGATTTAGAAAAAAATCAAATTAACCAGTTAAGTGGCACCGCCCTAGAAGAAACAGAACGACTAACCAATCTTGTGGAGGATCTTTTATTGGCTGCCAAAATGGAAAACCATTACCAGCCCGTTTTAGAATCTCTTGATCCGGTAGCTTTAATTAAGCAACTAGTGGAGAAGATACAAGCTAAATTCCCAGAAGCCAAGTTTTCTTTTTCTTATGATGATGAAATTCCAAATATCTTAGTGGATAAGACTGGATTGACATCGATCACCATCAACTTACTAGAAAACGCAGTAAAGTACTCCCCTACCTCCGCCGTTATCGACATAAACGCTAAACAGCAAGGAACCTTATTGGCCTTAGATTTTGCCGATCAGGGATATGGAATTACCGAAAAAGAAAAGAAAAAAATATTTAGAAAATTTTATCGAACCGGAAGTGAGGACACGAGGTCAACAAAAGGGACTGGGCTGGGGTTATATATTGTGAAAGAGATTGTCGA
>CALFWZ010000008.1 GCA_937928405.1 uncultured Saprospiraceae bacterium
CCATGCTTCAGCAACTACTTGTTCTAAGATCTTTTCTTCTTTTGAATACTCCATTTTCTTTGATTTTAAGAATGATTAAATAATTTTTATACTATAAAAATACTTTGAATCATTCTGTCGAAAATGCCAAAAGAACTGATATTTTGGAATGGGATATTTTGACTTATTCTATCATAAAAAAACTGCCTAAATCTGGAAATCTCCATAACTTAGGCAGGCTGTTTTGTAGTAAAATATTTCAAGACTATATATCGAAAATATTTGGAGGATCTAAAGGGAAAGTCGGATCACCTCCTCCGGCTACTATTTCTAGCTGAGCATCCGTTAATTCAACGTCATCCATATTTGGTTTTGCTGGAATATTGAAATACGAACAGGTGGAATCAGTCTGATCTACTACTTCTATCCGGTCTACTCCATTTGGTAATTTGATGGTTTCTCCAGTTAGATTTTTAATTGCTTCGATTGGGGAGTCAATTAGCGCTTCTTTGAAAGCAGGATTGTTCCATGCCTCAGTAATTACTTGTTGAGTTATTTCTTGTTCTTTTGTAAGTTCCATTTTAGTAGTATTTTTTATGATAAAAAATTATTATATCTACTTACAAAACAATAGCAAATTACCTAGACTATTTTGCCAAAAGAACTGAATTGATAATCAATAATAGTAATTATGAACGTAAGATTTTTACTGAAAGATCAGGGAATGCAGTCAAACCGTGTACAAGAAAGACAATAATTACTCCTAGGTGCCGAGACTAGTTAGTGACTTCGTTTTTCAGGGTGATGTAGTTGCTGGGATACTTAACTTTGAATCAATCTTTTTCCCTTGCAGAGAATGACTAATAAATTTTAATTGCATTTTTTTATCACTTGAAGAAAGAATGTCTATTCTTTTAAAAATATTTTCTATACAACTATATTGAAAAATATTCTGTTTTTTTTCAGTACCTAATAAATGTTTATCTGAACTATTTAAGGTAAAAGTAGGAATGCATCCCTTCATTAATTGTTTTTGCTCTATTTTAAGCAGGAATTCATACTTGGACATTCTCTCATTTCTATATGCTTTCGACAAAACTTCATAAATCTTTGACTCGAAATTTTCTCTACTTGACATGTAAGTTACATTTCTTAAGTGATTTATTATTTTATAATATATAGAAGTTGGTCTCCATAAGAATCGTACTTCTTTATCATAAAAATTTGTAACTGGACTAGCATGAGATTTCAACGCTGATTTTGATTTATAAAATAAATCATACGCTTGTTCAAATCCCTTTATAAACTGGTCTGAGTAGGTATTAATAAACATTGGGGTCCCTTTGTAATGAGGAACATTTTTCTCTATCAAAGAATCTTCTAAATATTTAGATACTCTCTTGGATTTTAAAGTATTAGCATTAACAACCTTTTTTTCTAATCTAGTCAAATAAGTACTATACTTTGAGCCAAAACCTGCCACTCCTAAAGGAATTTTTGCATCAGGAATCGTTATTAATTGACTCTCTAATACGGAGGGATTTTTAAGATAATATGGCATAGTATGAAGCTGAGAAGATATTCTTAAGAAGGTAGGTTGAATGATCGTTTCATGGTCAATTATAACTGGGTCTTTTCCAAAAGCAATTACATTTTCATAATGATAATCTTTGCTCCCTAAAAGATAGGTAATTGCTAACAAAACACCTGCTTTGTAATAAAATTCTTTTAATTCATCAATAGAACAACATTCCTTTTTAGGAATAAATTCGAGCCATCCATAACTACCACAGTCTAAAATTTGGAATGTTTTTAAATTTATGCCCAATCTTGAATTAGTCCATTTAATGAAAGCATTGTATCCTTTTGTTAAACTAATATTTCTTGGTTTATAAATTAGTTTAGTTCCTGATGACAAATGTATAAGAGCAGTACTATCCCCATCATGGTCATCTCCCATATTTAAATCAATATCTACAATGGTTGTATTTTTATTCCCTCTTAGCAATGATTTAGATAGTTGTTCATAGTCACCATAAAATCTTTGTATAATATTATTTATACTGTCTGTAGAAGCGACAACTTTAGCTTTTAGTAAGTGATGAAGTACCGGTAATTCTATCCTCAAATAGTTAGGCATTCTTTCGCTAAAAATTTTCCATCCATCAAATACCTGGTTATTTTCTTTTAAAAATTCATCTAATTTCTTTTGTAATGCTACTTCGGCAAATTCACTTAAATTGAGTAGTATATGGTAAGATAACTTTGCTTTAAGATGTTCTAGTAATTGGCTATCTATCCTATTAGCTACTAACGAGAAATCACTTATATAGGGGTGTAAAATATCGTGAAAGGGTATCGATTTAATATCTTTATATTCGATCATTTTATGCTAGATTAGATTGTTTAGTAATTACTACATGCTCTATAAATTCAGATATGGAAATTCTAAGGTAACAAAGGTGTTACCTAATTATTAATAGCATTAATAATTTTGAACGTGGATAAAACAAATTTAGGATCTTATAAAGAATCCGGTGGAGGCTAAATCAACTATACGAATGGTACCAAAATGGGTATTTCTGGCAGTTTTTGAAATGTAGAAAAAATTAAGCTTGTCTATCTAATTATTGATATAAGTCTTCAATCATGTTCTCATAAAAAGATTGGGTATACCTAAGAGAATTTATTTGAGGTTTATTTTAAGCAAGCTCTTATTGCTCTTTCTTCTTAAAAAAAAAAAAGGAACCTAATAGCAAAAAAAGGCCGATAAGAGCAACGATAGCCGCTAAACCCTTTCTCTCAGTCATTAAAAAACTGATCAGAATTAAGAAGACCCCAAAATCTCGAACATAACTCATTTTCATCTGTTATACATTTATTTAAAGACAATAAAATTAAGTTGTTAACATTTAGTAATAAGAGTTTGTTTAAATTTCCATAATTGAGAAAAAATAGATTTTACTTTAACAAAAAAACACAGAAATTATTCGAGCCCTTTTTGGAAAGTTCAGAAAAAAACCTATTTTTTGTTGAGTTTCAATTAATGAAAATTTAAACATGCTCTTACTAGTAATAAAGAAATAATTTCTTTCCTTATCTATGACCCGCAACCGTTCCAACCACACCGATTGCTGTACCTGCAATAGCACCTCCAATAATCCATTTGGCTGATGCAATTCCCAAAATGATAGGAAGCACACCACCTGAAACTAATTCTAACTGTTCTTCAGTTAGTTCAAGTTCATCCATATTTGGTTCAGCTGGTATATTCAAATGTAAATACTTAGCATCAGTCTGATCTACTATTACTAACTCTTTACCTTCTGGAAGATTAACAGGTTTACCAGTAAACTTTTCTATTGTAGCTACAGGATTAGCCATAAGTTCTTGTTTGAATGCTTTATCGTCCCAACATTTGACATAAAGACTATTCATTGTTTTTGCATCTTGATTATTTTCTTGCATGATAATATTTTTTTAATTTTTTAGAAATAATAATTATTTTTTGATTTTCACTACCGTCTATTATCTAAAAGCATTGATGAGGTTTCCAATACCGTTTCCAATAGCCACGCCTCCAGCTGTTGCACCTACTATGTAAAATACCGCTACTCCTACTGGGATAAGACCACCAGAAATTGCTTCTAATTGCTCATCAGTTAATTCGATATCTTCTAGGTTGCGCTCTGACGGGATGTTGATATAGACATATCTATCATCAGTTTGGTCATTTACCACTAGTTCCTTTCCTTTTGGAAGATTAAGCGGTTTACCAATAAAATTCTCGATCGTAGCTTGCGGAGAAGCTACTACTTCCTTTCTAAAAGATTGGTCTCCCCAACATTTGCTGATGAGTCTATCCAATACTTGTTGTCCATCTTGTTGCTGTTGTTCTGTTAATTGCATTTTAAAAATATTTTAAGTTAAGAAATATTCACTTTTACTTTGAAAGTACTTAGTGACTTTGATAATTCAAATTTACTTGAGTTTCATTTGAGATAATTGCCAAGATTACTGATATTATTTTTACTTTAAATACTCTCTCGAGAGCCTCCCAAACTTTCGCCCATAACAATTCTTTTTCGAAACATAATTTAAGACTCCAGGTACTCTTATTAGGTATCAACCCAGTAAACTTTTCTATATTCCCAAAGGTTTGGCGTTCACTTACGGCCAACTTTTCGACCAACCAAGACACACCTAACAAATAATAATAACTATTTTACAGGATTTACTTTTTTAGTTTATTATACCCTAAATTTAATATGAATTTTAAAGACCATTTTGCCAAGATTACTGACAATCGCCTTTCACCCCAAATACTCCTTCGGCTTCTTCCCAAACTCCTTTTTATACAAACTGGAAAAATAATGTGGATCCTTCAGGCCAATCGCACTAGCCACTTCATTGACGGTTGAGTACGTATAGTTCTCTAACAATTCTTTTGCGAAGTATAATTTAAGATTGCGGATATATTTATTAGGCGTCAATCCAGTGAACTTTTCTATCTTTCTAAATATTTGACGTTCGCTTACGGCTAGCTCCCCGGCCAACCAGGACACGCATAATGAATAAGAATCAATATTTTCTAGGATAGTCGTTTCCAATTGAATCAACCAATCTAGGTCTGCTTTTGAAATTCTATTTCCAGGTGTTTCCTTTAGGTGGGTCATCAAATTATTAGAAGCATTTATTTTGACTTCATTAAACTTGTAGAGACTTGGGTATTTGAATTTATCATGTACCAGAATTTCTATTTTTTTATTTTGCTCTATTTTTAAAATATCTTCGATTAGAGATTCTATCTGCTCACTACTCTCCAACATTATTGAGGATAGTCGTTGAGTTTCATGATCTGTAGTGTCAGGTTTTGATCTGAGATATTGAATAAGTCGTATAATTTCCGTAAGAGGTTTGTTAATTTCATCAGCTATCTGTGAAAGTACTCTTTGGGATTCCCAATCGATGGTAGATGTTTTTGTTTTTTGCATTTTCAATATATTTATTTAACATGCATAAATAGTTTTCAATTTTTTACAAAAGCATAGCAGTTTACTTCAGATTAAAGGTGTTTAAAAAACCTATCTGTTGCTCATTTAAAACCTGGTACGAAAGCCTGTGATAATCTTTACTCTAAAAACGCTAATATTAAGAAAGGAATCTTGCCTTACCTTTGTGCAAAAGGTAACCCCAAAATCATCTTCAGATTAAATTTTAAAAAATTATTCGCTTAAACGTTTAGAGAATTTTCAGTGTCGATATATTTTCTCTTCAAGTAGAATGGTGTCGTAGAAATGCTCTTTTTATTGCTAAAAAAATCATTTCTGATACCATTACATTGCACTATACTTTTTGTTTAATCCTTAAAAGTCCTCCCCTGATTAATCTTGCCGCTAGCTTAACTTTGTTGCTATCACTGACAGATGGTATATCATTCAATCTGAACGGTTTGTTATTACTTGCAATAAACTGGAATGCTTCTTCAATTTTAGCAGGTCCCTTTATCACGTTTCCTGGGTAAATTATTCTACAAAAATTACCTATTACTTGAACGCTACAATTCATCCCTTCTCGTTTTCGCAAAATAGTTTCTAGATTAAGTTTATCTATTTTATCTAATTCACGAAAATGTCCATCTAACGAAACTTTCTGCTTATTTCTTTTTTCTTCGGACAATAGTATCATACCATGTCCTAACGTTGCTTTTGGAGTTTCTTCTTTTAATAGCTCCTGAAATTTTGTATTAAAGTTTTTTGCTAAATCTGATGTCCATGAATCATTATTCAAATAACCAAAAGGTAAGGACTTCCTCAAAGCTAGATTAGTATGTGCTAACTGTTGAATAGATTTAGTTAACAAATCTATCCATTGAGTTGGATATACGCATATAGTGATATGCAAAGAAGATTCATCTGAAGTAAATGCTTCGTGCGGTACCCCTCTAGGTATATACATCATGTCTCCAGCTTCCAGGGTTTTAACTTTAGGATTGCTCAATTGTTCTTTCTGAAAAACCATTTGTTGGCTAGCAGTCATCGGAGTTTCTACTGGAGCATCATATAATGTCCAATATTTTTTACCATGAATTTGAAGTATATATACATCATGAGTATCAAAATGAGGGAACAGGCCTTGACTGTCTTTAGGAGAAAAAAACATCTTCGCATTAGTAGGACAACTTGTTGAATTACTAATACTTCGACATAAACTTTTAAGTGGATTCCAAAATAGATCCATCTCATTCATTACAATTGTATAACCGTCTGAGTAATGCGAATACAGTTGATTTAAATAAATACTCTTATCAAGATGCTCATACCTATTCCTAGTTAGATATTCTTGATTTTTCACAACTTTAACATGCTCTGAAGTAAGATTATTGGAATCTAATAAAGCATCAACTTCCTCAATAGAGAATAGAGATTTATAATAATCGGAATTATTTCTTTTAATGTGAAGTAACTTATTTTCCCAATATTCTTGTAAAAAATAGTCAAAATTAAATGGACTGAGAAAATCATTAAAGTTAGACACATTTAATTCATTTTGTACATCAGCAGTATTTGATAAGTCACGCATTTTCTCTTTTTTATTTATATAAAAATAGTAAAGCTATTTTAGACAAAAATGCCATTAAAACTGACATCACTAATTTTTATTTTTTGTTTTGCACATTATTTGTTATAAATTAAATCGTATTGATAATAAAGTATTCGACAACTTATTTTTGTAATCTCCCTTCGATAAGAAAATAGGAGTTCCCATCAATCCTGATTCAATCCAATAATCTTCTTCTATTCTAAACATTCCGTTCCCAAAATGCTCTTTATATATTGAATCACTTATAGCAGATCGTTCAAAGGTTAATTCAAAAAACAATCCTTTCACAAAACTGGCTAATCCAAAAACCTTGTTGGAGGATTTACAAAAAGAAGGTTTGTCGGAAGATATACTGTTTGCAAAAACTCTTTCGATTTTGCAAATACCAAAATGCTTACATTTCGCACTTGGACGTCCCAGAACTACTTCTACAAATGCCTGATTTACAGATTCTGACTGTAAAGGAGGGTAAGCTATTCTTGATTGCATTGACTTCATTTTATTAAAATTATGGTAACTACTATAACATTTCCTCAAATATACAGGCATGTTACTAATACATGATATGACAGTTTTTAGCAAAATGTTAGAGCCAAATTTTTATAAAAAAATAGCTTTTTAAAACATAAAAAACTGATAAACAAATACTTGCAACTTAATAATTATGCAAATAAAATGAATTACGTTAACTAATTATTGAAAAAAACCCTTACTTTTTATCAACTTGAACCTATTATCACTGTTATAAGCTGTTGTAATATGAGATTAAAATATATCTGCTGTGTTTAGATTACACCGCCTTCATCTATAATGATAGCTTCATATGATTCTATCTGATGCTGGTCAAGATTATCGTAATCTGAACCTGAAGTAATAAATCCAAATGTAATCATTAACGAAATTAGGAGAGAGGTAATCATGACAATGAGGTTTTAGGAAGGCCCATAACAAATCATTATGAATCTTCTAGGTTAAGAAGTAAATAAATTTTTATTGCTAATTCTGTGGAAGAAAAAATTAAATATCATTCTAGTATTCCATAACTTTCTTCCTTTATTGATAACACAAATATAGAGGGTAAGAAAACATAAAAAAATGACAGTAATACTCATCATGTAAGATGTAAAGAATACTATAACCTAGCAATTACAAACAATAAAGCACTGATTTTCAGAACCTTACAAAAAACAAAGCATTTATTCATCTTGATAAAACATTGTTTTTACGGTTATTAAAACATGGCGAACCCAAATAAATTCAAAAAGTCTATGGAAGAACTACAAGAATTATCCTATATACTTACCAAGTATAAAACTCAGTCCATCGAAATCATTGGTGATAAATCCAAACAATACAATTCCAAATTGTATCAACTTTTTCAGGTCGTTCAAAGCGGTGAAGCAAAAAACGATACCCAAGCTGCGCTAGCTATATATGGAGAAGAAAAAATCTCCGTAAAATATCGTAATCTAAAACATGAGCTAAAGAAAAGATTGTTGAATACCGTGCTTTTTATTGACACTAATAATCAGAGAAGCAGAGGTGATATTTATTACCAATGTTGGAAAGAATGGGCGACCTGTCGAATACTCGTTGAAAAATCTGCCCGAAAAACAGCTATCAATCTTGCTGAAAGAATATTTAAAAAGGCACAACAATTTGATTTTTATGAATTGGCTGTTTCTGTCTCCATTTTACTTCGCAGGCATTACGGGACCAGAGATCAAAACAAAGAAAAATTTGAATATTATGATGAAAATTATAATTATTACAAAAGGCAACTGAAGTACAATAATCTTGCGCATAAATATTATATGAAATTGATTCTTGATCATACTTCTGAAAGTGTTATCGCAAATCCTCAGATCGAGAAAGATGCCAGAACTTATTACGAGGAGTTGGCATTAGTGAAAAATAAACCCGATAATTTCATGTTTCATTATTATCTACATCAAATTCAGTTAATCGGTGCAATGGGGGTATTTGATTATGAAAAAGCTAAAAATATTTGTACAAAAGCAATCGCTCTCTTGAAACAGAAGGATTCGGATTATATAGGGGGCTATAGTAACCTCTTACTCAATAAGTTGGTCTGTCATATACAATTAAAGGAATTCGAAGAAGGAAAGAAAACGGCCATTGAATGTAAAGATTATATCCAGGAAGGATCATTTAATTGGTTTAAAACCAATGAATATTTTTTTATGCTGTCTTTTCATACTGGAAATTATCAAGAAGCATACGAAATCTATCGTCTAATCACCTCGCATAAAAGGTTTAAGTCTTATAAAATACTACACGAGACCTGGTCACTTTATCAAATGTATTTACACTTTTTATTTTTAGCTAAAAAATTTATTCCAGTCCAAAAGGACAAAAGTTTTAATACCATCCGCCTTGGAAAATTTCTAAATAACGTCCCTTCTTTTTCAAAAGATAAGCATGGAATGAATATACCAGTACTGGTCATCCAAATGGTATTTTTGATTTTACAAAAAAAATATGACGGTGCCACCGAACGAATTGATGCCCTCAATAAATATTGTGCCCGATACTTAAAGACCAATAATCCTAATTTTAGATGCAACTGCTTTATTAAGATGCTAATACAAATTCCTATTTCAGGCTTCCACAAATCAGGCGTAGAACGTCGAGCGAAGCCTTATCTAAAAAAAATGAAAACGATTGAGATCAATTTTAATAATCAGGCGCACGAAGTAGAAGTTTTACCGTTTGAAGTAATGTGGCAACTCATCCTTGATTCATTAGATACAAAGTTTTATAGGGGGTAATCTAATGATCTTACTTAGAGCAAAAACCAACCTACTTTCTTCTGGTCATGAAAAATTTATCATCGAAAAAAAATGCGTAATCAATTGTCTAGCAATTAATTACGCACTAAGTAAGTGGTCCCACAAGGACTTGAACCTTGGACCTACTGATTCACCTTCCAACACTTTCATGATGGGGTAGGACTATCTCACCACCATACTTTATCTCAAAGATTGAAATAAAGGTTAGGCGAGGGGCGCTATTTGAGAGCTTATTGGTAAATCTCCTCACTCTCTAGTCTCTGCACCTTCCCGGTTACTTTAATGATTATTCACCGGGCTTGGCTCACGATTGCCTTACTTTAATAAATTAAAGGTTAGGTTCCCCTGAATTCACCCCTTGCACATCTCAGGATTTCTCCTGAGAGGCACCAGCAATTATTGTAATAACGTTTATAAACGTAAGCTAAATCGCTGATGAGTCAGTTGCTCTAACCAACTGAGCTATAGGACCAAAACAACTAAAGTTGTTCACGCGCCAAAATTACACAAATATTTAGAATCGGCCAACCTTGGTGCGCTATTCATTAACAGAAAACGCGAAGTCTTAGTTCCAATCTAGGATAAACAAAAAGAGCCACCGTATTGCTACGATGGCTCTGTTTTGTAAATAGTTATTTTTCGATGGAATTACTTCACCCCGTGCATTAATTTCTTAATAACTGGATTAAGCAAAATTCCTAATAATCCTAGACCAATCGGTACGATGGTAAAAATTAAAAAGAACGTGGTCAGTGAATACTCACTGGTAATTTCTTCGATTCTTCCACCCATTTCTCCGGCCGTTTTATTACCAATCGCAACGGCTACATACCAGATACCAAACATCAAAGCAATCATTCGACCTGGCACCAGTTTACTGATATAAGACAGTGCAACGGGCGATAAACAAAGCTCTCCTAAAGTGTGGAATAAATACGCTAGAATTAGCCAAATAATACTAACCGTAGCTACTTCAGCGCCAGATGGAATCGACATAGATCCGAATGCCAACGCACCAAATCCAATTCCTAATAAGATCAGTCCTAGACCGTATTTTGTAGCGGCACTTGGATTGTACTTACTTTCCCACCATTTAGAAAATAGCGGCGCAAACATGATAATAAATAAGGAGTTGAGAATTCCAAACCAGGTGGCCGGAATTTCTACTTCGTTTTCTTTAATCGATTTTACTTCCGCCTGAATGATCGGCGAGGGCTTCCCGGTCTTAGCTACCACACTTCGAGCGTGCGTCGCTTTTTCAGGATTCAAATAAATTAATTTTCCACGTACTTCAATTAGGTTTATTTTATCTCCTACTTTGATGTCTCCTGGTTCAATCACCGTGGTAGATTTTGTGACTACTTTATCAGTTGGTTGCACCTGCGTAGATTCTAGTACATTCGAAAGCGTTATTTCTGGTGCTCCTTCTGCGTTAGTTGCGGTGGTCTCAATGGCAGAATAATCAACGACTAAAGCATTAGAACTCAAATTTCGATTGATCATCCAAAAAATCAAAAACCAGATAAATAGAAAACTGAGTCCAAGTACAATATTTGATACTTTGTATTTTTCGAAAGTCTGACCAAATAGTTTTATTAATACCCAGGTAATAATTCCCACTGGAACTACCGTAATAATAATATTCACAATATTAAAAATAGTGGCCCAACTTCCAGACATAACTCGTCCCGTAAAGCTATTGGCAAAGATAGTCATAGAACCACCCGCTTGTTCAAAACAGGCCCAGAAACAAACCGTCATGATCGCAAAAATAATGATCGCAATCATTCGATCCCGCGTCTGTATTGGATACCGAATAATTCGTGAAATGAGCAGGGTTAAAAATAAAACCACTCCCGTAAGAATATAATAATTGGAAATATCAAATTCTCCAAATTGTAGCAAATTCATTCCGCCAATCTTGGAAAGTGGATCATTAATAATCCAAGTAACTCCGATAAAAACACAGATATACATCAAAATTTTATCAACCGTTGTAAACGGATTTAAGCGGTCTCCCTCAAATTCTAAAACAGGAGCATCGTCTTCTTTCTTTTCTGGTTCTAGTCCAATATCTCCGAAAATTCCCTGCGCTAAATAAAACTGTAAGGCTCCCATCAACATGAAAATTCCTGCCAAACCAAAACCATAACTCCACGATACTTTCTCACCGATATATCCACACAGCAGAATTCCTAAAAAGGCCCCAGCATTTACACCCATATAAAAAATCGTATAGGCACCATCTTTTTTCTCAGGTGTATCCTTATACATATGCGAGATAATGGAAGTCATATTAGGTTTAAAGAATCCATTCCCAATAATCAATAATCCAATCCCGATATAGAGAAAAATATTCGCAAATTCTAAGGCCATCGAAGCGTGACCCAGCGTCATAATCAAGGCGCCCCATATCACCGCTTTCCGATATCCTATAAAATTATCCGCCAAATATCCTCCCAAAATTGGGGTTAGATATACCATCGCCGTATAGGTACCGTATAAAGCCAATGCTTCTTTACTCGTCCAATCCCATCCTCCAATTCCAACGGAACTGATCAGAAATAATACTAAAATTCCACGCATCCCATAATAGGAAAATCGCTCCCACATCTCCGTAAAAAATAGTACAAACAAGCCCGAAGGATGTCCTAGTACCGTTGACTTAAAAATGTCATCGTTTGCCTTACTCATATTGTATTTTGGTTTTAATAAATAATTTTTTCCAATTTCGATTATTCCTTTCTAATGCGTCACCAGTTCTTCCTCCAAACTATCCTCCGCTCCATGCGTCAATCGCTTCAATGGCTTCAACATTGCTATTACAATTACTCCAAACAAGGTACAAAAAATAGCAATGCCCGTAAAGATTTCAAACTCTCCCGCTGATTGCGCCAACACACCAAGAGAACCAGCCAATTTATTTCCAAATCCTGTCGCAGCAAAGTAGGTTCCCATCATCAGAGAAGCGTATTTTACTGGAGCTAATTTAGTTATAAATGATAGCGCTACTGGAGAGGCACAAAGTTCACCAACGGTATGGAATAAATAAGCTAAGACCAACCAAATCATTGAAGCTTTTTGTAGTACTTCTCCATTCACTTCTTCTACTTCCATAGTAGCCATCGTCATAAAGAAAAAGCCCCAACCCATAATAATTACTCCAACCGCCATCTTAAATAGCGAAGATCCTTCTTTTCCACTTTTTTTCCACCAATACCAAAATCCTCCTACTGAGGTTCCTCAGGTGATAATAAAGAAAGCATTGACCGATTGAAACCAAGCAGCAGGAACTTCAAATCCCATTAAATTTAAATCTGTCTTTTGATCAGTATATAAACTCATCAATCCTCCTGCTTGCTCAAAGGCACCCCAGAAAACG
>CALFWZ010000009.1 GCA_937928405.1 uncultured Saprospiraceae bacterium
GGGTTCGAATTCTGGGAATGGTTTAAATATGTTATTTAGTTCTTTAGCATTAAATTCAATGACAGTAGATTCTTTGAGACATTCTATGGTTAGGGTCGCAGACTCTTTATTGTGAATGGCGATATAATCACTTATCCACCAGTCTTTGATTCCAAATTGCAAAGTATGCTCTTTACCGCTTTTGTCAACGCAGTAAGACCTTAGACAACCTTCTATCACAAAATAAATTTTGTTTACATTTTGTCCTTGTCGTATTAGAACCGCTCCTTTATCAAACGTCTTTTTCTTGGAAATAGAATAGAGATATGCTTCTGCTTTTAGACTTAATGGGAAGCCAGTTTTTATTTTTTTGATTAATTCTTCCAATATTTAAATTTTATCAGTTCGTATGCAATTTTAGCGTTCTTAAACAACTTCTTTGTTTCTTATACTTTTATTCTTTCTTACGCAATGGAATTTGTTGATCCGTTAAGGAATGTAGAAAATTGACCAAATCTTCTTTCTGTTGAGTAGTAAAATTGAGCGGTTCGATCATCAACGAATCCATATTGATGGGATTTTTTACAAAGTCATTTGGGTTGCTATAGTAATCAACCACTTCTTCTAGTGTTTCAAACATCCCGTTGTGCATATAGGGCGCGGTCAAACCGACATTTCGTAATCCAGGGACTTTAAATTTTCCTAAGTCCGTAGCATCATGGGTTATCTCAAAACGTCCCTTATCGAGTAACGTTTGTCCATCAAACAATCCGATATTTCTGAATTCATCACCCGTAAAGTCAGGTCCAAAATGACAATCAAAACATTTAAACTGATCTGAAATAAAAATGTCTCTTCCTCTTAATTGGGAGGCAGTCATCGCCCCAGGATCATCATCATTGATCCACAGATCATGCGGCGCAGTACCATCACTTTCTAAACTCCTTTGGAATGCTGCCAGTGCATGGGCAATGTTGAATGAATCAGGTTGGGTATGATATATTGACTGGAAAAGCGCAGCATATGCTGCGTCCTTTTGTATTCGTTGAACCGCAATTGCATAAGAGAGGTTCATCTCCAAAGGATTCTCAATGGGGACTATTGCTTGTAGTTCCAACGTAGCGGCACGACCATCATAGAAAAAATAAGGCCGACTAAGTACATTCATCACAGACGGTGTATTTCTTGTTGCGATACGATTCTCAACACCTAAAGAAAATGGTACATTATCCGCAAAAGCAAACTCAGGTTTATGGCAACTGGCACACGAAATACTACGATCGGATGATAAGATTGGATCAAAGAATAGCTTTTGGCCTAGCTCAACTTTAGTAGAAACCTTTGATTTTTCAGGCACAGCATCAGTCTCTATACTTACTGGTATACTCGCCATGCTAAATAACAATAGAAAACAGGTAAAGATGAACCACTTCATAAGAACAAATTGAAACTTGGTGCTTTAGTCCGTAAAGTTAAATGAAATTAAGGTTAGAAGAGGTAATTTTTGTTAGTTGATAGGTTTTAGACGCATCTCCAATTCATACCTCCACGCCCAAACATAAAAGAAGCCCCTGATTTCCCAGAGGCTTCTTTATCAAAACTATGACTGATATTCTTAATTTCTAAAAAATAAATAACACCCCATTCTTCAACCGAGTTGCACCCTGAATTTGATAACCATACCAGCCTTTCGGTAAGTCACCTAAAAACAATTCCGCATCGCCTTCGAAAGAAACTTCTTTAATATTCTTTCCTTCTCCATTATATAATTTTAATGTTAGCGGCCCCGTCCAATTCGTTTTGATCTGTAGCGCTTGACCATTGGGAAGTGGGTTGGGATAAACGACCACGTCTTCTGGAAGACTATTGATCAAAATAGAACGAATAGGAGAATCCGCTGTTCGACCATTGAAGTCTACCTGTTCGAGTCGATAATAATTAATGCCTCTGAGCGGATTTTTATCCAAAAAGGTATAGTGTTGATCGGTGGTGGTAGAAATATTATTGGCTGTCATTCTTCCAATTTTTTCAAAAGAAATACCATCGCTACTTCGCTCGATATTAAAATGGGAATTATTTATTTCGGAAGCCGTGGTCCATTTTAGGACGGCTTCTTTTGCTGGATTTAAACTGACCGTAAAATCCATTAATTCTACGGGAAGCGGAACGCCGCTATTCAGCGTGAATTGTGAAAAACTCGTTATCCCATTTCCAGTTGTAAAACTAAGACTCGTAGCCGTAGCGGCATCCGCATTATCCACCGGACTGCCCCAAGTAGCACCGTCGTCGTTGGAACCACGTTTGTGCAATTGATAAGCAGCCGCATTTCCACTATTAATTCCAGTTAGTCCATTAAACTGTATGGAAGTTAAGGCTGAAAAATCATCATTTGTCCCATAATTATTAATTACCCAATAGGTTTCAGGAGCAATGGGCGTGCTGCCTGCGTTTTGGTCGGGTGCATTGGTAATTTTGGTAACGACCAGTTCACCATCAGGATACGTTCCGCTGGCAGGGAATTCTAGGATCAGATCCGTTCCCGTAAAATCTTTTACACCACCACTATTCACCGTCATTCTGGCACTGGTACCACCACCTACGGGAGCCGTAGAAGTCATGCGACCAACACTACCATTAAAGCTTCCATGATTGACACCAGCTCGATCAATAATGTCGCCCGTCTCTTCATTGAATTGATAATAAAGTAAGAGCGTTGGATCGGTCGTCGGATCTTTTACAAGGTGTCGATAATCTCTGATCTCGTCTGCCGTCAAGGCACGATTCCAAACAGCTACTTCATCCATATCTCCTTGAAATCTTCGCGGACTACTATGTGGATCTGCTCCTAATCGCAGGGAAGCATCAAAAGGTTCTACCGCATGACTGGCATTATTGACCGCCACTTCTTCGTCCATATAGATTGTGGCGTTGGTCGGCGTAATGACCAACACGACATGCGTCCATTTATTATCAGGAACGACCAATCCAGAATCCCACCACCATTGACTGCCATCCCAATGATAGCCTAATTCATTATTATCCCCAAAATTAAAACCAGAAGTGGTCGATCCTCCTCTTGTAAAAATAAGTCCAGAAGAAGAAGTTTGATCTCCATTTCTTTTGATCCATGCTGAAAAAGTGATCGTGTTGGTATTGACATTTAAGGGATCGGCAGAAATATAATCACTGCCGCCGCCTCCAAAGCTAACGGCACTACCAGCGGTTTCATCCGCCCCACATTGATCGTTGAGGGTCACCATATTAGTAATGGTTTTTGTGTCAGAACTTCCGCCTTGCGTAATCGTCAACGTTACATCATAACTACCATCGGTATCATACAGCACTTTAGGATTTCTAGATGTGGTAGAACTTACGAAGCTTGCGCCCGGAAAACTCCAGCTCCAAGTTGCATTTGACATCGCTACTGAATAGTCTGAAAAATAAAAAGTATCTCGTGCACAGTTGGAAATATTTTTATCTACCGTTAGTTGCACGATAGGAGAAAATGCTTCAAATAGATCGGTTTCCCACGCCCCTCGATTTCCTCCCATACGCAGTTTTCCATCTCGATAAAAAGGAATCGTTTTTAAAGGATTAAAGCCTTCCGGCAATCCATCAGAAAAAGGTTGCCAATCTGAATGGGTATTATTTCTATAGAAAACTTTGGAACTACCGGGATTCCCTACCCCGCCCCAAGAAGCAATATATACACCACCATTCGTACCAGCGGCATGCGCAATATTGATAAAATTCATGCCATTCAGAGTACCCGTCGTAAGATTGGCCCAACTGGTACCACCATCCGTCGTTTTATAAACTTTAGCGCCATTGCTTCCGGAGGGATCAAGAATCCAAAGAATATCTTCATCTGCGGCACTGACTGATAAGGACATTCGATATACATCAAAACCTGCTGGCAAACTAAGGCTACTCCAAGTGGTTCCACCATCGGTCGTTTTCATTAAGGCCGCATCGGTCGCGACATATAGTACATCAGGATTGCTTCTACTGATTTCCATTTTCCGAACCGTAGACCCGAAATTATATAACTCAGAAAATCCATTTCCACCATTTTCAGAAATCCAAATACCTTGACCCGACCCGACATAATAGGTTTCAAAATAATGCGGATGAATCAATACTTCACTGGCATTATATCCTCGGCTACCTTCGTTGGGATGTAAGCTAAATGTAAAACGTCCTTCTGCTTCATCTGTCCATTCTTCTGGAATAATAATCCCGTCACCCAAATCACTAAAAGCGGTGTGTCGAGATCGTCCATGCATGACCCAACCAGTGGCAGATTCTGCGCCACCCATTCTCAAAGATAAACCGCTGGGGTAATTTTCATAGAGGGCGGTATTTCCATTATGATAACGACCACCGACAATAAGATCTTCTTCCCAGCCTTGATCGAATCCCCAAAATTCTGTTCCATCTATTCCATTAATTCTTGCTCCAGCGTTGGCGGTACTATTGAAAAAATCAGTGGAGTAAAAGATTCCGCCATCGGTAGAAAGCCAAGTATCGGTGCCAATAGATTTGATTTCTTGAATATCAGGATGAATGTCAAAACTCCCGCTATAACCACCAATGGCCGTATAATTAATTCCGCCATCAGTAGAGCGATAACTAGTGGTCGTCGCCACGATGACTTGATCTTTGTTGGTGTCGGATACTTCAATATCTAAGTCATAAAATCCTTGTCCATTGCTCATACCTAGTGGCGTAGTACCTCCAGCAGCGATGGTTACCCACGAGTCCCCAGCATCTATACTTTTCATAATTCTGGGACCTGCACTCGTTAGTAAAACGATATAAATATAGTTGGCATCATCAGCGGTCGTGGTCAATCTCGCCCCACTCGCTTCGGTGACTCCGGTAATCCACCCATTGGTGATTTGGGAAAAGCTTGCTCCAGTATTGGTAGATTTATAAAACTCAAATTGGTCAGTTGAATTATTTCTTTTGATTAAAAAAACCGTCGTCGGATCGTCTTCTTTAAAGGCCACATCATAACAACGTTGACTTTCAACTTGTGTCCAACTGGCCCCACCATTCGTAGAACGGTAGACGCCTTGATAAGTAGCTGCCAGGATGATATTCGGTTGCGTAGGATGGATGGCTATATCAACCGCCGTCAATCCACCAACGGTCAAGATAGAACTCCAAGTTGCACCCCCATCTATCGTATTAAAAATTTCTGAACCCGCAGCAACATAAACTGTATTAGGGTCCGTAGGATGGATGGCCACGGCAAGGATACCCGCTCCAAAATTAAAATTAGTACCCACTTCGGCCCAATTTAAACCTTTGTCGGTAGTTTTATAAACCCCACTGGTTTCTGTTCCGGCATATAAAATATCCGTGTTGGACGGCGCAATATCGAAGGAATAAATATTGACTTGCCAAGGCGCTACGGGCTGCGTTGCACGATGCTCTTTTCTCCAATAGGTTATTTTGGGACCGAGATGGGTCCAATTGGCCGTCGAGGAAAAAAGCGTATTAGCAGTATTATTTAAGGCTGATTTTTTCCGCAAGGCCTTCCATTCTTTGCTCGTAAAATTTTGGATCGTACCATCCGGAAGCATATAAGCCATCGCATTTCTACGAAACTTAGAATAGAATTTCACATATGGATTATGTTCTTCTCCATCTTTTTCTTCGTCAAAACCCACCCGATCATAATAAGCATCAAAGGCCGCATCTATTTCTTTTAGATTGATGTCCTCTTGAAAAAATAAATTCATCCAATCGGGCATATCCCCACTTGGTTCAGGATATAACTCCGCACTGATAAACGGAAAATTAGGAATTGATTTTTTTTGAGCAAAAAGATTAACGCTAAAGCTGGTACATAGGAAAATTAGAACAAATAGTCTTTGCATTTTTGAAGTTTTTAAACAACTTAGGTAATAGAAAGAAGAGTGAATGGTTAGTCTTTATGGTAAGAAATCAAATATAATAAAAATATAATTAGTGAAGGGTTTATTTGGGACAAACGTCGTTTATTTGGGGATATTTTGTGGGGGGTTGGGGTTGGGGGTCTTTTTAAGAAGCGGGCTCCAGAAAATAGGTTGTCCACTATAAAATCTCAGAGGAGTAGGTTTGAACTTCTCTTTCTTATTGCTATTTTAGCTCCTGTCAAAATGTTTTTATGCTACTAGAACCAAAGAAAAAATACTATGAATCCAATAGAAAAAAAACAAAGAGTTATAATTACAAACGGTTTTAAATTATTAAAAGAAAAAAAAAATTATAAGCAAACTACCGTTGTTCATAAAATTTTAGCTTTGGGCTTTAAAACTTCAAAATCTACGTTGAGTATTATTCTTAATGGCAAAAATATAGGTAGTGATGCATTAAAAAATACTTCAAAAGGGTTAAGAGTATTAATAGAAGAGGAATGTTGCATGAAATTCAATGAGAAAAAAATGGAATTTCAACTTATCCCAGATTGTGAACCCATCAAAGTAGTTACCCAAGAAAAGAGTAACACAAATAAAAATAACGGATTTGTTCTTCACTCTACAGGAAGATTACCTTTAAGTGAAAAATTAGAATTCCTACAAAATGCACAAAAAGAAATAATTGAAATAGGAGTAACACTTAATACATTTACTCAACATTACTTCTCAAGAAATGAATCAGAATTTAAATTTCCAATAGAAAAATTATTAAAGAAGGGAGTCTCTTTTAAATGCTATCTTTTAGACCCCGAATGTCCAGAGTGTAGAATCTATCTTGCTGATAGAGCAACAATATTAGAAGAAGAACAAAATGATTCTGAAAAAATAAAATTATCCATACGAAAACTAGACAAAATTCAAAAAGAATTCAATTCAAAAAATTATGCTGGAAATTTTGAAGTATATACCTATCGCCATATTCCAAGTAGTTACTATCTAGTCATCGATCCTTCTGAAAAATCAATTTCTAAAATGATGACAGCAAGTTATCTCTTTGGCACAAGAAGGGCTAATTGTCCAATCCTTGAATTCTCTCGAAAAGACCAACCTTCTCTTTTTTTAAGACACCTCAATTCTTTTGAAAAAATAATGCTTAATGCAAAAAGAATAAAATAGTACTCTCTTCAAAGAATATTGAAAATTTTTAAAAATTTTCATAAAAATCTAAAACACCATCTTTCAAATTTCCTGACCTGTATTGCCGATACATTTGTAATGTAATTATTGACAAGCAGATTTAAAAGGTCAACAGCTTCCAAACAGTAGAACAAGGAACGATTTTATATGACTTCCTCTTTCTAAGTTTTATTCAAGTTTAGTTGCAACATGATACTTACTAATAGTGATACCACTACTAGTACTGGGAGGACTATGCTCTATGAATCCTTTTAATACCTGTTTTCAGATTTTTTAATTTAAAAATTTTCAATTATGAAAAATGTATTAGTAAAAAAGAGCTTGAAGGATTTTAAGAATCAAAAACTAGCAAAAGACCACTTACAAAGGATTAAAGGAGGAAGTAATGATTATATCATAATCTCGGATGTAATTATTAACTAACAGTCTTTTATTTCAAGTGATTTGCTGCCCATTGAAAGTTCAATGGGCAGTTTTAATTTGAATATAACTCGCTATTTTTTTTGAAAGCCATGATCTAAAATGTAATTTTTTGATTTTTTTGAATTCATTTTCCAATGCCTTTTTTGATTTTCTTTGATTAATTAGAGCTTTCAAGATTTGTGCGAATCTTATATTAGCATTTTTATTGTCCTCTCCTAATTTTTTATGTCGTTTAATAAATCTAATAAAAGTATCACAATCATCTGATAGTTCATCTTTTTCTTCCAATTCGAATTTACTCGCAAGAAAGTATATTTTAAAAAGCAATTCTAAATGAATATTATCGAACTTAACGCTTTGACTCATATTAAGAATAGCTCTATAGTTTTCCTCTCCAAAGTAAATCATTCTAAAAGCAATATTAGAATATTGAGGTTCTAAATTGTCTTTAAGGTATTTTTTTTGAGTATTGACTACATTTTTAGCCCATTTAAATTCTTTCAGATGACAAGCTACATTTATCATATTCAAAAATTGAGAAGCATCTATAAACTCTTTATAAATAAGTATATCATTTTCTAAAGCGTATTGATACAAAGCAAAAGCTTCTTTGTTTAATTCTTGTTTTCCTTTTCGAATTTCAGATGCAATAAAATTGATTGAGGAAATTAAAATAGTTATTTGTTCTTCTTGATCTAGTCTATTTCCTTCTGTCAAAAAAAAATCTTTTAAACTATGAAATGACTTTAAATCATTTTCATTAAGGAGGTTGTATAATAAAAAGTAGGTTTTTATTGGTAGTGATATTTCGGTCTTATTTTTTAAAGAAGCAATGATTGGTTTTAATAGTATTGGTTTATAAGGTGAAGGAAAAAGATTTTGCCGATTCTTTATTTCAGCAGCATATTTTAATTTCATACCAATGTAGAAGTCGTCTAAGTTCTTTATCCCTTCTCTGATGTGAACTATGCCAGGATCGTTTTTTTGAAATGTATTTCGGAAATAAAGAAAGTGGTGTAATAACATTCTTCCAAATGGAAACCAAATACTATTTAATTTTTCCTCTGCTATTTTTTTTGAGATATTTTTAATTTGTAAATCTCTTTTATGCTCAAGTTTTCTATCCTCCAGTACTTGTAACCAAATAAATTCTTTCTCTAGTTTTGCTTTTTTAGTTTGCTTGTATATCAAAAAATCTTTGATAGCCAAATTCAAATCTGAAAGGCTGTTTCTAAGTTTACTTAACTCTTTTTTAGTTGGTGAAGAGTTAAGAAATATTTTCTCACAGGCAACTTTAAGGCTAGGATAGGTTTTACCTTTTTTATTGATTTTGCAATAAAATCGGAACACTTTCATCATTACTTTTTGTCCTCTGTAAAATCCTTCTAAAAATCGCTGAAATTCATTCACCTCACTAGGTGACATTGAGTCAAACAGGATTAAAAAATTATTTTTCATTTTAAATGAAGATTAAATTCGGTGAAAAAATAGAATTACTACTGCAAAGGTAATAAATCTGATTATTATTGATGTATAAAATTAATTTTCGTATAAGTAATTGTTAATCAATTTTTTATATGTAATTATAGATGAAGTGAATCATCTTAAATCTAGATGACTGCAAAAAAAACGAACATTTCTCTGGATTAAATATTTTGGTGAAAACGGTGAAAATTGTCCTATACGAATAATAAAATCACATATACATTTACACCGATAACAGAAATTCTACACATGACAGAGAATAGAAAAAAGATATTGGATACTTTTCAAAAATGTCTTTATGACAACTATATAAATTACTGTCACCGTCATAAATTGATGCAGTCAAATGAAGGCTTAATCATCTTCTTAATTGACCAAGATTTGATACCACCTAAAAACATTAAAGGTTATGCGGTGATAAATGAATTTAAAAAGATAAAAGAAGAACAGAAGCAGAAAAAGACAAAATTAGTAGAATTGCTTTCTGACAGATTTAATCTTTCTGAACGTACTGTTTGGGGTATTTTGAAATCGGGAAAATGAAAAATAATTATACATAAAAAAATAACAAAATTAATGTTACAGAAATTTTTAAATCAAAACCTAATTAGCACAGTCAAAGACGATGCAGCATTTAGTAAACTTCAGACCTCCGCAAGAAATCTTGCTAATAAAATAAGTAAGAATAAAACTAAGATTCAAAGTTATACTCTTGTTGCTTTTGACCCTAATATTAATGCGGATAATCACATCGTCGAAGAAGTAAATAAAATAATTTCTAAAAAATGGAATACATTCATTCAGAATACGGGAGACACTCACTTGACCGTTATTCGAGCTGTAATTCTTGAGGCATTAGAACTAATATCTAGTGATGATATTAACGATGGGAATTTAATTTGGTTGACAAGTAGAAACATTATCAGATATTATAAACTAGGAAAAGAGAAAGAGATTCTAATTGAGTTTCTTCAAAAATTAGGTGGCCAAATTGAGAATCAAGCACAAACCAATTGGTCTATGACCTTTGATAAAAAGAATAAAATCGTTCAAGCAAAAATAGTAATCCCTAAACCTTCTAATGTCCAATCAACAATTGAAAAGGACATAAAAGAAGCAATCTTAAGTATTGCAGAAGGTGGTAAAAATCCATCATCTCCTACTCTAGTTGATGGTGCATGGGGAACTCATTTTGCTTCAAGAGTTAGTGATATTATTAATCAAGTAGTATCTAGTTCATTAATAAAACAGGGAAAGACAATTAGTAGTTTCCTCAATAATCAAGATAATGGTGATGGAGATCATTTTCAATTAATTGACATGAGAACTCACTTATTATGGTGGAAAGAAGCTTGCTATTCGCCAGTAAAAGATATGAGTTATATAGAAATAAGTAAAGCTGTATTACCTATAGTTATGCCTTTTGATTACTCAAGATTTGTTCCAGTTTTATATCCTTTAAGTGCTGATTATTTTTTAAGGGAAGTGTTCCAAAAAGTATACAATGGTGACAATAAAAAAATAAAGCTTACAGAAATTATTAAACGGTTTAAGGAGCAATCAAAAGAAATAGAATCATTCATTCCAGGTTATCATGCTGACTACAACAATAGAATTTCATTATTAGCTTTCGTCTCTGGATTTTTAAAAGGAGATTATTCCCTAAAGAATATAAATAAATTAATCGGCATTAATGGTTCGGATGAAATCAGTATGACAGAAATAATGCTATGGTTGTTCCATGATTTTCAATCTATAAAAATAATATCTCAGAAGTAATCTTATGGAGAAACAATGTAAAATAAAAGAATGCGCTGCGCCAGTTGGTGATTGTCATGAATCGGGAGGTAGTTGTGAGAATTGCTGCCATTGGTTAGAGTCTAATGCTGCCAATGAAGAAGAAGGAAAGGTGGTCCCCAAAAAAATAATTAAATCGAATTTAAGCTGGAGTGGCGAACCACTGAAAGTAGATGAACTACCAGTTGTTACGAGTCGAAATAGCCCAATATGCATTGGAATAGTGGGGAAAGTGGATGCCGGAAAGACAACATTTCTAGCAATGCTATATACCCTTTTATTTAATGGTAGAAAACTAGAAGCCTATAACTTTTCAGGAACTTTTACAATCAAAGGTTGGGATGAACTTTATTCTAAGCTTAAGATTCAAAAAGAGAAAGTAACTTTTCCTGATCCTACGCCCACTGAATATATTAGATTATTACACTTAGCTCTGAGAGATAAAAATAATAGTTTAAAAGATTTGTTGATTTCTGAAGCATCTGGTGAAGTTTATACTTATTGGTCTCAAAATAGAAATGATGAGCTTGCTCAAAATGCTCGATGGGTCTATAAAAATGCTGAAGGGTTTATTCTCTTTGTTGATTGTGATGATTTGTTAAACCATAAAAATCGAGCTAAAACAGAAATCATAGATATTGCTCAACAATTAAAGCATGACTTACAATCAAGACCTGTTGTTATAGCATGGTCAAAATCGGATACACTTAGCAAAGTTAATCCCCAAATTATTGCATCATTAAAAAGTGAGTTTAAAAACCTCTTTTCAAATTATACAGAAATCGAAATAAGTAATTTTTCAAAAGGAGAGCCAGATGAGATGGTTCATACAAATAACTTGAAAGTTATAGATTGGTTGATAGAAAAATTGGTAATTCCTTCAAATGAGGAATTATCAATTTCATCAAATTATAAAAATGACTTTTTTCTTAACTATAAAGGAACATGAATATACCTCTATTAATAATTGGAAGACCTGACTCTTCAAAGACAACTCTTCTTGCTCAATTTTACTCTAAATTAAGAAAAAATAAAAGCAGAATTAAGCTTTGTGAAAGAGGTGCTGAAAACATTGAACCGATAATAGAAACAAGAAGAAATTTAGCAGAGGGTAAAGAGTCAGAATCTACCTCTTCCGGGACCAATTCAAATCTCTTATTACCTATTGAGTTTCAAGGGCAAACCATTGAACTTAATTGTCCTGATTATGGAGGAGAACAAATTGATGTTATAATGAATCAAAGAGAAGTTGATAAAAAATGGAAAAAGTCGATTCAAGAAAGTAATCATTGGATTTTCTTAATTAGGCTCACTAATTTAGATTCCAGCTTTGATTTAAGTTCTAAAAATTATAAAAAAAAATACTCAAAAGAAAGTAATGATCCGCAGCAAAGCACTTACAGGATGTCTGATCAATCTTTGTTAATTGAATTATTGCAATTCTTTTTATTTTTTAAAAAAAATAATTTTCATCTAAAAAATCCTCAAATTAAATTAACAATTAGTTTAACATGCTGGGATGAAATAGAAACAGGAGTCACCCCAAGAGAAACTTTATTGAAATATGCACCTCTTCTCCTGAATTTTGTCGAATCAAATTGGGAGAAAAATAAATTAAAAATAATAGGCCTTTCAGCTCAAGGATTTAGTTTAACCAAACAAGAGAATAAAAAGAAATACTTAGAAGAGGGATCACCCGAAGATTATGCATATATAATTAGAGAAAGTGGAGAAAGAGTCGAAGACATTACTGAATTCATTATTGAAGCATTAACTTAATGGAATTAATAGTACATCAATTGCTATGTGGAGAGAAAGACAAGGCTTTTAGTTTGTTAAGAACTACATTACAAAATAAAGTAGTTGCGAGAAATCTTGCTTTTAAATCAGACTTAGAAGATAAACCAAGCGGTACATCTTGGAAACCAAATATTCGCGGCTTCATTGTTGATGACTATTTTTTGATTATGAAAACTTATCCTGACAACTCTAAGATTGTGAGAAGAGGAAGAGTATTTTCTCATGTGTTAGCAATTTCAAAGAATCAACTAAATCAAGTTTACAGTATTGAGTCTTTGCTTAGAATATTTCCTGAAGAGATAAATAAAGAAATTGAAATAAAACCTATTAAATATATTCATAAAAAAGAATATTCTTTAAAATTTCTCCAAGAATTGAAGCCTCGCTTTAATAAAGCAGTGCATGGGCTTTACAAACAAGATAAGTATAGAAATACAACGATTTGGATTGGTCAAGATAATTTTGAAAAAGCAACATCTCAATTATGGTCAATTCTCAGCTTTGAGCAGAAAAGGAATTTAAACTTTGGTATTTATTTTAATCCATCACAAGTTCCCGAAGGAAAAATTAACTTTATCTCAACTACCGAAGCTAGTGAGAGTAAATTCTTAAATAGTCCGTACAATGTCATTAGAAAAAATGAAAATTATATTCTTACGGAATTTGCTGAACAATATCTAGGGAGAGACGATCAGGCCATTAATAGAATAGAACAATTTAAAGAAAAAATTAAGGCAAACAAAATTCCACAAACCGAAGTAGTCTATGTAGCTAAAATCATAGAAACATTTGAAAATCTAGAAAAAACAGATGACATAAAGCGTCTAATTACTTTAGCAAGTATTATCGCAAAGTATTCACCGGATAATAAGAAAGGAGTTAAATATAAAGCAAAGCTCCTTCAAAAAATTATTTCAAACTCTATAAATGAAAGCGGAGAAGATTTACTTCGATTAAGATTTTTTAAAATAGAATGTTACAGTGAAAGTAAGACAAAGTTAACTGCTATAGTGGAAGAATGGTTGGAAAAAAATTTATTTGATTTAAAAAGGAATACAAACAATGATTATTCAATATTCCTACAAGAGTATTTTAAGATGTCTCCTAGAAATTGGTGGACGGATTCAGTTGAAAAAAAACTAATTCCGTTTTTATTTAAATTGAATTCGACAAGCATTAAAATACTACTTAAGTGGTTAAAAAAAGATTTTAAAATATTTTTTAGAATAAAAGACTTGATTGACAATTCAAATAACGCCGAATTGTTATTTATAAAACACTTTTCTTCAAACTTTAAGAAAAATTATGACTCGATAAAAATTTATTGCAAAGACAGAGAATGGTACAAACTTTTTGCAACAGTTTTAAAAATAGAAAAAACGTTCGAAAAAGCTATTGAAGAATACCTTCAATTTGATCAAAATCCAAAGTCAATCGAAGGTATTGAAATCTTAATAAGTGGAGTCAAACAAAATATAGTCATTGATTTTGCTCTTTTAAATGGAGATAAAAGGTTAATAGAAAAGTCTGGATTATTCTGTAAGGAAAATTCAAAACTTTTAAATAGAATAACAGTTACCGATTTGAACTGGCAAAAAATTTGGCTTTCTGCAATTAAACATGGGAATAGCTTGATACAGGGATTAATAAATCCTAAACAACAAATCTTCGAAATTTATAATTCATTTTTAAATGGAAATAAAATTGAGTCAAGGTTACTACAAAAAATAAGTGAATCTGAATTTGCAAATATTTTAGATTACCCTAAACGTGGTGATATATGGAACAAGTTACCTTCTAATATCAAATCAAATTTTCTTAAAAAAACTGCTGCATTCCTCTTAAAATCACTCAGTCAAAATGAAGTTTTTCCTATTCCAAATGATAAAGTGCTTTCGAAATACATCTCTAATTTTGCTATCTCTGACTTTCTTTATTTTAATCGCAATAATTTCAAAGTGGTACTTCCCATTTTTGAGATTTACAAAGATACTCCAGAGGAATATTTATTGAATTATGTGCATAATTATTCTGGGAGTATAGATGTAATTGATTCTGTTCGTTTAGGAAAATTGGTTTATGAACATCAACTTAACTCCATTGCACATGAACTCTATAGAAAAACGTCTTCTCATATCGGCTTCAAGGGGGCATTAAGTGAATGCTATCAGTTATTTAACCTTTACAATAGAGTGAAAGTAGGATTGACAAGAAATATTAGTTTCAAAGTTTCAAAAAATGAATGGTGGGATAATTTTCAAGAGCTTACTATTAAGCTTTACCCTTCCCCAATGGCAGGAATTTGGGCAGAAGCAGGAGGAGAAGAATCCGACTTAAAAGTTAATGGGACAGGTAAGGAAGTGTGGTTAGATGCATTAAAAAAATTACGTAAGAATCGCTTCTCAAATATTACAGTTGAGAAACTATTAAGTAAAATGATTGACGAAAATCCACAAAATGAAAATTTGAAAATATTAAAAGACTTATGGAAAAAAAAAGTATGACCACGATTGTAATCCAAACGGCTATTCCAAAAGAACAAAAAGCAGTATTAGATAAACTCCCAAATTACGAAAGATTTGAACATCCAATTACTGGAACAGAGTATATGATAGGAGAATACATTTCTAATGAAAATAAATTAAGAATTGTAGTTGGAAGGACTAATCAAACAAATATTAACTCAGGAATAGAGACAGAACGAATTATCCAGCAATTTAACCCTTCTCATATCTTTTTTGTTGGAATTGCTGGTGGAAGAAAAGATGTTAAGATTGGTGATGTTGTTATTGGGAGTGATGTGCTTGGGTTTGAAAGAGGAAAAGATTCGGTAGACTTTTTACCAAGACCCCAGTTTGCATTTTCATCTTATGAATTAGATGTGAAGGCTATTAATTTTTCAAACTCTGATGAATGGTTAACATTAGCCAACTCAATTTCAAATCCAAATTTTAAAAATGATGTTTCTGTTTTTTCTGGTACAATAGCATCTGGTGAAAAAGTCATTGCAGACTCAACTTCATCAGTTTCTAAATTTTTAAATATTAACGGTAGTCATGTTCTAGCAGTAGAAATGGAAGGACTTGGATTTCTAGAAGCATGTAGACCTTATCCTTTAATTAAATCATTACTAATACGTGGAATTTCAGATTTAATTGACGGTAAAAGTGAAGTGGAGGAAAAAGGCTCGCATGAATATGCTAGTAAGACAGCTACTGAATTTATTTTTGGATTTATAGATTACCTAAATATAACTGAAACGTTTATTCCTATTAGCCTTAAAGAAAAACTGTTAGAAATAACAACTAAATTGTATCCAGAAGGATTGAAAGATCAAGAGATTTGGATTAGATCTGGTGGAGACCTAGCATTAATTCAATTAAATACATCAGGCAAGTCCCAATGGGTTAATGCTTTACGAAAAATTGAGAACGGAGGAGGTGGAAATATTACCTTTGATTCTTTAATCATTGAAATGAAAGTCGACTTTCCAAATAACCAATCTCTAAAATTCCTATAAATTTAAAAATGGAAATTTATCCCATATTCTTATATCTACCTGTATTGGACCATTTATAGGTAGTCACCAAAATACGTAAAATTGTGACAATCCCAACCTCACCCCCCTACTTCCGATGCTCCCAAGCAAATTTCAAAAACACCTTGAGTGGGCTAAGTTTGGGATTGGGAGCTTTGCCTAAGCCCATCCGTTTCATATTGGCGGTATGCCAGGCCGTATCCATGAAGCCCATTTTATCGATAAATTTTATCCCCGTATTTACATTGCCTGCTCGTACTTCTTGAATTTTTCCTTCAAAAATTTGGTTGGCTAAAAATGGATTTACCGCAAAAGGGCGAGCAATTCCGACAAAATCTAATTCCTTATTTTCGATGGCTTTGGCCATGACGGAGGTGGTTCGAAAACCACCTGTCAATAATAGTGGAGCGTCGGTGACGGCGCGGGCTTTGACAATAAAATCGGCGAAATAGGCTTCTCGTTCTTGGGTACTTTTTTTGAGTTTTCGGCCCATCATGGCTGCTTTTTCGTAAGTGCCGCCGGATACTTCGATTAGGTCCATTCCTTGGTCAGCCAGCATCTTGATGACTTGCAATGATTCCTCTTCGGTAAAGGCGCCTCTTTGAAAGTCGGCAGAATTTATTTTGATCCCAATGGGAAAATTAGAGCCCACTTTTGAGCGCATATTTTTATAAATTTCTATGGCAAAGCGAGCTCTATTTTCTATCGAACCGCCCCATTGATCTGCTCTGAGGTTTGTTCTTGTTGATAGAAACTGACTCACTAAGTATCCATGAGCACCATGAATTTGTACGCCTTTCCAACCTGCTTTTTTGGCTACCAAGGCCGTTTGTCCAAAGCCTTCTATAATTTCCCAGATTTCTGCTTCTTCCAAAGGACGCGGTTGATCAAACATATTGAGCATGGGAAGTTGAACATCGGAAGGACTCACTACTTCTTTATTAAATTTCGGGGCTTGCCGCCCCGGATGATTGATTTGCATCCAAAGGTGGGAACCATTTTTCTGAGCAGCATCGGCCCATTGTTTTAATGCTTCTAGAAATTTTTCATCTTCCACAATTACATTATGAGGCTCCCCCAACGCGTTCTTACTCATCATGACATTGCCAGAAATAAGGATACCGGCCCCACTCTTCCCCCAGGTTTCGTATAATTTGATAATTCGATCGGATGGTCTGCCTCCTGCATCGGCATCGTTTTCACTCATCGCAGATTTTACGATACGATTGGGAATGGTCATACCACAAGGTAGGGGGAAGGATGTTTGCAGGATTTCAGGAGCATTCATAATGGATGGAAGTTTTTGACTTTAAAAAAGTAAATTTCGTCTGAGTGTAATTTTAAACAAAAAAAAAGAAATTTGTTTTATTCTAATAGTATCTTGCTCTATTATCCAAATAAAAAAATAAAAATGAAAATAAGTCAAGAAATTCTAACCAGAAAAGGAGCCAGAAAAGCCCAAGATATTCCCGCAGCAGTCATTAAATTCTTAAACGCAGGATTAATTGAAACAGCCAACCTCACGGAGTGGCTAGCGGCTGATCAATTGGCCATTTTAAAAACAGTCTTAAAAGAGATGGGCCAACCGAAATGGTACAAAACATTTGAAACGGCGGTCAACAGTCAAAAGAAAATTTCCGCCAATAACAACGTTAAAGTTATTGGGCAATTATTTGGTGAAAACCTAAAAAATAAAAAAGATTTTCTACCCTTAAAAACGCATACTTCCGATGTAGTTAGAAGTTGGGCCTGTTGGGCCATCGCTACGCAACAAAAAACCACAAAGCAATTATTGACGGCCATGAAACCTTTTGCGGGAGACACCCATTTTGGGGTGAGAGAAGTGGTGATTTTTGCGACCAAAGATCGCTTAGCAGCAGACTTAGATACGGCGATTTCGGTACTCGCCACCTGGACAACATCCAAAGACGAAAACGTCCGAAGATATGCCGCCGAAACCCTGAGGCCAACGGGTGTGTGGACAAAAAAAATACCAGCACTGCACGACCAACCTAAACTAGGATTACCCATCATTGAACCGCTAAAAGCAGACCCTTCTTTATATGTTCAAAATGCCGTCGCCAACTGGTTAAATGATGCGTCAAAGTCACAACCGAAGTGGGTGATCCAGCTTTGCAAAAAATGGGAAAAGGCATCGGATGATAAAGCGACCCAATACATTATCAAAAGAGGAATGCGGACGATTAATAAGTAGTCCCCTCCTGCTAAATTTCTAGACATTTCATCGTAACATTTTTTACATAGAAGCAAGGTATTTAGCAATAGTAAAACATTTAATGCACACTACTCTTTAACCATCACCTTTTCTGTTTGCACCTGACCGTTTATTTCGGCTACCAGAAAATACATCCCTGGAAGTGGTAGGTAGAATTCCTTTTCCCAATCAGTCGTAGTATCCGCGGCAGGAAGATCTTGTGCCCAAACTTGATTTCCGATACCATCAAAAATGCGAATACGAGAGGGCTGATTTTTTGGTTTATGAAATCGCATGGTAAATACACCAGTATTTGGATTAGGATAAATCTCAACAATTCCCAGATTTGCTTTTTCTATCCGTACAACTTGGATATTGGCGTATGCAATTTTTCCATCAAAATCTATTTGTTTGAGGCGATAATAATTATCTCCCGAAAGCGGATGCTCGTCTATAAAAGAATAATCTTGCACTTGGTCTGTGGTACCGTTGCCATGCACGAAGTGGAGGGTTTCCCAGGTTCGATTGTCAGAACGTCTCTCTATTTCAAAACCATGATTATTCAATTCTCGGGTCGTTTTCCATGTTAGCTCAACCTTTCCTTTATTTTCATAAGCATTAAAATGAGCTAAAGTGATAGGCAATGGTAATAATGGAAGTGGTTCACAATACGTACGGTGTGCTAAGGAGGAATCCAAAATAAAAGGATTCGGTATACTATCTTGATAACCGGCAATTCTGTAGGTCCTTACCCATTCTAAAGAATCTATCGGATCTTGAATATGCCAATCACATAGCGTCTCTCGCTGTCGTTCAAAAAAAGTAGAATCGGCAGCCAGGGCATTATCTTTATAGATGGTAAAAAAGTAAAAAACCGCACGAGCAATATTTCCTTTAAACGCTTCTCTAGGCTCGAAGATACTGTCTATCCTTTCACTAAACAAAGCGGTATCAAGCAACGGAATACTATCTAGCTCTTGATCCAGATAAAACCAAGAAGTCGTCAGGCTGTCTTCGATTTCTAAAAAAGGAGAATTACCTCTAGCTTCATTCACCGCTACTCGCGTAGGGAATAGATGATGTAGATCTGAAAATCCATTGCCATTCCCATCGTCCTCATCGGCGCCTTTACTTCTAGGATAAGTGTGCTCGGCATTGATGCCATCCGGAGAGCCACTCATAAATAAATGAATGGAAGGGTCTACATCCGGTGGTAAATAGAGGGCATGACCACTATAGACCCCAGTGACCGTATCGGCAACGTTGTCAATAATTCCATACATGGTATCTCTAGCTTGGCTGTAATTAAGTACCGTGGTAGTCGTATACGTATTGGCCAATTCCATCAGAAGGGTATCACCTTCTAGATCAGGAAATACCGGTGTGTAGATCTGACTAGATAAAAATAAAGGGAAACAAAAAAATAAAAAAAATAATGTTTGGGTAAAAGCTCGTGTTCTAGTTCTCAAAATAAAGCAATCAATTTATAGGTTTGTAAATGGATATAAGTCCACACAAAATACGAAAATAATTCTTGTAGATGAATAAGTGGCAGCCTCTAAAAATTTGACATAATAAAAGAAGTGCAAAAAAGGCAAGCACATAAACTTTAAAAGTCTATAATTGCAAACTCCTATACAAATTAAGCGCTAAAGAATCCTTGAGTAAAGCATTAAATTATGGTACTTTCGATCTTCAATTAAATCAACAGCGAATGAGGTTTTTTAGACTTTGGCTATTATTTTTATTTTTTACCACTCAAGTTTATGGACAACCTTGTGGCGTTCCTTTTTCCCCTTCCAACACTTGTCAAACGGCGCCTTATGTTTGCACTTTAGACGGCTATTGTGCCAACAATCAAGGAGCAGTCAACTCTGGTACGCCTAATGCATTTTGTGGCGGTGTAGAAAATAATAACTGGGTAAAATTCGTCGCAGGAAGTACCTCCTTTGAAATAAAAATTTCCGTAAACAATTGTCAAACCGGTCAAGGGCTACAAGCGCAATTCTTTTTTACAGAGGATTGTCAATTTTTTGAATCGGTCACCAATTGTCTCAATCCCGTCGCTAATAATCAATCCGGAACCTTAGTCGCCAATAATTTAATTATTGGGGAGACGTATTATTTTATGATGGATGGAAAAAATGGGGATGTTTGCGATTATCAATACGAATTGATTCAGGGAGAAATCCTTTCTCCTGCCGGTGTGTTAGTAGATCCAATCAGCATTTTGTGTGAAGATGGAACCTTGGATATTATTTCTACGGCCGTTTCTCCCAATACAAATTCTACCTATCTCTGGACAACCTTAGATGGTAATATTATTTCAGACCCATCGGCTAGTTCTATTACCGTGGATGCACCTGGCGTTTACGAAGTTTTTATTGAAGACGATCAAGGTTGCACCGCCACCACGATGGTGGAAGTTGTGGAAGAACCGACGCCCGTTTTGGATTTCGATTTTATTTCCCCGTTAAATTGCTTGAATAATCTAACGCAAGTATTACAGGTCAATGTGATCGGAGGAAATCAAGGATATGATTTTTTATGGACTACCGCAGACGGAAATATCCTGCAAGGAGCCAACACGCCAAGTCCGGAAGTGGATACGCCGGCGGAATATGAAGTTTTGGTCGTCAATCAAACCACTGGCTGTTCTACTACGGGTTCTGTAACAGTCACCGTAGATATTGAAACACCCGTCGCAATGGCCACTGCTGGCGGCGAATTAAACTGCTTGGTGGGTGATATAACATTGAGCGGAGCAGGATCTTCTTTGGGCGGAAATTTTTCCAATCAATGGTCTACTGCTGACGGCAATATCCTCAGCGGCGCCAATACCCTCACGCCATTAGTCGATGCGCCCGGCACGTATGAATTATTGGTGACCAACACAACCAATGGATGTACCGCAACAGCTTCTTCTTTAATCACCTTAAACGAAGCAGAACCAACCGGTGCGGATATTAGCTTATTGCAACCGTGTTTTGGAGAACCTCATGGTAGCATTATTGTCAATGATATTTTCGGTGGAATTGCTCCCTATAATTATTCTTTGGATGGTGAGAATTTCAGTACTGAAAATGAGCGAAATTTTCTAGAACCAAATACCTATGCTTTAACGATTCAAGATGAAACGGGTTGTGAATGGGATACCATGCTAACCATCGCCACCCGACAAGAATTAATCGTAGACCTAGGTCCCGACGAAACAATCCTTTTGGGTTGTGCATATGATTTAGAAGCATTTATTAATTATCCACTAAACGAAATAGCGGAAATAAACTGGACGCCTGACCTAACTTGTGAATTTTGTACAGATACTACTTTGATTCCACTCAATAACCAAATGTATTCAGTTCAGGTGATTGATCTGAATGGTTGTGAAGCAGTGGATACGGTTTCTTATTTGGTTAAAAAAGACAGAAATATCTATATTCCAAACGCCTTTTCTCCGAATGCAGATGGACGGAATGATTACTTTATGGTCTATGGTGGAAAAGATGTTTTAGAAATTAGAACATTTAAAGTTTTTAGTCGCTGGGGCGAATTATTGATAGAACATAATAACGTCCCTCCCAATGATTTGACTTACGGTTGGGATGGAAATATGAATCGTGAAAAGCTCAATAGCAACGTTTATATTTATTATATAGAAGTCGTATTTCTCGATGGCTGGGTTGAGATGTACCAGGGGGATGTGACGTTGGTGAGGTGATATAAATAAGGTCAAATCACTCGCTATGAAAATGAATACTAATATTGGGCATATAAAAGATTGACTCATTCGTTTGAGTGATGGTCAGAAAATAGAGGGCATATAACACACTTTTCGGCATACCACCCTCCATAATTTTTTTTTAAAACTTAAAAGACTTGTTTTTTGCTTAAATTTAATCATCTTGAACTAATCAAAATACTATCAATTCTATTTATTCTAAGTATATTATTAAGCCAGATACTATCATTTCTAACATCCGCCCCGATTGGTTTTTGACCTAAATACTTAGCGACATAAAAATACTCTTTGGCATATCCATATCCAGAGGTGTCGAGCCGAACCAGATTTTCGACTTTATTTATCCAATGCAAGAATCGATAATTAATACGCTCTTCGACAATTTGTTTTTTTCCTTTTACATATTTATCAACTGAAATTTCTAATGCTTCCTCATAACATTTTAATGCTTTAAATAAAAGTGTATCATTAGCAGAATCTTTATAGCTTTGGTCCATAAACCTGTCTCCCTCTTCTATTAATCCTTTGAGAATAATACACTTTGACTCTAGGGAATCTACTCTTAAGGCATTTGATTTTAATTGAGCTTCATATTCTTTAAAATTACCTAAGTATTTTCTGACATTCCCCAAGTCTTCTCTAACCCGGACTATATCCTTTAAAGCTTGGTTAAAATTACCTCCCGCTATTCGGGTCTCGGCGGTGGATAATTGCTTTTCGAAGCTAAGCTGTTCTACTTTATTTCGCTCAACACCTGCATCCCAAAAGCCATATATCGCTAGAACAAGAAGTACTCCTATGATCGGTAACAAAACTTTTCTTACTTTCCCTGCTTTTATTTCTGCCTTTTCCTCCGCCTTTTTCTTTTTTACTTCTTCTACATGCGTTCTACTTTTTTCAATATAATTTAAAATATCATCCCCCAACCTATCAGACAAAGAAGGAAGGTCATCTTCGTAGCGATCTATTTTTTTACCCGACAGTAGATTGTCCTCTATTTTATTTTTATCGTAATCATTAAAGTAATTTTTTAAACTTCTTAAAGTATCATCTCTTTGGCGTTGTTGATCCGTTTTTTTTTGATTAATAAGTTGTGCCAAACTATCATGTGCCAATTCAAAAGCAGTATCATTTTCAGTAAAACGAATGATTCTACGTGCATCCAATGAATTGATTGCATAACTTAGAATTGAATCTGATAATTTAGGAAAATGGTTTTTATACTTAGCATCAATTTTTATAATATTTTTGTGCTTATTATGTTCTACTCTAGTAAAATGGATAGGACATTTTGTTCCATCTTCTGTAATCAGCGCGTTTAATATTTCATGAACGGTCTCCGGTGGGATTTTTTCGGTTCCTAGGTTTTCCAAAATCTTCTGCAATTCTTCTTTTTGAGCATCTAAAAAACTCTCTAGCACGTTGTCAATATTACCTATTTTATCAACTTCCTTTTCTGTAAAGATTAAAGAAGGTAGTTTTTCATCAATGCCATTTGGATAAGTTTTGTAATAAGTCTCGATATAAAATTTATCAAGGTAAACTTGCAAGTAAGGGAGTTGAATTCCAGATGTTTTTTTACTTACATTATCTATTATGTTATTGGCTACTTGCGGTTCTAGGTCAATGTTAAGCTGTTGGCAGGATGATTGTATAACTTCCATCGCTCTTTTTTTACCCATAGGTTCTACTCTCAATCGAAAGTCAAAAATACTTGGGATACGGCTTTCAAAATCATACAATTGACCAATGTATTCTTCTCTAATGATTAAAATTATTCGAGATAATAACTTAGCATCTAAAAGCTCCTTTATATTGCTGACAAATTCCTCTTTTTCTTTGTCATTCCCAAGAATAAAAAGTTCTTCTAATTGGTCAAAAATAATATAAACAGGCCGATAATATTTTCTAGATAAATAACTGACCTTTTCGGCCAAGTTCCGGTTTTTATGATCATAAATATATTTGTCTAAAGTTGAATTCAACGAATAATTAATATTCTCATTACGACGAATAAAAAAAGGAAGCCAGTCAGGACCTTCAAATTTATTAGCGAGGCCACATTGAACAAGACTCGTTTTGCCCGTTCCAGATAAACCATAAAGAAGTATCAAAGGAGATTCAAACACCATATTATAGAGTTCCGATATTTCCTTATTTCGCCCGAAAAAATAGTCCCCGTCTTTGCGTGTAAACGAGTCTAAGAATTTAAAAGGGCTTTTTATTTTTTCCATCGATTGAAGTTTAAATATTATTTTCTATCATTCATGCATTCAACACAAAATTCATAAAGTGGTAAAATTGATCTTTGATTATTTGATAGTGGCCTTCATTCTTGATTTCGAGTTTCTCTCCCCTGTTATAGACATGATTAAAAGTGTAAATCTCATCATTGGTCCTTGTTTTTTCTCGAATAAAAAAGTGATATATCTTTGTTAATTTATTAGCAAGTGGATTAAATCCATTATCGTCAATTATAAATGGCGTTAGATTCAAAGACTCACGATCCTTTTGTTTTTCTTGGCTTTTTTTGAGTAGTAGAACAGAATTAGTAAATTTAGATTTATCATCTTCCTCTTCAATTGCTTCTAAAAGGTGAATTGGTTTTTGAGACGTGCTATAATTTGCTACTAAGGGAACTACAGTATGCTTGTAAACAACCTCATCCTCAGATTTATGTCTGTATTTTTTTACACTAATCCCCCTCACTGAAGCCATGCTATAATTTATGATAAACGACAAACAACTATAAATATTCGCCAAATGATTTTCCGTAGCAAGGCATTTTCTTTCCAAGTCTTGATCTGATAATTGTTTTAAATCTATCAACATTAAATCCTGCATATAATTGATAGAATCATTAAATAAAACATGACTTTCGTCAATCAATACTTCGGAATGGTTCCATTCTTCTAAAAAATTTTTTATTCCTTTTTCCTGAAATATTTTATTAACAACATAACAGATAGAGGTTAGAGAGAAATATTTTCGCTCACTTAATGTAATCGTAAAAACTTTTTTTAATGCGGAATTTTGGTCTTTATTTAGTTTTAAATCACGATTGATTTTTTCATCCCAAAGTTGTGCTAAATGAATAAAAACGACGGTTTCAATCATAGTTTTATAAGCACTGATCATCTGATACATTCTATCAACCCCTATACGGTTATAAAATTTTAAATCCTCTTTTTCGTCTAATTCTCCTTCTTTAGAAAATAATTTTCGTATTTGCTCGCTTAGTGGAAAGGGTAAGGCTTCTAAAATTTTTGTTACTTGATCTTCTTCTTTTAAAATAGAATCCTCTATGGCTCTTTCAATATCTGAATTATATTTAGCAAAGGCGGTAAAAAGTTTTTCTCTTAATGTTTTATTTATAAGACTTTCTTCACCATCATTTGAAGTTCGATATTTTTCTAGAATATTGAGCAGACTTGACTCTTTATAACTCAAAATCCCCCATACTATCTCATCTAATTCAATTGGAGTTTCCAAGGCGAGACCACGAGTGTCTCTAATCTTCTTTCCCGTATAAACTTGTGCCGATTTGATAGCTTCTTCATGGGCTTGTCCAATACTTAATTTTCTCAAACAGAAGGCCTTCCAAAACCCAATACTGTAGTGTGTTGCTGCCTCGTCTTTTACCTCAGAACTCGTATAAATAACAATCTCAATATTGGGAATTTTTTCAAGAATAAAACGCACTTGCCCTTCTGTCGAACAACCATTTAATATGATCATTTTAAGACAGGGACAAGCCGCTAAAAGTTTGATGATTCCTTTCGGATTCGCGATATCGTCTTCTAATAGCAACCGATCTCTTCCTGCATGTCCGCTATATTGAAAGTAGATTAGTTCGTCTTGGTACTGAATTAAATTTTTCACGATACTTGCTCGAGTAGCAAAAGAATCTCTTACCACAACAAAATCACTATTATTTCTAGCGGATAAAATTTTATCGACTTCTTCATCTTCCTTTTTTAAGGTAGGCAAAGGATTTTCTCTAGAGTTGGCAAATGCGGTATAAATTATAGGTTTTTTATTACTCACGATATAAGGAATTAAAGAGGCTTAAGAATTCTTTCCATCATCTTCTTCACATTTTTCTAGATTTAGATTTATTTTATGGGCATTCAGTGCTTGTAGTATATATTGGGGATTTGGAAAAATGGTCACGGCTCCTTTTTTTGTCACCACAATAATTTGGGCACCCTTGTCTAAAAATTGAACTTTTATAATCGGGGATTCAAAATATTGCTCTACAAACAAATCACCATTTATTTTCCATAATTCCAACTTCCCTTTATCAAAAGATGTTGATCCTGTGGCAAACAATTGGCTATCCGGCGAAAATGCTACCGAAGAAATAAAACCATCTTTATCCGCATAAATTATTTTATCCTCTGTTTCACTGTAGAGGTGAACCATATTGCCAGCGACGGATACTGCATGGTTGCCATCTGACGAAAACAATACTTTTTTCACACTTTCTTTGTGCTTTTTAATCGCCTTTCCAAAGCTTGTATTATTATTTATCGATTTTTTATAACTAGCAAATTGAACCAGACCATTTCTAGCACCCGTCATAATTCTATCTTTACCAACTTTTGGATTAAATGCAACCGTATAAACAGGAGCACCAGTATTATTCACGGTATGTACTGGCGAAGAAAGTGCCCCATTAACTAGCCAGACTTTAGCTTTTCCATCGTGACCAATGGTTGATAGATGCGTTTCTTCTGGCGACAATGACATTCCATAAATATATCGCTCCCCGTGGGTCAAGATCTCGGGTCGGTGGTTTAAATTGTCTAAATCCAACACAAATACTTTACTGGCAGATCGAAAAAATGCTTTATTATACTTTTCACTAATTAGAATATCTAAGATGGATGTCTTCAAATCACCATCCTGCTCTAAGGTTATTAGGCTGCCTTTTTCTGACCACATTTTAATACTTCCATCTCTAGAAATAGTCAAGATTTTTTCGCGCTTTAAAAAAGCTCCCGCTACCACGTCCTTATGATCTAAGGAGATCAAGTTTGTATCACCTTCTCGCCAAATGTAAGAGGTAGCCTCCTTATTACCTAATATCATTTTTGTTCCGGTTGCTGAGAGAGTCGCAGAGATAATATGGTTATCACTTAGCATAGTAACAACCGAATCCATCCGACTAATCGAGTCCGCAGAAAAAGGTCGCATATTCCATAATTTCACAATAGAATCCCTTCCGATGGTCAATAATCTATGCTCATTTTGAGTGATTCTGAACTCCATAATTTCCTGGTGCCCCGTTATATTTTTATGCTGATACTTTTCAAAAACTGCATTTCCAAAAGCTTCAAATACGATGGCAGGCATAGGGATCGGCGAAATAGTATCTTCTACATTTTTTTTGTTATAACGCTCAATATTTTTATACCCAGCATAAGCTAAGGATAACGCACAATCTACCTCTTTTTTCCTAAGCGCTTTTTGTGATTTTAAGGCATTCGCAATTGCGGTACTAAAAGCTGTTTCTCGTACCGCCTTTTTTTCTCTTCTATCTAGGTCTATATTGACATTCTCTAATCGAATAATTAAAGCTTCCGCCTTTCCTTTTAAGTTCAAAATACTGTCTTTGGAGCTCTGAAGAGAGTCTAGCGTTTTTTTTAATCTATCATCCGATGCTTTATAAGTTTTTTGAATCCAATCATCCAGTTTGTTTAATTTCATGATTCTTAAAGAATCATTATCGAGTTCCTTGCAATTCTTGGCAGCATAAAATCGATTATAAGCTTCCGCAAATTCCTTTCCCTCTCTAAAGTAGCGCCTCCCTTCCCTTAAAAGATGATCGTAGCAAGGTTTCTCTTTTTCCGTTTGACTATTGGCTTCTTGTATAAATAAGATCATAAAAAAGCTACAGCAAAAAAATAAAATGTAGATTCGTTTCATTTTAAGTAATTTTAAAAAGTGTATTTAATACCTATCGCCAAATTGGAATCGAAAGAAATAGCGTCGATATTTAGCATATCTGAACTAGGGTCAACAAAACCCAAGTCTATTTTTTCACCTCTTCGCTTTCGCTTTTTTTTCTTTTTACATTGCGCACAATGTTCATTCCCTTGGCAGCAATATTTTATGCAGGTATTTTTTCTTTCTTTATCTCTCAAGGATTGTATCCCTATCCAAGCAACCGAGGCAGCGATCAAACCTACTCCCCAGATATTTTGTCTTCTCTCATTTTTTTTGATTCTGCTCGCTTCTTTATAATCTGCCTCAGTATCTGCTATATTTCGGGGATAGTTACGATAACGGTCATAGAATGGTTGGTACTCTTTATCCACTAAGATTAGGCCTATCCCAACCCCTGTAACTACTACAGGAGGAATCCAAATTTTTCCTTTTTGATACCACTTTAAAGGTGGGCGATTACATTTGACTTTTGTATTCCAAAACTTACCATAATAAGTTTTATAATTGAGGGATTGGACCCTCAGCAAAACTTTGATTTTTCCAGAAAGTAAAAAGGGATTAGCGTTATTTGCATGGTTGGCAATGGTAATCGTTTTATGGGTTCCTTCTATCCTTGGTATAAATTTTCCATGATCACCATAAATATGTTCAGGATATAAAGGAAACTCTTCTTTAGTATCAAGGTTTATTATCTTTTCTAAAACAATATGATACTCTTCTGCTTCTAACACTAGATCAAAATTAATTAGTAAATCTCCCGAGACTACTTCTAGATTTACATTAGCTATCGAACTCCGACTACCCTTTTGAACTAGTGTATCTTGAAACTTGGGCTGATTGTCTTTTACAAACGAAAGATTATCAATCGTCATCGCTAAATCTGTAGTATTAGTAATCTCGAATTGCCCCATATTCAACAACGTATTATTGTTTTCCTGAGTCCATCCTGTCATATTTAACAACAGAAATATAAAAACCAATAAAAAGGTTATCATCTTTTTCATAAGAAATGTTTTAGTTAAATAAAGTCGTGGATTTAGTTGCAGTTGTTATCGTCTCGACAAGGGACGTACATCCAGAATTCCTTTAAGTTAGTACCACTACCAATAGTAGTTTTTCCAAAACCTACGTAGCCTTTATTCTTTAGGGAAAAACTGACGCTTCGGGTAAGAGGGGGAATACCACAGTTTCGATTTTTAAATTTTTCAGAAGAAACATTTGGATTGAATTCCCATAAATCAGGTGCGACTATATCGCCTGTATTGGTTTCTCCTGCACCTACATAGCCTTTGTTATTGATGACAAAACTATAGGGGAAGTTTCTGGTGGCAAAGCTTGTACTGGAATTTTCAGGACTCCATGAAGTGCTATTGAATTCAAATATATAAGGATCTGTAGGGGACGCTTGCCCTAAAGCTTCGCTATTTCCTCCGACCATAAAAATATCACTGCTTGTGTTTGTATTAATTTGCCATATTCTAGCTCCTAACCTTTGATTGGTTTCTAATAATAAAGGTGGATTCCATTGAGCTGAATTATAATTATATAAAGAAGAATCTACCCCTAATGTGAAGTGTACTTCACCACCATCAACAATGCCATTGCAAGGCGGAACATCATACCACTCACTATAAACAACTTCAAAGGGAGCCGTTGGAATTAAAGTTGGGTCCCAATCTCCTCCATCGAAAATGAATTTGGTGTCATCATTGGTATCACTTTTCCAATCCCATTCACCAGAATCAAATACTAGATCACCATTTCCGCCATCCGCCATACCCCAATTCCACTCACCTGAATTAAATATTAAATCACCATTTCCGCCATTTGTCATACTCCAATTCCACTCACCTGAATCAAATACTAGATCATCATTTCCGCCATTCGCCATACTCCAATTCCACTCACCTGAATTAAATAATATTCCGTCATTATTATTATAAAAGTTATCAAAATTCATATTAGTTACTTGTTGATTGCCAACCATATCATCTATACCAAATACTCCATCACCATTATCAATCCATTCCCCTGTATCAAATATTCCATCACCATTATCAACCCATTCCCCTGTATCAAATACTCCATCACCGTCATCAATCCATTCATCTGTATCAAATACTCCATCACCGTTATCCACCCATTCCCCTGTATCAAATATTTTATCATTATTACCCATCCAGTTCCATTCTCCAGAGTTGAATTCTCCGACGTCACCATCATCTACCCACTCCCCAAATTCAGGATCATCTGCTATATCATAGCACACATTACCTGAATCCATCATTCCATTCGCACCATCTTCATTAAATCCATCTATCCATTCTCCCTCATCAATTATTCCATTTCCATTTTTATCCCCCTTATATTTTTTAGATATTCCACCACCTATATATGGCTTTCCCGAATAAAAACCATACCCGGCAAACCTATCTGTAATAGGATTGTTACCTTGCGGTTGTAACACAAATTCATTCGAGTTATTTTCTAGTTTATATAGGTCGTTGTAGAACGTTATCCCATCCACTAATTGAGTTGATGTCGGATCATCACAGAATTGATAATAATCATCGCAGTTTCTACACCCACTCCCTATATATACATCATTCGTAACTTCATCAACAAAACTGACGGCAAACATGCGTCCTTCGGCACCAAGAGGAAAATTAATATCTGCCTCAACCCATTTATTAAGTATAGCATCATACTGGTAGAATTTAGTAGGATATTGACCATTGTTATTTCCTAAACCTATATAGGCTTCCCCATTCCGAACAAAACTGACTCCTCCGATTAGACCTGAAATATCTCCAAATACATCTTCAAAAGTATTATCAACTATTGCCTTATGATTATTTTCATCAAAGAAATATTCAAGATCACTCAATGAAGTTTTATCAGACACTTTTGCCCAAAAATTTCCTTTTGACTTCAACTTGTAAGGAAATGGTGGCATGGTAAAAGTCGTATCAACATCACTTCTTAGCTTTACAAAGGCTTCTACTTTATAGATATCTTTAGTAAAATCTGCCAAACGCAGAACAGAAGTAAAAATCCCTTCAGTAGAAATTTGTTCTTCGTCCGTATCCGTATAACTGGTAATTCTAACAACAGTATTTCCATTGTCTTGAAATGTCCAGCGATGGCCAAAAGTCTCAATATCATCAGGGTTTATCTCGTTAAAATCTTTAATAATACCATTAGCTGAAAGTGTTACATCTTGCTCTATCTCTACGATATTATTGGTGTCTAAAACAACCTCTATTGAAGTTGTCGGAAATGAAAGCCCTTCAAAAACAAACCATTCTCCTTCATCTTTCTCTCTTTCTGCTGTTAAAACTTTAATAGTATATTCATAATCGGTCTTAGCAGATAAATTTTCCAGAATGACAAAATTTTGATCCGAAGAAATATCTTTTGTCATTATCTCCGACGATCCTTGCTCATTATAGCATATCTTCATCTCAACAACAGGATCATTATCAACTAAGTCTCCGCCCAGATTAAACGTTATCGTTGCTTTAGTTTTGGATACGGGATCAGCATTGATATTGGTAACCTCCGGAAAGCTAACCCGAGGCAAGTTTTTGTCTTTTTTACAAGTGACAAAAAACATACAAACGACCATAAAAAATAGGAGTGTAAGCGTGTGTTTTAGATATCTCATGTTATGATTTTCGGTTAGTAAAAAATCAGATTACAATAAGAGTATATCACATGAGTAAATTTCGTTACCGAATTTTAAAGAAAAATGTTATTTTTTTTTGAAACAATGGTCTATTGTAAAATAAAATGGGTCATTGATCGACCTCATTAGTTGGACATAAGCCAAATTAGATGTGAATTTCTATTTTTTGTTGAGATGGGAGTTGTGTACATCTGAATGATAAATTTAAAAACGCTTAAAACCGATACGTCAAACTCACCCCCCACAGTAAAATCAAACCCTGCCCTACTGCTTCCCCATCCGTAATAATATTGATTTCTGCCCCAAAAGCAGCGGTAGGCGTAATTGCAAAATGATCCCTCACCGCCCATCGATACCCACCGATAATCGTCGGTTGTAAAACTACGACATTGGTAACACCTTTTATGATGGGTTCAAGTTCATCAACCGATGGATCGGTCCAATCAATTTCATTAAACCATAGATCTGTCCGTAGACCCGCAAACCATTTTTCATTAGTTGGATTAAAATAATATCGATAACTAAGCGAGCCACCAAAACCGCCACCTACTTCGGTATTATGCACCCCAAAATCTTTATGGTCTAAACCATTATAACCGATTCTAAGATCCAAGGCATGGTGATTGGTTAAGGCTAGTTCGCCTCTGATGCCAGCTAAATATCCGGTTGGGTATTGTTGTACTTCAAGTCCTAATTCAAGATATTTTCCTGACTTTTCTTGCCCAATGGCGGTATGCACTAAAGCAAGGAAGATAAAGAGTAGGTATATTTTTTTCATAAAATCTTCTGAGTAGAGGACAAAAGTCCTGAAAAATCATTTTAGGGGTACAAAGGCATAAAGAAAAGAAGATTTTTTCTGCGAAAAAATCCTTAGTGGCTTAGTGGCATTTTTAATTTTATCCTGTACTTATTAAAATCCTTAAAGTTAAGCTTTATTGAGATTATGCAACTATAAAAATTTCAAGTTCAGGTCAAATGTAACCTCCCCGACGGCACTGCCAAGTACATCGTCTTAGAATTGACTACCTTTGGAGTTCAAATACCTTATTATGAATTTAATGGTCCGTCCAGCGCTTGTACTTTCCACTATCCAGGATCACAAAAAATGGGCATCGTGAAGCAATTCTGGCAACGTTTTCAGCAATCTTCTTTTTATGTAAAGTGGACGAATTGGGAATACTATCCAGTTTATATCGCCAATATTCCTACGGTTTTCTTTTGGTTGTATTTTGGTATTCGATCTCGTTCGCTGTTTTATTTTAGCGCGGTGAATCCGGTCATTGAAACTGGTGGCGTCATGGGAGAATCAAAAATAAATATTTTTAATCGCCTTCCGGCCGAGACGATTCCAACAACTATTTTAATTCCAAAAGCAGAAAAGAATATTGATACTATTTTAGAAAAAATAAATAAGGCCAACATTGTTTTTCCCTTGATTGCCAAACCGGATGTTGGAGAACGAGGATTCCTTGTTGAAAAAATAGCAAATAGTGCAGCCTTAGCAGGCTATCTAAAAAAAATATCCGTTGATTTTATCATTCAGGATTTCATCAATTATCCTTTGGAAGTAAGTATTCTCTACCATCGCTTTCCAGATGCGACGGAAGGAAAGATTACTTCGATTTGTATAAAAAAAACACTGAGCGTAACCGGCGATGGTGTTTCTACGATAGAAAAATTAATGGAGGAATATCCGAGAGCTCGTTTTCAATTAGAACGATTCCGAAAGGATTACTCGGATTTATTGATAAAGGTTCCAACCTTAGGAGCGCAGGTTGAATTGGAGCCGATCGGTAATCACTGCCGAGGAACTACTTTTCTAAATGGCAATAAATATATTGACAAAACACTCGAAAAAGTCTTTGATAAAATTGCCCTAAAAATGGAAGGTATTCATTATGGCCGATTCGATATAAAATGCGAAAGTATAGCATTATTGAAACAAGGAAAACAGTTTAAAGTATTAGAATTTAATGGTATCGCTAGTGAACCGGCACATATTTACGATCCTGAATATGGGACTTTACAAGCATATCGAGATATATTTAGTCATTGGAAAATAATTTACAATCTAAGTAAAATCCAACAAAAAAAAGGAGTTGCCGCCATGTCATGGAAAGAAGCTTTTCAAAGCGTCCGCTCCTATCTTGCGTATATGAAGGGAGCAAAAAAAAACGGACTACAAGGGAATTGAATATCCAACAAGGATAATTGAATTATACGACGTTAAAGATTGAGAGAAAATTCAATATCAGATCGTCCACAAAAAACTACTTCATGCATCTTATTTTTTATTTTTTGGTGGCTTTAATTTTGAGTTTTTTAGGATCACTCCCTATTGGCCTAATTACTTTGACGATTACGCAAAAAACCATTGAAAAAGGAATGCGAGCTGGCTTGCTAATTGCGCTGGGTGCTTCCGTGATGGAATTTGGATATACCTATCTCGCCTTGATGAGTCTTGAACTCTTTACCGAAAATTTAGCATTTGAATCTTCTATTAAAATAGTGGCCATCACCGTCTTTATGATATTGGCCATTTATTATTATTTTAAAAAACCTAGTTCCAATTTACAACCAAGCTCCACCTATGATTATTTTGATTTTTTCAGAGGCGTAGTCGTTGGGTTGATGAATGTGTTGATTCTTCCTTTTTGGATTTTTCTAGGCATTTGGCTGGTATCAAATGGTATGGATTTTAATAGTCAACCTTATCTGCTTATCTTTTCTTTTGGAGCTACGATTGGCGCTTTCCTGGCTTTCTTAGGATATATCTGGGGTAGCAAATTGATCGAAAAAAAGGTGGTAACACTTAACCAGTATACGAACAAAATCGTCAGTGTTTTATTTTTTGGTTTAGGAATTTTTCAATTGATTCAGCTTTGGTAGGGGAAGTTTGAGGGTGTTCAATCAGGGAAGCGAAAGTTGCAGATTTCCTGCTCTTAAAATCATTTGCGATCTCAAGAGCAAGAGCAACTTCAAAGGCAACTTCAATTATTTTCTCTTTTAGAAAAAAAGGACTTAATCGATTAAATAGCACGCAGTTACATGTTTATGCTTTCCTAGTTTGAGATTGCGGTTGTAGTTGATGTTGATATTTTTGAAGTAACTACGCAAGAAATTTTTATTTACTTTTCTAAGGTAGATTGAACACCCTAGCCAGCAGCCGAAAGCCTATTCATTCTCAACCTTCCTTAAAATCTTCAAGATCTCCTTTTTTATCAAATCGACTTCACTCCAAAGAATAAAATGGTCTCCTCCTTTAATCATGGTTGTCGCTACCGTAGGATTGGTTGGCATCATGGCTTTCGCAAAATAGGCATTCTCTTTTGGCACTAGAAAATCATCTTCACCTTGCACAATGGTCACTGGAATTTCAATGTTTTTCCAACCAGGCAGCATCTTTTCTAGTTCTTGCTTTAAAGGGATAATCTCTTGATTGCAAACGCGTAACCCACTAGGCGTAAACCAACGAATCAACGGAAAATTTAAGGCTTTTCGCCAGATAATAGAAGGTTCTAAATCTGGACTAATCGAAGGAGCCACCATGACCATTCCGTCTACTAAATCTGGAAAATCCATTGCTAATTTTGCAATCACCGGTCCACCCATCGAGTGTCCAACCAATATCTTTTTTTGAGTTGGATAATCTTTTAAAACCTCCCCAATCAGCGCGGCTTGAAGGTCAAGACTGGATGCTGCTATACCAAAATCAGAATATCCAAAACCAGAACGATCCACCGCAATCAGGTTCATTTGAGCATTTAAAGTAGGGTCTTGTAGATAAGTTTCGTAGGCATTTAAGGCTCCGGGAGAACCGTGCACCATCAACAAAATTGGTAAATCTTTTTGATTGATTCTTTTGATAAAATGCAGGGTTTTATCCTTTAATTTTCTAGTATCATAGCGAGCGAGTGTAGTATTTTGCGCATTCATCCGCTCTAGCAAATCTTGCCGATCATAACGGATTTTTGCCCATTCCATTTTTGTCATAAAAAACAAAACAACTAGGAAGATCAACCCCAAGATTCGTTTCTTTTTATACCAGCTTCGTTGGATCATTATTATTGGTTAGGGGAATAGGAATGATGCCAGTCTTTTCGAATACGTAACAATTCTTTATCAATCCATTGTTTTGATAATTCCATTAATTCTTCGCCTGAATTTGATTTCAAAGGAGGTCCGTAGCTCAACCGCATCAACGTTTTTTTCTTACCAAAACATTCAAAAAAATGGCGAAGGAACGTATCATCTCCAATCCAGGCATCTTCGTCTTTTTGGTATTCTTGTACGACGGGATAAATCGTAAATCCTTCTTGCGCAGCATCTTTAAAAAGAGCAGGTTTAAAATCAATGGTTTGTGCATTGATATGGGTTGTACCTTCGGGATAATTAATTACGAAATAGCCATTTTGTAACGTTTGGATGATATCTTTTCGGGCTTTCTCTCGACCTTCTTTTGTGTTTCGATCCACAAAAATAGACCCTGAAACTTTTGCGCCATAGCCGATAATGGGCCAAGTCTCGATTTCTGCTTTTCCTACGGGCAAGGCCAAGAGAAATTGCATGACGACAATGGGATCAAAATAAGATCTATGATTACATACTAGCAAGCCTGGTTCCGTTGGCAGGGCTCCGTAAATCTCTAACGCTATGCCAAGACTTTTGTTAATCAACCAAAACCATTGTCTACGAATTCGCAACGCCCGATCCAAATCATTTCCGACAAAAGCGGCTTTTACGAGATATCTGGAAATATAAAATATCGATCCGATGGCAAAAAAACTAATCCTCAAAAAGGCCCTGATAAAATTCATTGACTATTTTTCATTTAATAATTCGAGGATAGCATCTGGTAAATTTTTTAGATCTAAGATCATCAATCCATCCAAGGCATTTGAAAAATTTGGATCAATATTAAAGCTGATAAATTTTGCGTTAAGCTTGGTATACTGCTTCAACAAAACTGGCACTTTAATATGATCTGGCTCAATGGTTTTAAGAAAAGATTCCAAATCGGTCAATGCGTCCCCTTCTATTCCTTTGATCATTTCATCTAAGCTGACTTCTTCGACGGTAGGCTGAAAAGGCGTTCTTGGTTTGAAATAACGAGCAAGGTCATTATCAAAAAAATAACACTTAACGAAAGCAATGATTAAGCTCTTTGAAAAACCAGAATAATATTTACTAATACTAACGGGTCCGATTAAATATCGATATTGATTATTTCGGACCAAAACTTTCAAAATACCTTGCCACAACAAAAAGAAAGGTAAATATCCTTTCTGATATTCGGGGACAATATAAGACCTACCCAGTTCAATGGATTGTTTTAGAATGGGAATCGCTTTTGCATCGATTTTAAATAAGCTATTAATATAAAAACGCTCTAAGTCTTCTGCTTCCTGAATGGACTCACCGAACCCCATTCGATAACCGCCTACAATTTCTTTTTGCGTTCTATCCCAAATAAAAAGATTAAAATACGCCTTATCATACGCATCAATATCCAACGATTTTCCCGTTCCTTCTCCTACAGATCGAAAAGTCAATTCTCGCAATCTTCCAATCTCCCTCAACAAATTAGGAATATCACCTGCTTTCGCCAGATAGACATCAAAATCGCCTCTTGAGATCAACTGTGCATCGGCAGAAAGGTTGGCAATCTCTACACATAGATCATCTACCGATCCCCGTGGGACGATCGCTTCCATTGGCGTATATGATTGGAGGTTTAGCATAGTTGACTAATATACTAACCGCTAATATAAATAAAAACTGTAGAACCAAGCTGATAAACCCTCCCAGAATATGCGCTTATTAATATCCACCCTCTCCTTCCCGACAATCAAGCACCTTTTCTACCCTTCTTGAAAACTTTACCTAACTGATTCATGTTAAACAGCCTAAATTCGATGGACATTTTTTAACCATTATTAATTAAGATGAAATTAGAGTATACTACCTTTAAAGATGGAGATTTATTTTCAGTAACGGATTTTAGCTGCCAACCATCTTTAGAATTACTAAATAAAAAGGGACTTTATAAAATAGTTTGGTGCAGAGAAACTGCGGCGGAGATCTTGATCGATGGGTACTCCGTCCACCTAAAAAAAGATCAAGTAATTTTTTGTACGCCCTTAAATGTGATGCAAGTCAAGGAAGGAACCAAAGGTATTATTTCTTTTGTCTTTAATAGAGAATTCTTTTGTCTTCAAACCCACGATGACCAAGTCTCTTGTAATGGTCTCTTATTTTTTGGATCTTCTCAACCACAGATTGTTTCACTCAAAGAAAAGGAGAAAAAATTATTCAATATGATTCTTGAATTCTTTAAAGAAGAATTTAGCATCAAGGATCATATTCAGGGAGAAATGCTCAGAACTTTATTAAAAAGGCTCCTCATTGTAGCAACCCGAATGATTAGACAGGAATTGCCACAACCGAATCTACCGACTACACAGATGGATATCATTCGAAAATATAATTTACTGGTCGAAGAACACTTCCATGAATTGCATCAAGTCAAGGATTATGCAGATCTCTTATTTAAATCACCGAAAACCCTTTCTAATCTTTTTAAGAAATATGGGGAAAAATCTCCGTTAGCGGTCATCAATAATCGGATTTTACTAGAGGCCAGACGACTCTTATTATATTCTGATAAAACGAATGAAGAAATTGCCAATAATTTGGGATATAAAGATGCTGGTCATTTTTCTAAATTCTTTAAAAATAATGAGGGGATCAGTCCCATGGCTTTTAGATCAGAACGATTAAAAACACCATTCTAATTTTTTTGATTTTGCTTTTGCATTCCCTCTTGCTTTTTAATACTACGATCTCGCTGAGATCGACTGTTCTTAACGCCTCGTATCTCGGCTAACATACTTTGATCTCTCTGAGATCACTCCCTAAGACCTATTCATCCAATACCAACCTTTAATACCAGTCTCCATTTCCTCAACCTACTACTATTCTTATCCTTCTACGACATTTTTCCCGGACACTTGACTCTTGCATTTGCATTTGATTTCCCTCTAATCTTCAACAAAGGGAAATATCTCCCTACCAAAAGGAAAAATCTACCTATAAAAATCTTTGCTTTCCCAGCATCTTTGTATCGACAAAAGAGCATACAAATCTCTATTTAATTTAAATCATAAAAAATTCTTTATCATGAAATACCATCTCATTGCAACCTTAAGTTTATTTTTAATAAGCTTTTCTTTCACTCCTTCTTTCGCACAAATCCAACAGATTACGCTAGCCCAAACACCAGGTGCTTTTGTTATCCAAGACTTAACGCTAGCCGAAGGAGATTATCAATTTGAAATCGCCAATGAAGGAGTCGACCACGCAGTAGGTTTTGTACTCGTACCCAAAGGAAAATACGATCAGACCGATCATATCAAAGCAGCATATGTAAAAGCACCAGCTGCCACCAATAAAAGTTCTTTGACCAATGTGGTTTCTTTAAAAGCAGGAGACTACGAATACTTCTGCCCGCTCAACCCTACTCGTAAATATGCGTTGACCGTAAAAGCACCTGAAAGCATCAAACTAACTCAAGTGCCTGGCAAATTTAAAACAACATCACTGACCGTAAAAGAAGGAGCTTATCAATTTGAAATCGCTAATGACGGTGTCGATCACGAAGTAGGATTTGTGCTAGTACCCAAAGGAAAATACGACGCTGCCGATCATATCAAACCGGCCTATGTAAGCGCACCGGTAGCTAACGGAAAATCTTCTTTGACTAGTGTAGTAAACCTAAGTGCAGGTGATTACGAATACTTCTGCCCACTTAACCCAACAGATAAATACCCATTAACGGTAAGCAATGACGTCAGAAATATCAAGCTGACTCAACTACCTGGGAAATTTGAGACTACTTCCCTAACGCTGAAAGAAGGTCAGTACCAATTTGAAATTGCTAACGACGGAGTCGACCACGAAGTAGGATTCGTACTAGTACCTAAAGGAAAATACGATGCGATGTATCATATTAAACCAGCTTATGTAAAAGCTCCTGTAAGCAATGGTTCTAGTTCTTTGACAAGTGTAGTTTCATTAACAAAAGGAGAATACGAATACTTCTGCCCACTCAATCCAACGGCTAAAAATACTTTAACAATCGAATAAAGTTAATCTTAGAAATCCACATAATCTCTTAAAGCTAACTCGGCAAATATGTCGGGTTGGCTTTTTTTGAACCTAAATTATCAAATTAGAAAGATTAAGGAATAGAATCTGAAAGCGAAGGTTTTCAGATTTTTTGGTTTGCTACCTATCTGAGCAACAAACTAGATTTAACCTAAAAATACTCCTCCAAACAGCTTTAAATGGCATAATTTTCGCAAAAAATATACAATTAAAATATATATTGATAGTTATTGTTTTTATTAAGAACCTCAAGCTCAAAAAACCTTCCTAAAATATTTGGAAAATATCCATTACAAACAACACTGATAATCGAATATAAAATGACCACGCATCGTCAAGGTTTGAGTTTTTATTTAAGATATCCTTTCCTTTTATTGGTCTTCTTAATCTCATTACCATATGGAGTCCTAAGCCAGTGCCCAGGCACCGGATGTACTTATACAATCACGGGGCCAGATAGTGGTACCTACACCGTAAACGTTGGAGAGAAAATATGTTTTGATCCTAGTGCCGATTTTACGGGAACACTAAACTTGTTTGGAGGTGAACTAGTGAATTGTGCAACAAATTCTCAGGTTTTCACAATTTCTACAAACTCTTCGAATGACAATAGTGTTGTAAATAATTATGGAATAATTGATTTTTCATCTAATACTATTTTTACAGATTCTCTTATCGTCAATAACTTTCTGACCCTTAATGTAAATGGAGATTTGGATATAAGGTCTGGTGCTATCTATCATAATTACGCAGGTTCATTTATAAATGGAGATTTAACAACTCAAAATATTTTAATCAACAATGGATCTTTGACGATTGCAACTTCTCTTAGTGATAACAGTAATGGTTATTTGACAAATTCAGGGGATATAACCACAAATAACTGGACCATAAATGGTGAATGGATTAATCAGGGAACTATTGATGTTAATTTTTCATTTGTTCAATCTAGTGGATCGATTGGGACTATTGCAGGAGGATGTATGAGTGCTAACAATTGGACTAACAGAGGTACTATTACTGGAACAACCTGTGGCGATATTAACATTGCCTCTTCGAGTGAACAGACAACCAGTGGTTCTGTTTTAGGTGATATCGCCATCATTGATGCTACTCCTCCCGGTGCAGCTCCTTTTATTGATACTCAGAATGGAACGGTTGGACCCAATATAGTTTGGATTAGCTGTAATTCTTGCCCCTCTGACGAAATTTGTAATAACAGTATTGATGATAACGGAGATGGTAGAATCGACGAACCCTTCCCCGGTGGTGTCCAATCCGATATGCAACTTTGGCTAAAAGCCGAAACCGGAACCAATACCACTATCGATGGAAACGATATTACCTCTTGGGCGGATCAATCTATTAATGGCTACTCAGCTAAGGCAGATTCAAATTCTACCGATGATCCTATCTATTCAGTTAATGAACTTAATTATAATCCGGGCATTGTCTTCGATGGTACCTATACCGACGATTTCTCAGATGGATTACATTTAGGATCAGACTATATTTATTCCACCAATGACGGAGTCCATATTTTTGCGGTGGTCAATACAGCAGCGGGCGGTCTGCAATATGATAAAGTCTATGATTTTGGAGGAGTCGTCAGTGATGGATATAGCCTTGGATGGTCTAACAATACGACTAGATCAACCACACCCAGTGCTTTTGGAGGGAATACTAGTTTTCTCAATCACTTTACAGGACCAGCTCCCTCTTTAATTGAGTTTGAAGTTAAATTTAATAATAATCAAACGGTATATAAAGACGGTGCTATCGTCACCTCAACTCCAATAACTTTGAGTCAACTGACCGCTACTGAAATAGCAGAAAGCGATCATTACGGAACAGCTGCCAATGGAGATCATACGGTCGGTCCAGTTTCTATTGGCCGAAAATCTGCCAGTCAGTATCTGGATCAGAATCGCGTATTTATGGGCGCTATCTCAGAAGTATTGGTGTATAATGATACTTTGACCCAGATAGAAAAAGAAAGAATCCAATCCTATTTGGCGCTTAAGTATGGACTGACCATGCCACACGATTATACGGCTTCCTCAGGAACGACGATAAAAGATATTACCGATGGATTCGCGAATGATATTTTTGGAATTGGTAGAGACGATTGTTCTGGTTTAAACCAAAAACAATCTAAATCTATCGAGCAAGAAGGAGTCGTCACTTTATCTCTTGGAGCCATCGCCCCTACCAATCAAAATAATGCAAATATTTTTTCTTCAGATGAAAACTTTCTTATTGTTGGTAATGATGGACAAACCGTAGATACTTGGAGTCCTGTCGGAGGACCTAGTTCAGATTCAAGAATCAACAGAACCTGGAAAATTGACAATACCAATATCAGTCAAAACATCACCTTCACCATTGATATGGATGATCCTGAAAATGATATTGCAGCCTTAACCCCCGGAGCAATCGGTGGCTATAAAATCATGTTTGATTTAGATGGTAATTTTTCCAATGGCGGTAGTCTAACAGCTGCCTTAAATAATACAACAGGTTCTCTCTATGAAATTACCTTAGCTCCTGGAAGTTGGCAATATTTTACCATTGTCCATGAGCCAGGGGTACCAGTTGACGAAATTTGTAATAATCTGATCGACGATAATGATGATGGTAGAATAGATGAACCATTTCCTGGCGGTGTACAACAAGATATGCAACTTTGGTTAAAAGCCGAAACTGGAACCAATACCACTACCAACGGAAGTGACGTAACCTCTTGGGCGGATCAGTCCATTAACGGTTATTCTGCCGATGCAAGTGTAAATGCTACAGACTATCCTTTGTATTCCAACAATTCCATCAACTTCAATCCTGGAATCGAATTCGATGGAGATTACACAGATGATTTTTCAGATGGTTTAAATTTAGGTGCCGATTATATCTTTTCAGATAAGGAAGGAATGCATGTTTATATAGTTTGTAATCCAACTGCTGATAACGAAGGATATAATTATGTTTTTGATTTTGGTAAAAGTATAGATCGTGGTTACGGAATGACTTTTTCCGATGCTTTTCTAGGAAGCTATTCACCATCAAGTCAGAGGCATTTAGGACATGGTTTCGGAGATGAAGCTTGCTTTTTAGAAATGGAAATTGAGTTCGGTAGTTATCGAAGAGAATATCGTAATGGAATTGTATTTTCAACTGATCCAAGTCCACTTACCTCACTTACCGCAAGTAATATCAATGAAGCACCAGATTACCAAACAGGTCTTAACAATATAAATGGGCCTGTATCTATTGGACGAAAATCCGCCAGCGAATCTATTACAAATGATGGCGGTAGAATTTTTAATGGAGTTATTTCCGAAGTATTGGTGTATAATGATACTTTGAGCCAGATAGAAAAAGAAAGAATCCAATCCTATTTGGCACTTAAGTATGGAATGACTTTAAATCACAATTACCTTTCTTCTAGTGGAACGCTAATCAAAGATGTAGGCGATGGGTACGCAAATAATATTACAGTTATTGGACGAGACGATTGTTCTGGTCTAAACCAAAAACAATCTAAGTCTGCCGACTCTGATGGAATTATTTCTATCTCGCGTTCGTTCCACGCTGCCACAAACGCCGCTAATGCAAATAATTTTACAAATGATGAAAGTTTTCTCACTATTGGTAATAATGGAGCAGCAGTAAATACAAATTGGAATAACGTAGTAGATACTTTTGCCATAATAGACCGTATTTGGAAAATAGATGATATCAATTATGCGCAGACCGTGGATGTAAAAGTTAATGTTGACAATCCAAATTTTGATCTACCTCCGATGCCAGCAAATGCGAACGGAAACTATTATTTGCTAACCGACGATGATGGAGATTTTACCAACGGTGGAATTTTTAGATACCCACTGGATACTTTTGATGGGATGTCATCCTATTCTAGGATTACCGCAATTAGTGGGCAAAACTTTTTTACGATTGCGGTAGCCATTTCTACAGTTGACGAAATTTGTAATAATCTGATCGACGACAACGGAGATGGAAGAATCGATGAAGTTTTTCCCGGTGGTGTACAACAAGATATGCAGCTTTGGCTAAAAGCCGAAATCGGAACCAATACCACCGTAGATGGTAGTGATGTGACGTCTTGGGCCGATCAATCTATCAATGGATATTCTGCCAATGCGGATGCCAACTCGACGGATGATCCGACCTTTAGGAGAAGTGCCATCAACTTTAATCCAGGAATTGACTTTGATGGACTCTATAACGATGGTTTTTCCGATGGTCTTCATCTGGGGAGTGATTATATTTATGGTGAAAAAGATGGTCTACATGTTTTTGTAGTTTGTGATCCAGATCTGGTCGCTGGTACCGACAAATACGTATTTGATTTTGGCTTACAATCCAATGGTGGCTATGGAATGATCTACTCAGATAATGATTATGGGATGTATACCAATAATCTTTACGGAGGAACCAATACAGAACTTTTTCATTCGGAAGGACCAGAGCCTGCTTTGGTAGAAATGAAAGTAGACTTTGACGATGCACAGGAATTTTATAGAAATGGAGAGTTGTTATCCTCAGTCCCCGTGACCATTTCCGATTTAGATGCCTCAAAAGTTTTGGAAGCACCTGCTTACGGACCACTCGGTACAACTTCGGGGCCCGTTTCTATTGGTAGAAAATCAGCGAGTGCTTTTTTAGATCAAGATGGAGGTCGACTATTTAATGGAAGAATATCTGAGGTTATTGTATTTACGGATACCCTTTCCAGTCTTGAAAAACAAAAGGTCAATTCTTATTTAGCCGTCAAATATGGATTGACCATGACCCAAAATTATATTTCTTCGACTGGTTCCATCAAAAAAGATGTCAGCGATGGCTACGCCAATGATATTGCGGGAATTGGTCGGGATGATTGTTCTGGACTACATCAAAAGCAATCCAAGTCTATGGAATTAGAAGCAATCATTACGATCGGTCAAGGAACCATTGCTTCGACCAATGAACTCAATGGAAACTCCATTCCAGCAGACGGAACCTACTTGATGTGGGGAAATGATGGAGCACCCGCTAATGCTAATTGGGTAACTGCCAATGTTAGCATTCCTGGCGTTGACCTGGCCAGTATTGACCGTACCTGGAAATTTTCAGAACATTTTGATATCACCAATGCCCTTTTCCAAGTAGAAGTAGACGATCCCAACTTCGATCTTCCTGCCATGCCACCAACGGCTGATGGTATCTACTACCTACTCCGCGATGATGATGGCGACTTTACCAACGGCGGTACCACCTACGAACCGATGTCCCTGTTTGCAGGAGACATCTGGGAAGTCAATATAGCAGATCCTACGAATGAATATTTTACGATTGCAGTGGGGACGGTTTGTTTGGCGCAGGCGCCGAGTTTGTCGAAATAAACTGGTATAAAAAAAACTAAGCCAGTCCTCAAAAAAAAAACAAAATGTCTATTTAGCGCAAGCGGTGTCTCAGAGAAATCTGTACACCGCTTGCCCTGTTTTTAAAATCCCCCCTAACGATCATCAGAAGCCATTGATATTTCCTTAAAAAGAAAATGTTAACAGTTAAATCTGCGTTAACCCGCCTATTTTTACTTGGAAATATCCGATTCACTCCCTTATCTTTGAGTTAAAAATATTTTAAAGCTATATTTACTAACTTATTCAAAACATCGGAGTTATGAAAAAACTAATGCTATTAATCTGCTCGTTTATGATCTTTTCTGAGACCATCCATGCGCAGTACGCTTCTTGTAGTCGCTGGTATTTAGATGCGAATTACATTTTCTTTAAGCCACTGAAAGATTTTTCGGCAGGTGGTTTTCATTATGGCAACGGCCTCTCCCTAGGCGCCTATTACGATACAAATCCGTATGCACAAAACGTGAGTTTCCATCCCGGAATACGGTTTAACGGCATCGTAGGTAAAATGGCCAAAGATAACATCTTGGTTGGTGATCCTTTAGATGCCTTCGCCAAAAGTCGCGTCTATAATGCGGTAATTGACGCTCAACTTGCCGCCCGACTCATCTTCCGACCACGATCCAATTTTAGTCCTTACCTAGAAGGATACGGCGGCTTGCGCTTCGTTTCCGGACAAGAAAGACTTAGGCTAACAGAAGAATATCCTGGTTACGAAGAAACCACCAATACCCAAGTGGTCAGTAGCCACCAATGGAACTGGGGCGGCAGCATCGGTGGATTGATTCGCATCCACCCCAACATAGATTTCGATATCCGCCTCAGCGCAGACTACGCACCATCCTTCGATTATATCAACATGGACAGCTACGAAAAACAAGGCAACGATTTCTCCTACGATTTTTCTCAATCCCACGGCCTTAACTATAAAATCCAAATCGGTTTCCGATTTAAACTCGGCTGCGCACGAGAGGACTCCCAAAGTTATGACTCGTCCAATAGTCGCTCGCAACGCCGCCGCTCTAGCCGTCCCAAAGGACGAACACCGATCAAGAAAAAATCGGAAAAAATGCAAATTGGTAACTTATAAATAAGCAAGTATGATTTTTGGAATAGGCTGTTAGGCAAGACTGGTCTATTTTCTATCTGTATTTCGTTTTTAAAACGCTCAAGAGTGCTTGGGTGTTTTTTTTTGTGGGGGTGTTTTATGCATTCTTTTATGTTAAAAAATTCAACAGATAGCCATCTAAAGTACCAATAGGCTAAGCAGGCAAACTATCAATAAAAAAACATATCTTTAACCCTATTAACAAGTAAAATGAATTAGTGCTTAATAATGAAAAAGATTGAAGTTGTCGCAGGAATAATATTTTTTCAAGATCAAATTTTGTGTGTTCAAAGACCAAAAAATAAACGAGCTTATATATCTGAAAAATTCGAGTTCCCTGGAGGAAAAATTGAAGAAGGTGAAACGAAAGAAGAAGCGTTAACACGAGAATTATTAGAAGAATTAAGTATTTCAATCGATATCAAATCTCTATACTTAACCGTTGTTCATGAATACCCAGACTTTGAATTAACAATGCACAGTTTTATTTGTGAAGTCGAATCAAAAGAACTCACTCTTAACGAACATATAAGTCAAGAATGGTTAACAATCGGAGAACTTAAAAAACTTGATTGGGCCGCAGCCGACATACCCATTGTCAATAAATTAGTATCGAATGGATAAATTCATCCAAATATTCAATGCTAGTTTACAAACTGGCTTTGTAGATAAAACGATCTTATCTAATCTTGACTATCAACCTGAGTTGCTTGTCAACCAGAAAAAACCACGTAAAAAAGTCCTTTCAACTATTCTTCATGAACTTGAAAATTGCGACCAATTTTTCATCTCTGTAGCCTTTGTAACAACCGGTGGTGTTGCTGCCATAATTAACAAACTCGAAGAGTTAGAAACGCGAAAAATAAAAGGGAAGATTTTAGTTTCTCAATATTTAAATTTCACACAACCAGAGGCACTTAAAAGATTATCTCAATTCCAAAATTTAGAATTAAGAATTGCGACAAAAGGAGATGCGCATGCAAAGGGATATATTTTTAAAAACAAGAAATACTATAATCTAATTGTCGGTAGTAGTAATTTAACGGACTCGGCATTGTCCACAAATAAGGAATGGAATATTAAAGTATCTGCCTTAGACAAAAGTGGCTTAGTTGATATAATTCTTAAAGAATTTTATGCTGATTTTGAAAAAGGCGCTCCGGTTACACCTCAATTTATTTCATGGTATGAATCGCTGTATAAGAAGCAATTAATTCTAAATCGTAGCAGGGATACTGCAACTTTGTCTAAGTTTCAGGTTGAAATAAAATCCAACTCAATGCAAAAACAAGCATTGAAAAATCTCAAAGATATTCGCTCGGATAATAAAAACAAAGCCTTAATAATTTCTGCTACTGGAACAGGAAAAACCTACTTATCTGCCTTCGATGCAAAAGTTTTTAATCCAAAAAGGTTATTATTTGTCGTTCATAGATTAACCATTGCAAAAGATGCACTAGCAACATTTAGTAAGGTTTTTGGACCCAGTAGAAAAATGGGTATTTATTCTGGCGATAGAAAAGAATTAGATGCGGACTTTCTCTTTTCAACCATCCAGACTATTTCAAAATCTGAACATCTAACAAGTTTCCCAAAAAAACATTTTGACTATATTATCATTGATGAATCTCATAGGTCTGGTGCCGTTTCTTATCTACGATTAATTGAGTACTTCGAGCCTAAGTTTCTTCTAGGCATGACTGCTACTCCTGAAAGAACGGATGGAAATGATATTTTTAAATTATTTGATCACAACATAGGTTATGAGATCAGACTGAATAGAGCCATGGAAGAAGAAATGCTTAGTTCATTTCATTATTACGGTGTAAGTGATTTATTTATTAATGATAAAAAGATCGATGATAAAACAGAATTTAATGCATTAGTTTCTAGTGAAAGAGTTGAACGTATTACCGAAAAAGCAAAGTTTTATGGAAGTGATAATGGGATTACTAGAGGCCTCATTTTTTGTTCTAGAAAAAAAGAAGCAGAAGAATTATCTAGGCTATTCAATTTAAAAGGATATAATACGGAAGCGTTAACAGGTGATAGTCCAGAAGCAAAAAGAGCTGAAGCAATTGAAAAATTAGAATCCGATAATTTAAGTGAAAAGCTGGATTATATCTTTACCGTTGATATCTTCAATGAAGGAATTGACATTCCAAAAGTCAATCAAATCATTTTGCTAAGACCAACTAAATCTGCGATTATCTTCATACAACAATTAGGAAGAGGTTTAAGAAAAGCAGATGGAAAGAGCTATCTAACAGTAATTGATTTTATTGGGAGTTATAAAAACAATTACTTGATTCCAATTGCCTTATACGGTGATACTTCCTACAACAAGGACTCCTTGAGAAAATTAATGACCGAAGGAAGTAGAATGATTCCCGGAGCTTCAACTATTAATTTTGATAAAATTACTAAAGAGCAAATATTCCGATCCATCGACTCTGCTAATATGCAGTTACTTGCTGACTTGAGAAAAGATTATTTCTTACTGAAATATAAGTTGGGTAAAATCCCGATGATGGAGGACTTTATAAAACATGGTTCTAGAGATCCGTATTCGTTTGTGAATTATTCTAAATCGTATTATAATTTCGTTCTTAAAGTTGACCAAGACATCAACCAAGAACTGACAAAAAAACAGATCAAACTTCTTGAACTTTTTGCAAAAGAAATCAATAATTCTAAACGAGTAGAAGAGAGTATTATTTTAAAATATCTAATTGAAAATGGCAGCTTATCAATCAACGATTTAAAAAAGCATATTCTTAAAGAATACAAGTACATTCTTTCTGACCACACTATTCAATCTTGTGTTTCTAACTTAAACTTTGAATTTATTAGAGAAAAGAAAGATGGTAAATTACTTTCTGCAAAGGAAATATACGAAATAGATATTCTAAAGATTGAAAATGAAAACTTTGTCTTTTCAAGCACCTTTCTATCTCACTTAAAGAACAATATTTTCAAGAAATTCTTACTAGATACAACCGAATATTCTATTTATACTTTTGACAAATTTTTTGACCTAGAAAAATGGGATGGCGGTTTTATTCGCTACAGAAAATATGCGCGTAAAGATGTATTTAGAATATTAAATGTATCTACAAATCCCGTAGCCCAAAACGTGGGGGGTTATTTAGTCAGTCCTGATAATGCACATTGCCCAATTTTTGTAAACTATCATAAGGAAGATGATATTTCTGAATCAACAAAATATGAAGACGAGTTTGTCAATAATAAAGAATTTGATTGGATGTCAAAATCTAATAGAAAAATAAACAGTAAAGATGTTCAATCTATCTTAGGTAAAAATGGTCCTATTCGTTTACCTCTATTTATTAAAAAAAGTAATGATGAAGGGAATGACTTCTATTATATGGGGGAAGTAAATCCTGCATTGCATAAGCAAACTACGATGAGTAATGACAAGGGTAAACAAATTCCAGTCGTAAAAATCCGTTTCAATTTAGCAAATCCTGTAAACTCGAACATGTACAACTACCTTCAAGAAAAAGAAACTAAGGTAGAATCAATAATAGAAAAGAAAACTAAAATTCTCCCCATCCAAAGAACTTTTGACTTTGAACAAAAATTAAAAAACCCTATTCCTCTTTACGATTTCTATGCTGCTGCTGGTTCGTTTAGTGAGATGCAATCAGAGAAACAATTCACACTAATTGAAGGACCAGAAAATCTCAACAATAGCAATGATTATTTCGCCTGTAAGATTATCGGTGAGTCTATGAATAAAATAATCCCTAACGGTTCAATCTGTTTATTTAAAACATACACCGGAGGCAGTCGGAATGGAAAAATTGTTTTGATTGAAAATATGGATATTCAGGACCAAGATTTTAATTCCGCTTTCACCATCAAAACCTATTCCAGTGAAAAAACAGTTTCCGAAGAAAGCTGGAATCATACCTCCATTATCTTAAGGCCAAATTCATTTGATGATTCTTTTAAGAACATCATTATCAATGAAGAAAATGGTAAAAAGATGAAGGTGGTTGGTGAGTTCATTAAAGTCTTGAAAGGAATAATAGGATAGAACAAACGAACCTCAAAACACTACCAACCAAAACGGGCACTAAAACCAAAAGTCTTAGTGCCCGTTTTTTATTTCACATCAAAATTCGCCCCATCACATCTCCTCCGCCTCTTCCACCACTCCTCCCTTCCCAATAATAAACCCAATCCCAAATCCCAATCGCAACGAATTCCCAGTTCCTCTAAAATTCAAAGAACCAAAATTCGTATATCTAAGATCTGAATTCAGATAAATATAGTCAGAAATATAATAATCCACTCCAAAAAAAAGCTCATAATCACTGGCTACTTTTACAAACTCATCACTGTCAATACCAAAGCCATTTAAACTTGCAGTGTAGTAACCTACCCCTCCATAGAGTTTGGCTGGTCCGGTGAAATGTTGGAGCGAAGTGCTAACATTAGTCGTTATAACCCTAATGCCATTATCAAACATTTCAGAAAGTTTATCTCCGTTCATAGTGATGGTGTTGATGAAATCAAAATTCCAAAACAACTTATCCGATAAGCCGATATAGTAGGCGGCACCCAATGATAAATTCACCCGATTATTGATTCTGTCATCTCCACCTGTAACAGGAGTCCTTGCTCGAGTACGTAAATATCCTGCGGTGATATTTAATCGATCTGACAAAAAATATCGAATATTCGGTGCACTGGTTAGTAAGCCATTTTTGGCTCCACCAATTTCTTTAAGAAAATTCAACCTGGTAGAACTGATTATATTTCCCTTCTTTAAAATTCGCTCTGGTAGTGCTTCCGCTTTTGCAAAGAATTTATCATTAAAAAATAATTTCAACCCAAGATTGAAATTTATAAATTGCTGATCCGAATCAAAGTCTCCCATATTCAGTACATTGGATTTTAGCAATCCTTCCAGCGCAATATTAGGTCGTAAAAAATAGGTGAGCCCTAGTCCTGGACTTAGCTGATAGCCCAAAAAATGCTCAGCAGATCCTTCGAATTTACTAACAAAAAATAGGTGTTCCAACGAAATAAAGGGCGCCACCCGACCCGTCGCAACATAATACCGAGATATTTGTCGCACTTGTAAATTAGTAAAGGAGCTAATTCCAAAGCCTCCATTGGCATGGCTCCGCTGAAATAATAGTCCTCCACCTACCATAAACCGATTACCGGTCATTTTAAGATAGGTGATATCCAAACCGAACGAGGGCTTTTTAGTTAGACTAGAATAAGAAAGCGTACTCCGAAAATCTACATGGTAATCACCTTTTTTTAATTGCGCATCGGCCGATTCAAAAAAGATAAGACATAAGAATACAACACCCAAAAGGCGATTAAAATGTTTTGATAAGAACATAGCTTTTATTTTTTTAGTTTTAATTTCAATACTTAAACAAAACACTTTTTAACAATAAAATTGTTAAAAACCATTCCATTAACATAGAAACTGATAAGATCTTTTCCAGTCAATCAGCAGGTTCAACGGTTACTAAATTTTAAAATAATCCACAAATCCGCACATTCACACATCAAACAATCCGCATCGGCAAATCCACCACTCGCTTCCCCGTCAATCTCCGTACCGCATTCCCAATCGCTGCACCAATCGGACCCAATGGCGGCTCACCTACTGGTAATGGCACATCCGCTCCCTGAATCAAATGTATATCAATCTCTTTAGGAGTATTTCGCATCAACGCCATCTGGTATGGACCATAAATCGTTGGATACAGTTGACCATCTTTTAGCGTCATCTTTTCGTGGAGCGCTCCGCTGATGCCCATGTTGATCGAACCTTCACATTGTGATCGTACTTGGTCTGGATTAACCGCTACCCCACAATCAAACGCACAAGTTACTTTGTGCACTTTGATCTCTTTGTCTACCATCGATACCTCTACCACTTGTGCACAGGGAGACCCCGTATCAATCGAAGCCGCAAAACCCATGGCCTTGCCATCAACCACCTCATCGGTATAACCAGACTTTGCTGCGGCCACTTCGATCACCTTTCGAATTCTTGCTTGATTACCTGCTGTGCCGAGCATGGCCAATCTAAAATCTACTGGGTTTTTTCCGGCTTTCAGCGCCATCTCATCGATAAAACTTTCGATGGCAAAAGTATTGGCCAATAATCCTAGACTTCGCCACCAACTGGTCGCAAAAGGCAACGTGGTATGCCATTGTACCGATCGATGATTCTTGATTTTTCCGTACATGATATTCGCACCACGCATCGCTCCAATATCCGTTCCTAAAATGGTATTCACCACACCGGGCATCAAGGCTGAATTAATCGCTACATCTCCGCTGGCATAATGATGTTCAAGGCTATCCAACAAGCCATTGGCATTTAGTTTTCCACGCATGATATGATGCGTGGGCGGACGGAAGGTATCGTTTTGAAATTCTTCTTTTCTGGTAAAAAAATATTTGACGGGCTTCCCTACTGCTTGCGACAACTTCGCCGCCGTCACTGCATGTGATGTATTCAATCGGCGACCAAAACCACCTCCTAAGAAAGTGGGAATGATATTAACATTTTTTTTCTTTAGCCCCAATGCAGTGGCCACTTGCTTTTGGGTAATACCTACTACTTGCGTAGAAAGCATGATGGTTGCTTTTCCATCGACCACATGGGCTACGGCACCGTTTGGTTCTATTTGTGCATGCGCACCAATCGGACTAGAAAATTCCATAGCTACTACTCCTTCTTCTTCGGGATCTAATTCGTCACCTACTTTTTGAGTAATCATCCGATCCCCTTTTCCAACTTGTAACATGTCCTTGATCTCAGATTCGGTCCATTTTTTGGGAATGTCCCAATCTACTTTTATCGCTCGCTTTGCTGATAACGCTTGAGAAAAAGTTTTAGCGATAACCCCCACCCAATCTGGTGTTTCTACAATTTTTACCACTCCACTCATTCCCGCTGCTTTGCTGGTATCTGCCGATTTAAAAGTCGCACCAACATGCTCTGGACGAATCACCGCAGCATGTAACATATCTGGCATCTCGGCATCCATCCCAAAAATCGGATCACCAAAGACTTTGGCTGCTAAATCTACTCGTGGAACAGGTTTACCAACATATTTATATGTATTGACGGGTCTTAAATCTGGTGTACTGGGAACGTCCCAATCGGTAACATCCGTCGCTACTTCTGCGTAGGTCATGGTCTTTCCTCCTCCGGAAACAACGCCATCTTTGGTGGACAAACTCGCTACCGAGACACCCATTTTTTTAGCGGCTTCCCCTTTGACCATTTCGCGCATCGTGGCAGCCATTTCTCGTAATGGAACCCACAACGAAGCAATAGATAAACTTCCGCCGGTGCTCAGTCCATCTACGATTCCGGTGGCACTGGCGGCACCCACTACTTTTATTTGTTCGATGGCCACGTCTAATTCATCGGCGACCATCTGTGCCAAACCGGTAAAAGTTCCTTGTCCCATTTCTACTTTTGAAGAATGTAGAACGACTTGATTTTCTTGGGTAATTTCAAACCATAAATTTGCTTCTGTTCCTGAACCATTATATGGTGGAATCAAGCTTTCCGAAATGGACAACGTTTTACGACGTATTGGATTCCTAAAAACATAGGTTCCAATGGCTAAGACGCCTAAAGTTCCTAGACCACCTCGAACTAGAAATTTACGACGGGAGCTTTTTTTATTTTTGTTCATTTTTTTTGATGTTGAAGCGCTGCGCTTGTTGAATCGTTGAATCGTTGAAATATATTTTTTTTTGCAGTTAAGAAACACAATAGATGGCATTATTCATTATAAATAATCTCAATCATTCCTGCCCTAATTCAGCGGCTCGATGAATCGCTTTTCGCATCCGGGTGTACGTGGCGCATCGACAAACGTTCACAATATTATTATCAATATCTTCATCCGTTGGGTTTGGATTTTCGGCAAGTAATGCTGCGGTGGCCATCATAAATCCTGGTTGGCAATAACCACATTGTGGCACGACGTGTTCTATCCAAGCTTGCTGAACTGGATGTGGATTTTCTCTTGTTCCGAGTCCTTCAATCGTGACGACTTTCTTTCCTTCGGCAAATTTTGCTGGGTAGGAACAAGCGCGTACGGCTTCCCCATCCACATGCAGTGTACAGGCGCCACAAGCCGCTTTTCCACAACCAAACTTGGTTCCTTTTAGATTCATTATATCTCGTACTACCCAGAGTAACGGAGTATTAGGATCTTCAATTTCCACTGATTGTGGTTGTCCGTTTATGTTAAAAGATAATTTCATTTTTATTAATTTTTATTAATTGCCCCAACAGTTATTGAAGTTATTTGGGAATCACTGCACCTCCTGCAAACCAACTTTTCACGGCAGCAATATACTCCTCTTTTGAAATTGGCGGTGTTTCTCTAGGGTTTCCAGCGACATCCACTCCTGGATCCCAAGCCCAAAGAACTAAAGGATCTTCTGTCAAATGTTTAAGAATTTCATTGGGTGATTTACCACCGTTCTGTTTTCTATCCATCATAGAAGAAGCGATTTCATTTTTTGATAAACCTTCCCAATTCATGCTACTGGGAGCCAGTCCCCAATGGGGTGCTCCAGGTACACCGGAGAATTCATTATTTTCTTTTTGATGACAGGTATTACATTTGGTAGCTTCAAACCCATGATCTGCTTTACCACGAGCGACGCCAAAATAATGAGGATGTTGATCAATTCCTTGTTTTGGTTTATTATCACTTGGGTGGCAATTGAGGCAACGAGGATGGGTAAGTGCTTGCATCATTTTATCAAAATCATCTGTATTAGCCGCTACCTCTTTTGTAACTGTAGTCGAGTTGTCCGTATGATCGTACTTACTAAAATCGGTCGCCAGTAGAATGGTGGCAAATAAAATGATAGGAAGGAGATATAGTAATCTTAGTTTATTCATACATACATAGGGTACTTGTTATACTTTGAGAATGAAAGTTAAGAAAATTATTCTGAAAGAAAAACCCTTAGTGCCATAGTGATCTATTGGCAATCTGTTATTATCGGACACTGAGACATTACCTATAAATTAACGCATGAAATATCCACTCCGATCTCTTCCAGATAACGTTCAGCGTCCTGAATAGCATTTTCTACTGAATCGGCCTTTTCCAAGACCGTATAAACTTTGTGTAAACCCAAAGTTTCTTTTTCCAGCAGAGAGAGTTTCGATCCACCGACCACCGCAATCAATGGTTTTTGATATTTTTTACAAAGGGCTGCTACTCCACTCACTACTTTTCCATCCAAGGATGTTTTGTCTAGCTGCCCTTCACCAGTAATCACCCAATCTGCTTGCATTACTGCTGCTGCTAAGTTGGTTTGTTTTTTGATAAACTCAAAGCCATTGGTAATTTTGGCATCGAATATCCCAGCTAAACCCGCTGCAATTCCTCCCGCTGCACCGCCGCCAGTCAGTTCTGAGATCGAGCGTCCAGTCTTTTTTTCAATCAACTCAGCTACCTGACGTAAACCTCGGTCAAGCAAGTCCACTTCCTTGTCTGTAGCACCTTTTTGTGGTCCAAAAACATAAGCGGCACCGTTTCGTCCATATAATGGATTGGACACATCAGATAAAATTTTTAAAGAATTAATCTTCACTGCTTGGCTAGTATCTATCTTAGCAATTTCCAAAAGATTTCCACCAGAAGGAATAATTGATTTTTTATTTTTATCAAAAAAACGTACCCCAAGTTCGTACGCAATTCCCAGGCCTGCGTCTGTCGTACAACTTCCTCCTAGCCCAAGCACCAAATCACGTGCGCCCCTATCTACGGCTGCTCGCATCACACGTCCGGTACCGAGCGTGGTGGTACGGAGCGGATTCCGTTCTTGTTTTTTTAATAAGGAAATGCCAGAAGCTGCCGCCAACTCAAAATAAGCGGTCTGTCGGTCTTTTAGAAAAGGCGCTATGATCACACGGCCCAGTGGATCAATGGTCGGTTGCTGGGTAAAAGGAATATCGATTGCTTGACTCAAAACCGCCAGAGTACCATCCCCTCCATCCGCCAACGGGTGAATGATGGTCGTAATCTCGGCTTGAGTTTTATGCAATCCTTTCGCCAGCGCAGTATTGACACCGACGCTGTCTAAGGAACCTTTAAATTTATCACAGGCAAGGAGTATTCTCACTAAGCTATTCTAAAATAATGATGGAAAAATATAACTGAATAAAATGATCCCGGCAGCAAAGGCAAGCAGTGTAATAACCTTTCCAGTATCTATCTCGAAAGTGAATGCTTCGATGGTCATTCCATCTTGCTTTTGAGGCGCTTTAGTTACGGCACTTACTGTTATTGAGAAGAACAAAGTCACCACAGCACCAATCGCATTCCACCAAAACCAGAATACTTCTGGACAGTATAACCAGAGATATACATTGACTAATACACCAGCTAACAAACCGACATTGGCCCCGATATAATTGGTTCGTCGAATCCCAATCGCAGCAATAAAAGTGGCAAAGATAGGCCCATAGAAAACAGAACCAATTTTATTAATCGCTTCTATCACCGTGGCAGCAATATCTCCTGTAAAAAATGCCAAGACAATGCAGACGATACCCCAAAACAAAGCCGCATATTTTGAATAACGTACATATTGTTCGTCGGGAAGTTTTTTGTCTCGATTAAAGAAATCTTCTACCGTAGCAGCACTTAAAGAATTGATGGTAGAACTTAAGGAAGACATCGCCGCCGAAAATATTGCTACCATTAAGATTCCAATAATGCCATGAGGAAGATACTCTCGAATAAAGATTGGAATCATCAAATCTGGTTTATCACTTGGGATGAGTTCTCGAAATTCAGGTAAGGTGGCAACCATCGTTCCAATGATCAATCCCATGATACAATATACTAGGGTAATTGGAAATCGCATTAAACCATTACACAATAAAATCTTTTGCACAGTAGGAAGATCTTTAGCAGAAAACAACCGCTGAACCTGACTTTGGTCTGTTCCATAATAAGAAGCATAGAGAAAAAAACCACCTAATAACATTGGCCAAAAGCCAAATTGTTCATTATCCGTAAATCCATACGCATCAAAATTAATGACTGTAAGTCGGTCTTCGCTAACGTTGGCCAGAAAATTTTCCCAACCACCGAGATAATATAGACCACTACCGAGACAAATTAAAATACCCAAAAAGAGAATTAGCATTTGAATCACATCACCATAAACCACTGCTTTCATACCACCTTGATAGGAGTAGATTAATGTTACTACACCAATGATAATAATCGTCGCCCACATCGGGATATCCATCACACTGGTCAAAATTAAAGCCACCGTATAAATCATGACACTGGTAGCAAAACTACGCGAGATTTGAAAAACTAAACTGAGCAAGATACGAGTAGAACTACTGTATCTTCGTTCCAAATATTCGTAGACACTGACAATTCCCATCTTAAACATCGGAGGAATTAAAAAGACCATTAAAAACAACATGGCCAACGGGACAGCAAATTCATAAGTAAGCCACTTCATGCCACCACCTGCTTTCAACCCCACAAAGGCTGGAGCAGAAATAAAACTAATGGCAGACAATTGTGTCGCCGCCGTACTTAAAGATAAAGGAAACCAGTGAAAATCTTTTCCACCTAAAAAATAATCCTTTGCTGAACCTGAGCTACTAAAATATTTTCCCAACCATAAAAATCCAAGGATATAAATGATGATAACAATGATGTCTAGATAATTCATAGTTAGGGGTTTTAAAGAAGCTGTTTAAAAATAAAGCAAAATGGTTACGACCAAGAGCTTGTCAACGTGGATCTGATTAATCAGCTTTAAAATCAATAATGGAAGAAGCCGTCCATGAAAAATTATTCCCTCCATATCCTTTTTCAAGGTTGGAAATTTTGGATTTTTCCGCTTCAAAATATTCGTAAAAACCAAGCTTTTCTACTAATTCAATTAAGTCAGCACGTACAATTTCAGCCAAGGCAGTATAACCGTAATTTTTTAATCCGTGATGAATCATCCAATTCATCTGTGGCCAGATGGGACCACGCCAGTATCGTTTAGAATCAAAAAGTGGACTATCTATATCAAAGCTTGGGCAGAGATAAAAACCACGATCGTGAATTCCTTGTAGATAATTTGCGATGTGAGCCGCTTGTTCTTTGGTCGCCACACCAGCAAACAACGGAACGATTCCACCAATCTCTCGATGAAGGATCGGTTGCTGGTTGCGTTGATCATAAGTAGTGAAAAACTGCAAGTCTTCGTTCCAGAATTTTCTAGAAAAATTAGCTTTGCTTTTCACCTGCCAGTCAGCAAGACTTCCAGCATCTAGCTGCAGCTTTTGGGCAATATTTAGTAAAGCCTCGTTAGAACGAATCAGGATCGCATTCATCATACAGTCCTGTACTAGAAACGGACTTTCTTCCGCAATACCGGATCCATCGTATTGGTATTTTTTTCCAAGTTCCAAAAGATATACATAGCGATCGTACTGGTCTTGGGTGGGACGTTCTGAAGCGTCGGCAATAGAAGTATCACGTCGGGTATACGCTGGAATTTCAGCGTTTTTCAAATCGATTCCACTCAAGGGTCCATCCCAAAGCGGAGAATTATCTCGTCCAGATTCCCAAGGATGAAAAATGAAAAAAAGTCCTTCTTGTTCTACATCACGGTAAGTGTAGAGAAATTCGTGATATTTTAAAACTTTTGGAAAAATCTCTTTTACAAAATTCACTACTTCTTCGTTTTGCCTTCCATAAAGCGTGAGCAGTGATTCTAGGACAAAACCAAAAACTGGAGGTTGGGTAATTCCAGAAGATTTGGGAAACTCTGGCGCACCAGCATTAACCTTACTATCCCAAAAATCATAATTAGGAAAATACGTTTTTTCGTTTTCACTATGAAAAAGAATATGCGGCAACATCCCGTTTTTCCACTGCCCCGAAAACATAGAGTTGATTTCTGCCATCGCATTTTCAAGGTCGTAATGGGCAAGTCCAAGTGCGACAAAACCAGAATCCCAATTCCACTGAAAGGGATAAAGTTTACTCGTAGGAATGGTAAAACCATCTTTCCAATTTTGATCTAATATTTTCCGGGCGCGAGGGATTAAATTCATAAAATTAAATATTAAAAAAGAAAGGAGGATTTAAAACCCTCCCTTCTGTTACTCAAATTGAGGTATTGAAAAATCAAAATTCAAATCCAACTCGGACAAAAATTCTTCGTGGCAAAATAGGTCTTCCAACAAAAAAGTTTCCACCCCCTACCTGACTGTTACCCTGTCTAGGCGATCCCTCTGTTACTCCAGCTGCATCTAACAAGTTAAAAACAGATAGGCCTATCCTCATACTTTCGTTCTTTTCTCCTAGTGAGAATGTATATCCTGTGTTTAAACGAACAATATTAAAGCCATCTAACTCTACCGTATTGCTATTATTAGCGAATTTACTTCCGAGAAAATTAGATGTAATATTAGCATCAAAACCTGACTTTTCAAAGTTTACACCAATCATTCCCATTACGTTAGGAGTACGAGCAATTTCATTTCCTTCCTGTTCTCGATTATTTTCTACTTCGGTAAATTCGTGATCTTGATAGGTAAAGTTTCCAAAAACAACCAATTCTTTAGTAACACTATAATTGACGGTAGCTTCGATTCCAACCGTCCGTGTACTTTGCAGAGATACCTCTTCAATAATATTTGCTGGATTATTAGGGTCATTAATGAAATCTACGTTACGTCGATCGGTTAGGGCGTTGTAAAAAATAGCGGCAGTTCCAGCCAATTTACTATTTCCATATTTTAATCCAATTTCTCCTTGGATAACCGTCTCCGGTTCGTAAGACTGAGCTACTCCTGGACGAGGAAAAGATACACTACGTAATTGTGGGAAGAAATATCCTCGAGAGAAATTAGCATACAAATTAACCGTCGAATTTAGTTTGTAAAGTCCTGCCAAAGCAACCGCTACTCCAGTAGCATCAACTGTACCTTTATTAAAAGTATTACTACCAATACCTGTTTCTTTACTAATATTTCCTGCTGCCCGTTCCCAACGAACTCCAATATCAAAATCAAATTTTTCTCCTTTGATTTCATCCGCCAAGTAAATAGCAATTTTAGAACTCGATAAATCATTATTGGCCGTTTGCCGTCCCGCAATAAAACCTCCAGTAGAATAATCAACTGTTTGTCCTAATGAATCCATGTAAGACAAACCTACTGCACGTGGAGAATTACTAAAATCACCCAATACATTGTGAATCCAGTTGATATCATCTGCCCGAGTATAAGAACTAAAACTACCAAGAGTGATATTATGGTTATCAAATTTTTTGGTAAGATTAAATTCTCCTACGATCTCTTCCATATTTCGCTGACGATCCAGAATTCTATTTTCAAACAACAAATCATTGCCTGATAATTCCGTCCCGTTATCAAGATAAACAAAACTTCCATTACTAGGTAATTCACGATCCGAAAGATAGGTATCTTGTGGTTCAGGTGTATTGTGGACACCATCACCATCTAAAAATAGATTAAAAAAGTGTTCATAAGAAGCAGCCTTTGTTTTAGCAGAAATTTTCCAATCATCTCCAAAAACATGTTTTAATTCAGCCATCACAAATCCTCCATCCGTACTAACACCATCACCGATCGGTGATTTAAAACGACCATTGGGAGTATCAAAAGCAAAGTCTTTTAATTGACCAGAAAGCATGGTATAAATTTCTTCTCCATCATTTCCTATTGGACGTTCACGGTCTCCATTAGAATTATCAAGCGGATACGGTAAGTAAAACTGTACATTATCATCTATTTTTTGTCCAGAAATTACGAGCGAACTATTGCCGTCATTAAATAATTTTTTGATGTTACCTCGAAGTTGATATCCACGAGTTGGAAGTCCCGTTTCGAGCGGTCCTTCGTCATAACGGTAGAAACCAGAAACTGCATAATAAAGGTTTTTGGCCAAGGGACCTGAGGTAAGAAAGTCTCCTTTCAATCGACCTCCCTCTGCCCATTCTAGTTGAATTTTATGTAGCGGTTTCTCGGAGCCGCGGATACTATTATAATTGACAATACCAGCCACACTACCTGCACCAAATAAAGTAGAAGAACCACCTCTGACAAATTCTAGACTTTG
>CALFWZ010000010.1 GCA_937928405.1 uncultured Saprospiraceae bacterium
AGAAATTATGGAACGAGAAGAAGTGGCCTATTACGAAATATTTGATCATTATTTGGTTTTTTACTGGCGACATTTTAAAGCCAAAGAAGAAAAGGTAATTACCCTAGATTTAAAAACAGAGTTTTCAGGAACATTCGAATCCGCACCGGCATGCGTGTATTTGTATTATACGGATGAAGAACGGTATTGGACCAGCGGAGAAAGTGTAGGGGTGTATTGAGTTATTACAAAGTTGAATTATTTCAAATAAAATTTATTAAAAGAAAATCAAAAAGTGCTATTTGAATTATTATTTTCAAATAGCACTTTATATTTTAAAGGATGGTTTTCTTCTAACATCTAATTCAATATCTCAATGAGACACAATATAAATTAGATATGAGATAGACTTTATACATTCCTTTTGCTAACCCCTGTTATCGTTGCACCACCAATTTCCCGGTGGCCCAATGACCATTCTTATCATAAATACCATAATAATAAATGCCTGTGGTTAGATTTTTAAGGTCTACCTCTTCCAAGTTATTATTCAACGCTTCTGTTCTAATCAAACGTCCGTCTTGACTGTAAAGCCTTATCGTCAGTGGAAATTCAGCGTCTTCCGGGAAGGTCAAAGTGGTGTAATCATTGGCCGGATTGGGGGCTAGTTTTACTCGATTGTTAAGGGGATTAATTGATTTGGTAGATGATACGATATCTATAAACATCGTATCAATGGTATGAAAAACCTCGTTGGTAATAATAGGCTCATTAAAGTCAAAATAAATGGCCGCTTTGTTTTTTATGGAAGAATAGGGTAGGCTTGGTACGGGTTTTACTTGAATTTTAAAACTTACAAATCCATTGCTTTTAGATAGGTTCGTAGTAGAATCTGGCAGTAAAATATTAGGAAAGTCTAGCACTAAGGTTCCTTGATCTTCTAGTCGCCAATTGTAGGAATGAGAGGATGCCCCCATTCTTAAAGTAGTAATGTCAAGCAAGTCGGATAAGGTATCTCGGATAGCAACATTAAAAGCAGTATCTGTTCCCGTATTTTGAAAACGGATTTTATATTCGATGAAAGATTCAGGATCGATGACATGATCTTCCCCATACCCAATTGGAAAAGCGGATTTGTCATTTGGATCATAAGCACCAATATTTTCTTGGCAATCTATATCAATAAACGAATCCTGGTCGTCCTGTGGGAAATACCCGAAAAAGCCAGTTGCAAATGGCCATGCCCCACAACCCTCAACGGTAACAGAAGGCATGCTGAAGCCAGGGTGACCCGCGGCTTGCATCGCTTCCATACGATAAGTACTACCATCGGCAAAGAAAGATTTTTGAATACTACTTCCGCTGTTAATTTGAAACTGATCTTGAGAAAATAATATTTCATCTTGAATAACGATGTATTCTAGAGGAGCCAACATATCACCGGCTCCAAGATTATTAATGAAAAATCGAACCGAATCTTCTGTGCACTGTGCAGAGACTTGAATACTACTGCCGTCCCAATCAGGAGAATTGGTCAAGCAAATACTATCTGGGTAAATATGTGCAGAGATACAATGATTTTGTCCTAGTTCTGCCTCGCAGGAAAGGGTTGTGGTGATGGTAAAGACATCACAGTAGCCAGTTGCTACATCTCCTAAGTCAAAGGTCAGCAGCGATCCTATTTGGCTTGTGAGCGGAATGGAAGCACTTTCGAAAATCATAAAACTGTCTAGCTCTATTTCCAAATAACTATCTTCCGCTGCGCTGGTTCCTGCATTGCAATAACGAATATGGTGAATATTTTCAAAACACCGCCGGAGAAAAGAAGCTCCCACAGAAACGGTCATCAAGGGACATTCGATGATATGCTGAATGGGTAGATCTGCTAGAACGGTGGTATCGCCAAGTGACAGGTTAATAATTTCAGGGGTACAAGGAATTTCGTAGGGGGACTGCGGAATAGCACTGACCTGATAATTACCATTGAACATTTCTACGGAGTATGCTCCGGTACTGTCCGATGTCCCATAAAAACTGATGCCACTATCATGAATAAATTGAATGGGGTAGTTTACGAGGAGCTGTTCTGTTGAATCGTACATACAATCAACATCTTCATCCACATATACTCTTCCTGAAATTAGGTTGTTGAAACCAGTAAACTCACAGTCAGTTCGGAGTAAGAAACCAGATGATACATTCGAGGGGAAAACCTCAATGCTACCCGCAAAAACAATATCTCCGTTATTGGTTTGGGTTACGTTCAGTGCTTCTACGAAATTTGAAGATAGGGTTTCTCTTGGTCCAAGCGTGCCAACTGCATCAAAAGTACGATAAAATACTTGTGGATCAGTTATTCCGATAGGTAGGAAATTATTGTCTTTATAAATTACTTTAAATTCACCATTTGGATTTTTTACAATTCCTTCAAATACTTGATAGGAAACAAAATAGGAGGTGTCCCAGGCAATTGTTCCATTTTCATCAAACATAAAAAGATTAGCATTGGTCCCACCAAAATCATAAGGATCGAGACTGACGGTAATAAAATCATTCTGCGCTGTTTTTACCAAGGCTCTTACTTCTGCTCCTGGTGCCTTCTTTGACCAGACAATATCCAAGGCATGATCTAGTCGGTAGATAGAATCTGACCATGCGGTAATATATCCATCGGGAATGGCCACTAGTTTGCTTTTATTATGATCAGAACAACAGAAGCCTGTACCTTGCAGTATTTTTTGATTTTGTAAATCTCCGTTATTGTCTAGAATGGTGATCGTTTGGAGAATACTATCTGAGCCTGCACCAGTAGCGTTAATTACAATATTACCAGTGACTGGATCTTCCAATAGTGTCCAAATTCGGAAGTTGTCGATTCCATTCATTGGTCGATCCCAGATAACGTTCCCGTCACTACTTATTTTATAGATAGCAGTTAATCCAATTCCTCCAGGTTCAAAATGGTTATAGACAACCAGAATACTTCCATCAGCGGCTTCGGCTACCCTTGAAACAGAACTATTTAAAGATGAGCTGGGTAAAGTCAGTCGCCAGCGTTCATTGCCCTCTGCGTCTGTCCGTAGAACCAAACCTTCCGTCAATCCAGGAACGGCGTTACTAAAACTACCTACGGCCACTAAATCTCCATTGGACGTTTCAATGGTTTCTACCAGACTGCCAGGTCCATAGAGATTCCACCATTGGGCGGAGGCCATATTGGGTAGATGAAAAGTGATTACTATCAATAAGAGAATTCTAAGGGTCATCTTTTTCATAAATGTAAATTTAAAAACATCATAGCTTAATATTTCAATGTAAAGATGAGCACTTATTGAAGCAATAAAAAGCACATTTGAGGTAATATGTTATGTTTTTAAAAGTATATAATTTCAATTATTAAATTGATTATCAGTATATTGTGATAATTTATATTGATAAAATGTTTAAATTTTTATTGTCTTGGAAATAAAAAAAATACAGCTATTCCGCCTTTGGTTTTCTCTTTCTGCCAAGGAATTGACAAATTTTGGGGCGTATTTAGGTCTCAAGGCCTTTAATCGAAAAGTGGCGTTAAAGGAAATTTATGATCGTTTGTCGGCGATTAAGGCAATGGAATTGGAGAAAATGGATCGGGAAAAATTGTTTAAAGTGATGTTTCCTAATCGGAATTTTGATGATCAATATTTACGGAATACTTGTTTTAAATTACAACAGTTATTGCAGAAATTTTTGGTAATTGAAAAAATAGATTTACGGCATTTTTCGGAACAAAAAACCTTGTTAGAAATTTTTAGGGAACGCGAATTAGATGATTTATTTCAGCAACAATTGCGTAAAATGAAAACTGGACAAGCGCGCCAAACGCTGCGTGATTATACTTTTTACCAACAGCAGTTTACGTTATTAGATACGGAAGATGCCTATACGGTTTCGCAATTACGTTCTCAACCTACTCATTTTCAAGAAGCTGATAAAGCCCTGGAATATCACTTTATTCTCCGAAAATTGCGACAAGCTTGTAACCTACTGGGTCATCAAAATCTTCATTCCGTAGAGTATGATTTTGGATTACTTCATCCTTTGCTGCAATATATGGAGTCGAAAAAATTAGATCAGGAACCCATTTTAGATTTATATTATAATTGTTATTTTTCGTTGGCTGAGCCAGGAGAGGATGCCTATTTTTTTAAATTTAGGGACTTATTATCTACGCAAGGAAACTTACTTTCTATTACGGAAACCAGTGAATTATATCTTCGCCTCCTCAACCAATATATCCGTCGCATTAATCAAGGTCAAAACGAATATTTAGAGGAAGTTTTTGATTTATATCGATCTGGGATTGCTCAGGGTTACTTAATGGAAGGTCAGTATCTTTCTCGTTTTATTTATCGAAACGCTGTCTTTGCTGGTCTTAAGTTAGCATGCTATGAAGAGGTGTTTGAATTTATTCATCAATATAAAAACAAACTAGATAAAGATTATCGCGACTCTACTTTCTATTTTTGTCTTACTCGATATCATTATGCGAAAGGGGATTTGGATACGGCAGTTGGTCTCCTTGAGCAATACAATTATAAAGACCTTATCAGTAATCTAGCCGCTAAAACCCTTTTGGCACAGATTTACTTCGAACGAGGAGAATTATCCGTATTGGAGTATTTCCTAATCAGTTTTACCGCCTTCGTGAAAAGAAAAAAAGGTTTAGGGTACCATCGAGCGAGCTTTCTAAATTTTATTAGTATTCTAAAAAAGATGACCCGCTTGGCAGACTATGATAAAGATAAGCGATTAAAATTAACTGAGAAAGTGATTTCGACCAACCCTTTAACGGAACGAAACTGGTTATTAGACAAGCTGAAGTAAAACCCTTATTCTCAAAATAAAAAACCTTGTGTGCCTTCCGAAAAAACATATTATTCAACCATTCAACCATTCAACCATTCAACCATTCAACCATTCAACCATTCAACAACACCCCTACAAATCATCCGGAGAAATCATCCGTTTAAAATGTCCATTCATACTGGCCTTTTTTCGCAATCGTTCTGTTTCTTTTACAATGGGAATTAAATCTTCGAGATGGGTGAGCATATAGTTTTGTCGTTCCAACTCGGTTGGAATACACAAAAATTCATATTCTTGACCAAGGGAAAAACCGACATGGTGGGCTAAGTCATAAACTGAAAAATCATTGGGATCATTGGGAAAGGATTTATTAATCGACAAGAGATCAAAAAGTTCTTCAATGGCCATTAGAATTCGATGGGCCGTATGGGCATTTCCTTTCGAATCATTTTCCATCCGTTCAATATCTGCACCACTATACAATTTGTTGGGAACCTCTCGGTAAAAGGTATGAATTTTAAAAATGCCTATCCCTTCTGTTTCCACATCCATTTTACCATCTGGATGAATTTTCTCAATATTTGTTAACCGAATTTCAGTTCCAAAATCCATCAATTGATCATCAATATAAGCTGGAATACCGAAGGTAACCTTATTCTCCTCACACTCCCTAATCAATTGTCGATAGCGAGGTTCGAAGATATGGAGATTAAGGTGCTCACCAGGAAATACCACTAAACTTAGTGGAAATAAGGGAAGAAAATCTTTCATAAGCTTAAAATTATTCAAAAATTGCCTTTACACGCTTTATGTGCCTTGTGTATTTGTGTATTTGTCTAGGTTAGAAACGAAGATAACGATTAATCGTTTAACCTTAACGTATAATAATTTAAGTTGAGCGTTTTTACCGGCTAATTAGATTATACGAACCTAACTTATTATCTTTATCTTGTATTTCAAAGGTAAGTAGGTCATCCTACTTTTTCAACTGAAACGTTATAAATACTCAATCTATACCAATATGAAAAACTCAAAAATCACTAAATTTACGTTTTTATTACTATTATTCACATTTTGTGGAAATTTTAGTTGTAAAAATGGCCAACAACCTATCTTGGCTAAAAAAATGCCGCCTTCTTTAGCCTCTTATATTTATGCGTTTACTTCTGGTACCATTTCTAAAACAGACCCTATTAAAATACGGTTTGTGCAGCCAATGGTGGAAGCCGAAAGCGTTGGTCAGGATGTCCAAAAGGGATTATTAAAATTTACGCCTAAAGTTAAAGGTACAACCCGTTGGGAAGATGAGCAAACCTTAGTCTTTACTCCGGAAGAATGGATGAAATCTAGTACTCAATATTTGGGAGAATTGAACATCCGACAGCTGGTGAAAAATTTAAATCCAGATATTCAAAATTTCCAATTTAATTTTAAAACCAAAGAAATCTATCTAGCGCTAAAGACGGAAGGTCTAACGGCTACAAATAATACCAACCCCGCTATTCAAGAACTGAAAGGCGTTTTGGTAGCTGGCGATATCATCGACGGGAATAGCATTGATCAATTATTAAAAGCTACGCAGAATGGTAAAAATCTACCCATTGATTTTGTGACTGCTGGAAATGCCCTCGAACATCCTTTCACGGTTCGGGATATTCAAAGAACGGCCGATGCTTCTGAATTGGTTTTATCTTTAAACGGAAAACCTCTCAACCTCAAACAGGAAGAAACGCAAAAAATTTCCGTTCCTAGCATCAATGAGTTTTTGATAAATAGTGTTCAAGTAACCAATCTTCCAGAACAACATATTACCGTATTTTTTTCAGACCCGATCTTAAAAAATCAGGACTTTGCAGGTCGTTTCGAAATTTCAGGACGTAGACAAGTTTTTAAAACACTGGTGGATGGAAACAAAGTGAAATTGTATCCTTCTGGGCAATTATCAGGTAATCAGACACTAACAATTAACGCTGGGATTCTGAATAGGGCTAATCAAAAATTTAAGAAGAAAACTACTTGGGAAGTTTCTTTTTTACAAGAACATCCAAAAGTAAAAATGGTGGGTAGTGGAAGTATTTTGCCCGATTCTGATGGACTGATTTTTCCTTTCGATGCCGTAGGATTAAGCGCAGTAGATATTGAGGTTTTTAAAATTTACAACAATAATATTTTACAGTTTTTACAATACAATAATTTTAATGGAAATTATGGAATGCGGATGGTGGGAAATGTCATTCTACAAAAAAAGTTTGAACTCTCTCAATTGAATCCTGCTGCGCAACCAACCACTATGTCTCGATACGCAGTGGATTTAAAATCATTGATCGACCAAGATCCCGCCGCGATCTATCAGGTCCGGGTTGGATTTAAGCAATCTTACGCGCTTTATAATTGTCAGGATAGTAAGCCTGATAATAACAACGATCTCACCTTATTAGAAAATAAAGACCCAGAGGCAGAGATAGCATCCTTTTGGGACAGAGATACTCCTTATTATGATGGATACACTTGGCGACACCGAGAAGATCCTTGTTATCCGGCCTATTATCAATCTGGTAATTTTGCCCGCCGAAATATTTTGGCTTCTAATCTCGGAATGCTCGCCAAAAAAGGAAACGATGGCTCGCTGCAGGTGATTATCAACGATCTTAGAACCACCAATTCTATTCCAGAAGTAAACGTAACCTTATATGATTATGCTCAGCAAAAGATCACTTCGACACTGACAGATAAAAACGGTATTGCCAAGTTTGATACAAAAAAACAACCTTTTGTTGCGGTTGCTAAATTTCAAAATCAAAGAGGATATTTAAAATTAGAAGACGGATCGAATCTGTCGTTGAGTCGCTTTGATGTAGCCGGTGTGGCTCCGCAAAAAGGGATGAAAGGGTATATCTACGGAGAGCGGGGCGTTTGGCGTCCTGGTGATTCTTTATATTTAAATTTTGTGTTGGAAGATAAAACCGGACGACTACCGGCCGACCATCCTGTTTCTTTTACGTTGAAAGATCCACGAGGACAGGTTCAGCAGTCTTTTGTGTCTAGCACGAATGTGCGGGGCGTGTATCCGCTACACGTAGCGACGTCCAGCGATGCACCTACGGGTAATTGGATTGCGAAAGTTGAACTCGGTGGCGCCACTTTTACCAAATCCCTAAAAATCGAAACGGTCAAACCCAATCGGTTAAAAATTAAATTGGATTTTGGAAAAGAATCTTTGGGTCCAGCAGATGAAAATCTTTCTGCTGATCTACAAGTCAATTGGTTGCATGGTGCGCCCGCCAAAAATCTGAAAGCTAAAATCGAAACACAAATGAAATCGGTAAAGACCACTTTTCCGAGCTATAATAATTTTGTCTTTGATGATCCGGCTAGAAGGTTTGATGCGGAACCACAAGTGATTTTTGACGGAACAGTCAACGACAAAGGAAGTGCCCAAGTCACCACTAAACTAAATCGGAATACAGCGTCGCCCGGTAAATTAAAAATAGCTTTTAAAAGTCGAGCCTTCGAACAAGGCGGTGATTTTAGCACCGATAATTTTACGATGGAATATAGTCCATATACCCGATATGCTGGGATCGAAATTCCATTGAATGAATATAATTCTAAACGACTAGATTATGGAAAAGATCAATCCATCGATCTGGTCTTGGTAGATGCGGATGGAAATCCGGTACCCAATGCCAATTTGGATGTCGGATTGTATCGGGTCGAATGGCGCTGGTGGTGGGACCGAGATGGGAATAGTGAAAGTACCCAATATAACGCCGCTGGTCATAAAGGTTCTTTGTTTAGAAATACCGTAGCAACCAACAGTAAAGGTATTGCAAAATATAAATTTAAAGTAGACGATTGGGGCCGATATTTGATTCGTGCTTGTGATGACGAATCTGGACATTGTACGGGTGATTATTTTTATGCGGGTTATCCTTGGTATGATGACGAGGATAGTGGTATGCGGGAAGCAGCGGCTATGCTGAGTTTTTCGTCCGGTAAAAAGACCTATCAACTTGGAGAGGACATTAAAATAAAAATCCCTGCCAGTGAAGATAGCCGTTGTTTAATTTCCATTGAAAATGGCACCAAAGTTTTACAGACGATTTGGAAAGATGCCAAGGCAGGTGATAATGTTTTTAAAATTCCGACCACGGTCGATATGACGCCCAATATCTATGTTAATGTCACTTTATTACAAGCACATGGTCAGAATAAAAATGATTTGGGTATTAGAATGTATGGGGTGATTCCGATCACCGTAGAAAATCCGCAAACCAAGTTGGAACCCAAAATCCAAATGCCAGATGTTTTAGAACCCAAAGGAACATTTGCCGTCAAGGTCAGTGAATCAAATGGTAAACCGATGACCTATACGGTAGCCGTGGTAGACGAAGGTTTATTAGATTTGACCCGTTTTAAAACCCCAAATCCTTGGGATCGTTTTTATGCGCGTGAGGCACTTGGTGTGAATACGTGGGATATGTACGACTATGTGTTAGGCGCCTATGGGGGTGATTTAAAAAATATTTTGAGTATTGGTGGAGACGGCGAAGTGGTCGATCCCAACGCCGCTAAAAAAGCGAATCGTTTTAAACCCGTTGTTCGTCATTTAGGCCCCTTTTATTTACCCGCTGGGAAATCTACCACCCACGAAATCACCATGCCCAATTATGTCGGATCGGTCCGTACGATGGTGGTCGCTTCCGGAGATTTGGCCTATGGAAAAACAGAAAAAACAACCGCCGTTAAAAAGCCGCTAATGATTTTAGCGACCTTACCAAGGGTGCTCGGCCCCACCGAATCCCTCAACTTACCTGTCAATGTTTTTGCGATGGAAAAGAATATTCGCGACGTACAAATTTCCGTCAAAGAACTATTGGGCTTGGGTAGTTTTTCAGGCGGCACCACGCAGCAATTGACCTTTAATGAAATCGGAGATCAGATCGCTAATTTCAGTCTAGATGTTGCGAATCGAACGGGACCGGCCAAGTTTTTAGTAACCGCCAAAAGTGGGGGAGAAACCGCCAGTCAGGAAATAGAAATTGAAATCAGAAATCCCAATCCACCCGTCACCAATGTTTATGACGGTTCGATTGCGGCAGGCAAAACTTGGGAACAACCCTACGACCTAGCAGGGATGCCCGGCACCAACGAAACCATCCTCGAAGTCTCAGGAATTCCACCCCTAAACTTAGGCAAACGCTTACAATATTTATTGCGGTATCCCCACGGTTGTATTGAACAAACCACCTCGGCCGCCTTTCCACAATTGTACGTAGGAAAACTATTAGAAATGTCTACCGAAGATCAAGACCGCGCCTCCCGTAACATTACCGCCGCTATCCATAAAATCAATCGTTTCCAACGGACAGATGGTAGTTTTAGCTATTGGCCAGGTGGCACTTATTATTCTGATTTTGGCAGTAATTACGCGGGACATTTTTTGCTGGAAGCTCAAAAAGCAGGCTATGCCGTTCCCACCAATCTGCTAACTAATTGGCGCAGATCAGCCGCTAAATACGCCCGTAACTGGCGGTATGAATCGCGCTCCAATAGTCCCTATTATCGTGCTAGCAATATGCTCAATCAAGCCTATCGTTTGTACACCTTAGCCTTGAGCGGAAACCCAGAGTGGGGCGCCATGAATCGACTACAAGAAATGAAAAATCTACCGACCGTAGCTACGTGGCGCTTGGCCTTGGCCTATGCCGAAGGAGGAAAACCAGAGATTGCCAGCGGCTTGATTCAGGGCCTAAGTAAAAAGGTAGATGCCTATCAAGAACTGGGTGGAAGTTATGGTTCCGATGTCCGAGATGAAGCGATGATTCTCGAAACCCTCGTTGCCCTTAACGATAAAGAAGCCGCGGCTGCCGTGGTCCGTTCGCTCTCCGAAAATCTATCGACCGACCGTTGGTATAGTACCCAAACTACGGCCTATAGTTTACTAGCCATTGCCAAATTTGTCGGACAAAACGAAGTCGGCAAAGAAATTAAATTTGAGTATAGTTTGGACAATGGAACGATGGTCTCGGCGGGCAGTACGTCACCTATTTTTCAGGTAGCCTTACCCGCCTCCGGTGGTGCCCGCCAATCCGTCAAAGTAGTCAACGCCGGAGCGAATTTGATCTTTACTCGCGTCATCCAAACCGGACAACCGACCATCGGCGATCCCACCGCCGTTGAAAAAAATCTTAAGATGTCGATCGCTTACCGATCCATGGATGGAAAAACCATCGACCCGACCCACATCGAACAAGGAACCGATTTTATCGCCGAAATAAAAGTCACGCATCCAGGTACCCGAGGCATTCGCTACGAAGAACTTGCCTTATCCCAAATCTTCCCTTCTGGTTGGGAAATTCAAAACACCCGAATGGATGCCGTCGGCCAATCTGCCGATATTAATTATGACTACCAAGACATTCGCGACGACCGAGTCTACACGTATTTTTATTTAGATAAAAATGCTTCCCAGACCTATCGGGTACAATTAAACGCCGCTTATCCTGGAAAATATTATTTACCGACGGTGAGTTGTGAGGCGATGTATGATCGGACGATTCAGGCGCGCGTGCCGGGGCAGTGGGTGGAAATTGTGAAGGATGTGGGGATTTGATTTTTTGATTTTTTGATCCTGCCGCCGGCAGCGGATTCTTAGCAGCATCATGGGTTAATACTCGTGATGCTGTTTTAGGTTTTGAGTAATTTTTTCTTATAAATCCTATTGGTCTTGAACTAATCTAGCAATGATAATTCCTCTAGCCATAGCCAAAGGTTGCCATATTTATGGCGATTTCCTTTTCGCCATTTTTGTTCGTTTCTAGTTATTTGTTTTTGGTATAAATCGGAGTAAGGATTTTTTGTTCTGGTAGATTTAATAAGGATTGGAAGCTTTACCCCAAAAACTCTGAATCGATGGATTCCTATTTTAGATAATTTTTCTTTAATATCTCTAATAGATTCCTTTAATAAATTCCAATCGCTCATGCCCTCATAGCGATAAACGAGTAGCATATATCCCCACGGACGATAGGTTCCACTGGAAAAAACTTTTACTTGTTTTTTTAATTGTACTAGAAATTTATATTTCCGATCACTTTTAAAATCAGCGAGTTGGCCATAGGAACAAATTTCACCTACTATAAAGGGATTAGGAGTATGACGATTGACTCGTAATTCTATGTCAAATTCTCTTTGGACGATTTCCTTATGGTGGATCACCCAATCAAAGTTGTAATCTTCCCAGACTAATGGTTCGTTGATAAAGGCTTCGTAGAATGAAAATTCAAAAGCCAATCCGAACGCTCTTGTTCCGGAAGGGTAGACTTGTTCTATATGGTGACGAAGTAATTTTCCTAAAAAAGTAATCTCGTAAGTATTACCTGGTGAAACTTCTCGTGCTAGGGCATTTGCTAATATCTCGCTATAAAAGAATTTACGTATGCCATCGTGCTCTAACCAATTGATAGAAAATTTTGGATTTGATGCGTTCTTTTTGTTCGAAGAACTTTCCGTGATGAGCTTGGCAAAACAATATTGGAATAATTCCAATTGGTTCCAGTTGAAAGATAAAGGGAGTGGGGGAATCTCGATGAGATTATCGCTGCGTTCGTAAAGATAAACCAGCGGAATATTTAACAACTGTCCTACAATGGTGAGGATCGGGGTAATTCCCTTGTAACCACTCGTGATATTTAGTAGTCCTTCGAATTGATAGTTTTTACCACTTATGTTGATCCGTTTTTTTTTGCCAGTATGAATGTAATCGATCAAAGTTTGGATGCCATTGTCTTGAAATTGATCTGATTGGTTAATTTGTAATTGCTCAATTTTTTTAACCTTGATTACTTCAATTCGTGGATTTTCTTGGAAATAAGCTTTAATTATTTTTGCGGCTAAATGGGAGGTCTGACTATCTGTTGCTAGGAGATGTAATCTGAATTTTATACCTTGCCACTTCGGATGTTGTAAAATCTGATGGATACTTTGAATTTCTGCGCTGGCCTGATAATTGAGAAAAGTTTGCGTTTGATTTTTTTTATGTTGATTGGTAGACTGATTATTGAATAGTTTATTTTTAATGGTGGTAGTTAATAATTCTTTTTCTTTGTTCGTGGCATTACCTTTAAAACAAGCGTTCAACGCAGCCTCTAAATCATTGGTTTTAGGATGCTGGATGTCTTTAGCCCAACGAACGAGGTTTAGAAAAACGGAAATTCCAACAGGTGTAAAAAGGTGGAGCATCGGTGTTATTTTTACTAACCTAATAATAAATATTGATATTGTCTAATTTTAAATAATAAGTGTTTTTCTTTGTTAGATATTATTAAGGTATATTGCATGTAATAATTATTTGTAAATATTTGATTTTCAATTTTTTTTACGAATAAAAACAAGAAGTAGTCAATGTTTTATACAAAATGTTAATTTGATGTAATTAAAGAATAAAATTTATTTTCCTTAATACAGAGAAACAATTGACTTAAACGATTACTAAAAAAATAGAAAATATGAAATATTTCGGACTTGATGGAGATAGTATTGGAAGGCATATTGAGCTATTACTAATTCAAAACAAAGTTCATGAGGTTAAAGAGTTTAGTGAGAACATAGTAAAATCATTGGAGAAAATAAAGAATGAAGTTTTGCTAAACGAAGGAGATATTATTTTTTGTAGTGGTGATAGCATTCTGTTTTGTGGAAGTTTTGATTCTAACTTTTCAAATAAGATATTACAAGAATTTTACGAGCAAACAGGAAGAACTGCTTCAATGGGAATTGGTAGTAATATGGCTAAAACCTATTTAGGTCTTAAATTGGCAAAGGCAAAAGGAGGTAATCAGTTTGTTGATTATTCAGAAATTGAAAATAAATAATATGAGTTCTCAAAAAAGAATATTAATAACATTTGCAAGTTCAGATAATATATACACATACATTAACTCTATGGCTAATGCTGTCGTGGAATATAATATTCAATCAATTGTAATTGTGAAAACAAAAGGATTTCCATCGGGAAGGGAACTTAATTTATCTGAATTTTCTGGTAGAATTAAAGATAAAATTGATGAATTAGCTCAAGATGAAAATTTAATTTATTACAACGCAAATGCTGAAGAAATAAGAACGGAAACTAAACCAGATTTTCGAGGTTATAAAAGACTAAGGGATATTTTGGAAAGTAATTTAATTCCTGATAGTATTACCTATACATTTTTGAGATGGGATGTAAAGGAGATTTTAAAAAAATTTGAAACTCAAGGTGATATTATAGTTGATTTAACAGGGGCTGATAAAAGAGCTTATATTGATATCTTTATGGCGTGTACTTCTGTAGGAATTGAAAAAATTGGAATTTTTAAACTTAGAAGAAGAATTAAGAGAGGTAATGAACAATACACGTTATTTCACAATTTAGCGAATAATAAAGATTTTGATTTTGTGATTATTTCAAAAGATAAAGCATTTTTAGATAGTTTAGAGCTAATTGTAGCTAGAAAGAATAATAAATCACTATACCTCACAATAATTATGCTTTTAATCCTTGGTGTTATTGCATCTTTAAATTATTTCTTTCAAATAAATAATGGTGAAAATAAGTATGCTGAATTGATTATAGTGTTAATTACTTTGTTTACAGGAATTTTTTCTGTCATTGGGGCATGGGGCTCTTTTCAGTGGAAAGCATTAAATAGAAAGAAAATGTAGTAAGGTGTGTAGGTTCTTATACTTGAGAATTTGTAATCTATTATTCTTCGTTAAGACTAGAAAATTGAATTTGTGATTGTAAATGAAATTTCTAGCTATGAAACAAACAAAAAACGACGGCTATCCCTTGGAAAGCGTCGCTTTCTTTTATCATAGAAAACAAGGAGACTCTATCCTAAAATTTCTTCTATGATAATAATAAGAACTACTAATAAATTCATACTAATTAAAGTTTGTATTCGGTAGGCCTATTGTTCCACACCGAAGAGATGAAAAACGTTCATCATGCTCCTCGAAAATTCGAAATATCTTGATTATTTTAGCTCAAGCTAGCACTTAAAATTATTAGGTTTAAAAAAAAATACACAACCTCTTTTGGTTGCTCCATACACTTATAGAACTAGTGGGCCTTAAAAAAAGTTCGGTAGTTCCTAAAAAAAATGAGTATAAGGTTTACTAAATCTCCCCGCTATTTAGTGATAGATTTAGTAAACCTATTTAACAAAAAGTTCGGTAATTTTGAAAAAAGATTTATTTTTCAAATAGTATGTCCCTACAAAAACAATATCCGTGAATCAACTAATAGCCGTCTACGGAACCTTACGAAAAGGCGAATCCAATCATCACGTCTTAAAAGACAGTCCCTTTATCAAAACTACCCGTTTAAAAGGATTTGTTATGTATGGAGCCAACTCCTTTCCAGCCGTAATTAGAGGGACTAACAAGGACGAGATTACCGTTGAAATTTACCAAGTTACCGATCCAGCAATTTTAAAAGAATTAGATTTGCTAGAAGGTTTCGATAGAGCAAATCCGACGGATAAAAATAGTCTCTATACCATCCAAGAAATATACCTCGAAGGAGAACCAGAACCCATCGAAATGTATACCTTTGATCATCACCCAAAAATGGTTCACCAAATCGGACCTCAAATAAAAAGCGGCGATTGGCTAAAAAAGAAATAAAAATTAATTTTATTCAACAATTCAACAATTCAACAATTGTCGTGCGACATCAAGTTTTAATGAATTGATGCGACATCAAGTTATGATAATTAAAATTAGTTGTTTGACATACGGCTAAATGAATAATATGCCAAGGGCTCAAATTCTTGGCAGGTAATTGTTTTAATAATTGGCCA
>CALFWZ010000011.1 GCA_937928405.1 uncultured Saprospiraceae bacterium
CTTCATAGATTTCTAAACGCAGAGAAGCAGATATAGGTCGTCCCATGTTTTTCAATCTAATTTATGTCAAAGAACTCAGTTTTTCAACTAGGTACAACTTTTTGTCGTTTACCTGGTCAAATCTTTATGTCGCACAGCAACGCTTCAACGCTTCAACGCTTCAACGCTTCAACGCTTCAACGCTTCAACGCTTCAACGCTTCAACGATGCAACAAGCGCAGCGTTTCAACCTCCAAACCTATCGCAAATACGAAGCCCCATTAATATCCAAAATAGCGCCTGTCATAAAAGCGGCTTCCTCGCTGGCTAGAAATACAATACCATGAGCGACTTCTTCAGGAGTGGCGACGCGACCCAGTGGACTTTGGCTTTTGATACTTGCTCCTTCTGGACCATCCAAGATTTCTTTTGCCATATCTGTTTCTACAAATCCAGGGGCAACGGTTCCAACAAAAATATTATGTGGTGCTAAGGCTTGCGCGAGACTCTGACTCATGGCATTCAATCCAGCTTTGCTAGCACCGTAAGCAGGTTGTTTGGGTTCACCTCGAAAAGCACCGCGCGAGGAGACATTGACAATTCGACCACCGCCCTGCGCTATCATATGTGGCACGACTTGGTGGCAAAGATTAGCGGGTCCAGTCAGGTTGACCGCTAGGGTACGGTGCCAAGCCTCTTGCCAATTTTGATAGTTGGTATCTGCAATAGGATGTGATGCTGAGATGCCTGCATTGTTGACAAGGATATCAATTTTTCCAAATGCTTCTATGACTTGTTCTATAACTAATTTGATAGAGGTTGGATTTTCTATACTTAGTTGTATACAGGCGTGTTGGTCTCCTGGTAAGCTATCAATGACTGCACGCGCTGCTGCCTCATTGCGGTTATAGGTTAGAATAAGATCGGCTCCTCTTTTAGCAAAATCACGGGCCGTAGCTTCACCGATTCCTCTAGAAGCACCTGTAATTAAAACAGTTTTATTGGTGAAATTCATTAAGTGATAATTTTTTTAGAAGAATGTAATAATAAAAGAAATTATATTAATCAATTAATCAATTAATCAATTAATCAACAAATCAACAAATCAACAAATCAACAAATCAACAAATCAACAAATCAACAAATCAACAAATCAACAAATCAACCTCCTCAAAACCCTTCTCTAAAAAAACGTTCCAGCGTTGCTTCTGCGGGCAATCGCAATGGGGCAAAGGCATTTTGGTTTACGTAATCAAGATTGGCGGGATATTTCCACCAAAACATACCGGCAATAAATTCAGCCTCTTGGAGACTTTCCAGCACCACTCGGTAGGCGATTTCCTGATGGGCAGCATTTTCAGGACGACCATCGGAACTGGCATGAGGCAGTGTCCACGGGTGTGTAATATTTCGGAATCCAATTTCTGTTAGGAGTAAGGGACGTTGGTTTTGTTGTTGTACTTTTTCTAGATTTTTTAAGATCTTTGAAAAAGATGCTTTGAGATTTTTTTCTGAAATTTTCTTTTTGTCTGTCAATGGATAATAACAACTTACGCCCATAAAATCGAGTTCGTTCCAAAAAGTGAGTGTTTCAAATTCTTTTCCCCAGTTAGATCCATAGGTAATTGGTCCGTTGTAGATGGCCCTGATTTTACGTATTAATTTTCGCCATTCGTCGGGTTTTTGGAGGGCCGTTTCTGTCATTTCCACCCCAATGCAGAGGATATCAAATTGGTGGATTTCGGCAAGCAGCGCATAATGGGTGATCCAATTGGTATAGTACCGAAAGAAGCGGTTCCATTTTTCGGGGGAGTCCATTTCGATTTCTCCAGGCCAACTTTTATGTAGCCAAATCTGTGGTTTTAACAAAGTAGACAAGCCGAGTTGTTGAGCATCGTAATGAGACCTGACTGAAGCTTCGTCGTTTTCTTGTCCGGCTCGTTGGGCGATTGGAATGGGGGCAGCCACCTTGGGATCGCGCATAAACGTATACGGAATAATGGCTACGGCACTGGCACTCAAGGAGGCGATTCGCTGAAGGGATTGTCCCGCCTTGCGCGAACCATACCCATTGAAAATCTGGTATCCTTCATGAGCAAAATTAAATCCTTTTAGATAGGGTAGCGCACTCGGCGTCTTTTGGGCGTTGGCCGCAACTCTAACCCTATTATTTTCGGTATCCTCTATTTTTAAAATCCATTGATTTTCCAGCAACTGGAGGGTTGATTCATTAGGCGCCCATTTATGATAAATTTCTAATAACGTGTTTCGATTGGTCGTTTCTAATAAAAAATTAACAAAGTATCCCGCTAAGGCAGTTTTGACAATTGGTGAAACACCTTCTGATTGATAGTATTTGAAAAAATCAGTTAAGGACATTTTACCTTCTGCCCAAAACATCTTATCTGCAATTTTAGAAAATCCCAATCGTTGCCAATTTTCACAAAAATAAACGGCCAGTCCTCTTTCTAAAATTTCGGAAGCGGGAGCTCCTAGTAAAGCACGGAGATAGAGCTGATTTTCTTTTTCTGAAAAACCATATGGATATAAATCGTTGAGAACTAGATGAATTTTATGTGCTGAAAAATCTACTGTACATTGGTGTGTATCTTTTATTAGACGGCCTTTGTCTTCGGCGCGGTGATAAAGATGGACTTCCGTTTTGGGAATTTTATTTGTGGAATTTAGAAAATTCTTAACCTTATCTTGCTGCGCCCGCATTTTTTCCAATAGCGCTTTAGGTGAAATTCCAAAATCACGATCTGGATAAGCAATCATCCGAAAGTCAACTTCATCTAGTAAAATATCCGCAGACCGAAAATCAAAATTATCTATACTGTCCATTGTGGGGTCCTCCCAAGTGAGCGGAGCGGGTGTGTGGTAGTCGTAGTTCTGAGATTGTGTAGAGATATCAGGCGTTGCGCAGGTGGTGATAAATAAAAAAGGCAATAAAAGGATAAAGGCAGGGAGAGGAGAATAAGTCATTGTTGATAAATATTTACGATTTTCTCTTTGGTGTTTTTGAAAGAACAATTGGGTGTTTTAGAGCAAGTTCAATAAATGAAAGGGAAAAATAAACAAAAACCCTAAGAGCGTTTGTCCGCTCTTAGGGTTTTTTATAAAATGCTGTCTTGATTTAGACCGTTTATTTTTTAACTGCTAGCATTTTAATGATTAATGCTGTCTTTGGTTAGCTTTTGCTTTCTTAACTTTTTTGTTGGCCTTTTTAGCAGCCAATTGTTCTTCGGTAAGCAAAGAATTAATCGTGGCTTTATGATCTGCCTTCAGTGCAGTAAGCATTTCTTTTTTTGCAGCTGCATCTAAAGATGCATCGCTAGCGATTGTTTGATTCTTTTGAAAAAAGTTCTGGTAAGCTGATTTTATACTAACTGCTTGTTCCTCTGTTAGATTGACTTGCTGGTCTAGTTTTTCAGTAGACTTTACCGCACGGTTTTCTATCATTTCAGGAGACATGCCAGCCAATTTTTGGGTTCTTTTTTGACCTAGACGGGCGCGATTCTTTTTTCGATTTTCCTTGCCCTGAATGCGATCTCCTGCTGCTCGGTCTTGACGAATGGCTTTAATTTTTTCCTTATGATCTGCTTTTAAAGCATTTCTCTTTTCGATTTGCTCAGGTGTTAGAATCGCTTCTATTTTTTGATTAAAATCTTCGCGGGCTGTGGCATATTCTTTTTTTGTTTCTGCATTTCGAGCCTGTTTAGTTGCTATTTTTTCCTCATAAATAGCTTTGATTTTAACCTGTTGTTCTGGTGTTAAATCCAGTTCATTAGTTAATCGTTCTACGGCAGCATCAACTTTAACGGTCATGCCTTTTCGTTGGGCAAAAGTGGTGGTAGCCAAAAAAGCTACAAGCATAAGACAAATTAGATTTTTCATATTCTATAAATTTTTAAATTCTATGATGTTGATTTTTATGCTCCTGATATTAGGCGCTGTATCTTTGACAACGGAAAGATAAGAAGGTTAAATGCTAAATTTATCCAAATGGTGGATTTTTATGATATAATCTTTGATTATGCGTAAAATTTGCCAATAATTAGGCGCTAAAGCCAAAGAAGAAAATAAGTCTTCTAGTTATTTCTACCTATTGAAACCAAAAATCAATCGGTACGATTCCTACCGTATGTTCTTCTAACTCTTCTCCAGCAGCACTATGAATGACAATCCGTCCAGTTACCTGAAAATTGCGAGCATCTGCACCAATAATATGATCTGTCCGAGGATCAACGGCAACAGTTAAGTATGGAAAGTCGATAAAAGAAGCTAGACTAATAGAGCTTTGGGCAATTGGATGTGCAAAAACGGCTCCACGCATGGTATAATATAATCGGTCACCAGCATTGTTGATGGTCAAATTTCCGGCTCCTTGATCGACCGTAAATTCTCTAGTAATTTGGTCGTTGGATAATTGTACCAAGCGACCATCACGAGATTCACCAAAACTCTGTATTCCTCGAGTTAGTACCCAGAGCGCTCGATTGACATCTATTTCGATGGACTGTGGTTGGAGACCAACCTCAATTTCTTTTAAAATTTCTTCAGATTCTATGTCTATTTTAGTAATAACGGAATCTAGTAAGAATCCGCCTGAGTTGGCCACGTAAACATTGCCATTTTGAATGACCATTTCTTCTGGACCCGGTCGTACAGGAATGGTGCGCAGCACGGTATTCGTAGCAAGATCTACGACCGCAATAGAACCTTCAAATCCATCGGCACCCCACTGACTCACCCATGCGATTCCCGGACTCACTGGAAGTAAAAATCGTGGCTTTTTTAACCCAGTAATAGGGCCTAGATATTGGAAGTTCTCCAATCTTACCACGTCAATTCGGTTGGCGTTCGTAGAGACGATATACCCCAAACCATTATGTACATGCATGGATCTAGTACGATTGCCAAGTTCTCGAGTAGGATTATTGGTAAGAAATACATCTCGGATAGAACGTCCATCTTCACCTCGTTCTACGAAAGTAAGTGATCCGAACTGATCCGAATTTTGGGTTAATCCTTGATTGACTACATAGATCCCATCGGTAAATTCAAGTGGTCCCTTTTCTTTGTCCTCTTCCCCATCATCTAAAGGTTGAGGAACGCAGGATGTAGCCAGGGCCAATACGACCAAGGATAGGAGAAAAGTAATTTTTTTTAGAATTATCATAGCAAAAATAGTCTGAGTCCGTGAAAAACTGCGCTCATTCAAATTTATTTTGTAAAAATATGAATTTTTTAGGTGTAAATACAGAACACGCCATTAAGACGTAAAAATCTCGTGTAAAGTACATCAAAGGGATGAGTCGCTAAAATAGGGCCAGATTTTGTGGTAAATGGTCAAGAAAAACTAAAATAGTGGGTTATAGAATAATAGTGGTTTGGGAGTGTTCAATAAAAGTGAGTGCGTATATTTTATATTTTAAAACCCTGCCGGCGGGCAGTTGGCTCAAAATCAACCTCAACCACAATCGCAAATTAATAGTTAATCATTAAAGGGACTTTCAGATTTATTAAACAACTTCAAAAAGTCGAATTAATCTCAGCTTAGCAGGGTGTAATTTTTTGCTTCAAATTGGTCAAACGATATTCCATAAAATAAGTAAGATAAACAGGGATACGATGGCGAGGATTCCGGTCATGGCTGTCCAACTTTTGAGGGTATCTAATTCATTCATACCTAGATATCTGCTGACTAGCCAGAATCCACTATCATTGAGGTGAGAGAAGCCACTAGCACCGGCAGCAATTCCGAGGACGATCAAGGCCAGTTGGGTGGGAGGTAAGAGTAGCGCGGCTAAAATAGGTTGCATAATTCCTGCGGCGGTAATCATTGCTACGGTAGCTGACCCTTGTAATAAGCGCAGGATCAGTGCCACTATAAAGGCCGCCAATAAGGGCATGATATCAAAAGCAATAAATTGCTCCGCTAACATTTTACCAGCACCAGTTTCGACAAGCATCTGTTTAAAGACACCACCTGCTCCCGTAATTAAAATTATGATTCCGGCGGGTTGTAATGCTTTCATACTGACTTCCTGCAATTGTTCCCGAGTGGCTCCATATCGCATGCCCAATAAGTAGATGGCCAACAAGGTACTGAGTATCAAAGCAATAATGGGATGTCCTACAAATCTTAGAACTGAGATCCAAGTAGTTTCCAAGTCTCCATAAACTGCTTTGGTGACGGTGTTCATAACAATCAATAACAATGGAAACAAAATTAGAGATAGGACCAGACCAACAGGAGGGCGCTGCGGAGCAGTTTCTGGGTCGGCCGTTGGTAGAAGGGTAGTAGGCACTCCAACAAACATTTTCTTACTAATAAAGCTACCAAAAACAACTCCCGCAATCAGCGTTGTAGGTAAACCGACAATAAATCCAAAAAGAATAATCCACCCTAAATCTGCTCCAATGATATCCGCCACGGCGATAGGACCAGGAGTAGGGGGAATGAACGCATGGGTGACTGCTAAACTTGCCAGTAACGGGATGGCATAAAATAAAAGTGATTTGCCTGTTTGTTTTTGTAAAGCGTACAAAACAGGAATTAAAATAATAAAAGCAACGTCGAAAAAGACGGGAATAGCAATTAAAAATCCAGAGAGCGAAAGGGCCAGCTGTGATTTTTCGGTGCCGAAGCGATCCAATAAAAAGCGGGATAAAGTTTGGGTAGCTCCGGTATGTTCAAGGATGCCACCAAATATCGCTCCTAATCCAATGATGATGGCTACGTATCCGAGTGTTCCACCCATTCCGGCGATGACGGTGTCGATGATCTGTTGGACGGGCATCCCTGCGAGTAGTCCGACAGAAATACTACTGATGAGCAAAGCAATAAAGGCATTGAGTCGCAGTACTAAAATTAAGACTAATAAAATAACGATACCGAAGGCAAAGGCTAGCAATAAGGCAGATTCCATAGGATGGGGTTAGTTGGCAGTTTATTTTTTACAAACCACAATTAAGCATTTTTATCCTAATTATCCAAAGATGAATGTGGATTAAATAGGAAGTTGCTTCGGGCTATTTTTCTAAAAAAGTTTATCTTGCTTCCTGAAATGGACAAAGAAATATTATTAGACTTGGTTTCTAAACGAATGCCTTTCGGCAAATATAAAGATCGTTTGATCTGTGATCTTCCCGTGTCTTATTTGGAGTGGTTTAATCGTAAAGGATTTCCATCCGGAAAAATGGGGATGTGGCTTCAGACCATGCACGTGATTAAAACGAATGGATTAGAAGATTTACTCAAACCGCTGAAGCGTAAATGATGTGCGAATTTCTTTCCACATTAGGAGTCTCTTCGAATGAAAAAAATCTATGTAGAGAAACTCATGATGATTTTAAATTAAATTTCTGACAACTATATTTTATTTGCTAAGGTTGCCGAGTATTTTTTCGTCTTAAAATAGACAATGCGATTCCATGTTTCTTTCAACTAAAACTATGAAGTTGTTCAACTTTTCTTTATCAGCCGCTTCCTTAAAAATAATCTTTTTGTTCTTAGTCTCCTTTTTTATTACATCAAATATTCAGGCAGTTCCAGTCAATCAATTAAAAGCAAAAATCACTGAATCGAAAAATTTAAAAATAAAAGATCTAGAAAAAAAATTGGGACGCAAATTAAAACTTAAAGAAAAATTAGCAGTTCATCTTTTTAAGAGAAAATTGAAAAAGGAAAAAAAGAAAGAAAAAAACTGGGCTAGAACTGCCTTTTGGTTAAGTATCGCAGGCTTAATTCCCTTTGTCGGATTTCTCTTTGGCCTAGCAGGATTTTTTGTCGGAATAGCAAGTTTATCCGAAACAAAAAACGCTAAAAATAAAACAAGCTACCAAACGTTTGCTTTTTTTGCCATTATACTAGGACTTATCTTTTTTGTTCTAAATATAGGTCTCCTTTTATGGATACAATCTTTTAGGCATTGAGTAATTTTTTTAAGAAATTTTCGTAATTATAAGTTGAAATTACCCTTAATAATTTTTTTTCCTAAAACTAATTCAACAATTCAACAATTCAACAATTCAACAATTCAACAATTCCGCAAATCAAGGAATCAAATTCGGATAATCTGTAATAATTCCATCCACACCAATTTCAATTAACTTTTTCATGATGACAGGATCGTTGATGGTCCAAGGGATGACCTTCATGCCTTTTTGGTGCATGGCGTTGACAGCGCCGACATTGAGGAGTTTAAAGTAGGGGCTATAGATGTTGGGGACGAAGTTTAGTTTTTTTAAATTCGTTTCAAGTCCATCGATATTTTCTACCAAAAAGGACGTGGAAATATTGGGCGCTTGGCGGTGGATTTCGTTGAGGATGGCAGGGTCAAAAGATTGTAAAGTGATCTGTTCTTCGATTTCGAGTAAGGCAATTTCTTGTAGTGCTAGTTGAACAAATTTTTTGGGTTGGGGTGTAAAAACATCGTACCATGCTGGCTGGCTTTTAAGTTCTACATTATAGTGGGGTGGGGTGCGGTTGGTTTTTCTACAATGCAATTCTACGTTGCTGATGGCATCCATAAAACTAGGCTTATAGCTTTTGAGTTTTTTTTGTTCTGGAAAGCGAGGATTGCCACGACTGCCGCAGTCAAAAGATTTAATATCCTTATAATCTAGGTGGATTAATTTTAGGGTTTCCGCTGCTGCTTCGGTAATTGCTTGACCATCTCCATACTGACAAATGACATGAGAAAACCAGGGTTCATGTGAAAGAATCAACTGGCTATCTTGCGAAACGACTACGTCTAGTTCTAACGTTTGAATGGGGAAATCTAATGCTTTGACCAATCCGGTGATACTGTTTTCGGGAAAAAGACCGCGGGCACCTCGGTGGCCTTGATAGTCGATTTGTTTATTAGCTGTAGGCGTAGTGGTCTCACCACAAGCGAAGAAGAAGAGTAGGGCGAAAAAGAAGAATGATTTCATGTGTGTTAAACTGTTTTTGAGATATTGTTGAAATTTAGTTAGCATCTTTTCATTGAAGGTTATACGGTTTATTTTGCTATTTACTATCGCAGATTAAGCGGAGAATGAGTAGACGCTGATTTACAGAATAATAAAAATTTACGATCGAAGGCAAATAATGAATATCCAATATCCATTATTCCCTAAACTCCTTATCTAGTCCTAGCTTACGATATTCCAATTCCTTCAACTCTAGTCGTTCAATCACTTCTTTTTTGTCCAGCTTTCCGGCGAAAGCCTCAACGATAAATAAAAGAGAGTTGATCTGTTCCCCTATTTTTTTATAATAAGCTTCATCTTTAAACGAGCGTCCAAGCTGCGGTTTAGGATCATCTAGAAATTTCATGTTCGATTTCATCAAAATAGTAATCTCATTGCCCTCGGTACTAATTCGAATATCTCTTTGTTGTTGAATCAAGTGTCTGATAAACGGAAAAAATGGACCTAGTTCTTGTTCAAATTTTTCGCGGTCATTGGTGTCGTACCAAAAACCAAATAAGGGTTTTTCAACGAAATTACTAAACATTTTTTTCAGTAAACCGGGTTTGCTCTGAATCCGTGCGGAAGGAAAACGTCGCCCCGGAATTTTGATTTTAAATAACATCCCTTGAAAAACGGTCGTCGTGGATTTTCCAGAAGAGGTCTTCAGGTTTATTTCCGATAAATAAAAATTAATATTATTGGCCGTGCCTTTGATCACATCCTCTTCATCATATTGATTGCAACTGACGAGTTTGGAGGTTCTGATAATATGCTCTACTTGATTTTTTTCTGGTTGATAACGGTAAGAAATATTAGGATGATAAATGCTCATAAATTCTTGAAGGAGGTATGCTCGGACGATAGATTTTAGATAACCAAATGGTACGCTGATTAAAAAATAGTAAACCATGGCTGAAAAAGCTGCGCTTATACTTCCCAAAACCATAGCTGCTTCAGGCACAGTGATAGCGGTCATCATTAAAACAGCAATGGGGAAGATCAGTGCCATAGGAAATGCCCAGGTTGTCTTTTTATAAAGCTCCGCCCGTTGCTCGTCTAAGGCATTGATTTTTTTTTCAAAGTTATCGCTATTGCTCATTAAAATAGGAATGAATAGTAAATTAATCTCAAAAAATAAACACGATCGAAGGCATTTTTCGTTAAAAAATTATTAATTATAATCTTTAACAAATCCTTCTGCTATGCTCCACTCATAAAATCGTTGAATCCATTGGTCGCTGGGAAGGCCTTGTTTGCGCATCCCAAAACCGTGGCCGCCTTGGCTATACATATGCAATCCTACGGGACGTTTTTTCTGATACCAAGCATTGTATAAATCAATGGCAGGTGGCGCCAAATCTAAGGGGTCATCTGCTGCACAAACCACGAGCAAGGGAGGAGCAGTATCTTTAGGTATTTGCACGGGCATTGCATTGGCCCAAGGATAAACGGCTACTAAAAAATTGGGCTGCGTTGCTTCGGTGGCGGCATAAGCCACGCCCATCGTCACAGCACCGCCCGCAGAAAAACCCATAAATCCAATATTTGCGGGATTAATGTTTAGATCTTGGGCATGTCGTTTTAAATAAGTGATGGCATTTAATCCATCTGCCACGGATAACTTGATTACCTGATGGATACGGGGCCAGAAATCTGCTTTCCCTCTTACTTCCGCACTACTAATTTCCGCAACACCATCTTCCCCTGATGGAACTAGGCGGTATTTTAGCACAAAAGCATTGATCCCTTTTTTGTTAAGCCATCGGGCCACCATATTACCTTCACTTTCGATACTGTGTGCGTATAATCCACCTCCTGGTGCAATGATCACAGAAGCACCTGTGTTGAGCGAATCGGGTGCTAAAAATGCTTCTAAGGATGGGACGGAGACGTTGGTAATTACTTCCGTCTGCCATATTTCGGAAAAATAACTTTTCTCTGGCCCTTGCCAAGTGACTCCTTCGGTAGGACTGACTGGCAATGGAATAGATTTTTGAGAAAAGCCAAGATGAGCGGTTAATATTAATAGGAAGAAATATGTTAGTTTCATTTAAATTATTTTAGAATTCAGGAGACGGAAATTTAGACAAGATTCTTGCCTCTTATTACACAGTGTACTTAACTTCTATTAAAAAATATTCCTAAATATACTATTAATCTTTTTATCTTTCCCATCAAATAATAAATGTTAGAAATACGATAAGTAAAGCTTAAATTTAAAAATTAACCGATGAATGGAGGCATTATTAATTAATCATTCGTGCATTACTCATTTATCAATAAACCCTCTTAGATTATGGAAATTAACTATTTACTTCTTTTTGCTATTGCCCTCATTCCGCTTGCGGTAGGAGCTCTTTGGTATAGCAATTTCCTTTTTGGAAAAGTTTGGTTTCGCGAGTCAGGTATGACTGAAGAAAAAATGAACTCAGGAAATATGTTGCTTGTCTTTGGACTTACTTATCTTTTTGGATTCTTTTTGAGTAATGCGATGGCTTCTTGGAGTATCCATCAATTTATGACAGCAAATTTATTTGTCATGCAGCCTGGTTTTGCCGAACAAACGGGTGAGTACTACGATTTCTTCCAAAAATTTATAACTCAATATGGTGATCTCCATCGTAGTTTTGGACATGGTGCCGCACATGGTGTGGTTGCTGCTATTACGCTGGCCCTGCCGCTGATTGGTATCAATGCTTTATTTGAAAAAAGAGGCTGGAAATATATCGGTGTACATTTTGGCTATTGGTTGGTTGTCATGGTATTGATGTGTGGAATCTGTAGTAAGTATTTGTAGGTATTGTTGACGACAGTTTCAGTTTTTACCATTTGCTTCTTGCCTTTCTCCGCCAGGCGATTGAGAAAGGCAAGAAACATTTTTTAATGGAGCTGAATGTTATGAAAATTCAGCTCCTGATTGGTAGGATTTATTTTTTTACGATTTTTATGACATATTTTATCTGGTCGATTTCAAAGGAAACGAAGTACATACCTGGATGGAGGTTACCAAGTTCTGGTATAAATATTTTACCATTATCCATCATGATGGTGTAGTTTTTTATTTCCTTAGCTAGGGTATTTAATAGGCTAATAGATATTGGTTTTGAGACATCATTAAGAGAGGCAATTTCGATGGTTACTTGGTCAATAAAAGGATTGGGATAAGCGGTTATATTTTTCTCGAGTTGATCAAAAAATTCTTCCTCTGTACCTACAATAGATCCATCACCAAAGCTCGAAAATTCTACGGCAATAACTCCATAGCAACTACTTAAAGAATCAATTAAGATAGAGATAGAATCTTGCATGGCTTCTGTTTCTGCTAAGTAAAAATCTATTGATAAAGCATCCAATTTTTGTTTTGCCCAAATCTTCGGAAGAAAGGATAATTGATTATTGGTGGTATCTGCTAAAGATACTTGGAAGTTGTAGGTAACGGGTAGATTAAAAGCTTCTCCCTCTAAAGTAATTTCAAGATCCTCTGCTTGATCATATCTTCCAGTTAAAATAAGCTGTTGTCCTTTATAAAGATTAGGATATGGAAAAGGATAAATTTCATTAATGATATCTGGTTCAATAGATATGGAGGTATTTAATAAAACCGGATTATTGACACTTAAGAAGAATCGTACTAAATCTTCTTGCAGGGATTCAGGTTCAATAAATTGTACGAGCCCACTATTTTCTCTGGCGAGTAATGTCAAAAGGGCTTGGTCTAAATTTTCTCCAATTCCAATGGTAAAAATAAATACCTTTTTTTCTGTAGCACTAACTTCAGATCTTACTAATTCAAGAATGCCTGGCGTGCTTGTCTCTCCGGCCGTAGCTTTTCCATCGGTACAAAATATAATGATATTGGCTTTATCTTCTTGGACAACAGAAAATTGATTGATCGAAGTAATTAATGCTTCAGAAATATTGGTAGAACCACCTGATTGAATATTATCAATATAGGCGAGGGCATCATTTTCGTTTTCCACATTATATTCCACTAGTCCTTCAGAAAAGGAAGTGACTTGATTATCAAAGTCGATAATGTTGAAATTGTCACCAATATTTAAGTTTTGCACGATATAAGTAGCAGCTTCCTTCGCTTGGAGAATTTTATCCCCACTCATGCTACCTGAGCGGTCAATAATTAATGAAAAATTCTTTTCTATAACCTCCGTATTGACATTTGATTCTGGCTCAATGATAAAAGAAAAATAACCGCTTCCTAAAGTATCACAATTAAAGAGACTATCAGGAATAAATGTGCTCAGACTATTGATTCCTAAAGCATCAGAACTTAGTTCATATTCAATGGTGTAATCAAAATCACTGACTGCTTCATCAATACTAAAGGAAAGCATATTCGTAGTACTATCAATTTCTTGCAATTGATATGATAAACCTAAAAGGTCAATAGCCAGCATTTCTTTTTCTGAATCTAATATCAATGTCAGCGACTGTCGATTGATGATTTCATTTTGTAAACCATTTAAATTTCCTTTTTGAAAAAAAGTAACCTTACCCTGAAAGTAAGATAATAACTCAACATACGTTAATTCTATGGTAATCGTTGAGTCAACTGCAATGGTATCATTAGGAGGAAAAAACAAAGGCGAACTACCCAGATAGTCGACCAATGCTTGCTCAAGGTCATTGCCACCAACACCTCCACCACCGGGAATTGAATTGTCTTGGGGTAAACTACTCACCACTGCTTCCTTCCAAACATTATTATATTTCCACCTTAAATTGGTTGGATTGGCATTTTCATTAATTGGAATTCCATACTTAAAATTTACGGGTGATCCAGTATTGTTTTTAAAAATTTGAGTAATGGTGGTGATCGCAATTTGGTCTTTTACCGATACGGTTGTATTCGTTTCTAATATTTGTAAATAAACACCAGTTGAACCGTCTACAATTCCTATTCCATTGGCAAAAGAAATGGAGGTAGACAAAATAATAACTAAGATGAAACTAATGAAATTTTGCATGTGGGTTGGTTTTTAAAAAGTTTCGTAATAATTCAGAAAGGGTACCTTTTTTTTTAGTAATGGATTGTCATTTTATGTATCCCTACCTCAATTTACTGGCTTATTTCTAATAATGCTTTTTTATAATGTATGAAAGCTGACAAAAATTAAATTGAATCCTGAAAAAATAGCAGATATGCCAAAATCTTTCATTTGGATGACTAGTTTTAACTGAAGCATCGATCCTGCTAAAGCCGCAAGTTAGATTAATTAAGGGGAGGGAGAAATTTTAGCTTCTCTGAAAAATGCGCATCAGTAGTTGAGCATAAATGTATGAATCAAAGAAGCATTTCCTGAGATTTTTTTTTATCGTTAAGTGAGCATTCCACCCCTGATTCGATAATTAATCAAAAAATCCGACGTAAGAGGATCCCCACATGGTTCCACAAATTCGGCCAAAATCCAAAATGTTCCTTTAAGACAAAATACCGATCTTTTAAAGACTGTTGGTGTTGCTGTTTAGAAAGGCCACCAACCAAATAAGCGGCTACCACCATTTCCGTTGGAGTGGTTCGTTTACTGGCTTTCAGACATTTGATCACCCAATCAATATCGGCTGTCAAATTATTTTCAATATAGAAAGGAGCAATCGTGCGTCGGGGTAAAAATCCTTGGTGACAAACGACCATTCCTTTGGCGAGATCTTGCCAGTGGAGTGGGTTGGTGAGTTTTTGTTTAGTGGTAGCAGAGCGAGTTCCAAGTTCTTTACGCGTATTATCGACCAGCATCACTTCGCCATAGAGGATATCGGTATCCGGTTGCCATTTGTTGATCATTTTTTCTACCGTATCTGGAGCATAGAGATGATCTCCTGCGTTCATAAACCAGACATAATCTCCAGTGGCCATTTTCAGCCCCTTATTCATCGCATCATATAGCCCTTTATCCGGTTCGCTGATCCATTGGCTGATATGATCAGCATATTTTTCAATCACGGCGACCGTTCCATCCTTTGAGCCACCATCCACTACAATATATTCGATATGCGAATAAGTTTGGCTCATGACTGATTTGATGGTGCCCGGTAGTAAGTCTACGCAATTGTAGACAACCGTAATAATCGAGATAATGGGTTTTTTAGACATTAAATTTTAACTATTTACAAAATCAGCTTGATGTAGCAAAACTAAGATTTTTACGTAGAACAAGTCTAAAAAATATCTTAACTTTGATTTCTTAAATTAAGAAGATCACAATCCTTGTTTTCAGGCGTAATTATCTCGGTATTTCCGTTTGAAAAAGGCTAAACGCCAAATAATTCATAATGAATCAATCGACCCTCAAGCGCCTATTACCACATCTTTTCGCCTATTTTCTAATGATGGCGGCCTCTTTTATCTTTTTCTCTCCTTATGTTTTTGAAGGAAAAGTACTGACGCAAGGCGATAATGTCCGAGCACGAGGGATGCAGGCAGAGATTACGAAGCATCGAGCCGAAACGGGAGAGATTCCTTTGTGGACCAACTCTATGTTTGGAGGAATGCCTGCCTATCAGATTCAGATGGACAGCAAAAAAAATCTAATACGGATCCCTTATACGTTCTTATTTTTAAAACAATCCCTTACCAAACCCCATGTGGTCGTACTTGTTGCGATGCTTTGTTGTTATATATTATTGATCACTTTGGGCGTGGATTGGCGGCTTTCGATTATTGGTGCGGTAGGTTTCGGACTATCCAATTATCAAATAGATTTAGCGGAAGCGGGACACTCGACTAAGATGGCGGCCGTCGCACTTTTACCAGGCGTATTTGCGGGAGCCTTATTGGCTTATCGAGGTAAATATTTATTGGGTGGAGCGATGTTCGGTTTGTTTCTGGGGATGGAAATTTTAGCCAATCACCTACAGATTACTTTTTACGCAGGTTGGATGTTGGTCATTTTGGGTATTGTACAATTGATAGCCGCCGTTCGTAAGGGCACATTAAATAATTTTATCAAGGCCAGTGCCATCTTAGTGGCTACGGGATTGCTGGGGATAGCAACGAATGCCGACCGACTTTGGTCTACGCAAGAATATGCTAAAGAGACGATTCGTGGTACATCCGAACTATCATCAAAAGGTGGAAAGGATGGTTTAGAGAAAGACTATATCTTCGCTTGGAGTTATGGTATCATGGAATCGATGACCTTACTTGTTCCCAATTTCAATGGCGGTGGTGCTTCTCAGCATTTTCGAGGAACCAAGACCCATGATCTGATTTATAAAAATATGTATGGTCAATTCACGCAGTCGATGCCTCGAGACGCTGCGATTAAGTCAGCAGAGCAACAAGTGGCCGCGAGGATGTATTGGGGGAATCAGCCTTTTGTTGGAGTAGCTATTTATTTTGGTGCCATTCTTCTTTTTCTATTCTTTCTTGGTGCCTTTTTAGTGCCTGGTGAAATCAAAACTTGGCTAGTAGCCTCTGCCATATTTACGTTGATGTTGGCGTGGGGAGGGAATTTTTTCCTCAATGGTTTTTTAGTAGACTATGTGCCGATGTTTAATAAATTTCGAGCGGTCAGTATGGCGCTAGGATTGACGCATTTGGCGGTAGTGGTATTAGCTGTTTTAGGCTTGCAGGGATTTGTTTCAAAGAAATATTCTACGGAGAAAAAACAAAAAGCCTTGCTGGCTGCCGTAGGAATTACGGGTGGATTATGTCTATTAGCCATCATTGGAGGTACGATGATAGATTTTTCCAATCCAGCGAAAGATGGTCGATTGCCAGCGAATATATTACCAACTATTTTGGAAGATCGTGCGAGTATTTTAAGAATGGATGCTTTGCGATCTTTGTTGTTTATCGGATTAGCTGCGGGTAGTTTATTTGCCTTTCTAAAAGGAAAAATAAAAGTATTGGTGGCGGTTTTATTGGTGGGTGTGCTAAGTGTTTTAGACGTCTGGTTGGTGAACAAAAGAATCTTATTCGCCGAAAAATACGAAACCCCAAAACAAGCTGCTAGCGGCGCTAATCCAACTCCTGCGGATCAACAAATTATGGCAGATCCGGATCCTCACTTTAGAGTATTAGACTTGTCCCGTGGAACGCCGTTCAAGAGTGCAGATGCCTCTTATTTTCACAAAAGTATTGGAGGTTACCATGCTGCCAAATTAATGATATTACAAGACGTAGCCGAAAATTATCTCGATCCACAGTATGGAAAAAATCCACTGGAACATCTTAATATTCTTGGGATGTTGAATACCAAATACATCATTCAAGGTGGACAGGGTAGTGCGCCACAGGTCGCTAAATTACCAGAAGCACTGGGTAATGCTTGGTTTGTGGACGAATACAAAACGGTGGCTAATGCAGATGCTGAAATTGCTGCTTTAGCTAATCTTGACCCTAAAAAGACGGCGATCCTACGTCAAAGCGAAGCTGCTAAAATTTCGGGTTTGAGCATTACACCAAATCCTACCGATAATATCCGACTCACTGGTTACCAGCCAGCGAAGCTGACTTATGAATATACTACTGCGGCAGATCGTTTAGCGGTTTTTTCTGAAGTTTATTATCCAGCATCTAAAGGCTGGAAATTTTATCTAGATGGGGAGTTTGTTGATGGAATGCTGCTGCGCGCCAATTATTTATTACGAGCGGCCAAACTACCGGCTGGTAAGCATACATTAGAAATGCGTTTTGAGCCGCGTTCGTGGGCAGTTGGTGGAATAATTGCCTTAATTGCCTCGATCTTGTTGATGGTTGGATTTTTGGCGGCGTTATTTTTATATTTCAAAGGGCAGAACGTGCCTGAGGTGGATCGGTTGGAGGAGCATTTGGTGGAAGCCGCTCCTAAAAAAGTGAAAGAAGCGGTGAAACCGACGAAGTCTAAACGGAAGAAAAAGTAGGAAGAAATTTTTTAAAAATATTACTTAATTCAATATTTATATTGCTATTTTGCTTTGTAAATACATGGTTGTTATGAGATTGCTTTTACTTTTTGTACTGTTTTCTATTCCAGTCCTTCTTTTAGGTCAAGATTACTTTTTTTATGGTGAACAACTTGGTGATCAAATTTTCAGGTCTGATCTAGATGGAGGAAACATTGAGTTAATTGTTTCTGGTCAAAGTATCCTTAGAAGGATGAGAATTGACTTTCAAGAAGAGAAACTATTCTGGGTAGAAGGAGGAACGGGAAGACTCTGGAAAAGTAATTTTGATGGAACTAACCAGGAAGTTTTACTTGATTTGCCTGTCAGTGGTCTAAATGTAATAGAGATAGATAAGACCAATCAAAGGATATTTTACACAGTTACTAATGATGGGTTTATTCGTTCGATTGATCTCGACGGATCCAGTCAGGAGATTGTAGTAAGTGGTGTAGGAACTGTTCAAGGTATGGATTACGATCCATTTTGTGATAAAATATATTGGACTGAATTTGTTACAGGAAGGATTAAAAGAGCAAATGGAGATGGTACTAATATAGAGACAATTCTTGATTTGAATTCCAAACCATTCGATTTGGTAATAGATATTGAAAGTGGAAAATTGTTTTTTAGTGATCGTGAATCTAGTAATGTTTTTAGGGCTAATTTGGACGGGTCGTCTCTTGAAGCAATTGTTACACAAGCTGGAGATAAAGGAGCCTTAACGATTGATTATACTAATGAGCGACTATATTGGGTTAACAATACACAAGAAATAATTTTTAGTTCTGATTTAGATGGTAGTAATATTTCTACTGTAATTACAGGCAATATGGCAACTACTATTTTAGCTGGAGTAGTGGCTTATGTTCCATTTGTAGAAAATTATGAGATTCCTGTCTTTGAATTACCAGAAGATACCACTCTGTGCACCGACTCAGGATCAATTTTTACACTTAGTATACCCCAAGACGTTTTTGTAAGTCAAGAATGGCAAGATGGTACATCATCTCCTACTTTTGAAGTTACTAATTCTGGAACCTATTGGGTAAACGCTTATACGGTTCCTGGTTGTGTATTTAGTGATACAATAGAGGTAGAATTATATGAAAATCCAGAATTAATTATAGAAGAAAATTTATTTATCTGTGATGATGGATTTTTAGAATTATCAGTAGATGTAATTTATACTTCTGTAGTTTGGCAAGATACTTTTAATGGAAATGGGATGTACCGAATTGATGAATCGGGAATGTACTGGGTAAGTGCTTTGAGCCCAGAAGGATGCATGCTAGAAGACACGATTACTGTAACGGTGTTCTCAGAGGATAACAATTTTTTAGGAGACGATTTAATGATCTGTAAGGGAGATTCTATGATTCTTGGTCAAGATATAGATGGTGCTACTTATACTTGGCAAGACAATTCTGTTCAACCATTTTACATTGTGAGCGATACGGGGACTTATTCAATAGAATTACTAACGACTGATGGCTGTGTTCTTTATGACACGATCCTAGTAGAAGTTTATGAAGAACCGGAATTGATTGTAGATGAAATGGTTACTATTTGTTCTGGAACTATCATAGATCTATCAGTAGATCCTATTTATACTTCTGTAGTTTGGCAAGATACTTTTAATGGAAATGGTTTTTATCGCATCAGTGATCCAGGAGTCTATTGGGTAACAGCCTTGAGTGACGATGGATGCATATTGGAAGATACTATTTCTGTAATGACACTGCCGACATTAGGGAATTTTTTAGGAAATGATTTGGTGATTTGTGAAGGAACTTCGATAGTTATTGGTGAAGAGGTTCCTGGTGCTCAGTATCTCTGGCAGGATAATTCAATTGAGCCCTTTTACGAAGTGAGCCAAGCGGGTATTTACTCAGTAGAATTATTAACATCAGACGGATGTCAATTTTATGATATTATTGAGGTAACGTATTTTAATACTCCAGAATTGATTTTAGAGGAGGTGGGATTAATTTGTGAAAATGATTCTTTAGATTTATCAGTTGATGCAACTTACACTTCCGTTCTTTGGCAAGATACTTTTAGTGGAGGTGAGATTTACAGCGTCAGTGATCCTGGAATTTATTGGGTAAGTGCCTTAAGTCCCGAAGGGTGTATATTAGAAGATACGATATCAATATCAACCTTTTCCACAATTGATAATTTTTTGGGAGATGATTTAATGATTTGTGAGGGAGACTCTGTGATGATCGGTCAAGAAATTATTGGTGCTAACTACCTCTGGCAGGATAGTTCAACGGAGCCATTTTACGAAGCAACAGACGCTGGAATTTATTGGGTGGAGATTTTAGTAGATGAAGAGTGTTCGCAACGAGATTCAATAGAAGTTAGTTTTTTTACTGAGCCAGCAATAAATTTAGGAAATGATACCATGATTTGTCAGGATGAACAAATATTTTTAGAAGTACTTGCTAGTCGGGCTACTTATCTATGGCAAGATTCTTCTAGTTTACCATTTTACTTAGTTGATGAGGAAGGAGTTTATACTGTAGAAGTTAAGCAAGATGGTTGTATTTTTAAAGACAGCATAAGTATTAATGTGATTGATTGTACTATATGTAATATTTACGTTCCAAATGTTTTTTCTCCAAATGCTGATGGATTAAACGACACCTTTGGTCCCTTTTCTAATTGTGATTTTGGAACGTATAATTTAAAGATTTTTAACAGATGGGGAGCATTAGTTTTCCAAAGCCTAAACGCACAGGATACTTGGGATGGCAGCTTTAAAGGAGAATATTTTCAACCAGATGTATTTCTATATGATTTCGAATTTTCATTTATCAATGGGCAAGACCTGTCAAAAAAACGCATCTCAGGGGATATCACCATTCTCAAATAGGACGAAGGTTAATTTATGCTTATCTGCCTTTTATCTTTTCTTTTAGTTGTCGTGCAAAACCTCGTGTACCACTTTTGTCTAGTAAATTTAAGATTATATTCTTAGTATTTCTCTTTATCGCATTTGGTGTAAATGGATGAAAAATTCGTCTTTTTTCAGTTTGGTCTATATAGTTAATAACTGACGAAAAATCATTGACAGCACCTTTAACAACTCCAGTAAACTTAAAAATAGACTTAACAAATTGATTACCTTCTACTAATTCAAATCCGTGTTTATTCATTAGGTTTATCAAAGAATCTAGGGTGAAATGAAACGTATGGGCATTTTGTAAATACCTTAAAATGTTCGCCTCATAATTTTTGTGTATTTCTTTGATGCCCGGTACTTCAATATAAACAAGCGTATTTTTTTTGATAAATTGTTTAATCAATTCTATTTCTTTGTTTACATCCAAAATATGTTCGAGAATATGTGAGTAGATGATGATGTCTGGTTTTCTTTCATTTGAAAGGTCGGCAAGGGTGGCCGTTTCTAAATTAAGTCCATGTTTTTCCTTTCCATAATTAACATATTCTTTTCCTAAGTCGATTCCTTTTACTTCAAAACCTTGATCTCTAAAGTAGTCAATAATTCCTCCTGCTCCACATCCCACTTCTAAGATATACTTGGTATCATTTTTTAAAAGTTCGTGCCCTTTAAAAAAATTGAAAATGTGTTTTCCTTTTTTCTTTTGATTTTCAAAAAAAACTTCTGTGGCTGTTTCTACACCACTATAGAGTTTGCGATATTCAGTATTGTAGAATTCTTCATAAGCAGCTTGTGTCATTCTCGGACTTGTATAAACCAAACCACAATCACGACAAGCATTGACCGGAAAATATAGACCATATCTATCTTTTCCTCCAATCAAGATTTTTTCTGAACTATTACAAATAGAACAGTCGACTTCTTCAAATTGATAGACCTCTTTTTTTACTTTTTCTGAAACTTGGACTTTCATTTTTTGTTGAAGAGGATTTAACTTCAATGCTGGAATTCCGTTATTTTTGAGTCTTTCTAATCTCATTAATATTGAGGTTTTGATTAGTGGTAAAATATAATGAATATTGGGATGGTCGTATCCTTTAACTCATCGGACACCTTCACCAAAGTCCGAAAAGTCGTCCTTCTATTTAGTTTTTGATAGAACTAGGATTACATAAATTTCCCTGCCGCTTTTAGTCTTTCATAATGTGCTTTATCTCTATATTTGAATGGCGTTGCTGGATGTCCACCTGCAATGGCGTATTTCGGGACATTTTTTGCCACGACACTTCCAGCTTGAATAACCGCTCCTTCACCAATCGTCACGCCACCCAAAACGATTACATTATCTCCCAGCCAGACATTGTCTTCAATAAAAATATTTTTATGAATCATGGTTCGATCATAAGGTATATGCGTGCCATTATCAAAATTATGATAACTTGTAATCATCTTACAATCTCGCCCTGAATGAAAATTGTCTCCGATTTTTACCTCGCCTGATCCAAGAATCGACATTCCATTAAAATTAGTATTCTTACCAAAATGAGTTTGCGGCGTGAATGTGGACTGGAACGAAACTATTGGTGGAGTCGTGTAAGACCCAGCGATTAATCGCGCACGCCAAGACCAGTATCGCCGCTGGATACTGCGTTGGGCGTTCATGAAAAAACGGTAAATATGTTTTACAATTTTATAAATCATTTTATGCTTTTCCAAAAGCTGTTAGCCACGGCATCGGATAGACTCGATGACTAACAATCGCCGTAATAACAAAAAAACTAAAGTAAGAAATGGCTGTGGCATAGGCAGCTCCCATCGTTCCATAATTTTTTATTAAAAAATAATTCAACAGCAAATTAAATATAATATTGAAAATGGCAATATAAGAAAGATACTTATTATTTTTAGTATAGATAATATAACTAGAAAACATTTTATACCAGCCCAAAAAGACGTATGCTAAGGCTATAATGCCAACATATTTTATTCCAACCTGATATTCTGGGGAAAGTACAAAATATTTAAAAATTAATGGACTAATTAGCTTTAAGACGCCTGCTGCTATAACAAGTCCAATCATGATTAAATAGGATAGTTGGACAATTTCTTTTTTCTTTTGTTGAGTGATCTCTTTTAGTTTTTTAAATAAAAAGGGTTGCCAAGCCATCACCACCGCAGCTTGTAATATCAAAATAATCATTCCTACTTTATAGCCAATACTATAGACTCCCAATTCTTCTCGTCCAATCATCTCTCGAATAAAAAGTTGGTCTGATAAATCCATCACGTTCGCAGAAAGAATATGTAAGATCAGCGGTAAACCAAAAAATAAAGCATCTTTGGTATACGCCCAATTAAATTTAAAACGCAATAATCTAGATCGGTAAAGAAGAAATAAAGCAATAAAACCAAATAAGATTTTCGTTCCAAAATTTCCGATAATCCTACCTTCCCAATTCATACTCAATCCAATGATCAGGAGAATCGAAAACAGTAAATCCAGCGTCGTCATACTCAGATTATAAGCGGCGTACTGAAGGGGTTGACTGCGGGCTTGATAAATAATCGACAATACCTGTGGAAGTAAAGTAGTTAGTGCCAGCAGCGGAATTACATAAATCCAATGTGCCGCAATTTCTAGCCAGTTCGCCAGCGTAGGACCGAATAAAAATGATAGTAGCGTCAGTATTAAAAATAGAATGAGTGGATTGACCAATGCACTGCTGACATACGTAGGAAAATTTTCCTGTCCTTGATCTTGCCGAAAATATTCTAAATTGATAGCACCGGGAGCACTCAAAATCATAAAGGACCCCAGTAAAGTTACGATAGAAGTGATCGTAGTTAAATCTCCATTTTCTCCTGCACTCAAATAATTCGTAATCACCGGCAACAGAATAAACCCAATCGCCTGTCGTGACAGATTTGAGACTGTATAAATCGACATGGACTTCAACAGATTCATGCAAGTTGGTAATTTTTGATAACCTCGATGACGAGTTCGTTGCTTTGTTGTTCGTTAGACGGACTCCAAATGGCATCGTTGTAGCCAACTTTATCAGTTACAAGTTTCTGGTCAGACTGCATTTTTTGCTATGTTTGATTAATTTTACTAAACAACTTCTATGTCTTCAAGTTAGTAATGTTTTGATCCTTCTTCAAAAGTAGTTAATAATTCAAGCATTTTATTGGCCACTAATAATTGACTTTTGCCTTCATTTTCTGTTCCCAATGTAGCATTGTAATACTGAGCTTTTGAGCATAGCGCTCTTTTTTGCTTATATAACTGACTTATGATTTCAATTAATTCTGTGATATCTTTAGCCTTCTGCACGAGTCCGTTGGCGACAAAGCCATACATATCATCTATACTGTTTACATTTCCAAATTTGAAATAAACTGGATGGACATTTAGCGAGGCAGCTTCGTAATGAATGGAGGTATTACCTGCTATGATTAAATCTTGTTTTTGTAAAAATTTAAATGGATTTTCAACCTTAGAATTAGAACGAATGACTGAATTGGGAAGGCTTATACTTCGGGTATCTATCGGGTGTGGACGATAGGTAAATTCTATTTTTGGAAACGCTTCTATTAATGCGGTTAATGTAGATTCAATGATTGAAATATCATCTAATAAGTTGGAACAAACGCCGATATTGTGAATCTTATTATGCTTGTTTTTCTGATGAATATATTGGTCCATTCTTGGGATACCAATCAACGAAACGCCTCCTTCTACTGGGCCGCTACTTTTATATTTATTCAATGCGTCTTGTCCTTCTAAAAAACTATGACTAAATCTTAAAGGAGGAAAGTCAGAACGAATACAAGCATGTTGGATGTAGAATGTCGTTATATTTAAAGTTTGCGCGGCAAGAATCAATGCTCTTGCTTCTAGTGTATGATCATTTGAGAAAGTGATGCATTGAGGTTGGTATTTTTTGAGAATTTTCAAAGCAGTTTCATACTTTCCCATCCCTTTAAAGGCCGTATCCCAATAACGTCCTATATTTTTTTCTTTAACTAACAAACTAATAAAGAGTGGTAGTCGAAATAATAGATAAAAAAAGTTGGCAAATTCAAGTTTGATAATATTTTCTCCCTCAACCTTAAATTTGTAGGGCGTTACATAAATGGTTGTTTTATCAAATTCATTGATAAAGCGTAGACTCTGATAATTATTTCTACCAAGTACAAATAACCAATGTTTTTGATATAATTTTTTTTTATGGTTTTTTTGAAACCCAAATAGAGATCGGATTGAAACATTGAATGCTTTCAGGAATGCAAGCAAGACGTTTTTTAATTGTTCCAGAAAGGAAGTTCCATAGAAATTACGGCGGGCAGTTCGAGTGAAAGTTACAATCATATCAGAGCGATATATATGTAAAATGTCAAGGTAAATTTCTCTTTTATTGCCCATTACGTGGATAAGTTATTTAACTCAATTGGTTGTTAGACTTTAGGATTAGATCCGCAAATTCTCTAACAACTCCTTCTCCTCCTTTTTTGTTTAATAATGTAATTCCTTCAATGTTTTTTACATCGAGAAGTGCATCAGCAGGGCAAGCTGCGAAGCCTACTGCACTTAATAAATCTGTACAATTTATATCATCTCCTATGTAAGAAGTTTCTGAAAGCGTAATATTTTCTAGTGCACATATTTCTTTTGCGATCTCTAATTTACCCTTTCCATGTTTACCTTGAAATAGATAATCTACTTTAAGTTTTTTGGCTCGTCGGGAAACGAGCTTTGTATTTTCGGAAGTGATGATACCTGTTTTTATCCCAGCGTTGCGTAAAAGTTCCAATCCTTTTCCATCATGGGTATTAAATTTTTTAAGTTCATCTCCATTTTCAGCATAGTACATTCCAGCATCGGTTAAAACACCATCCACATCTGTTAGAAATAATTTAATTTTTTGTTTAGACCTGTCTGATTTTAAAATATATTTGCGCATCAAATTTTCTGCAATTATCCAGTCATCTGGCTCATCTAATTCGACCGCTGTATAATCTGCCATTTCATGGATGAGTATTTTTCCGGAAAGACGGTTTTTATCTCTAAGAATATTTCCAACTGAATTGATATAGAAGGCACCATTTTCCATTAATTCACCATCGAAGTCTTGCCTTCGTGGGCGATTTCGATAATCATAGTTTTTTGGTGTACCATCTGGATTCCAGTAAAATCGTTTTTGTCTTACACAAGAAAGTAAAGAGTCTCCATCCTTCATTTTTTGAAGACCACTACTAAAATCGGTATTGATGGTAAGTGGAGAAGTAGCTTGCACCAAAAGCATTAAATTATTTTCTGCTATAGCTCTTTGGGTAATAAATTCTAGCATAACTGATTCGGTGCTAGAAACATCTTGGGCATTTTCTGGTTTCCGTTGATAGACTTTCGTCTTTGGAAATCCAAAAGACAATACAACTTCTTCTATTTTAGCACAGTCTGTGGCCACATAGATTTCATCTACTTCAGGGGTGTTTTCCAAGGCAAGAATATTCCAATAAACTAAGGGCTTACCGCAAAAAGAACGGATGTTTTTAAAGGGAATACTTTTGCTACCACAGCGTGCAGGAATAAGTGCAATTACATTCATATGAAAGGAAAGGGAGAAACAGTAATAATAAAAGCTTAATTAGACGTTATATCAAGTAATGACCGACGCTAATCATCAAATTAGCTGGTAACCGTATATAGAGAATACTGATATTTTAGTGTGGTCGATATTTTAGCTTATCTCTTTGAGGCTTCTCAATTTCTAGAATTTCTTCTTTCTTATAAGACAGTGCTTTATGGGTTGCAGCTAAGTCTCTGCAAAGTTTTGTGAGGCCGGGTGTTTCGAGCGAAGCAGCATGATCAGTTCCTTTCCAGGTACGATCTTTTGTAAAATGACGCTCGATCCAATACGCTCCCAAAGTATAGGCTGCAATATCAATGGCCATACCGAGGTGATGCCCCGAAAAAGCAATTGCTTTTACTTTATCACCAAAATCTTCTTGAAGCCGATTAATTTCCAAAAGACATACATCTTCAAAAGGAACTGGATAACCAGAAGTACAGGAATAGATCACCAGCCTATCTTTGGCGGTACCCGTTTCTTCAAAAAAGTTAACAATTTTCTTTATCTCATCCTGTGTTGTCATTCCACAAGATACATGGACTTCTCCTTGGAATTTATCTCGGAGTAACTTCATCATCTCTAAATGATTATTACAGGCAGAGGGAACTTTTATATAGTCAGGTTTAATGCCAATTACTTCATAGGCAGAAGTCATATCCCAAACAGATGTCGCATAACCTACTCCAATTTTTTTACAGTAATCCATTAACTCTTGATGCTGGGAAATGTCGAGCTCCAAAAATTCACGATGTGCACCATAAGTATCTCCATAAGAATTATAAGCAACAGGGTGGGGGGCATTGTATTGCTCTTTAGTCAGAAGTTCTTTTGGCGTTCGCTTTTGAAATTTAGCATAAGTAGCACCAGATTGTTTCGCTAAACGAATTAATTCAAAAGCAATATCCATTTGCCCCATATGGTTACAACCTATTTCTGCCACAACTTTCGGTAATTGATAACTTTTCTTTGTCATAGTTTATTAGTTAAATCGATTTCTAGTAATATTTAGTTTTTTATGAAGAGGAAATCTACTGACAATTACAACAAATATAGTCTGAATTAGCCATATATTTTAAACGTTTTTTATTGTTTTTTGTTGCAGCTTGATGACGCTTACCCCCAGTATTAGGATCCGTCAGTAGTTAACTTGAAAATTTACATCCTGCATAGAGCTAGCCTTTTACCTTATCTGAAGACGGTACCGTTCAACAATTTTCCACTAATCACCTCCCAACTCATCTCTAAAACGGTAGCTTCTCATACACTGTAATCTAAGTAAATTACTAAGGGACTGTTCTATTTAAACGTAAATGTATTTTTTCCTTGGAATACTTTACTATTCTAAGAACCGAGCTGTGAGAATGTTAACAGTAAATATTCGATCTACTCAAAGGTTTTCCATAGCTTCTAAATAAGCTAGGGCAGGACTAAACGCCAAAGAAAATTTTTCTGTGTTAGACTGAATAATCATGGTTAGTGAATCAGTGCCAAAAAAAGCTATAGAATTGACGAAAAACGAATGAATATGGTGGTTCATTTATAAAGGTAAAGTCTAGTAATACCTGAATACCTCAAAACTAAACAAAAATAGCCAACCGAACAGGTGTCGGTTGGCTAATTTTTTTGTGGTCTGGTGTAATGGAAGCCACGTATAATTCTGTATGAAAATAGCCCTTCTTTGACTGTATTTGTATTCAAGCCTTAGTGAAGTAATTCAAAAGTAAATAGAATTAAAGGAAGTTGTGTAGAAAATTTTGCCATAAACTGGAACTTAGATATAGGTTTTTTTATCAAAAAAAATAGATTTTCACTAAGTAGATTGAAGAATTACCTTTAAAGTAGAGCAAAAACTATAAATAATATTGCCTATTTTTACAAAAAAAAGGAATTCAGATGGATGATTTTATACATGGTTTTGTGCATAAACTTAGTCTTAGCGAGAAAGCTTACTTCAAAAAATTCGCTTCCTTTCATCATGGTAACAAAGATAAGAATTACCTGAAGCTATATGATCTGTTTATTGGACAGGCGAATTTTGTGGAAGAAGAACTAGTTCCGGCCCTAGATAAAATTGGATTAGCGAAGCATTATAGTTCTGAACAAAATTATCTTTATCGGCAATTGATGACGAGTTTGATCAACTTTCATTTTGAAAATACGACCTACCGAAAACTTTCCAAGCAAATTCTCGCGATTGATTTATTAATGGAAAAAGGATTTAGAAAGAAAGCCAATAAGGTATTGCGAAAAGCAAAAAAACTGGCGACGGATCTCGAAGAGTTTTCTATTCTTCTAAAACTAATTCAATTAGAAGAAGAGATTTTATTTAGAGAAGGAATTCTAAATTTCACCAAAAAATTAGAAGAACTTAAACAGGAAAGGCAACGGATTATGTTGATCATGGAAAATTATAGTGATCTGCGGCTACTGAGAGAGCAGGTGCGAGAATTACAATACACCGTTCGGTATACACGAGAGTTTGAAGATTATCCCGAATTGCTAAATCCATCGTTGCTAACTCATGCTTCGAATGCATTGTCGATAAAAGCATTATCGCATTGGTATTATATCGAAATGTCGATTGCCAATATGAAAGGCGAAGTAAAAACATCTTTAGCATCTGGTGAACGTACGTTAGAATTAATTGAAGCATATCCAGCACTTTTTCCAAGTTTACAACGTGCCGTCACATTGAGTAATATTATTTATGATGCTGTTCTAATAAACGACCGATCGTTATTTAATGAAAAAATGACGCAGTTAAAGAATCAAACGAATGTTAATAAATTCTATCTTAGGTATGTAGAGTATGTTCGGAAATTAAAATTTGGAACAGTTAATCATGATCTTGATCTCCTGCTGGATACTTTGAAGCCCGCACATGATTTTATTTTTAATGAACATCAGCTAATTGAAACGGCACAGCGAAATAATTTATTAGTCGGGATGTGTGGTGGTTGGATGATTCTTGGCGAATTTAATAAAGTCATTGAGTTATTAAATCTTTGGGAGCAGGTAACGGCTAAAAGTTTATATCTTTCTTTTCGTCGGATAGCTAGACTTATTAGTTATTACGAAATGGAATGGCATAATTTATTGGAAAGTGAAATACAGAGTACTTATAAAACTTTAAAAAAACATGGTGTTTATGAAAAAAGAGAACAAGTACTATTGGCATTCTTTCGAGTGGTCGTCAAAAAACCGAATAACCAACAACAAGCCCGTCAACAACTCTGTGAAAAACTTTCCGCTATCGAAGCAAATCCAGACTTAGAATTATTCTATCCAGATTTTGATTATTTGTGGTGGGCAAAAAGTGGAAGAAGGTAATGATGTAATGAATAAAAAAATGGGTTAATGAAAATTAATAATGCCTTCTTTCGTGTCTTACTTGAGCAGTTAGTTCAATAGATCACTGCCATTTTAGAATGACATCTCGCTAAAAAGTATTTTCTTCACAATTTTTATTGTAACCTAGATTTGTCGGTAGACAAGGAAAGTCCGGATGAAACGAAGCGTATGGTGAAAGGCATGGTGAAAATTTGAAGAAATTTAGGTTGCCGTGTATTTATTGCTATTCAGGAGTTAAGCTTAGCTAGAAACAAAAAACAACTGATATGAATGATGAAATTATCATCTTTTACCTTTGCTCCCCCCAAAAGATTTTTTAGCTTTGTTCAATATTTCAAACCTCCAATACTATGAGAAAAATAATTCTGTCCTTCCTTTGTCTTTTTATGATGTATTCAGTGACAGCGCAAAAACCTTCACTAGATTATTATTTTACCGATACGAACTTTGCCGCAGACATCCCAACTCCAGAATCCATCTTGGGATACCAAATTGGAGAATGGCACGTCAGCCACGATCAAGTAGTGATGTACTTTCGTGCGCTAGCTGCTGCTTCTGACCGCGTTACCCTGACCGAATACGCCCGCTCCTATGAGCAACGTCCGTTGATCTACCTGACGGTGACTTCCACGGAAAACCATCGACAACTCCAAAAAATTAAAGATAATCATCTTGCCAATTTACAGGGAGACAAAAAATCGGAAGGACCAGTCGTACTTTATCAAGGTTATAGTGTGCATGGCAATGAGGCTAGTGGTGGTAACGCAGCGCTTCTTTACGCATATTACCTAGCGGCTTCTCAATCCGATGAAGTAAAGAATTATTTGAAAAATGCAGTCATCTTGTTAGATCCTGTTTTCAATCCTGATGGATTTCATCGTTTTTCTACTTGGGTAAACCAACATAAAAATAAGAATATGGTCAGCGACCCTGCCGATCGTGAATACACAGAAGCCTATCCAAGAGGACGAACCAACCATTATTGGTTTGATCTCAACCGGGATTGGTTGCCAGTGCAGCACCCTGAAAGCCAAGGACGAATTCGTAATTTCCACGAATGGTATCCAAACATTTTGACAGATCACCATGAGATGGGAACCAATAGTACTTTCTTTTTTCAGCCTGGTATTCCTTCTCGAACCAATCCAATTACTCCAAACCGTAACCAGGAACTAACCGGAATGATTGCCGAATTTCACGCAGAAGCACTAGATGAAATTGGATCTTTATATTATTCTAAAGAATCTTTCGATGATTTTTATTATGGAAAAGGATCTACCTATCCAGATGTAAAAGGTAGTATCGGAATTTTATTCGAACAAGCAAGCTCTCGTGGTCATTTACAGGAAAGTGCCAATGGATTATTAAGTTTTCCTTTTACGATACGTAACCAGCTGCGAACTTCTATCTCTACCTTAAAGGCGGGTGTTAATTTGCGAAAAGAACTATTAAGTTACCAAAGAGATTTTTATCAATCTGCTAAAAAGGAAGCCGCTGGAGCAAATGTGAAAGGTTATATATTTGGTAATCCAAAAGATCAATTTCGGACTCGCGAATTTGTGAAAATATTATTGCGTCATAAGATTGAAGTAAAACAAGGCACAAAAAATCAACGCGTTGATGGCATAGAATTCTTAAAAGATAAAACCTATTCCGTCTCTATGGATCAACCACAATATCATTTGCTGCGCGCTATTTTTGAAAAAACGACGGACTTCCCAGATAGCTTATTTTACGATGTATCGGCTTGGACCTTACCGCTCGCTTTTGGTCTCAATTATGCAGCGGTTAGTGGAGATAAAATGGGAAGTAAAGTAGTGACAGAAAAAATGATGGAAGCGATGGCATATCCAGCATTAGAAAAATCCAACTATGCGTATGTCTTATCTTGGAACGAATATCTCTCTCCCGCTGCGTTGTTTGCTATTCAAAAAGCCGGGTTAAACACCAAACTAGCCAACAAGGAATTGACTTGGGAAAAAGATGGTAAAATCCAACGAGCTTCGACGGGATCGATTATGATTCCAGTAAAAAACAATCAGAAGTTGAGTGTGGGGGAGATTTATAATTTATTGAACGATATTCAAAAAAAGTATTCCGTTGAAATCAAGCCGATTGCTTCAGGAAATACGGGTGGTATTAATTTGGGTAGCCCTTCTTTTACCGCACTGGATAAGCCTGAAGTGTTGCTCGTGGTGGGACGAGGAGTGACGAGTTACGACGCAGGAGAAGTCTGGCACCTATTGGATCAGCGGTATGATATGACCGTTTCGATGGTAGAAATGGATCGATTGGGACGAATTGATTTGAGTCGTTACAACGTGATGGTTTTACCTAATGGAAGCTATGGAAATTTAGAGGCAGTCGATGATCTTAGAGATTGGATACGAGCAGGAGGAACCTTGATTGCAAATCGAGGAGCCATCAATTGGGCGAAAGGCCAGGGAATTGCCAACGTAAAATACAAAAGTAAAAAGTCAGAAAAAGGTACCCAACAAATACCTTATAATCGCCGATCCACCATCAACGGTGCGCAAGTGATTGGAGGAGCTATCTTTGAAACCAAAGCCGACTTAACCCATCCTTTACTCTATGGTTATGAGCAGGATCGTATCCCCGTCTTTCATCGTGGTACCCAGTTTTTAGAGATTACTGGAAACCGTTATGCTACACCATTGACCTACACTAATAACCCAGTAATGAGCGGCTATATTTCTAGTAAGAATTTGAAAACGCTTAAAAATTCTGCTGCCATTACCGTCAATCGTTTAGGGCGAGGGCGAGTCATTAGCATGGTGCCAAATCCAAATTTTAGAGCTTTCTGGTATGGAACGAATAAGTTATTTGCCAATGCAATTTTCTTTGGTAATACGATTAGCAGTCAAGCTGCCAATTCTGCCCCACCTATGAAAAAGAAAGAAACGAATTAGTTTTTACTAAATAAGCATCTTAGAAAATGGTCGATCTTTTTATGAAAAGGATCGGCCATTTTTTGATTTTTTTCAGTTTGAATTCAGAAATTCTACCTACCATCTACATCCACACATGCCTCCCGTCCGCTTACGCGCCTGCCTGCCGGTCAGGCAGGGTGCCTTCCCTTGCCGCATTGTCATGCGTCACCCTCGTTCCTCGGGATCGGTCAGTTATCCACAAATCAACTACATGGTTCAGTCGAAAAACCTTTTCCATTCCCACCGCGATCCGGCCAACATTCCCATAGCTGTCCCGCTTTTTCTATCTGCCAAAGATTATCTTTTTGTAATAATTTTAGAATAGTCAAACTGCCTTTCATCGCATCATCTAATAAACCGTCTTCTGTAATCGTAATGATAATTTGATCTCTTGTCTCAGGACCGGGAGCAACAACTTCGATTTTTTTAGATTCACTTTCTAGTTGATTGCTCGTATAGTGTAGCGCTATCATAAAAGGAGAGTTTACCCAATCTTGTTTAGCATCATCGGCTTCGATAATGGATTTGTTAAAATCATTGATGTCGATTTTTTTTCCTTTAGAAAGCAAGGAAGTAAGGCTTTCGAAATCATTTTTCTTGATGACAGGAGGAAGCGTGGTGCTAGAATCTACTGAGGTATTTGGCGGAGCGGTTGTGGTAACTTTGGTAGATTCTTCACAAGCAAATAGTAGCAGACAACTGCTCAGAATGATTAAATAAAAAAGCTGTTTCATCTTTTTTATTTAAATATAGGCAGAAACGAGGCAATTAAACGACAAATATCAAAAATATTATTATTTCATTAACCAGCGTTAAGAAATATGTGGAGACCTAAGATAGTTTTATCAATAGACACGCTTAATTACCAATTGTCTAAATAAATGAGTAACCCAAAGTCTTTAACACCAAAAACTTGATAATATTATGGTTAGTTACGATGAAGCTGGAACAAGTAAAAAAATAAAACGCCGAGCGCTACTGGTTACTAGTACTTTTTATTTCCTATTATTTGGCCTTTTAATTTTCGGGTATCAAGAAAATATTGTTGATCTATTTCCAGATTTTATTATGGAATGGTTGGATACCCTTTTTAAAATGAACACCACACCAGTTGAAGCCGCTCCGCAAGCGAATGGTTCTTTTATTTGAGTAAAGACAATTCATGAATTGTCTCTATATGAATTGTCTTCGTCAGGAGCAGATTTCCCATCTTTTCAATTTCAAAATAAAAAAATAACATCCATGTTTGATTCCTTTGAACGAAGGGCGACTATTTTAATCTAACGCTCTGATTTACAAGGGATTTTATTTATTACATGTTTGTTTTGATGATTAACTTATTTGTGACAGGGCATGGCATAATTTTAGCTTTATACCATTATTATAATCCACGCCACCTCTTTAAAGGTAATTAAACACAAAGCAGTGAGTCATAAACAAGGAATTGTAATCCTTTTCTTATTGATTGCTCCATTTATAGTCTGCTCGCAGGTACTTACAAATGGCTGTGATGAAGCCAACTTTGGGGTGGATGCGGATATTAATGCCAATGGTTCTCAGTTTGGCGGTGCACAATCTAATCAAAATAATACAGACGATTGGTTCTATAATCCTGGTGTTTATTTAGGCTCGGGAGTAGGAATAATTGATACGACAGGTGCTTTTCAAATGCAGCAGGCGCTGCAGAATGGTGCCAATAATGAAATGCTGATCGGCATGAGTATCCCACTCAATTCTCTCAATTCCAACGGAACTAGAAACCTTGACGCGATCTATGCTCGAGATCAATATGGTGGAACTCTAGCCACCGATAACACCGCCTATACTTCTGCCAGTAAAAATGGAGAAAATCCCGAAATCTGGAATACGGGCCCCATGAATGTTACTCCCAAAAATGATTTGATAGATTGTTATGGACACCTGCGAAGAAATGGCGCGGCTGGTACAGATGACCTTTGGTTGTTTACCTCATTTTCTCGAGTAGCAAATACTGGAAGTAGTTATTTTGACGTAGAACTTTACGCCAGCGATATCTTTTACAATGGGAATAATTTTATTTCTGGAGGAACAGAAGGAGGGCATACGACCTGGAAATTTGATGCAAATGGCAATATCATCCAAGTAGGTGATTTTGTGGTTTCCATCAATTTTTCTACTGGTACACCACCTGAGATGGAATTACGCATTTGGGTCAGCGAGAACGACTATAATAATGCTAACCCACAGACCTTTTCTTTTGGTAACGAATATGATGGAGCTGGACCGGGTAGCCCTTTTGGTTATGCGAATATCCAACCTCCTGTCAGCGGGATTTACGGTTGCGGTATTGGTAATCCTAATACAACTTTTGGCCCTCCTTGGGGAACACTTAACTCCGGCGGAAATTATAGTTTTACCTACGAAAATAATCAGCTAGTTGATATAGGCGTTAACCTCAATGCCTTTGGTATTGATCCTGCGTTAGCCTTAAATTATCCCGGTAGTAACCCTTGCGAAGTTCCTTTTAGTGCCATCGTTTTTAAGGCGAGAGCTTCGAGCTCTTTTACAGCACAATTAAAAGATTTTGCAGGACCTTATCCTTTTGGTGTCATCGTGGATGTACCTACGGATATTGCCGCAGATACGATTACTTGTAAAGATCCTATTGTCCAACTTGGTCCTGCTACCGTAGTAACCGACGCTTATTATCATTGGGAGACTACAGACGGAAATATTATTTCTAATCCAGACTCTTCTCATATTTTAGTCGATGTCCCAGGTACTTATTATTTTTTCGGCTCACCTTCTATTGAATGTTCTTTATCTACGGATACTATTGTAGTAGCTGAAAATCTGATTTACCCAGTAGCTTTGATTACTGCCGATACCGTTTTTGGTTGTGGTGATTCGCCTGCTCATTTAGTAGGAGGTCCTAACGGATTATTCTATGAATGGTCTGGCCCCAACGGATTTACTTCAACACTCCAAGAAGTCGATGTGGTAGGAGGAGGACAATACATATTGGTAACTACCGATCCGGTTTCTTTATGCCAAGCCCAAGACGCGATATATTTGCCAGATGACCCTTGCTTGCCCAATTTCAATAACCCAGAAATACCCGATGATGGTAACACAGTCATTATCATTGATGATGTACCGCCTGTCGTAGTTTTTCCTCCTAATATAACCATAGATTGTAATGATGATCCATTTGATCTGGACTTGACAGGAGAAATCACTAACGCTACCGATAATTGTGGAAATGATTTACCTCCTCCTTATTATCTCGATTCGCCAGCGACGGATACGGATTGTGGACACAATCAGGTGATTTTAAGAATTTGGTATCAGCCTGATAATTGTGGTAATACGAGTTTTCATATTCAGGAAATCATTCTCGCGGATCAGACACCACCTTCTTTTACAGTTCCTGAAGATATTTATATCTCTTGCGATGATCCTACCGATGTTACGGTAACTGGAGATGTTATCAATGAAAGCGATGATTGTGATCCTACTATCGGAGAAGCTACTTTTACGGACGAAATTATTACGGTAAATAGTTGTAGCGGAAGTAGTGAAATTATTCGTACTTGGACGCTAGAGGATCGTTGTGGAAATGTGTATACGGATACCCAAAGAATTTATTTACAGGATGAAGCTGAACCAATTTTTACGGTTCCGTCCGACCTCACCATTTCCTGCGATCAAGATCTGAATGATCTAACGATTACTGGAGACGTAATTGACGAAAGCGATGATTGTGATGGAAATATTGGTCAAGCAATCTATAATGATGTTTTGGAAAATAATTTCGGATGTGTAGGTAGTGCTCGAATTCTGCGTACTTGGACCTTAACGGATAATTGCGGGAACGCATATGCTCAAACTCAATACATTATCCTTCAGGATGATACACCTCCAGTTTTTACAGCCCCGGCCGATTTAACAATCTCCTGTGATCAAGATCCAGACGATTTGAATTTGACAGGAACCATTACGATCATGCAGGACAATTGTGATAATAATTTGGCGGAAGCTTCTTATACGGATGTTTTGGAGGAGGATCAGCCATGTTCAGGAGCTAGAAGAATTACTCGAACGTGGCGTATGGTGGATGGTTGTGGAAACGAACAAACAAACCTGCAAATAATTGTCTTGGAAGATCAGGCACCACCGTCTTTTACACCACCGGCAGACATAACGATTTACTGTCCACAGGATCCTACTGATCTAACGTTGACAGGAGATGTTTATGACGCTTCGGACAATTGTGACCTAAATAATTTAAATGCGACGTATACCGATATGGTAACTTCTATTCCTTGTGGTGGTGAAAGTGAAATTACCCGAACCTGGAGTTTGACCGATGCTTGTGGAAATATTCAGAATGCCACGCAGACCATTATGGTTAGAGATACGACGGCTCCTTTCTTCCTAAATTTTCCACCATCTGGACCTTCATCAACTTGTGATAGCATTACTCCCGTACCAGTTGTTAATGTGGATTTTACCGTTGATGATTATTGTGGTGATCCAGCTAATATTACCGTTACTTTTAGTGAAACAAAAACAGCGGGTTCTTGTGCCAGTGTATTCACCTTGCGTCGAGTATGGGTGGCAGTAGACGAATGTGGCAATATGGATTCTATTGCTCAAGTACTACAAATAGATGATACTTCAATACCCGTGGTACTAACCTTTCCACCTGATCTGACTATTTCCTGTGATTCTATGATCCCTTCCTCCGCACCAGTGGTGGTAGACAATTGCGATCAAAGTCCAACATATTCTTTTGTAGAAACAATCACTCAGGGAGATTGCTTAAACAACGAAAATATAGAAAGAGTCTGGACTTGGGCGGACAATTGCGGCAACGCTAACACGCATACCCAGTATATTGCCAAAGTAGATGATACCCCGCCTGTGTTTACCGTACCAGCTGATGTGACCATTGGTTGTACTGCTGATGCCGAGGACTTAAATCTTACTGGAACACCCATCAATATTACGGATAATTGTCAAACGCTCGATCTCTTACCAACTTATCAAGATAGTATCGTATCTGATTTTGGTTGTCAAGGAACAAGTCTAGTAGTTAGAACCTGGAGTGTGGTAGATAATTGTGGGAATGTAAATGAACAGATACAAAGAATTATATTAGAAGATAACGAAGCTCCTCAGTTTACGGTCCCCGTTGATCTTACACTTGATTGTGGGAGTGATATAAATGATCTAACATTAACGGGTGATGTCAACGACGAATCTGATCAATGTGATCCTGCAATAGGGGAAGCTGTTTACCGAGATAGCGTAGCGCTTAACGCACCCTGTTCAGGTAGCAGTATTGTTTATCGAACTTGGTCGCTCACAGATGGTTGTGGAAATCAGACTACGCAACTGCAAAGAATTACTTTAGAAGATACCACTACACCCGTATTTACAGTTCCAGTAGATATTACCATTTCCTGTAGCGATGACCCATCGGATTTAAATTTGACTGGAGATGTAATCGATGAAAGTGATGATTGTAATATAGCCATTGGTCAAGCTACTTATCAAGATAGCATCATTACCGAAACTATTTGTACTGCTAATAAAACCATTTACCGAACATGGACTTTAATAGATGCTTGTGGAAATGATACTTCTCAAGTACAATTGATCCAAATTACGGATACTAAAAAACCAGGATTTACGCCACCTGCGGACATTGAACTTACTTGCGATGTGGACGTAGACGATCTCTCCATTACGGGAAATGTTACCAATGAACAGGATGATTGTAACATTTCTTTAGCCGCAGCTACCTACACGGATAGTTTGGGGATGGATCAGGGGTGTGAAGGTACGGCTATTATTTATAGAAAATGGACATTATCAGATGCTTGTGGAAATGATTCGATGGCCGTTCAGATTATTACTAGAATAGATGACACGCCGCCCGATTTTATGGTGCCTGATTTTACTACACTTGACTGTCATGAAGATATAAATGATACAAGTATCACTGGAACAGTAACGATGATTACGGATAATTGTGATACTACTGGAATAACCATCAACTACGTAGATTTAATTACGCCTTCCAACCTATGTGATGGTCCTTTCAGAATTGTCAGAACATGGACGCTAACGGACGGTTGTGGAAATGCTAGCGAGAAAAAACAATTTATTCGATTTATTGATACGATTCCTCCAACTTTTTCTGCTCCACCGGATCTGACTTTAAATTGTGAAACAGATATCACGGACTTGACCATTACGGGAATGGTAACGGATACTACGGATAATTGTGGTGCCGGATCACTTTCGATTAGTTATCAGGATAGTTTAGTTCTGAATCCAACTTGTTCTGGCAATAGTACAATTTATCGAACGTGGATGGCTAGTGATGATTGTGGTAATACTTCCACAGATCAACAAATATTGACAATGGAAGATAACCAGCTGCCAATGTTTATTGTTCCGGAAGATAGAACATTGGAATGTAATACAGATATTAATAATTTAATTCTTACTGGAAGCATTATTCCGACAACGGATAATTGTTCTGATCCGCTTATCAACACCAGCTATAAAGATAGCATTGTATTAAATGGTCTATGTACTGGAACTGGAACGATCTATCGAAGCTGGAATGTAATGGACAATTGTGGGAATGATACCACCGTTTTTCAGGTGATTACCTTAGTGGACGAGTTGCCACCCGTCTTTTATTCACCATCTGATACCCTAATTCATTGTGAAGTTGATCATCTTGATCTTGGTGTTACTGGGATACCTGTTGAAGCTTACGATCATTGTGATCAAAGTTTAGGAACACCTACTTATCGAGATACCATTATTGTTGATACATTATGTGCTAATAATATCAAAGTCTTAAGAACTTGGGAACTGGCAGATGCTTGCGGTAATTTGGCCTCTTACCTTCAGATTATTACCAAGATAGATACCATTCGACCTAATTTTACAGCCCCGACAGATATCATTATTTCCTGTACGGAAGATCCAGATGATTTGACGATTACCGGAGAGGCTACAAATATAACGGATAATTGTGATGACTTGATCATGACTCCTACTTACCGTGATAGTATTATTCCATCAATGAATTGTGGTAATGAAAAACAAATTTATCGTCAATGGTCTTTGGAAGATGCTTGCGGAAATGATACCAGTTATTGGCAATTGATTCAGATCATTGATACCATTCCTCCAACATTTACTTTTACACCTGATTCCATTATACTTAATTGTGGTGAAACCATTCCGATCGATTCAGCAATAGCAGTCGATATTTGTGGAGGAATGATGAGTATGATTTTTACGGATAGCCTTTACGCAGGTGATTGCGCAGAAATGGAATTCTTAAATCGTACTTGGACAGCAACGGACGAATGTGGAAATACGAGTACTTACGTACAACTAATTACCTTACTGAATTGTGGACCCGAATATTCAATTGATCTCGGGCCAGCGAGTGTCGTTTGTGAAGAGGCTTCTATCACGTTTACAGCTACGGCAGATTCATTATATGTACCTGCTGTTTTTCAATGGGAATATCGGGCAGACAGTCTTAGTAATTGGCGCCCGATTATTGGGGCAAATAGTATTTCACTTACTATTGCTTCAGCAACACCAATTGATTCGGGTTATTACAGAATTATAATAGCAGCCAATGCCACAGATTTAAACGATCCTGACTGTCAAACCATTACCGATGAAACTTATTTGACTGTTTTAATACCACCTTTGGTTACTGAATTGTCAGCAAGAATTTGTCAGGGAGATGAATATCGTTTTGGTAATCAAATATACACCACAGCAGATATTTATTCAGATACTCTTTCTGCCTTTAATGGTTGTGATAGTATCGTGAATTTGGACTTAATAGTATTATTGCCGAAAGATTCTAGCCTCAACGAAATTCTCTGTTTCGGAGAAACCTGGACAGTTGGGAATAATATGTATAATCAGTCGGGAAGTTATGTTGATACGTTAACAGGTTTTAATACTTGTGATAGTATCGTATCCTTAAATTTGACGATTCGACCAGAAATTGACACCAGTTTAGTGGGAGTTATCTGTGAAGGAGAGATCTACACCTCGGCTGGGATTAATTACAATATGAGTGGCATATACCAAGATACGATTGCTGCCTTCAACGGTTGTGATAGTATTGTTGTCTTGGACTTGACGGTCTTAACGCACACCATTACCGACTTAGATAGTACACTTTGTTTTGGTTCGAGCTTGATGGTCGGATCTAGCACGTATGATCAAACAGGAAATTATGTTGATACGCTAATGCGTTTTAATGGTTGTGATAGTATCGTCAGATTGGATCTAGTTATATTACCTCAAGTAGAAAATATATTAAGCGAAACGATTTGTAATGGTGAAGTATGGACAATAGGAAATGTCGATTATAATACGACTGGAAACCACCGAGATACCTTGAATAGTTTTAATGGCTGTGATAGCATTGTAGATTTGACCTTAACGGTTTTACCCTTGAATGCTACAGACCTCAACGAAGTTATTTGTTTCGGAGAAACCTGGACAGTTGGGAATAATATGTATGATCAGTCGGGAAGTTACGTTGATACGTTGACAGGTTTTAATACTTGTGATAGTATCGTATCGTTAAATCTGACGATCTTACCAGAAATAGATACAAGTTTAGTTGGAAATATTTGTGAAGGAGATGTCTACCGAATGGGAGGCAATGACTACACGATGTCTGGAATATATATAGATACCGTAAGCGCT
>CALFWZ010000012.1 GCA_937928405.1 uncultured Saprospiraceae bacterium
TGTCATGGGGTTGGATTTGCCATTTTTCTTGTAGGAAGTGTCCAAACTGGTTGGCCATTTTATTTAAGTCGCTATAAGATACTTGTTGATCTTCATACACAACAGCCGTTGAATGAGGCGTTTTGACAACCTGTTTCTCAAATCGACTTACGATGGTCTCATCGGTTGGCAGATCTATTTTATGATTATTGAATTGCCTAAGGAGTGCTCTTTCTTGAGGAGAAATAATATCTATTTGATTTAGTGTCTGGTCTGGATTCTCACTAAATTGGTCAATGATGAAAAGTATATTTTCAATAAAATATTCAACATCTTTAGTCTTAAAGTAAGCTTTATGATAATCAACTCGTAGCTGCAGGTTTTGTTTTGTTCCAAAATCTCTCCATACAATATTTAAAGGAATATCTTCATAACTATTTTCTACCTCAAATACTTCGAATTCCAATTCACCAAAATTCATTTCAAAATCTAAAAATAAATGATTCACAACAATTTCAAATAATTTACTCCTATTCTGTTTCCGAATTTTTAGTACTTTATTTACATTACTAATTGTAGGGTTTTGATGACGATAGTCTTTTAATAATTGACTCCTAATTTCTTTTTGCAACTCCTTTACAGTGAGCGTTCCATTATAATTTGTTAGAAAGGGTAATACGCCAGAATACAGTCCAAAAGTTTTCCATTGGTTTTTCCTTCTCTTATTTGCCATAGATCCAAAAACAAAACTTTTAGTTTTATGGACTCGACCAAAATAAACATGCAATGCCATTAGCATTAACTGATGAAGACTAGTACCTAGGCTTTCACAAATTTTTATGAATCGATTTCTTCTTTCATTAGGGATAATGTAAATTTTAGAACTACTTATTTCTTGTTCGTATTGAACTCTAAACTTTTTAACTATTACTGGTTCTGGTAAATGATCAAATTGGTCGATCCAATGTTTTAAATTTTTCTGATATCTTTCTGACTCCAGATAAGAAGTTGCTTTCTTAATATCTTCTTGATAAGAAGGGGGTACCTCTAAGGTGGTTGCCAAACCTTGGATCAATTTAGAATATCTTTGGGAAATATAGTCAAGTGCAATTTTAAATCCTGATCCATCCGTTATGATATGATGATATCTTAAAAATAATTTGTGGTGAGTTTTACTGATCTTTAATATTGCTCCTTCAAATAGAAGGCTATCGTTGTCTAGTATGAAAACTTTATCAAATTGTTGCTTGATCCATTTTTGTGCTTCCTGCTCAGGTTCTTCTTTTTGGCTAAAATCTAAAATTTCAGTAGGCAGGCCTTTATGATTATTTATAAAAAAACAGACAGGGACTTCACCAGTAAAATCGAAACAAAGTCGATGAATATCAAAGACTTCATACATATCTTGAATAGCACAACTCAATTGGTCAATTTCAAGTGCCCCTCTAATATCCGTATAGCCTCCAACATTATAGCGAGGGCTTTTTAAATTCAGCATTTGCTCATAATAAATCTCTAGCTGTGCAGGATGTAGATTTATTCTTTCAATCGTATTGTTCATTAATAAAAATTTATTCAGGATCAAATCCAAGCGTACGCCACAAAATGGGTATGATGAGAAAAAGAGAAAAAACAATTTAATTGGATGTTATTAAGGTAAAGATTTGGCACTGATTTTTCATCACTTCTAAATTGAAGGGTTTGAATATTAGCAACACTGAAAATATTAGAGAATTGTTCTTTTGCAAAACATCTGACGGCTTTACTTTGATCCCGATATAAAACACTATCTATTTCTAGTACGCCCCAATAGATTTTATCTAATTTACTCCTTTCATCCGTTACTACCGTGTAGATAAAATTTTCAAAAATTAATGTTTTCCCAAAAATCTGTCTATTGGAGGATTGGATTCTGGTTGCAAAATGTGATAGATTTTCAAAACCTTGCTTAACGAATTTCCCATTGAAATCATTCACATTTTTTGTAGAAGAGACAGAAAAAAGTTCTACAATATTCCAGTTTTTTGGAATAAATAAGAGGTCTTGAGCACGAGCAAAATATTTATAAATTGCCTCTTTGATCGACCAAGCAAGTCCAATTTTCACCTTATTATCGAAATTCTTAAATAGAAGTTGTTCTTCTTTTGTAAGAATCCGGTCTTGGTATTTCCGTTGTCTTTCCTTGGATCGTTGTTTAGTAAACGTAACAATGTCATTGCCTATCAAACCGTCACTTTTAGAGACTTTAGGATGTTCATAATATCCTCAACAGTTTCCATTTTCGTAACCATATCATCACTTATTTCTATCCCGAAAGCTTCTTCAAAATCAAGGACGACATCAATAATATAGGCAGAATTTATATCCAAGTCTTTTGTTAGAGAAGAATCAAGTTCCATATTTTGGATTAGTGATTCATCGTCTATATTAGAAGCCAATAGCTCTTTTACTTTTTCAAATAGTTTTTCGTCTTTCATATTTTAAATAGTTACTAAGAAAATTTTTTAAATACTAAACAACAGTTGACATCTCCAAATCCAAAATTTGCTTTCATGATCACATTTAAGTTTTTATCAATTTTGGTAGTGGGTACTTTATTTCTAGGAATCATCGCTTCTATTTCAGAATGAAGGTCTTCACAGTTTATATTAGGATGAATAAAGTTGTGATGCAATTGTAAAACGGCTGCCAAACATTCAATGGACCCTGCCGCACCGAGGCAATGACCGATCATAGATTTTAAAGAATTGATAAATGGAAAATCATTCCCTGATCTTTCTAGTGCACTCATCCAATTACTAACTTCGACTTTATCTCCTTCTGTCGCTGTTAAATGTCCACAGATAAGATCAACATCCTTACTTGAGATATTGGCATTATGGATGGCTTGTGAAATACATTTTTGAACTCCTTCATGGTTAGGAAAAGTCATGGTACCGCTCCCTCGCTGACCTCCAGAATTAGAAGCACCGCCAAGGATCTCCGCATAAATTTTGGCACCTCTTTTTTGAGCAGTTTCCAGGTCCTCTAGAACCATGGCTGCCGCTCCTCCTCCCAAAACGATACCTCCGGCAGAAGCACTCATCGGTCTGGATGCTTTTTCAGGGTGTTCGTTAGATCTTGTATTTGTAATTCGCATCCCTTCAAAAGGGGCCCAACTAAACAAGCTGGCTGCTTCACAACTTCCGGTTAACATCCTATCAGCACTACCTGACTTTATTAATTGATAAGCTGATAAAATACTATCTGATCCGGTAGTACAGGCAGAAGAATTAGCAGATACATGGTTGCCAAACGCAAATAATTGAGTAAGAAAGGCGCATGGGCCACTAGTCATATATAGAGAGACATATCGACTGCCCATTCTTCTAGGTGATAATTTATTAACACCGTTAATTATATCTTTAGCTACTAAGAGATCACTTGATGCTTGACCGTAGATACATCCCATTCTCCAATCTGTTTCCTTCCGTTCCATGTCTAATCCTGCATCCAAAAATGCCTCTATTCCAGATAATGCTGCATATTTTATGCTTGTACCTTTAAGTCCTTTATAAGTAGATTTTGGGAAATAATTTTCCAAAATAGTTTCATCAATAACAGGAATGCCTGCAACATGACTTCCAAAATTATGTTTCTCGGAGTCTGGATTAAAACGAATTCCTGACTTACCTTTTTTTATGGAATCTAAAAATGTTGGGACATTATTCCCATTTGGAGCCACTACTCCTAAGCCCGTAATAACAACTCGTCTCATCGTAGTTCTTTTATTTTTATTGGTTCTTTGTTTTTTATCAATTCATCTTTGATTATTTTCCCATATTCGAATTTTATCATTCGTTCTGCAAAATCGAAATAGGCATCGTCATGGGTTATAGCGACAACTGTTTTTCCAAGTTTTTTAAGATACGGTATCATTTCGTGATAAAAATATTTTCTGAATTCAGGATCTTGCTCCGCTGCCCACTCGTCGAAAACAATCAACTCTTTGTTTTCAAGCAATGAATAAATCAATAATAATCTTTTCTGCTGCCCTTTTGAAAGTGAGGAAGAGACTTTATTTTTTTCATTATCAATATGGGCAACTTCTGATAACTTCATTTCTTCAAGTAATTTCCAGAAGGTTTTATTTTTTTGACTAAAATCAAATTCATCATAATTTTCACTAAAAAAATAATTGTTTGTAAAAATGCAGGAGACTTTATTTCGATAGAACGTATAATCTTCCTCTGTCAATAGGTGGTCATTGTAATAAATTTTGCCTTCTGTAGGTTTAAACAGACCGGTCAACAAATTAATAAACGTGCTTTTACCACTACCATTCCCACCAGTAATAAAAATAACTTCGCCCCTATTTATTTCAATGTTAATCTGATCAAGTTTGAATTTAGAGGAGACATCTTTATTGAGGTATTCAAAACAAACATCTCTAAATTTAATTTTTTGGAGAGATTGGTTTAAGGAAGGATTTTCTATTTTCTCCACATCCTCCATTTTATTTGATTGTAAGATTTTTTCAAATTCATCAAGGCGTTCCATGGAGATGGTGATGGTGCCAAGCGCATCAAGTTGTTCGACAATTCCAGTAATAGGTCCCGCAATAAAAAGAAAGGTAGTTACAAATACGATCATTGATTTGGCATCTAAACCAGAGGCAATCGGAAGAATAAAAAGGATTATTCCAATAATAATGTAAACTGCATATTGACCGAGCAATTTGTTTTTAATAATTTTTGCTAAATAGCGTAATTTCAAAAATTTTTGGTCCTCAATAATTTTTTCGAGGTAGTTGGCAACTATGTTATCACTCCTTTTCATACTCATCTTCAATTCGCGAAATCCTTGTAGAAAGTCATTCAACACCCTCATAAAATCATCTATTAGGTCTCGAATTGTATTTTTGTCTTTTTGAATAGATTTTTGTTTGAAGACAAAGTAAGAAGCCGTTAGCCCCACAATTAATAATAAAAGAGATGTGGCAATTAAATTAGACATAAACATATATATCATACCAATGACCACCATTATGATATTATTCAACAACCCTATATATGTATAAGGAACCCCTTGCAAGCGACTAATATCTAACAGTGCCGTTCGGACTCTTTCCTCTTTTAATTTGAGAAAACGCTCGTACTCCGCATTGTTCAAATAGGCGAAAACATGTTTTATCATATCAACCCCTATTTGTTCTGTAACTCGGAGCATGTACATTTCAAATTTATAGCTAACAAAAAGTGAAACCAAGATTATAACTGCAAAAATCGGAAGTTCATAATCAGCGAAATAAGGTAAGGAATCCCCTGCCAATTTAGTATTGATAAAATGCAAAAGGCTGGAAGCCATCACGCTGTTGACAAATGCGAAAACAGCTAAATACAAATAGAAAAATCTAGAATGTTGTTGAATTAAACGAAATAAATTCATAGGTTTTGAGGTTGGGTTCAAGTTCACATGAATGACCAATGATGGCTAAACTATATAAGCAAAGAGAAGATCTGTATGGCGAATTCTGAAATTATTTCTGGGTTCGATTAATTTCTTCTTTGGCACTTTTGTCCCGATTCTTCCGGCTATTTAAAAATCGATTTCCGAATTTATAGGAAAAACCAAAATTAATTTCATTAACATACCAGCTGTCGACAAAATTAATATCCGCATTAGCGAATTTAATTTGACCATTTCTAAAACGATAAATTATATCATCAATACCAAAGCTTATCTGAGCGCGATCATTCCAGAATTTTTTGGATAACGCTAATTCTACTCGATAAAAGTTTTCAAGTTCTATAACTCCATCTAAGGCGCCACTAGAATAAGACCCTCGTACTTCGGCATTGATACCTGCAGGTAATTTAACACCCGCCTGAAGAAAGGTAGTATACGTCCATTTGCTTCTATCAAAACGTTCACCTAGAAATTCTGATTCATACTCATTATGATTAACGATGACACCGAAACTCCCGGAAATTTTCTCGATAAAAAATTCGATAGGAACCAATAACTGTACATTAAAGATTCGCTGTTTTTCCAAATTTACGGTACTCAAAAAAGTAACACCATCTGAATCATTTTGCTCGGTTACCTGAACCATGGCATCATCAACAATTTTGTATTCACCACTTAAAAAAGGAAAATTATCATACAATATATTTAATTTCATACTGTGTGTAAGAGCAGGAGTAAGCACGGTATTTCCTCGCTCGCCTGTAAAAGGATCCAGGTTTGTAACAAATGGATTTAAGTCATAATATCTAGGACGATCAATTCGGTAACTATAAGCAAAGGAGGTTGCTATTGGCCCTGTAATATCTCTTCGAATACTAAAACTAGGAAAGAGTTTGGAAATTTCTCGACTGATCGATTGATCTATGGTCTTAGATGTTCCTTCAGAATTACTATATTCATATCTCAATCCTAAAGTACCTGACCAAGCTCCCAATGAAGTAGTTAGTTTCGCATATACCGCAGCAATGTCTTCATTGAAAATAAATAGATTGCTTTGATTATCATCAAGCGTCCAAACATCTTCGGAAGTTTCTTGAAAAACGGACAAATTATTTTCTAAGTCAGCTTTACTAAATTTCAAGCCAGTATTTAATAGAAGCCTTGAAGAAAGTGGCTTAGCATAATCCAATCTAATCGCACCAATTTTATTATCACTAGGCTGAACAAAGCGCCGCCCAGCAAAAAAGGAAGATGGGGTTGTAACATTTTTGTTCAAAAGAGTGTTCGTATCATCCGAATTCAAGCTAAATAAATTGAGATCTATATTTAACTTGTGTGCGGTCGTATCAAAAGTGAGACTGTAATAAGGGCTGAGGTTCAAATAATTCCAGTTTCCGTCTTTGACATTTCTGGTGGTCAAACTCAAATCCGAAAGAGGTTCTTCAAAGTCGATATCTGTGCTACTGGTGGTTGTCTGATCGGTGATCCCTCTCCAATATTGAGCTTCTATTCCGATGCTTTGTTTTTCTGAAACATCATAATCCAATGAAAAATTAGTTCCAAAGGTATTTCCGTCATTTGGGGTAAAAGTATTTTGTTTGTAAATGTCATTTTTCACCTTTCTTGTGACATCTAATCCTTCTTGTAAGGCGGTATGAGAATAGCCGACATAGCCTGCGATATTTAAACCTTTATTGTAATGGCTAAGGTTCAGTCCCGTCCAATAAAGCCACTTATAGTCTTTCTCAAGTCGAAGTGATGCGCTTCCATTCGTTCCCAGCAAATTGTTTTTCTTAAGAATAATATTAATAATTGGACCAGTACCACTGGCATCGAATTCGGCGCCTGGTTGATGGATCAATTCAATACTTTTGATATTATTTGCTGGCATATCCTCTAATAAAGAATTGATATTCATATACTGCGTCGATCTGCCATTAATTAGAATGGTTACATTACTTTGACCAGCGATGCGGATTCCTCGATTAGTTACTAAAACACCGGGTACACTCTTCATCGCATCAATCATGCTACCCCCTGAACCAATTAGGCTATTTTCGACATTGACAACTAAACGATCTGCTTTTTGTTCCATTAATGGCACCTTTCCTTTGACGACTACCTCCGATAAAATCGTAGCATCTTCCTCTAATACAATTTTTATTGGCGCTGCACTATCTTTAGGTAAAGAGATATTTTCTTTCTTAAAATCTTGGTATCCCAGCATTCTTATGATCAAATAAAAATCTCCATTTTCTATATTTTCAAAAATAAAGGTTCCTTTTTCATCACTAGTAACTGCATCTACATAACCATCATTAGCGCTATTAAATAAAATAGCTGTAGCATAAAAGATATCCTCACCTTTACTGCTTGAAATGGTTCCTTCAATCGTATTTTGAGAAAACAATACACAGGAGCTAAAAAGGTATAGCATAAAAAGAGGTAACTTGATTCTCATTTTATTTTTTTTAAGAAAGTTAAAATTCATTGATTGTTCAAAACGACGCATAATGCTTGTGGATAAGTCATTGATAATTAGATATGTACTTTTTCTTATTATAAAAAATTACACAATGAAATTGATGAAATGATATAGATTGTCTTAGGCAGATTCTAAATAAACACCTAATTTTTCTTTTAATAAATCGGCTAATTTCTTAAAGTGTTGTAGAATAAAAAAGTGATTGCCCTTGTATAATTTTATTTCAACAGAAGAAGTGGACTCAAGATTCCAGCCATTGATTTGATCCTCTGTTAATTCTTCTTCCGTTCCAATTCCAGCAATGATAGGCACTGTGTGTTTTTTTGTAAAGCTGTAAACATTTGTTTCTAAAGCTTTAATATCTGACCGAAGGATAGGAAGCAAGAATTCGACAAGTTCTTTATTTTCTAAAACTTCATTTGGGAAACCTCCTAGTTTTTTCAACTCTTCTTTGAATTCTTCATCGGATAAAAGATGTAAAATAATTTTTTCTTTTCTGAATTGTGGAGCTGCACAACCAGTGGCGAATAAAAATAAAGGCAGCCGCTTATCTTGGTCCTTCAATTTGTGAATTAAAGCGTTAGAAAGAATACCTCCCATAGAATGAGCATAAAAAACAAAATCAGCATCCAGATAAGGCTGGATTTGCATATAAAAGTCGTCTACCATTTCCGGAATATTACCTAAAAGTGCTTCTCCAAAACGTCTACCTCTTCCAGGTAATTCAATTGTTACACATTCAAATACGTCTTCCAAATAAGGGAAAAACTGGTTAAATGAATATTTGTTTCCTCCTGCATATGGAAAACATATTAGCCTTATTTTAGGGTCATGGTTCATTTTAGGTCAAATATAGGTGAGATGAAATGCGGTGATGAATTACATCCCTTAAGACAAGCATATTACACATTATCAATTAATTGCATTTTTATTGTTTTTATGGTCCTTTTGGGTGCTCATAAATGAAAGGAACGATCATAAATAATAAGCAGGAATATCAATCAGCAAGTGGTGATTCAAATTATTTAATTCTACTATAAACCGCCTTTTGCTTTGCTCTTTTATCAGCGTTCCTCTCAAACCGGCAAATGGTCCTCTTTGAATTTTTACTTTTTGTCCTTCGGTAAATTTTTTCGTAACTACCTCTACATTCACTTCACACTGAACAACTTTGCGGATCAAATCAATTTCATCTTGTTTTACAGTTGCTAACTTATTTCCAAATGAAAGAAATGTAGCAATCCCATCAATACTTTTTAATTTGGAAATTTTGGATTCTATAGTGTTAACAAATACATAGCTGGGAAACAAAGGAACCTCGACAATCTTTAATCTATCACTCCATTTTCGTTTGACTTTTTTTAATGGTAAAAAAGATTGAATTCCAAGTTGTTGAATTCTAGTATTGATTTTTTTTTCTGAACGAGAAAAGGTATAGGCAACATACCATTGAAGACTATTCATAGTTTGTAGTGGGTATTTTTTAGGGTGTAAACAAGAAAAAATCTTACGAAAAGCATACAAAATCATCCACCTAGTTTACTTACAGGAGCTAAGCATATCATAAATTTTAATTAAACAAGTATTTGTCTAAAATTTATAGATAAATAAAAAAATAGGTAGAATATAGATTAAGATACTATTTCAAGAGGACAGAGCTCCGCCTTTTCAGTCCCATTTTCTTGGGCTGATGAAATTGAAAAGCTGGTCAAAACAAATCATTGTTTTGAAAAATAAATGAAAAACTAGCCTGTATGAAGCTAAAACCCAAAACAGGAATGACTTTGGGTCAAATGTGGTAGTTTTCGTTACAAGCTCATCGTATGTTATCCAATCGACTAATATTTAGAATTAATCGGTTACTTAATCTAACATTGTTAATGTACAGAATATTGTTAGCGTAAATATAAACAATTTATTCGAAGCAATAAATTTTAATTAATGTTTTTGAAAAAAACATTTTAAATTTTGTTAGATAAATTGTCATTACTATATTTTTGTCCATTCACATTTTATTTTTTCTATATATCGATCGTTCAACTACTAAGAAATACGCTTCCATTTAATGTCAAAATTAATAATTCGTGCTATCTCTTGAATTTTCCTGACAACTTATCAAGCTATCAAAATTCTAATTTCTCCGCTTCTCGCTTCACATATGCATCAAATCCAGTTTTACTAACTCCTAATTTATCTTTCAATAATCGAAAAAAATCATCATCGGTTGTTCCATATTTCAAGGATTCAATTAATCCGGCAACGCCTTCTTTTTCATAAATATTCTTCATTAATAGTCCACCAATGACATAACGAAAATCAGATTTATGCTCTCCGTTCGGAATTGTCTTTTTAAGTTGAGTAATATCCGATAAATCATAAGTAGGGTTTTCTGCTAAAAATGTTTTAAGCTTTCGTAAATGACCTGCAAAAGTATAGGTCGAAGTGCCTGCGTAAAAAGTGGCAATTCCCTCTCCTACCCAAAAATGCGGATCTTTGGGATAGACATGATACGTGTAGAGATGCACTAATTCGTGTGGAAAAAAAGAAGAATCATTACCGGAATAGATAATCATGTTTCTCCAACTTGCCACCCCGCCTTTTCCACTGGGATTATACATGCGATTCATATATTCGTAACCCCAAGTCCGGGCAATGTCTCGGGCATTACTGGCTACGAAATAGTCAAATTCAAGCGGTGCGACGCCAAACTCTTTAGACATTTCCAAATTATATTTTTGCATCTGTTCTGCCTCTGCTATTTGGAATTTATGAAACGGATGAATATAATAATTGATTTGTCCTATTTTTCGATGTTCAAAAACGGTCTTTAAATATTCAGCACTACTAATTAGCAAAAACTTATCTTCTACTTTTTTAGCGTATACTGCAGCGATAACATCTAGATGCACTTCCCCCTGCTCATCCAAATGTGAAAAAGAACTAATCAACGACCAATATCCATTGCCCACTTCGAAAATACCAATCACTTTGCATTGAACTTTATAAGGTTTATGCTTTAGTTGGTCGATTCCTATGGCCCAAAAATTTTCGTCTGGGACTTTCATGTTTTCAAAAGACCAATAGGGAGAATTTAAGTCTTGAAAATTACCATCTGCAATATAATTTTGCCACAAGGCAATGAGTTCTTGTTCAATCAAGCCATTGGCATTGGTTACTTCTTCATGGATATAGAAATCAATATTATTTTGATTTTGAAGCGAATCGATTTGTGCAAAGCTTGATTGACTAACAAGCACAAAGCAAAGGAGAATAATTTTATACATTTTTATGGTCTTAATTTTAAAAGCGGATCTTTTTTAGGGTACACTGGAAATAAAAATTCGTTCATAAGAAACTTAAGGAATTCTATTTTTTCCTATTGTTCGCTTATATAGCAATCCAGAATAAAATAATCGCTACCCAACCATTTTATTATTTTTTAGGTCTTCTTTAAAATCAATACTTCGGTAACTTTTTCTAATTAGCTAATCTTTATGACTGCTTCTCTAAATTATGGCCTATTATGCTGGTTGGCTATTGGCTAGTTGGCTTCCTTCTTTCTTAAAATACGCTAGAAGGAAGCCAACTAGCTAACCAGTAAACAGGCCAACAAATAAATTTTCAATCAGTTTTTCTCAATATTAAAAATTACCGAACCATTGTAAAATGATAAGAAAGAAACACCCGTAACAACTTAAATTTAAATGACAAATTATTCAAAGACACTTAAATTATTTTCTTATTTAATGCTTAGCATTTTTCTAATTTTCCAATCTTGTTATGAAGAGAAAATTTTGACCATTAATTTTTATATTATCGATAACCAGTCTTCCTATGAATTAATTTATGAAATTTCAGACGTCGATCAAATTGATTCAATTCTAGTTCCAACTGGAGAAGTGATAGAAATTGATGCCCTTGGAGATACTGATTCAGAGCGCATTACGGGTGATGAATGTTTTGAATTATTAGCGAAAAATAGGAATACTGATGTGTATCTTTATCGTGATAGCAATGGATACCAAATTAATGCGCTAAAGTTAAATACTTCAGGAATGCTAAATTGGGTGGAAGATAAAAAGAGTCCAAATAGGTTTGGAAACTTTAATGATTTCACCCTTGTCGTGACGGATGATATGATTCAGTAGAAACTGAAGATATATAATTTTTATTTGTCGCTTTTCTAGTTTCTAATTTCCACCATGAACACTTTAGCTATTTTTAAAGCAATAAGAAGGAAACTATGAATTGTTCCAAGTAGCCGTTGTCACTCATAGTTCTTCAGTATCCGTTCGTTGACATCTTAACCATGATCGGTAGAAGATGGAAAGTCTTGAAAATTCATGGCGATAATAAAAAATACGGAAGAGACTAAAAGCAACCGTAGAGGATCTATCATCTATCTGATAATACTTAGCTTTGATTGATAGGCTAGCTTTTCTCCCTGCGCAATAAGGATATAGGCTCCACTAGGTAAATCAAGATGCAAGGTCGCATCAGAACCACTACGTACTTGTGTGGAGTAGATCAATTTGCCTAATAGGTTAAAAATCTCAACTTTGAAGTTATCCTCCTGTTCAACTTTGAAGTTAATTCTGCCATTGGAAGGATTAGGAAAAACCTTCAAGTCTTCTCCTTTAATGCTGGAAAGATGGCTAATAATACTCGTATTATTTAAGTAGACCCAAGTTTTGAAAGTCGGAGTACCAACTGTGGTACCAGAAAGAATAAAATCCATGAGATTGTCTCCATTAATATCTCCAAACGTTGTTCTACTGACATAACTACCAATCAGTGAATCAGCTTGAACAAACGTATTATTTCCAAAGTTTTCATAGATGGTAGTATGAATGTTTGTACCACCTCCGGCACCTGAACCAGTCATACAGATATCCAAATCGCCATCACCGTCAAAATCAAGAAAGTCATTTTTACCTAAATCGACTTTTTTAAAGGTATTCCCAGTGTTCATCCGTGAAAAATTACCATTGCCATCATTTAGATATAAGTATACATCTGGTTCAGATATGCCATCTTCAGAGCCTGAAATTAGTAAATCAAGATCTTCATCTTCATCTAAATCTCCAATTGCAAAATCTCCACCACTGACATGGTCCAGTCCTGTATCCATCTGTGTGTATCCATTAGAACCATCATTCAAGTACCATGAAAAAACGGTATTGTCATTATCGTCGCTACCCAATCCCAATAAATCTAAGTCCCCATCTCCATCGACATCACCGAACTCAGCTTGATCTATATGAGAATTATCTAAACCAGTTTCTGATAAGGCTGTAAAGAAACCCTGACCATCATTTACGTAAATAATTCTTATAAGATCTTCATCCGGAACAGTTTTACCCGTTAAAAAAATATCTAAATCGTCATCAGCATCGAGGTCAATTAATTCAATGTCACCATCAACAATTTGGGCAAAGGTAGAAGTAGTTGAAGCGGTGAAATTTCCATTTCCATCATTTAAAAACAAACCTGTAAATCCGGTGGGTCCAATATCTCCATTCACCAAAAGGTCTTCGTCTCCATCTCCATCAATATCACCAAAAACGGAATTGGAAGATTGAAGATCCGGTAATCCATCATCCATCATCTCTGTAAAATTACCGGAACCATCATTTAAATAAAAAGTGGAATGATCTTGACTGACCCATCCGTCTTCTCTTCCAGATATATAAAGGTCTAAATCGCCATCACCATCAATATCAGCCAGATCCATTCCTCCAAATAATCCTCCTTTAATATCTGGATGTGGATCCATAAGATTGAAATTGATGCGTTGAGCATTCATATCAAGGCTGAAAATTAAACTGAAAATGATAAATGTGAAATGCTTGGTTCTTAGAATCATCTGAATTTTTAAATTTTATAATGGAATAATATTAGGATAAGTTATGCTAATCATTTGTGGTTAAAGGTAAACAGTAATAAACAATTAAATGATTAGTAACAGTCTTTTCTGAAAGGTTTATTCCTCTTAAATGACAAGTATCTTTCAAAAAAGCCGAAGGCATGAGTTTTTAAGGTAAGGCAAACAATAAAAAACTGGTCGGAATAAGGTATTTACTCCGACCAGCCAAAAATAGACGTTTTGAATCTATCTATAGTTGAAAATTTTATTTTTTTCTCAGTATTGGTATTCATAAAGTATGGTTCTTGATTGAACAGCCCTACTTATTCCAATTTGATTGCGATGAAACACCATATTTGTCTTCACAACATCCAATTTTTTTAAGTAGATAATCTCTTCCCGAACTATAATCGTCAAACGGAATCATTAGCTAATAGTAGCGCACTACTCCACCACCACCTTCAGCACCTCCAATCCTTCTGCTGATAGAACCTTCACGAAGTACGTGCCTGTTGCCCAATCGGAACAATTAAAGTCATAAACAGTCCTAGCACCCGTATATATAAATCTACGTTGCTCTATCAATTCACCAATCACATTTACCACTTCTACCTTCAGGTCAGCTGTCGTCGTTCCATTTACAGAAAGTTGAAAATTATCTTGACTTGGATTTGGAAAAATATCTAAGGTTTGCGAAAGGGAAGATGGCTCAGATATACTTACCGTTTCTGATCTACTGCGCAAAAAGACCGGTGCTCCAGTAAGACTAATACCAGTTGCCGAAACATTGGTAACACTAGCTGTTTGAGAAAAATTCCATGTTCTTTTTTCTAAGTTGGCTATATCCATAGAAGCAGGCAAACTATAGGTAGCGGCCGCTGACTCGGATCGATCCGTTGTTGTTTTTGCCCAAAGGACAAAGGTATAAGACCCATCTGTATTCGCGTAAGCAGCTCCACCAATGTTAGATGGAAGATTGAGATCTTCTGTGGCAGTAGCATCATAAGTTCCATCTGCTAGTAATTCGGTCATCGTTTGGGAGGCAATTCCTTGGTCGGTTAGCTCCTCTTGGGATGGTTCAATATTGGAAATACGATGAAAAAGTCCCATGGCATCAAAACCACTATTAGAATCTTCTGGCGATTTTTTTCTGGCTAATTGAAAAAAGTCGATTTGTAGGATATCATTCGATTCACAAGCTACCCTTGTTTTGATGGTAAAATTTCGTTGCGCTTCGTCAGAGCCCATATCCTCCCCAAAAGCAATACCTGGTATATTTGCCTCAGTAACGATCCATTTTTTAGATGGATACAATTGGTCATTATAACCATAAGCATCCAATACCGCTCTAAAATCTAATTGCTTTTGTAGCACACCATCGGTCGCGGCATCAGAGTGTCTGAAATAATCAAAGTTGCCAATATCATTATTCCATTCACGTAAACTTCCATCAATATGTGGGTAGACATGGTAACTCATTACATCAAAATAGGCGCCACCCGTATTGGGATAATCGTTCGTTACATGACCATTATCGGGATTATCACTATGTCGCATTACCAAATCTAAAAATGAGGGAAATCCCAATCCTCCAATAGCAACATAGGCATCTGGATCAATAGTTTTAATAACTTCATAACTAATCCGTAGCATTCGGATATAGGCAAATACGGGAGCTCGGATATCCATATCGCATGGTTCTGGAACATTGTCCCACCAGTTACCAGATTGGCCAGGATCTTTATATCCATTACCAGAATGATCAAAATCTGGTTCGTTCCAAACTTCCCAAAATTTCACATAATCCTGATAGATCGATACCATTCGGTAAACATAGAGTGCGTAGTGATTATCATCATTTACGGGAGTACCATTCGCACCGCCATCCCAGATGTCAAGATACATGTTGGCAAATAGTTCGGATTGATGATTTGGACAATAAGCGGTCGTTTCTCGATGCTCATCGGTGGGATAGCCAATAAAAGCTACATGGTTGTCCATTCCAACTGATTGATAGTGTTGAAAGTCATCGACTTCTACTTCGTATCCCCATTGCTCCAAGAAAAATTCTGGTAGATAAGCACGGAAGGCTTGTACCCCAGCCCCTTCGATCCCCAAACTGCTGTTGCCCGCGGCAATGTTGGCTAAGTCATCATCCCTCCAATCTGATCCATGATATCCAGGATTGATTCCAAAGCGAAATTTTCCATTATACTCAGGCACCTGATTATTCGCTGTAAAGTTAACTTGGGCGTTTAGCATCCAGCTAAAACAAATAAAAGTTAACAGCGTAGTGATAATTTTATACATAACTATCCAATTTTTGTTTTGTATTTTAAAAAGTCGTTTAAAAATGCGAATTAGGGGTTAGCACAAAAATGCTTCCCACTCTCTTCCGTCGCAATATTATTGGAATGGGAGAAGCATTTTTTAGAAAATTACCGTATCAATTAATTTTGGTTTAAGTTAACCTTCTATTTTTGATTCGTTTGGGTACATTTAAATACAATTTCAAGTAAGCTTGAAATTGGGCCTAATTTATTTGACAAACCTAATCTCATAATGATAGACTATGAAAGAAAGCTGTTTAACGAATCTAATTTAGGGTATAACGCGTTCGGATAGTGGATCCAAAGATATATACTTCGGTGGGAAATGCAAAATTTTGGGGATTTGATTTTTAGGATGGCTTGAGGTAGGTAGTCAATTATTGAGTGGCGAAGGTCGCTCTTTTTACGTTTTATAGGGATTAAGGGTTTTGATAAACGGTGTAGAAATCACCATTACGCTTTACCTACTCATTTTGGTCTATTTGCATAAAACCTTTTATCTTTTGTTGGACGTTCGCTTTCTTTTCTTCTAAATTTAATTCTTTTATCAATTTATTAATTTCATCTTCTGATTTATAGGGGTTTTGCATAATTAACCTTTCTCTGTTTTTCATTTCATACATCCTCCCTAAATAAAATGAAATTGCTCCATCTTCAATATCTCCATTCAAGTAAGCCTCGTACACTATTTCGAAGTTTCTTTCTCTCGTGTCATAACCTTGTGCATGATGAATGACCATCCAAGGAGTGGTAGTGGCCAGGTCTCCAAAGTCCTTATTCGGATAGCCGTGTATCTCAAGATATTTTTCAACTTTCAATAAATTAATTTTATCCATTTCCCATTGCGCCTTGATATAATCCATATGCTCTTTAGAATCTTTGCCATATTTTAACATTAATTCTTGACCTTTACTTCCTCTGACCTGCTGGTCATCCTCTAATATTTTTTCTAAATAGCGTTTTTTATCTTCATCGGTTTTCAATTTGATAATTTCATGCGCTATTATAGCATCTCCATCGTTTGAATTTCCAGAACATCCTATGTATAGCAGTGACAATAGTAGAAGGATATATTTTTCAATTTTCATTATTTGTTATTTTATTAGTGACGCACAAGGTAACAGTAAACACGGTAAAGATTGAGGTTGTAATAATTTGACATTAAGAACTTTTATGCAATGCTAATTTTTAGTTTAAGTCCACTGTTTTCTCTAAATTTGGGCTTCCTTCAATTTTTAATTTATCCGAACTATGAAACAGATTTTTCGTTATTTATCCATAGCCATTTTCTCCATTTTTATTGGAAGTCAAATTACGGAAGGCGTACTGCTTGTTCCATATTGGCAATCGCTATCTTCAACTGATTTTTATTCTTATTATAATGAATTTGGACCTTCCATTGGAAAGTTTTACACGATATTAACTATTCTAGCAGCTTTAATTCCTATCTGCCTATCGATTTATTGTAAACTAGTTAATTCTAATGCCTTAAAATTTGCTTTGACTTCCTCTTTTTTTGCGATCCTATTTATCGCCTCTTTTTACATCTATTTCAAAGGCGCAAACGAATTGTTTTATCAAGCCGCTTTCAATGATTTGGAGCTAAAAAAGGAATTGGTTACTTGGAGTTATTGGCATTGGGGAAGAATTATCATTCAATTTATTTCACTTGCCTTTTTAATACTTTCATTAGTTAAACTTCAAAATGAGCAGATAAAATAGGTTCATTAAAAAAAATACCTGATTCCTAATTCATTTAGAACTAAAAATTTTCTGCCCCAGATAGGCCCATTTAAAGCATTAAAACTAATCGAATCTCTAAATGTTCCTTTCCCTATTTGTAAAGCACTTAAACTAAAAATTGATATAGATTTATGGATAATAAACTCTGGACCTAGATTTAGTTCAAACCCAGTCCACTTCCCGGAATATTCCCAAGGAATTGTCTCTCTAAATGTAAATTCTCCGTTCTCTACCCAATATTTTTCTCTAAAAATCGAAAGTTGTGATAGGAAGTTCATCTTCTTGAAAATTTCAAATCTTCTTTGGACACCCAATTTAAAATTCCATTCTTTTAAATTTCCTCCTGAATGGCTGTCATCATGAATTCTTCCTATTCTTCCGTATTTACGATGCCCTTGAATTATCACCCCAAATTTGTTCGAAATTAAGTATTCATATCCCATTCCAATAGTACCATAATAATTATATGAATCTCCATTAAAATCAATTTCCAAGAATGATGCATATATACTGTGCTTCTGTACAGATTGGTTTTGCCCACTTAAAATGGAAGAAAAAATTAAAAAAAATGGTAGGAGTAGAAATGAAATTTGGCCTTTCATAAATTTTTTATTTTTAGAACGACAACTGTGTTAGTGTAGTCTTTCAAAAAATAATTTAACAAAACATCTTGGTTAAAAACTAGTGAATATTGTACTTTAATAAAGAAGTTGTTTAAAAATGAAGCACTTACCCTCACCTTTTGTGAACATGCTTAAACAACTTCAACATAAAAATGGATAATGCGGTAATAAACCTAAAAAAAAAGACCTAGCAGATTCGTTTAATTAGTAATGATGGTATTTTTCTAACGCAACAGTTCATCCGTTTTCTTGATAAGTGCATGAATTGCTGCTTCATCCTCGCCAGCAGGATGTATGGTATTAAACCTACCGCTATCATTATCAAAATATTTGCCTGAAGCATTTCCATATTTCTCCGCCATCGCCAAATCATACAATATGTCTCTTCCTTTATCAGCAGATGATCTGTGAAATCCCCAACCTTCTTTTACCATATTTGTATTCAATAAAGAACCTGGATTTACTGGAATTACCGTCAAATCGCGTTCATTTTCTGCTAAATACATACTCCACATAGTCAAAGCCAATTTACTCTGAGAATAGCCTTCCATTTCTGAAATAGATTGTTTCCCTGCCAATGCTTCCAAAGAAACAGGCGCTTGAGCAGCCGAACTTAAATTTATTATTCTTGAAGAAGTTCCTTTTTTGAGTAAAGGCATGACTTCCTTGGTCAAAAGGTATGGCGCCAAATAGTTGACCACAAAACGGATGTCTAAACCGTCCCTTGTTTTGGCTACCCGACTTTTGTAAACGCCGGCATTATTGATGAGTATATCGAGTTTTGACAGGTCTTGATGGATTTGTTTTGCCATATTCTTGACCGCTTCTAAATCAGAAAAATCTGCTAGAAAACCATTTACATGATCGTTGTTTGAAGCCATTTTTATTTCTGAAATGACCGTATGCAATTTATCCGCATTTCTACCGTGCACATAAATTTCGTGACCGTCTTTTGCGAGTTTTAACGCTACTAATTTTCCAATACCATCCGTACTGCCAGTTATTAAAATTGTCTTTTTCATATTATTTCCTTTTTTGTTTTTACATTAAAGTGCGGTAATACTTTTTCCGCCAATTCTTCCAACGTTGTTTCAATATTTCTTGCATTGAAACGAAGATTGACAGCCACATGGTTTACCCCAATTTCTTGAATCTGATTAAAATATTCTATTAAATATTTTGAGCCAATTCTAAAACCCAGTTGAATAGGCTGTGGTTTAAAGTCATCCTCCTTTTCTAAAATCACATACAAAGGCTGCATAAAAGGTTTATCAAAATCGTGATATTTCGCAATCTCTTCACGCCACTCTGAAATCGTGTATGCCTGTTGCATCATCGGCCTTGGATAATACATCCATCCGTCACCATGTTCGGCAATCCACTCCATCGTTTGTCGACTAGAACCTGTAATCAACATCGGAATTTTTGCTTCCTTCGGCTTGGGTAAAATATCCATTTGTCCTGTCAAGTGACCATGATGATTATCATTTAAAATAGGGAAGTCTTCTTGTGCTTTTCGAATATACTGAAAGGTGTCTCGAAACAATTCACCTCGTTTTTCAAAATCAATATTCATGGCTGGGTATTCTGTTGGACGGTCACCTGATGCTACGCCCATTATCAATCGTCCGCCGGATAATTGGTCAATAGTTGCCGCAGATTTAGCAATATTAACGGGATGATGCAAAGGCAAAGCAATACTTGCCGTTCCCAATGCAATTTCAGAAGTCTGCCCTGCTAAAAACCCCAAATAAGTAAATGGATCAAATGTCTGTCCGGCATCACCAAACGAGGGCATGTGAAAAGGTACATCCCGAACCCAGACAGCTTTAAAGCCTAACTGCTCGGCAAGTTTCACCCTTTCTACATGATGCTTCATGGTGGGGATGGTACTTTGGCTATAATTTTCAATAGGTACTACCAAACCTATACTTAGCCGGTCAGACTGAAATACGTTGTTATAACCTCTATTAATTAGCTCAAATTTTTTCTTCATCTTTTTACATTTGAGTGTTTTGATAATGAGGATGTGGTTTTGGAATGGTTTCCTTATTTTCCCCTATCATTTCTCGAATATCGATTTCTATACCTCTCGAAATAGTAGTAATTGGCACATCATTACTCATGCCTTCAAACGGATTTTCTGAAACATCACCTACTCTTTCCATTAGCATAAAAATCCATGAAATTACAATACTAAAAGGTATCGTTAACCAAACAAAATTTTCGGTAATAAAACGATAAGACTGGCTCGTATGTTCAGAATTAATTAACGACTGTCCTATTTGGTCAAATTCGTGCATCAAACCAAAAGGCAGAAATATAACAAATATCCAAACAAAAAATAAATTAAGCGTAGCAAATTGCCTTGGGTAAGGAAAGTTCTTTATTCTTTCTGCCTTGCCTTGTAATGTAAACAATTCACCAATCATGTTTTTAAATTCCATGTGTCGAAAATCATCAATCAAACCAGCTAATTTTAATTCTTTAAAATGTTTAGATTGAAGATTAAGGGTAGCCGTTTGTTTATTCGTCATACTTATTATAGTTTCTATTTCCTGCTTTGGCAAATACCCTTGAAGTTCCTCTTTTAAAGAATTTTCGTATTCTTTGACATGTATCGCTTTCATGTGTTCTTTATCAGATTTATTACTTGCGGTTGTTTCCCAAGCTTTTTTTGCTCTAAGGGCATGTCTTAGGGAAGTCATCCATGCTACATGACGTAGGATGATGTTCTTTTTAATTTTAGAAAATTCCTCATCGGTTCGGTCATTAATAGCGTGTTCATTGGTAATAAAATCATTGACCATTGTTGCTAATAATCTTGAAGCATTTACGATCCCCCCATATATTTTTCGAGCCTCCCACAATCGTCCATAAGAGGCATTATTTTTAAATCCAC
>CALFWZ010000013.1 GCA_937928405.1 uncultured Saprospiraceae bacterium
CGGTAAAGGGAAGCTAACTAGCCAACCAGCAAACAGCCTGCCTGCCGACAAAGGCAAAGGCAGGGCCAAATAACAGCATTTTTAGCTTATCATACATCAATTAAAAAATTACCGAACCATTAAGTTAAAAAGGAGCATTAAATTAATAAGAATAATTAAGAATTTATGTTGCAATTTTAATTGATTGATTTGGGGCAAAATTGAAATTAGTTTTTTCTTTTAATATGGTGGGATGCCTGCTGGGGTAGGATGTACAATTTCTGAAAGAAAACTTGTGCAAAATTGAATATAATATTCTGTGTTATGAAAAATAATTTTTTGTTTTGATAAACACTACGACCTCTCTGAGGTCGGGCTCTTAAACGCATAATATTGGCTAATATACTTTGATCTCTCTGAGATCAAGGTAAAGACCACAGCGTGGTTAAAATATTTTAGTCTTAGTTGACGAGTATGTTAGTCGACCCCAGAGGGTGTCGAAGTATTTTTAATTATTTGATTTTCAATTGAATCTGGCCATTGATTTTACAGGTTCCTCTATGTAATTTTATTGGTGACCAAAAATTTATTCCTTATTTTTGCAGCATGAAAAAATTCAAGAAACGGTACCTTTTATCGCTCCCTGTATTGTTGGTGGTGGTAGCGCTTTTAGGTCCTCGCGTAACTTATGATCCAATTACGTTGAGTGAGGAAAATTTTACGATGCCTATTGAGCAATTGGACCAATTTTTGGCAGAACGAGCGGCAAAAGTTGATAACTTAAAACCAGAGAATGAATCTCGAATTATCTGGGCAGATTCCATCCGAAAGACACCATTCTCGATTGTTTATTTGCATGGATTTTCTGCTGGACCGATGGAAGGAGATCCGGTTCATTTTGAACTGGCAAAGCGGTATGGTTGCAACTTATATCTTCCTCGTTTGGCGGGGCATGGGCTGGCGGATACAATGTCTTTTATGAACTTGACCCCAGACGAATTAGTAGATGATGCAAAGGAGGCACTAGATATTGGTCATTTGATTGGAGAAAAAGTAATTTTAATGTCGTGTTCTACGGGAGGAACCTTGTCGGCCTTTCTTGCCGCAAAGTTTCCAGAGCGGGTGGCGGCCCAATTATTGTACAGTCCTAATTTTGAAATTTATGATCCCAACGCCAAACATTTGACAGGACCGTGGGGTAAGCAAATTGCCGAGCAAGTCAGTGGAAGTGATTATCATAGTTTTGTACCGCCTCCTGGTGGGGAGAAATATTGGACCACCAAATATCGGTTAGAAGGTGTATTTGCTTTGCAGACCCTCTTGGATCGAGTGGCAACGCCAGCAATTTTTGGTGCCATTCACCAGCCCTATTTTTTAGGATATTACTATAAGAACGAAGAAGAATCCGATCATGTCGTTTCTGTTCCTGCCATGTTGGAGTTTCATCAACAAACCGCTACGCCCGCTGACCAAAAACGTTGTATCCCTTTTCCCAACGGAGGTAATCATGTTTTGATTTCAGATATTATGGCGAAAGATTATTCTAACGTCCAAAAAGAAACGTATAAGTATATGGAGGAAGTGCTAGGGATGAAAACGGTGATGGAATAAAAGGTTAAGTATATATAGTGAAGACTAATATTGGTTATTGGATATTCTGAATTCAATATTCCAAAATAATTCAGGCCAACAATTGATTTCCAATATTAATAATCTCTTCCAATAACTGCTCAAAAACCGCTTCCGTCGTAAACGGATTCATCACACTACATCTTAGATAACGAGTTTCCCCTAAGACCACAGAGACAATATAAAAATTCCCTTCTTTCACCAGACGATTTTGAATTTTTTCGTTTAGTAAATTTAAATCTTTCTTGGTCTTAGGTGTGAATCGAAAATTAAGAATATTAGATTCGGGTTCCAATAATAAGGTAAAGTTTGTGTTGTTACTAATCAATCTCGCAAATGAGTGGGTAAGACCATAGAGATGATCATAATTTTCACCAAAAATATTTTCACCATGTGCTTTGATGATACTGTAAACCTTGATCGACATCATCAACTTGGTACATTCAAAAGTACGTTTACCAGAGTGGTACCATTCCTGAGCTTGCTCGGCATTCCATAAGTAAGCTGCTTGTTGGGAAAAAGTTTTATAGCTATCCAATTCGTTTTTAAATAATAGGGCAGTGGTTAAGGCTGGTGTCAATAACATTTTATGAAAATCAATGACTACTGAATCTGCTTGGTCTATTCCTTTTGTTTTGGGTCGGTATTTTTCTGAAAATATCACGCCACCGCCGTGGGCGCCATCTACGTGAAACCATAAATTATTGGCTTGTGCAAAACCAGCAATTTTATCTAAAGGATCGTAGGAACCAGTTGCCGTAGAGCAAGCGCATCCTACGATCGCAAAAACCGTCAAGCCATCTTTTTTTGCTTTCTCTAAATATTCCGGTAATAAGTCTACCCTGATTTTAAAAGTTTTGTCTACTGGTATTTTGATAATTCCTTTTGTTCCCAAACCCATAATCCGAGCAGCTCGGTCGATACAATAATGGCTTGCTTCCGAGACCATAATAGCAAGCGGTTGGTCGTGTCCAGTTTTCCAAATATCGGATGATAGTTTAGCCTTTCGAGCTGCCAACAAAGCTGTTAAGTTGGCTAAGGTTCCGCCTGAAGTCATAAAACCGCCTGCTGAATTTGGAAAGCCTATTTTTTGGTTGACAAGATCTATAATAATTTTTTCCAAGGCATTGCTGGCCATGCCCATTTCATAAACCCCAGTTCCATTATTCAATAAGTCCGACAGCATTCCTGCGATACTGGCTATGGGGGCAGGAACCGAAACCTGATGTCCGATATAATTGGGATGATGCACTTTAATAGATCTTGCCAAAATAGTAGAAAAGGTGGCACTAATACTATGATCTCCCGCATAATGATCTTGCCAAAAATTTAACTCCTCTGCTGGATCTTGGTAGGACAGCACTTTTCCGGGTTCCTCATTTTGCATAGATGCTAGGTGATTGGCTAGCAGGTCGACCATCTCATGTCCATAGCGACGAAAGGCAGAAGGATCATATACTTTTTGGAGGGAAGTTGGGATAGACAGCGGTTTTTTCATTTTGTATGGAATTAGGTCAAACGCGGAATGAGCATTCGTAACAACTAAAAATTAAGAATGGTTGAGTTTACGCTATAAAGTGTTTTTTTCGCAGACCTGTTCCGAACTCGATTCGGGAGGCGCAAAACGCAGCACCTGTTTCAAACTTGTTTCGGAAGACCTTCTAACCTGTCTGTCCGGCCGGCCGGCGTGTATATCTATTATCGCAAATATTATCTCAAAGCAAATACATATATTGATTTTATTTCATGAAATTTGAAAAGTCAGTTTTCTTAGTTTTTAGAGTAAGCTCATGGTTTTAAAGATAAATTTGCTTTGGTCAATTCTACTAAAATTCCCACAAAATAAGTGTATCTTTGTTGCAAATATTTTTATATGTCTTTAGCAGAAAAAGAAGCCTTATTGGTCCGAATTGACGCAGCATTGGATGATATTCGTCCTCATTTAGCGGTGGATGGTGGCAATGTAGAGTTGGTGGATGTTACCGATGATCTTAAAGTACAGATTAAATGGTTGGGAAACTGTGAAGGTTGTGCTATGTCTACGATGACCATGCGTGCTGGAATTGAACAAACGCTAAAAGGCAAAATACCGGAACTCTCTGGCGTAGAAGCGGTGAACGGTATCGGCGCTTAATTTCCAAAAATCATCCATGAATCGCAAAGAATTATACCAGGCTATCATGCAAAAAGGGTCTTACCTCTGCGTGGGACTGGACACGGACATGAGCCGTATACCTAAACATCTCTTAGGAGAAAAAGATCCAATTCTCGAATTTAATCGACAAATTATCAATGCCACCAAAGATCTTTGTGTTGCTTATAAACCTAATGTGGCCTTTTATGAAGCACAGGGCTCACGAGGTTGGCGTTCACTAGAGCGGACTATGGACTTGATTCCCGAAACGCACTTTACCATTGCGGATGCCAAGCGAGGAGATATTGGCAATACCTCGCGAATGTACGCCAAAGCCTTTTTTGAAAATATGAACTTTGATGCTGTGACGGTCGCCCCTTATATGGGGATTGATTCAGTCACTCCATTTTTAGAGTTTGAAAATAAATGGGTGATCTTGCTAGCTTTGACGTCCAATAAAGGGAGTCATGATTTTCAGTTTACCATCCAAGAAAAAGAGCAACCTTTGTATGAAAAAGTAATGCGGATCGCTCAGCAGTGGGGGAATGAAGAAAATTTAATGTTTGTTACCGGTGCGACCCAATCTGCCCATATTGAAAAAATCCGAGCAATTGCTCCGAATCATTTTTTACTGGTTCCGGGCGTGGGAGCACAAGGAGGAAGTTTACATGGCGTCTCCATGACCGGATTAAACGGACATGGGGGCTTACTGGTCAACTCTTCCCGTAGTATTATCTACGCTGGCGATGGAGAAGATTTTGCGGTTAAGGCACGGGAATCGGCGTTGGCTATAAAAAAGGAAATGTCGGCTTTATTGAATCAGCGGTACGTGGCTGGGAATTGAGGGAGTGTTGAAGGGTTGAGGTGTTGAATGGTTGAGGATAATTAATAATGTCCTGCTAACGTGTATATCTTTTATCGTGTAGATGGAATTGATTGAAAGTATTTAAGATTTAAAGATGTTAGACTTCTCATAGTAAACTCATTGTTGAGGTGATTTAGTGTTTAAATCCTATGTGTTTATGCCTATTTGTTTAAAATAATAATTTAGTGGAATCTAACTTTCACAACTTCAGAGAAAACAAATCCTATCTAAATTTTCATGATTTATTTATTCGTTAAATGGGTTGTCCGAATTGCGATCCGTGTTTTTTTTCGCAAAATTTATTTTTATAACAAGGACGTTATAAAGGGAGGCGTTCCGACTATTTTAGCGATTAATCATCCAACGGCTTTTATTGATCCGATCTTTGTGGCTTCCCATATTTCTCCAAAGGCTTACACGATGTTGCGGGGTGATGTGTTTAATAGTCCGCTGAAGATATGGTTTTTAGATCAGATTGGGACGATTCCAATTTTTCGTTTTAGAAATGGTTTTGAAGGGTTGCGTCAGAATCAAGATTCCTTTGAACGGTGTTATGATTTGTTAGATAAAAATGGTTGTATTTCTATTTTGTCGGAAGGAAGTATGGCGCATGAAAAACGCCTTCGTACGATCCAAAAAGGAACGGCTAAAATGGCGTTGGGCGTCTATGAAAAACATGGAAACGAAAACGTACAGATCATTCCGGTGGGGGTAAATTATTCCGACAGTAATCAAATGCGAAGTGTATTGATGGCGAATGCGGGGGAACCCATTTTGATCAAAGATCACCTCGAAGCTTATAAAGAAAATCCACGAAAAGCCATTCTACAAATCACCCGTAAAATAGAAGCACAACTCAAAGAACGGGTGATCCATATCGCCAATCCAGAAGATGATGTTTGGATCAATCAACTACTTCTAATACAACGCAATAATATAGAAAGAACGGTTTGGCCGGGTTATTCAGAAGACGATCGTCTTCGACAAAAAGAGATGGCGTTGACCCAGCAGCTAAATAGCACAACGGAGCAAGAAAAGGCAATGCTGAAATCAGCGGCAGCAAATTATTTTCAAAAAATAGAAAAGAAAGGTTATTCAGATCAAGGGGTGGCACAGCCGGAGCATGGAAGTTGGATGGCTAGCTTACTTCTGTTGATTGGATTCCTTCCAGCACTCGCGGGAGCCATCACTAATTTTATTCCATTTACGGTGGCAAAAAAAATAGCGACGACCAAAGTGAAAAAGATAGAATTCTTTTCTTCAGTTCGGTTGGGTGCGTATTTGGGGCTTTATATTGTTCAGTATTTATTTTTACTCATTCTAAGTTTTCTCGTGGGGGATTTATGGATGTGGTTGGCCGTATTAGCTACGCCATTTTTAGGATATTTTTCGGTGGTTTATTTTGATAAGTTGGGACTTTGGCGAGAAGCGTGGAAGGTGAGTGGGGCGGATCGGGAGGCGTTGATGCGGGAGCGGGAAGCGGTGATGAAAATGCCTGAATATTGATTTTTGGGGAGCTTCTTTAGAACCTTAACATAGTCCATCCTTTAAGGCCCTTCCTTGGTTGTTTTTAACTTCTAAATATTCTAAAAAGGAAATCCCAAAATCAAAATTTGCTATTCGAGATTTGCTATTCAAAACTCCCTCCGTTTCTTTTCAAGAACGAACATCTCATCAAGTTTAGATTTTCCATCATCAGAGAAATCGGCGAAATGAATATCGGTTAAGTTACCTTCAACTCTAGAACGTGTAAGTAGCGCTGGTAGATCAGCATGCCTGTAGTCATCGTATCGGCGATTCAGGTGTTTAGAAAAATCTTTAAATGAATTGAAAAAATCCCAATAGGGCTCCCGAATATCTTCCTGTTCTTTTTCTACCATGTCTTGATGAATAGGATACATTTTTAACAAAAAAGATTTGACCTCGTTTTTTACGGAAACTTCTATTAGTGATCTTAATAATCGTTTGTCTTGTTTGTTGAAATCTTGATAGGAATAATACATAGTATTTTTATGTTAATTTTTTCAGTACAGGACAAAAATAAGTTGCTACAAAGCTACAAAGCCACAAAGTCACAAAGGTACGAAGTCACAAAGGATTTTTCCTTCGGAAAAAATTCTTTTCTTAGTGGCAATAAAACCACGTTTTAGCACTTTTGTCCTATACTCAGGTTAATTTTTTTTCTCCGCTCTTGGCAATAAGACAAAATCATTAAAGACCTTGCGCTCTTCCTTGGATAAATCAAAAATCGCTCTTTTGTCACCTTCTGCTAAATATCGGATCCCAACATTCAGTAGGAGTAGCGAGATTTTCATTTTATCTACCTCAGCAAAAATCTCTTTGAGGTGGGTTTTAATAAATGCTAGTTTTTCTTTTTCATATTTTTCAAGCTGTACTAACAAATCAAATACCCAGGAAGGGAAGGCATCGTAAAGCACGTTTAGTTGACCTGCTTTTTTAAACCGATTTATTAGTATTCCTATGAATTTTTCGATGGAGGAAATAGGGAGATGTTCCATCATGGGACTTAGGATATCTTCCTTGATTAGCTGTGCATGTGCTTCTGTTTGATCGAGTGCCAGTGTTTTTTTAAGTTGATTTTCTGCTTTTTTCAGATCGTTTTGGGCAATATGGAGATGGATTAAACTACAATGGATATAGAGATTCTTTTTGTTAAGTTGGGAGGCTTTTTTAAATTGGCTTTCAGCCTGTTTGTATTGTTTTAGGTGAATATAAATCATTCCGAGATGATTATGAAAGTCAGCGTTATTTGGGTTTAACTGAATTGCCTTTTCAAAATTAATAATTGCTTTTTCGTATTCTTTTAAGTCCCCAAAAATATTCCCTAAGTCATTGTAAAAATCGGCGTCATTTGGGTTTAACTGAATTGCTTTTTCAAAATTAATAATTGCTTTTTTGTATTCTTTTAAATCCCCAAAAGTATTCCCTATGTCATTGTAGAAATGAGCGTTATTAGGATCTAATTGAATTGCCTTTTCATAATTTTTAATTGCTTTTTTATATTCTTTTAACCTATCATAAATTTTTCCAAAGTTGTTATGAAAATCAGCGTCATTTGGATTTAATTGAATTGCTTTTTCGCAGTGTTTAATAGCTTTATAATATGATTCTAAATCATAAAAAACACCAGCTAGGTTGTTATAAATACCAGCCTCATTTGGATTTAATTCTAAAGCTTTTTCATAATATTTAATAGCCTTACGATAATCTTTTAAGTTAAAATAAATAATCCCGAATTCATTCTGAGCAACATAAGAATCGGGTTCTAGCTTAATCCATTTCTCTCCTAAAATTAAGGCTTCTTTATATTGTCCTTTTTTAACTAATTCACGAATTGCCTGCCGATAATCCATTTCCTCCTCTTTTATCAGCGCATCAATCTTATCGGCTAATTCCTCTTCTGCGCAAGCGCTTAATGCTTCTTCCAATTCAGGAGGTAAATAAACAGCTTTAGGATCCAAAGCCTTGCTATACATGAGTGCCTCCCGTCTATACCTATGAACTAGTTCTGCATCTTGATGTTTCGCACCAAATTTATAGCGCAAATAGTTTTTCTTTAACTGAGTGGGTTCGTAAATTACCTTTAAGAAATCCACAAAAAGTTTAGCGATCCCATCGGGATTTTCATTGATCTCAAAGCAAATTCGCATCAGTGGTTCTTGTAGTTCGTAGAAAACATCTTTGCCGGATTTGGTTTTATCTATAAATCCTTTTTTCGTCAATTCTGACAATTGTTTGCTGACGATATTAGACGTGAGGAAGGTTTTTTTGGCAATATCCAAACCTTTTAACGGTTGATGACTAAGACTTAATAGTTGGACGATTCGTTGTTGTTGAATAGATAATTGCTTGACAAATTGTTCGTAATAACTCTTGAGGTCGTTCATTTGTTTGATAAAAACCTTGGAGAGATCGGATTTAATATCTGCTTTTAGAAACCCGTAAAAATGCACGACCAGTCGATGGTTGCCAGCGGTCAATTCGTAGATGGCGCGGATTTTTGCCCGTGTATCGGGATTATTATTTAATTCAACTAAAAGCGGTTTACTGATCACTTCTTCTTCTAAACCGGCCAATGCTTTGATCAATTCAAATGATTGATGGAACGTTAATTTTTTTAAATGTCGAGTTTTAAAAAATTGATAAAAAGGAAATTTACTATCGGTCAAGCGATTGGTTAATGCTTGTGCGGTAGCGATCAGACTAATTTGATTGTGTTCATGCATCAGGTCTCTTAGCTTGGCCGCTTCACTGCCCATGCCGTCGAATATGGTTTCCAAATTTTCGAGGAGGATGACCAATCCTTTTTTATCAATAAAATCGAGGAGTAATTTTTTGATCGCTGTTTCCTGATGCTTGGCCGCTAATTCAGAAATCTCGTCAATGGCTGCCGGAATATGTGCTGATCCAGGTTCATTATAGCGTACGAACGAATTTAGAATTTGAATACAAAGATGGACAAAACTACTGATGCCATATTCGTCTTCAATCATATAGGCAATTACCATTTTATCCTGCAGCTCTGTTGCTTTTTTTAATCTACAATAAATGACTTTAGTGATATGCGTTTTTCCACTGCCGCGCTGCGCCACCAACAAACTTTGGTAGGTTTCTCCTTTAATAATTTTTTCGGTTAATTCCTGGAATAACTGATCCACGATTTCTTTACGACCGATTAAGGTTTTTTCCAACTTATCGCAGCTTACGCTTTTTGCATTAAAGGTTAATATTGGTTCACTCATGATTTGTAAGCTTTGTTTATTTTCCACCATTGTTTGATGATTCCAAATTGGAAGATAAAATGTCTTTCCTCGTTTTTAGTAGTTCTAGTTAAGTAACCATCGCGCCAAAGTCTGGCTAAATCTTCGTTGATGGTTTGTCGGTCTCTTGGTAATATGCTTTCGACTTTATCGGCAATATCTTTTTCAGAGATCGCCTCATCAGTTTGGCAGATAATATTGAGAATATGATGACTTAGTTCTTTATCAGGATAGTATCCTCGGATTCGATCGTAAAAATGTTCAATATTATTACTATCAGAAGAATCGTTTAATATTTCGTTTAGTTCGGCATCAATTGTGGCCTTATCAATGGAGGAATAGTATCGTATTTTATCAAAAATTCTGTCAATAAAATAGGGGATACCGTCACTCATCTGGATAATATACACTCTTACATTTTCTGCTAAAGAAATACCACAACCTTTTTCTAAACACTTACAAAAATAGATAGCTTGCGCATGATTAAAGGGCGGCAATTTTTTCTTTGCTAGATGGTTTAGCGGAGCCCCAAGATTGTGACCATCCTTTTTAATTCGATCCAAAATGAGGTCGATGCCAATAGATCCAGTATATACAAATCTTAGTTTAGTTGGAAAATGATCATGTACGATATCTCTGAGTGTTCCAAGGACCAACGCTGCGTCGGCACTTTTCATTTCGTCTAGCATTAAAGAAAATTCATCTAGGAAAATCACTAGAATATCTTTGGGATTGGATGCTAAAATCTGTTTGATTAAATACAATAATTTCTTTTGCCAGATGGTCTGCGTGGTAGAAATTTTAACACCAGCAGCTTCCGGAATCCGAGCGGATATAGTGTCCCATGCTTTCTCAATCGTACCTTTAATGCTGTCAGAAAAAAGACTGTGTTCTTTGGCAAAGTCGTATAATACATCAACGAACTGTTCTGGGGTGTTGACTCCTTGCACCGACTTATAAATGCTTGTAAATCCAGTTTGAGTTTGATGATGCATTTTTCGAATGACGCAGCTTTTGCCAAATCTTCTTTCAGCAAATAGATTGATTCCTTTTACTATTAAAATAGCCCAAAAGTATTGAATGATTTCATCTCTACCTACAATATTGCTAGGTAGAAGAACTCCTCCTGAACTTGGTGTGATGGATTTGATTTCTGACATAATTAAAGATATATGATAGAATATCACAAATATACGATAATTTTATCGTACGACAAAGTTATCGCACGAAATTTCTATCGTATATTTTCTTACTTTTATTTAGACCTGTTTCCATAAAGCCCCATTTCATAGAATTTTGATCTTTCTTAAATGCAGAGGTGAAGATGAAGTTATTGAGTAGTAGAAGACATAATAACAAAATAACTGGTTTTACATGATGTATGTATTGTTGATTAAATGTGAGTTTCGTATTTTTAGTGTGCAATTTCTACCAAAAAATATAAAATCAGCCTATGTTTAAGATTAGTTATCTATTTCTCTTTTTGACTTTAACCATCTTCCTTTCAGCTTGTATTGGAGATGTCATTGAAAAACCGTGCCGGGAACGAATTCTTCACCCCTGCGCCTTTAGCCTTATCCCAGAATTGGAGAACGAATTTATTATGGAAAATAATAATGGTGACCTCCTGGAATTTCACACCACTTCGTATTCGTTAGATACGCACAATACTACAGGCTCAGCTTTAGTTCAATGTATTAGCCATATATACTTACGTGCTCGAATGAGAGCTGGATTTAATCATGTGAGAATAGATTATTCTAAAACAACCCTTTTTGATGGCTCTGATTTTGAAATTCAATTGAGTTATGATGACTCCTTAAGTACTTACCGAGGCCCATTTAGAACCGCCTATTATACGCATACATTTATGGAAGATTGTACTTTGGCAGAAATTTATTACACAGATTCTGTGGTTGTAAATAATACAGTTTACAGAGATGTTTATAAAGTGGAAGAGAAATACTGGAACGATCCTAGACCACTCTATGAAACGAAAGCTCGATTTCGTTATCTATATTTTACAAAGTTTGGAGAGATCTTAAAATTTGAATCGGAGACAGAATCATTTGATTTAATTAATTAGAAGGAAAATAGATCCTTCCATAAAAGACAGTAAAACCTAGCTTTTAGTTGGGTGATTAAAGCGGAGGCTATTTCAACGAAATACTATAGAAAAAAACGTTTGGCCTGGTTATTCCGAAGATGATCTTCTTCGACAAAAAGAGGTGGCGTTGACCCAGCAGCTAAATAGCAAAACGAAGGAAGAAAAGGCAACGCTGAAATCCGCAGTAGCTAAATATTTTCATAGCATCCTTTAAGGCCGTTCCTTGGTTGTTTTTAATTTCTAAATATTCTAAAAAGGAAAACCCGAAATCAAAATTGGCTATTCGAGATTGGCTATTCAAAATTCTTTATCTCTTCTGAAATCTTATTGGGAATTTATGGATGTGGTAGGCCGTATTGGCTACGCCATTTTTAGGATATTTTTCGGTGGTTTATTTTGATAAGTTGGGACTTTGGCGAGAAGCGTGGAAGGTGAGTGGGGCGGATCGAGCTGAGTTGTTAAAGGAGCGGGAGGTATTGATCAAAAATGAATATTGAAGCATGTAGATTCGTTTTCAATTTAATTGGTAATTACAAAAAATCTGGGATAAAAAATCGAGCCTTCCTATTTTAGAATCGGGATGCATATTTTGATCCAAACTTTATAATTCCTGAAAATTATTTTAGTAATATTGTATACTTTACAAGATAAACCCAAAACTAATAAGTTATGCGAATCAGTAGTTGAAATTTAAACCCTGATTTTCATTATTAACAAATAAAAAATATAAATATGAAAAACACACTTACACTTCTAATCATTCTCTTTTCCCTTATTTACGGTGTACCCGTCTTGGCCCAAAATTGCCAAGGAGGAATTGCTCAATATAGTTTCAACGAAAATAATGTAAACGTACAATTAAATACCACTGGCAATATTTGGTGGGATGGTTTAGGTGAGTCAGGGTATGAATTTCCTGCGGGCTCTGGTAAGCATCTATTGTTTTCAGGAGGACTCTGGATGGGAGGACAGGATGCTGGAGGAAATCTTAAGCTAGCTGCACAAACCTATGGATCAAGTGCTGGTGAGTTTGATTTTTATCCTGGCCCAATTGATCCAGTGACGGGTTCAACTACTGATATGAATTGTGCAAGATGGGATCAATTTTTCACCGCTAATCAATCGGATATTCAAACTTTTCTATTAGACTTTAATGACAATGGTCAGATTGATAATCCTATACCGCTCTCCATCAGAAGTTGGCCGGCACAAGGAAACCCTTTTTTCGAAGCTATACATAATTTCTCATTACCAAATAAATCATTAGCTCCTTTTGTCGATCAGGATGGAGATGGAAATTATGATCCTTCAGAGGGTGATTATCCAAAAATAAAAGGTACACATGCCGTTTGGTGGGTCTATAATGATGTTGGAAATATCCATAGTCAATCTGGTGGAATTCCCTTAGGAATGGAAGTTCAAGCCATGTCCTATGCTTATGCTGGGGGAAATGATTTGATCAGAAATGCTACGTTTTATGACTTTAAAATCATCTATTATGGCGTTGAATCGCTCAATGATTATTACACCTCTTTCTGGGTAGATCCCGATATTGGATGCCCCAATGATGATTATATTGGTTGTCATCCAGCCAGTAATTTGGCCTACGCTTACAATGGTTCAAGCTTTGATCAAACCTGTGGTGAGGTTATCGGTTACAATATAGATATTCCTATGGTCGGGGTTAAGGTATTAAAGAATACGATAACCGATGATGGGATGATGTCAAGCTTTAATTATTATCTCAATGGAGGGGCTTTCCCGACCCCACCCGCTGGAACTACAGACCCAAATCTAACCATAGAATACTATCGTTATATGCAAGGACTTTGGATTGATGGCGCACCTTTCACACAAGGAGGAAATGGTCGTGGTGGAAATACTATTTATCCATTTGTTTTTGACAATAGTCTAATCAATGGTACTCCTTGGACAGAATGTACTGCTAATCTTCCACAAGGTGATCGTCGGTTTTTAATGAATTTTGGACCCATCACGCTTTCACCGGGTCAGATTCAAGAATTAAGTTTTGCGGTCGTCACAAAAACAGATGCTATTTATCCATGCCCAGCAGTGGAAGACTTGATAGCAGATACTGACTTCGTGGCCAATTTTGATTCGACCACGGTGATCAACGATCCCAATACG
>CALFWZ010000014.1 GCA_937928405.1 uncultured Saprospiraceae bacterium
ACGCAGAGAAGCAGATATAGGTCGTCCCATGTTTTTCAATCTAATTTATGTCAAAGAACTCAGTTTTTCAACTAGGTACAACTTTTTGTCGTTTACCTGGTCAAATCTTTATGTCGCACAGCAACCATTCAACCATTCAACCATTCAACCATTCAACCATTCAACCATTCAACCATTCAACAAAAAAAGCAACTACGTCCCACCAAAATCTTTAACTTCCGCATCTCTATAAGTGACAACTGTTTCCTCAAACAGTAAATTTTATCACCCTTAAAAATATTGTTATGAATTTTATTGCTGTCACTGGCGATGCGCTATTCCTATCCCTATTAGTCATCTCTGGAATCATTGTGACTCTTATTTTCGGAATTAGAAAGTATATTCAATATCAAAAAAAGCATGTCCCTCTAGGTACTCAAAACCTTTTAGAGCGAAATAAATATACGCTGGTTAATACCTTTAAAATGAGTGGCACCTTCTTTAATATTGGATTACTCACGGCGCTCTCCATGACGATTCTAGCTTTTAGTTGGACGACTTATGATTACGAAAGAATACGCGAACAGCCTATATTTCACGATGATAGTGAATTGGAAATAACGGTTGACCGGACTATCCAAAAAAAATCTCCACCACCGCCACCACTCCCAGAAATCCTGATTCCTGAGATAGTAAAGCCTGAAGAAATCGTTACCGATGTTGAATTTATAGAGCCCAAAATTATAGAACCCGAATTACCCGTAGTACAGTCTGAGCCGATAATGAAAAGAAAAAGAGTGATACCTGTAGCTCCTCCACTTCCGCCACCGCCAGAGAAAAAAATAGAAGTGGAGCCGATACATGTGGTAGTAGAAGAAATGCCTAGATTTCCGGGATGTGAAGATATGTCTGACAAGGAAGAACGTAAAGCTTGTGCTCAACAAAATATGCTAAAGTATATTTACGGAGAAATCAATTATCCCACGATTGCTAGAGAGACAGGAATCGAAGGAACCGTTGTTGTCCGATTCTACATCGATGAGCAAGGCAATGTCAAGGCCCCCGAAATTCTCAAAGAAATCGGCGGTGGTTGTGGAAAAGAAGCGATGCGAGTCGTCAAAACAATGAATAATATGCCAGAAAAATGGACGCCTGGCAAGCAACGAGGACGAGCTGTAAAAGTCTATTTTAACCTACCAGTCAAATACGATCTAAATTAACCTGATAAATCAAAACTGCCTTTTTGCGTCAGCAAAAAGGCAGTTTACACTAATCTACTAATCCACACATCAAATAATCCTCCCATCCCCATATCTTCTTGGGCAACTTTTACGGCTCCTATGCGTTTGAAGTAGGTACAAAATTTTTGAACCTATGCGCATTATATTACTTTTAGTCAGTCTATTTTTTGGTGTTTTAAGTCTACAGGCACAGGACCCACAACTGGCCCAGCAATATTTTCAAAATGGAGAATATGAAAAAGCCAGTAGCCTGTTCAAAATTCTCTACCAAAAAAACAATGGAAACGATTATTATTTTAATAAATATATTGAGTCGCTGATTTATCTAGAAGCTTATGATGAAAGTGAGCAGATTATAAAAAAACAAATCAAAGCGCAGCCAGATAACATGCAGTTGTACGTTACGTATGGCAATTTATTTGAAAAGCAATACCGAGATGATGATGCCAAGGCGCAATACGAAAAAGCCATTAATAGATTAGAGCCAGATCGGTTTAAAATAACGAAGTTAGCAAATGCTTTCACTAATTTACAGAAATACGATTTGGCGATCAAGACCTACGAAAGAGGTGGAGACATATTAAAAGATAAACAACAGTTTGCTTATAATCTAGGAGATCTATATCGGCGAAAAGGTGATCAAACTGAAAAAATGATTGACAATTATTTAAACAGTTTGGACCATAACCCAAGTCGTTTGAATAGTATGAAAACCCTCTTCCAACGTTATCTAGCCCCCGATGAATATTTGGAATTGCAAGGACAACTCTACGCCAGAATTCAAGAAAATGAAGAGGCTACCCACAATAACGAATTGTTGATCTGGAGCTTTATTCAAAATAAAGATTATACCAATGCCTTCCGACAAGTTAAAGCCCTAGATCGGCAGTTGGATGAAAACGGCGGTCGTATTTATCGACTAGCAGAGATTGCTAAAAACGCAAAAGACTATGATGCGGCGATTGAAGCTTATGATTATATCGTTACCCAAAAAGGAAAAACCTCTTCGTATTATGTAGAGGCAAAACGTGAAGCACTGAGTGCTCGTCGAAGTAAATTAGTGGCCGGGTTTGATTATGAAAGAGCAGATTTGGAAGCGCTAGAGTTAAAGTATAATGATTTTCTGAACGAATTTGGTCGCAACAAAACCTCCGCTACCATTATCACCGAATTAGCAGACTTGGAAGCATTTTATTTGAATGATTTAGATAAAGCAATTGCCTTATTAGATGAATTAATTAGTTATCCCGGCGTTAAACGCCCAGTGCAAGCTCGTGCGAAACTTAGCCTAGCCGATTTTTATTTGATGAAAGGCGAAGTATGGGAATCCACTTTATTATATTCTCAAGTAGATAAAGAGTTTAAGGATGATCTTTTAGGACACGAAGCGAGATTTAGAAACGCGAAACTCTCCTATTATACCAGCGAATTCCAATGGGCACAAACTCAGTTCGATGTTTTAAAAGCATCTACTAGCAAGCTCATCGCCAATGATGCGTTGGATCTTTCTATTTTTATTATGGATAATACAGGATTAGATACAACCACAGTCGCCTTAGAGTATTACGCAGATGCAGATTTATTGGTTTTTCAAAATAGATTTGAGGATGCTTTTAATAAGTTGGATTCGCTCAACCGAGATTTTCCGCAGCACGCCTTAGAAGATGATATTCTTTATGTGAAAGCTAAAATTTATAAGAAAAAACGGGAATACACGCAGGCCGCTGATATGCTTCAAAAAATCATTGATAATCACTTAGATGGTATTCGAGGAGATAACTCGTTGTTTGAACTTGCAGAACTCTACGAACAACAACTCAATGATCCTGAAAAGGCAAAAAGCCTTTACGAAAGATTGTTTATTGATCTTTCAGGTAGTACCTTAGCCGTTGAAGCCCGAAAGCGTTTCCGACGATTGCGTGGAGACGATGTTCAATAGCTTGGAAGTTTAGGCAAATTTTAATTCAAAACGTACTTACTGTGATTTTATATAATGTAACCATCAAAATAGATAAAGTTGTAGCAGAAGAATGGCTTGAGTGGATGAAAACGGTTCATATTCCCGATGTGATGAAAACTGGTTATTTTGTTGAATACAAAATCTGTGAAATTCTCCATGATGATGAGGATGGTGGGATAAATTATTCTTTTCAGTATTTCTCTAAAAATATGGAAGATTTCCAAACCTATCAACGGGACCACGCCAAAGCACTCCAAAAAGACGTAGCTACCCGATATCCTAATAAATACATTGCCTTCCGAACATTGATGAAAGTGCTCGATTGAAAAATATCCGCGCAATTCTCCTCCTTTTTTTGGCCAATTCTATTTCTGGAATGGCCCAAGGTATTAGTATGTTGGCTATTCCTTGGTACTTTGCGCAGCAGGAAAAAATGGCCTCCTTTGCGGTCGTATACATGCTCACCAATCTGATCAGTTTATTTTGGATTCCCTATAGCGGTACGATGGTGGATCGCTACGATCGACGTAAAATCTTTCTTTTTCTAACAACCATTTGCGGTACAATCATTTTTTCGATTGGGTTATTGGGAATAAAAATAGGAGTACTCCCTTGGCCGCTGGTAGCGGGTGTTTTTATGTTGACTTTTTTAAACTACGCCGTTCATTATCCCAATTTATACGCTTTTGTACAGGAAATAATAGAGCCAGCGTATTACGGAAAAATCACCTCTTATCTTGAAATCCAAGGACAACTGACCTCTATACTAGCGGGTGCAGGTGCTGCGCTATTATTGGAAGGAACAACGGCTGGAACAACCCATCTTTTTGGAATGGAGTGGGAATGGCCATTTACGATTGCTGCCTGGGATATCCACGAAATATTTTTGCTAGATGCCAGTACGTATTTTCTTAGTTTTCTAATTATCTGGTTTATCCGTTACGAATCGTTGAAGCCTAGGAGGCAGGAAAGGAGTACTGTTTTGCATCAACTTAAAACTGGGTACAACTATTTACGGGAGCATCCCTATCTTTTTTTATTTGGAGTAGCTTCTTATTCGGTATTTGTAGCAGTGTTATTAGAGGCCTTTTTTCTAGGGGCATTGTACGCCAATGAGCATTTGCAAGCTGGAGCGAATGTTTACGCTACTTCCGAGATCTTTTATGCGAGTGGTGCCGTTTTTGCCGGACTGGCTATCCGTAAGATTTTTAAACATGTTAGTCCACCCGTAGGAATCATTATTATGACTTTTATAACGGCGCTCTTATTTATGACCTTAGGCATTGGGAATCGTGTTTGGTTATTTTTTATAATGTTGTTAATCCTTGGAATTACGAATGCTGGGATTCGAATCTTACGAACGACCTACTTATTTTCTACAATCCCCAATCAGGTTTTTGGCCGTGCGATCAGTATTTTTAATCTTAGCAATATTCTGTTTAGAATATTTTTTCTGGCGATTTTTTCTATCCCCTTTTTTCAAACTGGGATAGGCGTAAAATATCCTTTTTACATGTTGAGTGGATTCTTGGTAATTGCAGGTATGGTATTAATTAAATATAGAGGGCAATTTCCAAAAGGATAAGATCCCTCAAAACGTAATATTTCCCATTATTAGAATATCATCTTTCGGTAAAACCCATTCCTTAAATTCTTTTATTTCGTCATTTTAGCGTAATTTCGCTGAAATATCTTGTAGGAGATTTCTAAAACCTAAATTCACCTTTGCCGTATACCAATAAAATTTAAAACCAATTATGAATTTTGAACTCACCGAAGAACAATTAGCCGTGCAGGAAGCGGCTCGAGATTTTGCCCAAATGCAGTGTAAGCCTGGGGTAATTGAGCGGGATTCCAAAATGGAATATCCAACCGAACAAATCAAAATGATGTCCGAATTGGGTTTCATGGGAATGATGGTAGATCCTAAATATGGCGGAGGCGGAATGGATACGATGTCTTATGTATTGGCATTGGAAGAAATCTCTAAGGTGGATAATTCTTGCTCTGTGATTATGTCTGTTAATAATTCACTCGTTTGTTGGGGATTAGAAAAACACGGCAACGAAGCGCAAAAACAAAAATACTTAACCAAGCTTTGTACAGGTGAATATATTGGTGCGTTCTGTCTTTCTGAACCAGAGGCGGGCAGTGATGCGACCAGTCAACGCACCACGGCCATCGATATGGGTGATCATTATTTACTGAATGGAACTAAGAATTGGATCACCAATGGTGGAACCTCTCGAATTCATTTGGTGGTAGCACAAAGTGATGTTGATAAAGGACACCGCGGAATTAACGTCTTCATCGTAGATACTCAATGGGATGGTGTAAATATTGGTGCCAAAGAAGACAAATTGGGTATTCGTTCTTCAGATACACATACGATCATGTATAATGATGTGAAGGTGCCCAAAGAGAATCGTCTAGGAGAGGATGGCTTCGGATTTAAATTTGCCATGAAAGTACTTAGTGGTGGACGAATTGGAATTGCTGCACAAGCCCTAGGAATTGCGGGAGGTGCGTACGAGTTAGCCGCCGCCTACGCTAATGAGCGAGAAGCGTTTGGAAAACCGATTGCGCAACACCAAGCGATTGCTTTTAAATTAGCGGATATGGCTACCGATATTGAAGCCGCTAAAATGTTGGTCTATCGATCCGCTTGGCTCAAAGATCAGCACCGAGATTTTACCATGGCCAGCTCTATGGCTAAAGTATTTGCTTCAGAAGTAGCCATGAAGCATACTGTAGAAGCGGTACAAATTCATGGTGGCTATGGTTTTGTAAAAGAGTATCATGTTGAGCGTTTGATGCGTGATGCTAAGATTACTCAGATTTATGAAGGAACTTCTGAGATTCAGCGAATTGTAATTTCTAGAGAGATTATTAAAAATAAAAACCTATATGTTTCTGTTGCTAACGGCAGTATGGAACATGCTTAAATACTATTAACTTAACTATTGGCTATTTGTCTTCCTTGGTCGTATGCTCGAATGCGATTGAAGGAAGCAAATAACCAATAACTCAATAGTAAGCAGCTAAAAAAATAACCCTTATTTTTATTTGGCATTATTTTTACCATATATCCAGTATTATTTTCCCCTTCTCCCTTTAAGACGTTCTCCAGTCTTCAAAAAAGCTATTTAACTCCCTGTTTTATATTTTCCCCATTGAGAAATTCCATAGGAATGAAGTATTAATAAGTTGATTTTTTGAGTTAGAGATTTTGTTTGCTGAAGAGGCAAAAAACGCAGAGATAGCCTAGCTATCGCGAGGCTTTTTAACCCTGCCCGACTGGTCAGGCGGGGAAGTCAGCAGACAAAAGGTCAATTCAAAAATGAAAAGTTATTATTAATTCATTTCTCAATACCTCCCATATTATTTTATTAATTGGTATATTTCATTGTTAAAATATGTTTATACTTAATAATAATGGTTGTTTAAGACACCTTTTTGGACCTAACAACCGTTATTTAAAGGTAACCATTACACGCAATAAGATATCTAAAGTACATAACAGATGAATTCCACTACAAGAGGGCTAAAAATTTTGGGATTGGTGCTACTAGCCGGTATTACCATGTCCAATGTTAAATCAGATCACGGTAAGTATTTTGAAATTTCAAAAAACATTGAAATTTTCACCAACCTTTACAAAGAAATTAACACCTATTACGTTGATGACCTAGACCCGGCAAAGTTGATGCGCACGGGCGTCGATGCCATGCTAGAATCACTAGATCCTTACACCAACTATATTTCCGAATCAGAAATTGAAGGATTTCGTTATATCACGGATGGAAAATATAACGGGATTGGTGCCGTCATTCGTCAAATCGACGATTACGCTACGATCATTGAACCTTACGATAATTGTCCGGCTCAAAAGGCGGGTTTAAAAGCGGGGGATAAGATCTTAACGATTGATGGAAAAACGACAAAAGGAAAATCTACCGATGAAATCAGTAATTTCCTAAAAGGATTTCCTGGAACAGAAATTCAATTAAAAATTGAGCGTCCTGGCAAGTCAGAGCCAATGGATATTAGGCTAGTAAGAGATGAGGTAATAATACCGAATGTTCCTTACGCTGGTATGGTAGAAGATGGTATCGGCTATATTGCATTGACCACATTTACCCGTAATGCAGGTAAAAATGTGGCTGACGCGTTGAAAAAACTGAAAAGCGAAAATCCTAACCTTAAAGGTGTGATCTTCGATTTGCGGGACAACGGTGGAGGATTATTACAGGAAGCCGTAAATGTTTCTAATGTTTTTATTCCTAAAAATGAATTAGTAGTAACCACAAAAGGAAAAGTAGTAGATTGGGATAGAAGTTTTAAAACACTCAATAAGCCAGTAGATGAAAATATTCCATTGGTGGTATTAATTGATAAAGGATCCGCTTCGGCTTCCGAAATTGTTTCTGGTGTTTTACAGGATTTAGATCGAGCAGTACTCATTGGTCAGCGCTCTTACGGAAAAGGATTGGTACAAACCACTCGTGACGTAGGATATAATTCTAAGGTGAAATTAACCACTTCCAAATACTATATTCCTAGTGGCCGTTGTATCCAAGGAGTGAGCTATAGCGACGGTACGCCGATTAATATTCCAGATTCTTTAAGAACAAAATTCAAGACCAGAAGTGGCCGAGTCGTACTTGATGGTGGTGGCGTAAAACCAGACGTTGAAGTCAACAAAGCCATGAATGCGGCTATTTTGAATAGCCTACAGCGACAATTTATGATCTTTGACTACACGACTAAATATACGACGGGTAAAGAAACATTGGGCACACCACAAGATTTTAAATTTACAGAATTTGATGCGTTTGTAAATTATTTAAAAGAACAAAATTACGAGTATGAGTCCGATAGTGAGAAGATGCTTGATCGGTTGAAAATGCAATTAGAAGAAGAGAGCTATGCGGATGGTTTAGCAGTCGATGTACAGGCGATGGAGCAGAAAATAAAAAAGCAGAAGGAAAATGAATTGTTGGAGCACAAAGATGCGATCGTTAATCTGATAGAGAAAGATATTGTTAGCCGTTTTCACTACCAAAAAGGAAGAATAGAAATGGGACTGAGAAATGATATCGAGATCAAAGAGGCAGTAGCTATCTTGAATGATAAAGCAAAATATGAGGGGATTTTAAAATAAGCACTAACTTATTTTAAGTGCTCTTAAAAAGCGATTTAATTCCATGACGGAATTAAATCGCTTTTTTTATATTATTGAATAACTTCTACAAAAGAAGCTCTATTTTTATGGCCATTTTCAAACCCATATTAAAATCTAATTCAACCCATGCCATTGCTCCTGCACATCGAAACCTCTGCCGAATTCTGCTCCGTATGCCTTAGTGAAGGCAAGACCATCCTGGCATCTCGGGAAGGAACAGAAAGATTTACCCATGCAGCACAGATTACCTTGTTCGTAGAAGCCTGCATGAAAGCTGCTGAGCGAACGTTGAGTGAGCTTTCGGCCGTTTCGGTGAGTATGGGGCCAGGATCTTATACGGGGCTTAGAATAGGTCTTTCAGCCGCTAAGGGAATTTGTTATACCTTGGATAAGCCACTCATCGCTGTGGGTACACTAGAAGCTTTAGCATCAGCCGCCTATGAAATTCGAAAAGAAAAAGGAATTTATATTCCAATGATTGATGCACGTAGAATGGAAGTTTATACAGCAGCCTTTGATGCAGAACAAAAAAAGATAAAAGATACGGAAGCACTAATTCTGACGGAAAATTCTTTCGTAGAAGAATTGAAAAATAATCAGAAGGTAGTTTTTTGTGGAAACGCTGTTGAGAAAGCACAGACCTTGATTGCCGCCTCAAATGCTGATTTTCAGCCACTTATAAGCGTTGCTTCACATTTAATCAGTCCTGCTTTACGCAAATGGGAGGCAAAAGACTTTGCAGATGTTGCTTATAGCACCCCATTTTATTTCAAAAATCCCAATATTACGACGCCTAAGCCGAACGTATTAAATAAAATAATGAATGGTAAAAATATATGATTTTATAATTAAAATTTTTATTTTTGGCTCATAGTCAAGCGCTTTATACCTTATCTAATATCTTAATGTTTTTCGGTTGGTATAGTTTTTGGCTAAATGAGATATAGTATTATTATTCTATTTAATTTTTAAAAAACATAATATGAGAAAGCAAAAAAACGAGACAATCGTTTTGAAGAAAGGCAATAGGGAAATCCAGTTGGATTATGCCGAACTTCGTAAAGCGGTTCTAGTTTTGAGAGCAGTCAATCACAAATTACGTCAGAGCATCATCGATTTGTTGGAAGAAAACGATAAGATGACCGTTACTGATATTTACATCAAATTAAGACTGGAACAATCGGTTGCTTCCCAGCATTTAGCAATTCTTAGAAGAGCGGGTGTAGTAGCAACGGATCGACAGGGGAAATTTATTTACTATTCACTTGATAAAGACAGGTTGTCTCAAATCTCGCGATTGGTAGAAGAATTAGCGGCGTAATAAAATTTTACCAGCCCGCTGGTAGGTGGGCGAAAACGCCATTCCTGCGCATAATTTAATTTTTTTTATTTTTAAAGGAGTATTTGTTATGTGTTTCGCACAAAAAATGCTGTAAATCGATAGATTTACAGCATTTTTTTTCATTTAAATAAATAAAAAACGCATATTTGCTAGTGATTTATTTTATACCTATAAGCAGCTATCCTGCGCGATCCCTAAATGTTATTGATCCAGGATGCTCACAAAACTAAAAACTCCCCTATGAGAAAGGCGAAAGTTGTTCTTAAAAGTGAAACACTCTCTGAGTCTTCCGAAATTTTACGCGCATTGACACATCCTCTAAGAATGAAAATTCTGGAATTTATTGATCGCCACGATTCTATCAATGTAAATAAGATTTACAATACACTTAAATTGGAACAATCCATTACTTCTCAACACTTGCGCATTCTTCGCAATGCAGGTATTGTACTTACCGAGCGAGAAGGAAAGTTTATCCACTACAAAATTGATTATACCAAAGTATCTAAAGTGCTCGTAGCCGTCAATAATTTTTTAGACGAAGAATAAATCAGTTATTCATAAATAAAAAAGGCAGTGACGATTTCGTCACTGCCTTTTTTATTTGTAGAAAAATCTAAGATCGTGGAAGTGGAATGGGTAGGTTATATTTTTCCTACTCACCTCACTAAACTTCGGGTTCTTCTTTAGCTTCCGAATCCATTGTGTTGGCTACATTTTCTGTGGATTCTGTGGTAGCTTCAACCTTTGTGTCATCTGAAGACGCTGTTTCTTCTGGTGAGGTAGTGGTTGAGGCTTTAGGACTAGTTCCATTAAGTTCTTCAGAATTGAAAACGCTGCGGTAGAATAAAATAATACTAGCCACGCCCACGGTAATGGATACATCCGCCACATTAAACACTGGTCGGAAGAAAAGAAAATTATCTCCTCCCCAAAAAGGGAACCAATCTGGGAAATGCCCCCTAAATAAAGGGAAATAAAACATATCTACGACCCTTCCATGCAAAAAGTCTGCATAACCACCACCAGCGGGCAAAAACTCCGCTACGCCAGTATAACGGGTGGATTCAGAGAAAATTAATCCATAAAAAGCACTATCAATGATATTTCCGATCGCTCCAGCCAAAATAAGCCCAGCACTAATCAAAAAGCCTAAAGCTACCTTTGATTTAATGAGGGTGCGTAAATAGAACGAAAGAAAGATAACGGCGATAATGCGAAAAATACTAAGCCCTAGTTTCCCCCAGTTGCCTCCAAATTCAATTCCAAAGGCCATACCTGGATTTTCTACAAAATGAAGCATGGACCAGTTGCCAATGAGCGGAATTTCCTCTCCATAGGTCATATTGGTTTTTACCCAAATCTTTAACGCCTGATCTACAATCAGAACGAATAAAATAACCGAAATAACTTTAGCTGATCTACTCAAAATTTTTAATTTTTTGGCAAGAGTATGCAATTCGAAAGCCAGTGATCATATTGCGGATATGCTAGGCCAACGACCTAATAAACGTTTGAAGTTGGGAATTAGTTAAAAAATGGTGATTATAGTTGGTACCATAATCACCATCCGGTTCAATCACTACTCCTTACTTTAAAGAAAAACCTATCGTTTATTCTTCGCTTCGATGCTAAGGGTAGCGTGTGGAACAGCTTTTAGCCGTTCTTTCGAAATCAGTTTCCCACTTACTCGACAAATTCCGTAAACTTTGTTTTGAATCCGCAATTTTGCGTTTTCTAAATGCTGAATATGCTTACGGGAACGACTAGCCAAGGTACTGATTTGTTCATTCTCGACGGAACCAATACTGTCATCCAAACCTTTAGATTTTGAATCCGCATTATCTGAACTATCCGAAAGTTGCTGAACATAAAAGTCCAATTGCTTCTTTGCTTCTGATAATTTTTGCTCAATTAGCAATTCAAACTCCTCTAATTCGCTATCCGAATAGCGTGTTTTTACTGCCTTCTCACTCATGGTAAAAAATTTAGCGTTAACAAATAGTCTGGTTATATACAACCAGAGTAATTAAAAGATGCCTCGTTTTGCTTTTCAGGTGCAAAAATACGGCAAATCCAGTCAAATAAAAAATATTTAATAACTGACAGCTAGGATGATTTAATTGTTTTTATAATCAAAGACTATTTATTAATAGCTTATCATCAAGCTCTAACAGAGGATTTATCCAAATATACTGCCATATAAGGAAGGTTTATCCTAGTTTTTATCCATAACGCCTCCCTATCTGAAAAATTGGCCCGATTTTTATATGTTAATAAAGTATAATACAAACATCGCCTACTTACTGATGAGCTGTGAGAAAACTCCGTAGTAAGTGCTTGGGCTAATTGCTAACCCACTAAATCACCTGCTATGTTGAAACGCATCGTAAGTGCAGCAATGCTGTGCCTTTTGAGCCTATTTGGCTTTTCCCATTCCGAGATTAATGTTGAAAATTCTACCCTTGCTTTCATTTAGCTACAAAGCGATATGGCGGTCAGGGAGATGTGGCGCACGGGTATTCCTGCGAGTATCACACTGGCTCAGGCTATTGTAGAATCCTCTTGGGGGAAAGGGGCACTCGCCTTAGAAGGCAATAATTACTTTGGTATAAAATGTAATAAGAATTGGAATGGTGGAACGATGTACCAAGAAGATGATGATTATAAAAATGGAAAACTAGTGCCGTCTTGTTTCCGAGTATACGCATCCGTAGAAGAATCCTACGTGGATCATTCAAATTTTCTGCTAGGGAGTGCACGATATGCCGATTTATTCAAACTATCTAGCACAGATTATAAAGGATGGGCAAAAGGCTTGAAAGCCGCTGGATATGCCACAGATCGTCGCTATGCCGAAAAACTAATTGAAAAGATTGAGGCCTATCAACTATACCAGTATGATCGGATCAAACAGAATTTTAATGTAGAGAGCGGGTTAGCAACGCATAATAGTGGTTCGGCTACGCCAGTCTCCGTTTCGGAGCTGGTAGAAGTGCCAGCAGCATTTGAGCTTCCAGAGGATTATGTTCCTAATTATTACGGTGTTAATACTGAAAAAACACCTGTTTCTGGAAAAAAAGAACCGATGCCTGCGCTTAGTACTGAGGCTCGACACGCGGTTGCTCCTGAGCGACCCGTGAGAAATAAAAACCGACAATAGACCGAGTACGCAGTACTTAGTCAATTTTTTCAGTTGTATAGCGTGTATTTACACGCTCAGAGGCTGTCCCAAAACCAATTGTTAGCGGTATAAATTCCGCTTCATCTAGATAACAGTGAAGTGAAAACTAAAAAATGTTTAGTTTTATGCTTCACTGCTCTATCTTTGTAGCATAACAATCCTCATTTCACTTGAATCGTACCTTTCTGATTAATGTGCTTTTTCTGATTAGCATCAATGTGTTGATCAAGCCATTTTATTTATTCGGTATTGATCGAGTGGTGCAAAATACAGTTGGTAAAGAAGCCTACGGCCTTTATTTTGCCATTATCAATTTTACTTTTCTCCTGCAAATCATTAGTGACTTTGGTATTCAGAGTTACAATAATAAAAGCATCGCCCAGCACCGCAATTTACTGGGCAAGTATCTTCCCAATATTCTCACGCTAAAAGCTATTTTGGCAGTACTGTATCTACTAGTCATCTTTCCAGTAGCATGGTTGCTTCAGTACGAATGGTCCGTTTTTCCCATGATTCTCGCAGTTGGAATTAACCAAATTCTCATCAGCCTATTATTTTATATGCGATCCAACGTATCTGGACTCGGACTCTATCGTACGGATAGCCTTTTATCTGGGATGGAAAAGCTATTGATGATCATCGTCTGCGGAACCTTGCTATATGTCCCCGCACTTAAAGCAAATTTTCGTATTGAATGGTTTATCTACGCTCAAATGGGTACCTTATTGATGACTACGTTTATTGCCTATTTGATTGTACGTAAACATCTTCCAAAGATTGAATGGCGCTATAATCCTCGTTATTTATGGATTATTCTACGGCAGAGTTATCCTTACGCTTTGGTGGTGTTTTTAATGATTGTCTATACTAAGATTGATGGAGTAATGATTGAGCGAATGCTTCCTAATGGACGAGCGGAAGCTGGGATATACGCCTCCGGGTACAGATTATTAGATGCAGTCAATATGACCGGATTCTTATTTGCAGGGTTGCTTTTACCTATGTTTGCCAGGATGCTAAAACTTGGAGAGTCTACCAAAGCTTTATTCAAATTGAGCCTATTGCTCATTTGGTCTATTTCCATTGCAGTAGCGGCCAATGTTTGGTTTTTTCGCAACGAGATAACGATGCTCTTATATGTAGAAGCAACTCCTTATTGGGGATTAGTGCTAGGGTCATTAATGTTGACGTTTGTTGCGGTAAGTGGTACGTATATCTCTAGCACCTTAATCACTGCTGGCGGCCGACTCAAGCAGATGAATGGTGTTTTTGTGATTGGTATTGTCATTAATGTCACTTTAAATTTCTTTTTGATTAATCGAGACGGAGCGTTGGGAGCAGCCGTTGCTACGATTATCACACAGACCTTCGTACTGCTTTCGCAAATGGTATTGATTAGAGAACTATTTCATTTTAAATTCAATAAAAAACTAGCATTAAGGGTATTATGTTACAGCGTACTAGTAACGTTGATCGCTTGGAAATTATATACTTTTTCAGGTATTCTCTGGCAATGGAGGTTTATCTGTAGTGGAGGAATAGCCATATTGTTAGCTGTTGGATGCGGCTTGATTCAGCCTAGAGAATTAAAATCCTTGAAATAACGACCAAAATATCTACTTTTGTGGAAATAGTTAATTTATATGCAGCGGAAGGAACATCTCTTGGACGTAGTTCGCGTCCTTTATAAGTGGAAAATTTTTATTCTCGTAGTTTGCCTGATTACATTGGTCGGTAGTGTTGTACTATCGTTAATGATGGATAATTATTATCAATCTTCTACCTTATTTTATGCCACCAATAATGACTTGGCTAAACCCAACCCTATCGGAAGTCAGGACAAGGTGAGGTATTACTATGGAGGCGGAGAAGACATGGACCGGATTATGACCTTGGCGGAGTCCGAGCGACTAGCAGATTTTTTAATTGATAGCTTTGATCTATATAATCATTATGGCATTGATGAAAGTGATGAAAAAAAGCATTTTCGCGTATTGGAGATTTTTTCTTCTCAGTATAAAATTCTAAAAACGAAATATGATGCTATCGAAATTTTAGTAGAAGATACGGACCCTGAGTTAGCGATGAATATTGCTAATGTGGCTAGAGATAAAGTAAATCAAATGGCGCAAGAGATGATTCGCAATAGTCAGCAGCAGCAAATCAACATGATGAAAAATAATGTGGTAGAAAGAAATAAAACGATCAAACAACTCGAAGATTCTTTGCTGGTTATTAGGGGAGAATATGGAATTCTTAATCCTGCTACACAAAGTAGAGATTTGCCAGAATTGCTGCTGCTCAAATCAGCAAAACTCAACGAAGAAAAAGGTCGATTAGCAGAATTAAAAAAATATTCCTCCATTCCTAAAGATACCATTATCTACAGCACAGCCCGAATTCGTGGCCTCGAAAATGAGGTGGCTGTTTTAAGAAGCCAGGCGAAAACTTTTTCTAAAGGGTTTGCAGAATCAGAAAGAGTATACCGATTTCATCAGATAAATAAAGACGAAGTAGCTCATGAACAACAACGATTGGCGCAATTAGAGGCTGCTTATAATAATGAATTTACAGCTATACACTTGGTGCAAGCTGCAGGATTTCCGCGCGATAAATCCCGTCCTAAGAGATCCATTATTGTCATCGTTTCTGTTTTAATGGCCTTCGTTTTAAGTTGTATCGGTGTACTGTTAACTGATTCTTATAAAAGTATCAACTGGCAGGAGGTATTGCATGGATAAGCTTTTGACAAAATGGGGTATTTCAACACAGCAAATTTTCATGTATTTTTTTGCTGCGATTACACTGTTTAGTATTCTTGGTGCTATCCATTACCAAATGAATTTTTTGGCACTCTTACCTTTTGGCATTATCATCGCTTATCTTTGTATAGTAGATTTTCGTAAAGTCTTTTTTCTTCTTTTGTTTTGTTTACCATTTTCCATAGAAGTAGATTTGCCGGGAGGCTTCGCTACTGATTTGCCCACCGAGCCACTGGTCTTGATTTTGATGGGCGTATCTATTTTATATTTTTTAAAAAACCTTCCGACCTTAAAAGGTGATTTTTTTTTACATCCACTCACCTGTTTTCTAGGAATACACTTTTTTTGGATCTTCATTTGCATTTTTATGTCGGCAGACACCTTTGTCTCTACAAAATATTTTCTAGCCAAATTTTGGTATATCGTCGTTTATTTTTTTCTATCAGGGCTGATTCTTAAGGAAGAAAATACTTTACGCGCTATGATTTGGTGCATCTCCGTTCCTATTGCTATCACTACGATTTACGTAATGATCCGACATGCTGGACATGGTTTTGCTTTCGACAAAATAAACGCATCGGTTGGACCATTCTACCGAAATCATGTAAACTACGCTGCCACTTTAAGTCTGTTTACTCCATTTGTTTGGTATCTCAAATCAACCTATAAACGATTTTCAATTCGCTGGAATATCCTTTGGGGGATGCTGATAATCATTATTTTGGGAATTATTTTTGCCTACACTAGGGCCGCCTATCTGGCTTTAATGGCAGCAGTATGTGCCTACTGGATTATCCATTTTCGGTTGATTAAATTAGTATTATTGGTCGCACTTGTCGCGAGTATTGTATTTACATCAAGTTTATTGAACGACAATAAATATTTGGATTATGCCCCTAATTTTGAAAAAACCATCGCTCACAAAGAATTTGATAACCTAGTAGCGGCCACCGCCAAGGGAGAAGATGTATCCGTAATGGAGCGGTTTTATCGTTGGATTGCAGGTGTTTATATGGTGAAAGAACGGGCGGTTTTTGGCTTTGGCCCAGGAAATTTTCACGGTTTTTATAAAGCCTATACTGTTCGAAGTTTTGAAACCTATGTAAGTGATAATCCTGAAAAATCAGGTATCCACAGCTATTATCTGATGCTAGGTGTAGAGCAAGGTATTCCAGGGATTATATTTTTCGTTGCTATTCTTTTCTATTTTTTCTATAGGGTGGAAATTGTTTACCATCGAGAAACAAATCCCACCATAGCAGGAATATTAATGGGAGCGTATATGTGTGTCATCGTTATCGTATTACTCCTAATTATCAATGACCTGATCGAAACCGATAAAGTTGGTTCTTTCTTTTTCATTTGTTTAGCTATCTTAGTCAATATTGACCTTAAACAACAGAGAAAACTAATTGGTCAGGTATCTTCTCCGCCTAAGTAATGGTCGAATAATAAGTTCCGTATTTTGGCAAGGGAATTTTGGTTCAAGATAGCCTGCCCCGAACTTGTTTCGGGGAGGCAAAAAACGTAGACGATGCCATAGCATCGGCGAGGCTTTTTAACCCTGCCCGATCTGACGATCAGTCAGGCGGGGAAATATTGGATCAAAAGGCCCAGCCATAAATCGGGAAATTATTGTTTTACCATTACTAAAATCTAAATAATATGAAAAATCTCCTCCCTGTTTTATTCGCCTTATTTTTTTTAGTTGCCTGCAAAACTGCCCAGCCAATAGTGAGCAAACCAGCGATAGCAAAAACTGTCGCCTCCTACACGGCCAACCTGAAAAAGCAAGAGGGCTTTTTTAATTTCTATCAGGATGATAAAAATGGTAAAATCCTATTGGAGATTGAAAAATTGGATCAGGAATTTCTCTATGTCAACTCTTTGGCTGCCGGCGTTGGTTCCAATGATATTGGTTTGGATCGTGGACAGTTGGGCGATAATCGAGTGGTTCGGTTTACGCGTTCTGGAAATAAGATATTACTCATTCAAGCCAATTATGATTATCGGGCTGTCAGTGAAAATACAGCAGAGAAAAATTCCGTACGAGAAGCTTTTGCTGAATCGGTTTTATTTGGATTTGAAATTATAGTGGAAACGGGGGATAAAATTTTGATGGATTTGACACCCTTCTTGATGCAAGATGCACATGGCGTTAGCAATACCTTGGCACGAAATGGAGAAGGTAGTTTTAAATTAGACCTCAAACGTTCTGCGCTCTATTTTCCACGAGTAAAAAATTTCCCAAAAAATACAGAGTTTGAAGCGACCCTTACTTTTACGGGAAAACCAACAGGTCGAAATCTACGACAAGTGGTTCCTACTCCTTCAGCAGTGACCGTTCGTCAACACCATTCGTTGGTGGAGCTTCCGGACAATGGATACAAAAAAAGAGTCATGGATCCTCGAAGTGGATATTTTGGAATTAGCTATCAAGACTACGCAACGCCTATTGCTTCGCCATTAGTCAAAAGATATATCGTACGCCATCGACTAGAAAAAAAAGATGAAAATGCAGCAATGAGCGAAGCAGTAGAACCCATCATTTACTACCTCGACCCAGGTGCACCCGAGCCAGTTCGGTCTGCCTTACTAGATGGAGCCCGTTGGTGGAATCAAGCCTTCGAGGCGGCGGGATACCGAAATGCTTTTCAAGTGAAAATTTTACCAGAAGATGCCGATCCGCTGGACGTACGATACAATGTAATCCAGTGGGTACATCGCTCTACCCGCGGGTGGTCTTATGGTGGTTCTGTCATTGATCCGCGGACTGGAGAAATTATTAAAGGCCATGTCTCTCTGGGTTCCTTACGCGTTCGACAGGACTATTTGATTGCACAGGGATTATTAGGAAACGTGGATGGAGTTACTGATAAAAACGATCCGATGCTCGAAATGGCATTGGCGAGACTACGCCAACTATCTGCACACGAAGTGGGCCATACACTGGGACTAGCGCATAATTTTGCGGCGAGTACTACTGGACGAGCATCCGTCATGGACTATCCACATCCATTTGTTAATTTAGACGAAAATGGAGCACCTGATTTTTCAGAAGCCTATGATGATAAAATTGGAGCTTGGGATAAATTGACCATTCGCTATGGTTACGAAGATTTTCCAAGTTCTATGAATGAAAAACAAGCATTGAATAAAATTATTACAGAAGGAATCCAAAAAGGATTTCGCTATATCTCGGACCGAGATGCTCGTCCCCCTGGTGGTGCTAATGCGGTAGGTCATCTCTGGGATAATGGTGCCGATCCAACCGCAGAGTTAGAACGTCTATTGGCGGTGCGAGCGGTGGCCATGAATCGATTGGGAGAAAAAAGTATTCCAGAAGGAGCACCTTTGTCGACTTTGGAAGAAGTGTTAGTTCCAATTTATTTAGCACATCGTTATCAGGTAGAAGCAGTTGTAAAATTGATTGGTGGGGTGGACTATTCCTACGCCGTACGTGGCGACGGACAATCACCACTAACGAGAGTTGATGGAGCGGTTCAATTACAAGCCTTGGCAGGTATCTTAAAAACAGTAGATGCTAAAACGTTGGCCTTACCAGAAAAGTTATTAGCGATGATTCCGCCCAAGCCACCAGGTTATCGTAGAGGACGGGAAAGCTTTAAAACGCATACAGGACTGACCTTTGATCCATTAGCTGCCGCTGAGGGAGCAGCACTAAACAGCATTAAAATGTTACTACATCCGGAACGGGCAGCTCGATTGGTGGAACAACATGGGATGCAATCGGATTTGTTGGGATTAGAAACAGTGATCGATCAATTGATCGAAGTGACTTGGAAAAAACAAAGAGCTAACGGCTACTTAAACATGATCCAAGGTACTACTGGCGCCGTTGTTCTAAAACAATTATTAGCGTTAGCGGTTAACGAAAAGGCGACTGCTGCCGTCAGCGGCATTGCCATTCATAAAATAAATGAATTGGAGCAATGGTTAAAAACAGTCAGCGGACAATTGCAACCTGGTGCTGGGGAGTATGCGCTACTGATGATTGAGCAGTTTCGCCGTGATCCACAGTCATTTAAACTACCTGCTGGTCTCGGATTACCCGATGGTTCTCCAATTGGGAGTCATCTTGGTTGTTCGCATTAGAAAAATAGGCTTGAGAAGAGACGTAGCCTAGACCCTGTTATTTTAGTATCCTACTCTCTTTTTAGTAAAAATGTTTTTACCAAAATTAAGCGTTAACGTTATTTTTTGGATAGAATGCTAGATGTCTGAAATATAATTCGTCATCATCCCGTCTTTTCTTTGTCAGAAAAAATAAAAATAATTATTCGGACAGGAATTTGAATATTTAATTTTGTATTTTTCGGTCAATCAAAATTACTACTAACTATGTATTTTAATTCACAAGGTAAAGAAGAGGTTACGTACGATGCAATTGTTATTGGGTCGGGTATCAGCGGTGGCTGGGCTGCCAAAGAATTAAGTGAAAAAGGGCTGAAGACCCTTGTATTGGAAAGGGGGCGAGACGTAAAACACGTAGCAGATTATCCAACGATGCATTTGGATCCTTGGGATATGCCCAATGGCGGGAAACCTACCGCCGAAGATTTGCGGCAGCAGGGTGTACAGGCTCGAACTGGTTACACGGTCCATTATGCGCGCAAACATTTCTTCGTAAATGATTTGGATCATCCATATTCTGAAGTAAAACGATTTGACTGGATGCGTGGCTATCATGTAGGTGGTCGTTCCCTTATGTGGGGAAGACATTGTTACCGATGGAGCGAACGAGATTTTACGGAGAATGCGCGAGACGGGTTTGGCGTAGATTGGCCTATTCGATATAAAGATATTGAGCCATGGTATGATTACGTTGAATCTTTTGTTGGAATTAGTGGACAGGCTGAAAATCATCGTGCTGCACCCGACGGAAAATATTTACCTCCTTTTAAGTTGAATTGTCTAGAAAGTGATGCTAGAGAAAAGATTCAAAAAGCATTTCCCGAACGGTTAATTACGCCAGGAAGAGTAGCCAACCTCAGTCAACCACACAACGGTCGAGGTGCTTGCCAACGACGTAATCGTTGTATGCGTGGATGTCCTTATGGTGGATATTTTAGTAGTCAATCTTCTACCTTGCCAGCAGCAATGGCTACCGGAAATATGACTTTGCGTCCTCATAGTATTGTGCATGAGATTATGTACGATAAAGAAACTAAGCGAGCAAAAGGCGTAAGAGTTATCGATGAACTTACGAAAGAAACAAAAGAATACTTTGCCAAGGTAATCTTCTGTTGTGCTTCTGCGATTGCTTCCACTTCTATTTTATTGAACTCTAAATCTGACGCACATCCTGACGGAATGGGTAACCAAAGCGGAGAGTTGGGACACAACCTAATGGATCACCACTTTAAAGTTAGAGCTTCTGGTACCTATGATGGTTTTGGTGATAAATATTATAAAGGACGTCGGCCTGCTGGATTTTATATTCCGCGATTCCAGAATATTGGTAAAGGAACTGATCGTAAGGATTATGTCAGAGGTTTTGGGTATCAGGGAGCTGCGAGTCGATCCAATTGGGCGAGTCATATTGCTGAGGCTGGAGTAGGAAAGCAATACAAAGATGATATGTTTGCTCCTGGCCCATGGAGAATGGGAATGATGGCTTTTGCTGAAATGTTGCCTTATCACGAAAATCGTATGTATCTCAACGAAGACAAAAGAGATAAGTGGGGCTTACCTACGGTTACTTTTGATTGCGAGATCAAGGACAACGAAAAAATCATGCGGAAACATATGGCTTCGGCAGGAGCAGAAATGTTAGAGGCAGCAGGCTTTAAAAATATTTCTACAAATGATGAAGGATCTTTCCCTGGACTTGGTATTCACGAAATGGGAACGGCAAGGATGGGACGTGATCCTAAAACGTCTGTTTTGAATGGTAATAACCAAGTGCACACCGTGCCTAACGTATTTGTTACCGACGGTGCTTGTATGACTTCTTCTGCTTGTCAGAATCCCTCAATTACTTATATGGCACTGACGGCCCGTGCTTGCGATTTTGCGGTAAAACAGCTCAATCGAAATGAGCTTTAAAATTTAAAATAATGAAAAGAAGAAGTGCAATAAAAAGAACCGCTATGATGATGGGCTACGCGCTATCGGCTTCGACGGTGATGGGGGTGATGAATGGTTGTAAGGCAGATACGGTAACGTCAGAAGCAGGTTGGAAGCCAGCATTTTTTGATGCGAAAGAAACAGAATTAATCAAGATGATTACGGAGCAGATTTTACCTGCAACAGAAACGCCTGGAGCCAACGATGTATTTGTACATCGATTCATGGATCAAATGATTGCAGAAGTTTACACGCCAGAGATGAAGGAGCGTTTTAGAAAAGGATTAGTAGATCTGGTAGCGGATTGTAAAACAACTTACGGAAAAGCTTTTGCAGATTGTACCGACGAACAGCGAGATGAACTCCTTCTCAAACATGAAGCTGCTGCTCGCGCCACCGATGCTCAACGCGCCGAAGCTTATGCTGCCGAAAAGAAAGAATTTCAGCGGATGGCGGCAGAGGATGCCAGTACTGGCGTGGCTTATCAGCCTACGAACCGCGAACCATTTTTTAAACTGCTAAAAGAAATGACGTTGGTTGGGTATTTTACCTCAGAAAAAATAGGAGAAGAAGTATTGAATTATGATCCGATTCCAGGCATGGATATTCCTTGTCTCGATATGTCAGAAGTACCAAACGGTCGATCTTGGTCTTTATAAGGGCCGATTGGTTTTAAAAAATATATTTAGTGATGGGTTTATGTCTAAGCAGGCATAAACCCATTTTTTATGTTTGAAATAGCTTGTTTTGGAGAATTAGTAAAGAAAATAAGCGTTTTTAAACGATTACAAACGGCATTAACCAGTTATTCTACGACTAGATCCTGTTCTTAGTCTCACCTTTGCAGTGCAGTTGGTCATCAGCTGTTTTATAAAAATATATTTTCTCACGACTTCACTGTTGTCATTAATTAGATACGAATAGCAGGGAAGACAAAACACTAATTATTATGAACAATATTAGAAATCAAGTACAACTGATCGGACACTTAGGGAAGGACGCAGAATTGATCACATTCGAAAATGGTACGAATAAGGTTAATGTGAGTATTGCTACTTCTGAATTTTACAAAAATAAAAATGGAGAAAAAGTAGAAGAGACGCAATGGCATAATTTAATTGCCTGGGGAAAGACGGCGGAGATTATGGGCATGTATTTTAAGAAAGGAAAACAAGTAGCGATCTCTGGGAAATTATGCCACCGTACTTATCAAGATAAAGAAGGAAAAGATCGAAACGTTTCTGAAATTCAAGTCAACGATTTCACTTTTTTAGATAAGAAAAAAGCAGTTAATTAAAACATTTTTACGATGTCCAGGAAGACGAAATCTGGATAATTTTTTACTCATTAAAAGAGCGCTGCGGGTTTTCCGTGGCGTTTTCTTTTTTAGATACGATAACTAGTTCTTTTTTAAATATTCCAAAACTTTGCCGACAGGTAAGCTGGTAATTTTCTCAGGTAGCTGGATGGCTATTTGTTTTTCTAAATCAAAAGCAACCTTAGCATTATTGGGTGATGATAAATCTGTGAAAATTTGGAAACGATTATTCCGCACATTCTTAGCTACTAAAGGATCAATCATGAGTGGTTTTTCTAATAACGGTAAAAAAGTAATTTTTCCTTCATCTAAGTCAAATTTAGGAATAATGGCCTGATACGTTTTTTCTTTCTTAGGAATCAAAAAAAGTGGATGATACTGATTGATTTTTTTAAAATGATATTCTGATACTGGTAAAAATGATTTTGGATTTTTCTTATCTCTTAAATCGTAAGCGAAAAAGCCCAAGTCTTGCGCAGATCCAAAAAGGTATTGATCATAAATTGCTAAGCTCTGAGTCATCCCCGACTGGGCATCTAGCGTATTCCGTGACAACAAAAAACTGGGTTTCATCCTTGGAAGTATTTCGCGATTTTCTACATCATAACAAAAAGTAAATTCAAATCCAGAAGTACAAATTACCTGGTTTTTTTCTTCATAAGTATTGGGAAAAAGATACCACGGATAATCTGGGCTATTATTTACCGGTAAGACTTTACGTTTTATTTGACGACAATTTTCTGTATCGTAAATATCAAAAATCCGATAGCTATCACCAAAATCTTGGTCGCGGGTAATATCATCCGCCACTATACAAACCCAAAGCTGCTCTTTCGGAATCCAAAAATCATTATCCTCCATCATCTTACCTCGCACCTGACAGTCGTGACTGGTAGGCAATACGGAGGTGGTCATTTTATCTTCCTGTTTAGTAAGTGTATCTACTTTTTTAGGTGGGATAGTGGTAGTAGGAGGTGAAGGGGGATCTGATTTACAACCAAGTAAAAAATAGAGCGCACCCACAATAACCAAAACTATATACTTTTTCATAGTAGTAAATTTAATTTGTCTACATACTTAAGCTCAATAAACAAGAAGCTGATTTTACGAATTAAAGACGTTCTGGAGTTAGTGGTGCTTCTTTCCTTTGCAAGTTAATATGTTTTTAGCAAAAATTGAAAGGGGTATTTGCGTCAGCAAATACCCCTTTATTGAAAATGGAGGGAATCAGTCCTGGCTATTAGCCGGGAAAAGTCATAACCGTCATAACGATTAATAAAGTCAAAGATGCTGTAATTAACCAAAATCGAACATCTTTATAAACACTGATTTCCTGTTGTGACATATGTTAAAATTGTATAGTGAATAATCAAACCATAATTTATTCACGTATGAGCATACTATACCCTACGGAAATTGTTCAATAGTTCTAAGATAAGGGAGAAAAAGGGGAAGGTTGATCTAAATAAAATGCAAAAAGGATGCCATCTTATGAGGAATTTACTTCTCCAGAGAAGTGCAAATAGTGACCATAAAAACAACGCTAAAGTCGAGCTAAGTAGCCTTAAGAATAGCTTGATTAATTCGTTTTACTAGGCCAGGTCCTTCGTATACCAACCCGCTATAGACCTGAACAAGTGCAGCACCAGCAGCAATTTTTTCGAGTGCATCTTCCGGACTACCAATACCTCCTACCCCGATAATTTTTAGTTGACCATCTGATTTTTTGTGAAGGTAGCGAATAACTTCTGTGGATCGTTCTTTTACCGGTTGACCACTTAGACCACCCATACCAATCTGGGAAATTTTATCCTGCGTGGTATTTAAATTTGCTCTAGATATTGTGGTATTGGTGGCAATAACCCCGCTGATTTTAGTTTCTCGGACGATGTCGACAATATCATCTAGTTGACCATCTGTGAGGTCTGGAGCAATTTTTAGTAGAATTGGTTTTTGGTTGGGCTTTTCCTGATTCAGCTTTTGTAGTAAGCTAAGCAGTCTGGTTAAGGGTTCCTTTTCTTGGAGATCTCGCAAATTGGGTGTGTTAGGAGAACTAACATTGACTACGAAATAATCAACATAAGGAAACAGCGCCTGGAAACATTTTTCGTAATCGAGATGAGCAGATTCGTTGGGTGTATTTTTATTTTTTCCAATATTACCGCCAATGATCAGATTTTTTGGGCGATCTGTTTTTAAGCGACGAACCAAGGCTTCCATACCTTCATTGTTAAAGCCCATTCGATTGATGAGTGCTTCGTCGGCAGGTAAGCGGAAAAGTCGTGGTTGGGGATTGCCTATTTGACCTAAAGGTGTTACGGTTCCTAATTCAATAAATCCAAAACCCAGTGCAGACATGGCATGGTAATGCTGTCCGTCTTTGTCAAAGCCAGCGGCGAGTCCTACTGGATTCTTAAAATCCAATCCAAAAATATTCCGATGGAGTCGCTTGTCTTCTACGGTGTAAAAGGATCGAAAAAGCGTTGAAAGAAGAGGGATCGCCAATACTATTTTTAATCCTACCAGCGTAAGGTGATGTGCCTGTTCGGGAGAAAATAAAAAAGCGAAGGGTTTAAAAAATAATTTATACACAGCCAAGAGATTTAATGGATGGCAAAGATAACCATAATCTCAAGTGTTTTAATTTTAAACCGTTTCTTTTTCAGCAGTGAGCAACTCCAAGTCGCGAATTAAAAGTCGACGTCGATCAAAAGTCAGGATATTACGGGTCCGCAAATCATTGAGCACCGTGGTGACGGTTTGTCGAGAAGTTGCCGTTAGGTTGGCAATTTCTTGGTGGGTCATAAATTTTCTAACAAGGGTTTCATAGCCTACTCGTTGACCTTTAGTATTGGCTAGACCGAGTAAGAATTCAATAATTCTAGTACGAGAATCTTTAAAAACCAGCGATTCTAGCCGCGATTCCATTTCTAGGACTCTACTACCCATGATTTTCATCATAAAACCAGAAAGGCCAGTATGATCGCGCATCAGACCTTTCATTTCGGTAGTCGTAACAATACAAACAGAAGTTTCTTCCATACAAATGGCAAAATCTCTGCGCTTATCTTCTCCAATTAAGGACAATTCTCCAAAGACCTCACCTGGACCAAGAATTGCTTTGGTAATTTCTTTACCATCTTCGCTGTTGGTACCAATCTTTACACGCCCCTCATTAATAAAAAAGATTTTATCTGCATCTTCTTCTTGCAGATAAATGTAAGCACCTTTCTTAAAAGATTTGGTTGCGTGTGTATCGTGGACATTGCCCATTTTTTGAGGACATAGGATTCCTGTAACGTCAATGTTTTCCAGATACCAAAGTTGTTGATTGTCCATTTGTTAAAGATTTATTGATTATCGGGTTGCAAATCAAACCGTTTTCGAAAGTCATCCACTAAAGGATTACGGGCCACCATGTTTTGGTATATTTCTTTATTGGTGGCAGGTTTTTTCTTTTTGGGTGTTACTTCTGGTTGAGTAGATTGTTTCGGATCAATTTTAATGACCAGCGCTAAGCGCTTATCACAAAGTTGTTCTCTTACGTAAGGCATAAGGCCTGACTCGTCGAGGATCATTTGTCTGGCCATTTTGGTACCAATCGTAACAACGACCTGATTATTTTCAATTTTCAGTGCCGCATTTTTCAGGGTATTACGTGCTGAAGGAGATTGTACTTTAGTCACGTAAGTCATCCAAGCTTCCTGTAAATTTTCGTCGGTAAGTCGCGACTCTTCCACTTGTTCATTCTCTGTTGCCTTATCAATGTCGGCCGCAATCTGATCCAACGAAAGACTTGGTGTACTATGCAGAGATGGAACAGATAATTTGCTAGAATCGTTTAACTTTCGAGCTTTTTTCTCTGGTTTAGGACTTTCTTTTTTGGCCTTTGTCGGTTGAGCGACGGGTATACTTGCCTTGGGTTCCTTGATGATAATGGGATCTGGAACCGCTTGAAAATTGGCCGTTTTGGTCGGTACTGCGGCAGGTGTCGGTGCTGGAATACCTTGTTTGGTTAGGTCAACTGCTCGGTTGATATAGGCCATTTTAATGAGTGTCATCTCAACATGTAACCTTTTATTTCGAGCCATTTTATAGTTAACATCACAATCATTGGCTAAACTAAGTCCAGTTAAAAGAAAAGAAGCAGGAGCATTATCCGCTTGTTCTTGATATTGTTCTTTTAGACTATCACTTACTTCTAGCAGAGAGAGTGTGGTCTCGTCTTTACAAACCAGTAAATTCCGTAGATGTTCCGCTAATCCATTGATGAAAATATCTGGATCAAAACCTTTGCGTAAAATTTCGTCGAAAGTATTTAGTACTTCTGAAACGTTTTCGGTCAGCATCGCATTGACAATTTTGAAAAAATAATCGTAATCGAGTACGTTTAAGTTTTCAATGACACCTTGATAAGTAATCTCTTTTCCTGAAAAACTTACCATCCGGTCAAAAATAGATAAAGCATCTCGTAGGGCACCATCTGCCTTTTGAGCGATGATATGCAGCGCATCTTTATCTCCTTTGATTTTTTCGGTTTTACAAATTTCTTGTAAGTGTTTTACGATAGCGGGTACTTGAATTCGACGAAAGTCAAAAATCTGACACCGCGATAAAATCGTAGGAATAATCTTATGTTTTTCCGTTGTAGCTAAAATAAAAATAGCGTAAGAAGGCGGCTCTTCCAGTGTTTTTAGAAAGGCATTAAAGGCTGCTTGTGAAAGCATATGTACCTCATCAATAATAAATACTTTATACTTCCCTTGCTGTGGTTGGAAACGGACTTGTTCGATGAGCGTTCTAATATGCTCGACACTATTATTAGAAGCGGCATCAAGTTCGGTGATATTAAAAGAAGCATTTTGATTAAAGGCAGTGCAAGAAGCGCAGCTATTGCAGGCTTCGTGGTCTTTTGTGATATTTTCACAGTTGATCGTCTTTGCTAGAATACGGGCACAAGTCGTTTTACCAACTCCACGTGGACCACAAAAGAGGAAAGAATGTGCTAAATGATCGTTTTGCAGCGCATTTTTAAGCGTGTTGGAAACATGCTGTTGCCCAACTACTTCGTCGAATCTGGCGGGGCGATATTTTCTGGCTGAAACGATAAAATTACTCATATTTCAAAGGTACGAATAATCGTCCTAATGAAAGAATAATTTTAATTTACAAGTTTAACTTTCTTTTAAAAAGGGTCTCTATTCGCATCCGATATCTACTCGAGAGATATCGTCGTTATTAGGAAAACAATTGCCACTCGCTAAACTACTAGGTTGATAACGGAATAAATCAGGATCATTCAATCCATGTTCCAAAAAGGCTACTAAGTCGTCTATTTGTGTTTCACTAAGATTTTGTGGTATAAATTCGGCAGCTAATTGTGTAGCCGGAACATTATCATTTTCAGTAACTCCATTATTTTTATACGCTACTACCTCCTTAATAGAGCGGAATGTACTACCATGTCCGTAGAATGGTGAGTTTGCTAAATTATAGAGTTGTGGTGTTTTAAACTTATAATTATCAGCTTCATTTTTAGTGAAACCTCCTCTTCCTAAGCGAGAACCATCTTGAGCTGGAATATTAAAGATTGATTCTACGTTCGCATCTAAATCGTTCATTCCATAGGCATGGAAACTCATGCTATTTAGCGCAGGGCCATTATGACAAGTAGCACAGTTGGCTTCTTGAAAGAAAACGAGCGCACCTCTCTTTTGCTGCTCGTTCATCGCATCGCTATACCCACTTAACCAACGTTGAAAAGGAGCCTGATTGGCCATAATGGTCCGTTCGTAAGCAGCGATGGCTAAGCCTGCTGTCTCTTGCGTAACCCGTTCGCCTTCGGGAAAATTTGGAAAGGCAGCTTCGAATAAAGGACCATACATTTCTGCACAAAGGTCATTATCTGCTTCTAGACGATGTACTTTTAGACCAGCAATAGCTTGGATTTCTACGCCTTCGTAACCCAATTCATTGGTAGCGATGGGCGTTCCTGCCGTCCAATTGGCTTCCGTACCTGCATTGATACCTGTGGCACCAAACTGGCCATTCCACAACATAGCTTCTTGATAGGCAGTATTAAGTGCAGCAGGTGACTTCAAAGGCTGTACATCAATTGAATCCATAGGAAAGAGCGTATTAACGACTCGTCCTTCTCCATTCAAACCAAAACCCATTCCTCCTTCTCCAACACCTTGAAATCGGCCTGCCTGAAACCCAGCACCCGCAAAATGGCAAGAAGCACAGGAAAAAGTCTCACTGGTTCCGTCGATTTTTCCAGCAGTAGCGATACCTGTTTCGTGGAAAAGTCTTCTTCCTAGTTCAATTTTTACCGGACTAAGTGGATTTTTAGGATCCTGTGGAATCGCACCCAAATCATTGCTACTGGGTAGCTTGAAATGATCTTTTCCTACACCATTGGAAACATCCCTGAGGGCTGCTTCCAACTCTAAATCAATCGAAGAAGTACTCGTTTGCGGGGATTCATCCGGCGAACAAGAAACAACGAATAGTGCCGTCAAGGCAATAAAACTCAGGTAACGAAGTCTAAGAAAATGCATCTTATTTTGTATGTTTGTTAGAGAAGCTATTTGGGAAGATAAATCAAACTTTGTACCACTTGTAGGTACTTATGACTTGCTTTCTTGAGATCGGTGGGGAAATAGCGGAAAGGATTTTGAAAAACTTCTTTAATATAAGTGTACGAAAGACCGCTATATAAACAAAAATAATAAAAATATATTAAAAATTAAAGTGGGTAGTCAGAATGTTTTATTATAGAGTATCAGCAGTGTTACGAGTTAAATAAGACTAAATTACCTACCTTTTTTAGTGTTTTGAAAATGTAGAAAGACTTTGCGTAATTATCACGGAAAATTATTATTGTTTGGAGAATATACTATTCTGCGTGGATCGCAGGGGCTGGCATTGCCGTTGGCGTTATTTAGCGGATTTTGGTCAAAAGAAGGAGCAGATCCGGTGCCGGGTGCACTGAATAAAATTGCTGATTTCTTGGCAGAAAATACCTTTCCTTTTGAGTTAGATATTAATCTATTTAGAAAAGAAATTACGGATGGGTGGCATTTTACTTCCGATATTCCGTTTGGCTATGGGGCTGGGAGTTCGGGTGCTTTGACAGCTGGAATTTATGATCGTTATGTCAAAAAAAAGACGGAGGATTTATCTCAGCTAAAAAAAGAACTGGGTTTGATAGAAGGCTTTTTTCATGGAGCTAGTTCGGGAATTGATCCCCTGATTTGTTATTTAAATCAATCCATTTTGTTGCGTGGGAAAAAGGAAGTTGAAATAGTGGAAAATATGCCAGATCATCGAGGCTCCTTTTTTTTAATTGATACGGGAATTTCGCGTAAGACGGCTCCGTTGGTGAACATATTTTTAGAGAAATCAAAAGACAAAAATTACCGAGATCGTTGCGATGCCGTTTTGATTCCAGCGGTAGATGAAGCCATCGCTGCCTTTTTTGCTTCCGATCAGGAAAGTCTTTTCGAGCAATGGCACGAGATCAGTTTTTTTCAATATAAATATTTTCAAGAAATGATACCCGAAGCATTCCGTCAAGTCTGGCTAGAGGGACTGGCAGGAGGTGATTATAAATTAAAACTCTGTGGCGCCGGTGGTGGCGGTTTTATTTTGGGAATGGGCAATGCGGAAAAATGTGGAATAAATGGTGTTTTGGAAATATGAGAAAAATATGAGTCTTTCCGAATTTTTTCTTTAGAAAAATATTGCCTGTTGGACCTCTTTTTACGTAAAAAGAAGGCCAACTGACTAACCGCCAAAAAAATCTACATATTCCGCCGATACTGCCCGCCCACCTCATACAAGGCATTGGTAATCTGTCCCAACGAACAAACCTTTACGGCTTCCAACAGTTCCTCAAAAATATTTTCATTCTTAATTGATTTTTCCTGTAATCGTTTTAGCGTAGCGGCGGAGACAGCTGCTTTGTTGGTATGTAGTTGTTGTAGCGTACGGATCTGATCCTGTTTTTCCTCTTCTGTGGCACGGATGACCTCTTCAGGAATTACGGTTGGTGATCCATCTTTTGATAAATAAGTATTTACCCCAATGATCGGAAATTCTCCAGTATGTTTGAGCATCTCATAGTGCATACTTTCATCCTGAATTTTTCCTCGTTGATACATCGTTTCCATGGCACCAAGGACACCACCCCGCTCGGTTAGACGATCAAATTCCAGCAGCACTGCTTCTTCTACTAAATCCGTCAATTCTTCGATAATGTACGCACCTTGAATTGGATTTTCGTTTTTGGCGAGTCCTAATTCGTGGTTGATAATCATTTGAATGGCGACTGCTCTACGAACACTTTCTTCGGTTGGCGTGGTGATGGCCTCGTCGTAAGCGTTGGTGTGCAGCGAATTACAATTATCATAAATGGCATACAGTGCTTGTAAGGTTGTACGAATATCATTGAAAGAAATTTCCTGTGCATGTAAAGAGCGACCGGAGGTCTGAATATGATATTTTAATTTTTGAGAACGAGCATTCGCTTGATATTTTTCCCGCATTGCCTTGGCCCAAATTCTACGAGCTACACGACCAATTACGGCATATTCTGGATCAATTCCGTTGGAAAAAAAGAAAGAAAGATTGGGGGCAAAATCATTAATATCCATTCCCCTAGAAAGATAATATTCTACGAAAGTAAAACCATTGGATAACGTAAAGGCCAACTGCGTAATCGGATTAGCGCCAGCTTCCGCAATATGGTATCCAGAAATAGAAACGGAATAAAAATTTCTCACCTTATTTTTAATAAAAGACTCTTGTACGTCGCCCATTAATTTGAGCGAAAATTCTGTAGAAAAAATACAGGTATTTTGTGCTTGATCTTCTTTTAAAATGTCTGCTTGTACCGTTCCTCGGACAGAGGCGAGTGCTTTAGCTCGCAACGGCGCATAGACTTCAGGCTCCAAAATTTGATCACCTGTAATTCCTAATAAGCGTAAGCCCAGTCCATTGTTATTTTCAGGGATTTCTCCTTGATAGGCTGGTCTGGGTTGATCTTGATCATCGTAAACTTCTTTTAGTTTGGCTTCCACCAAATCTTCAAGACCATTTTCTTTAATATACATTTCGCACTGCTGATCAATGGCGGCATTCATAAAAAAGGCACAAATGGTAGCGGCAGGACCGTTGATGGTCATCGAAACGGAAGTCTTTGGATTACAAAGGTCAAATCCTGAATAGAGTTTTTTGGCATCATCTAAACAACAAATACTTACCCCGCTGTTTCCAATTTTTCCGTAAATATCTGGACGATGATCTGGGTCTTCCCCGTATAAGGTTACCGAGTCAAAGGCTGTAGACAAGCGGTTGGCTGGCATATCCGCTGAGAGATAATGAAAACGACGATTGGTTCGTTCTGGTCCACCTTCGCCCGCAAACATTCTCGTTGGATCTTCTCCTTTTCGCTTGAATGGAAATACACCAGCGGTAAACGGAAACTCTCCAGGCACATTTTCTTGTAAGCAGTAACGGAGAATTTCTCCCCAGTCTTTATAACGTGGCAACGCAATCCGTGGAATGCGCGAATGTGATAAAGAAGTGGTAAAAGTGGGTACTCGAATTTCTCGATCTCTTACTTTGTAAACAAATTCATCTGCCGCATACGCCGCCTTTTTATCTTGCCACTCGTCGAGGATTCGACGGCAGCGACCATCCAAATCAAGCGCTGCATCTTCATAGGCTTTTTCGAGTTCAGCCACCAGCGAATTGTTCTCAGCATCTTTATCTTTTAAAACATCAATGGATTGTTGGAGTCCGTATAATTTACTAGCTAGCGTACACTGAGCATCGACCCAACGATCATATTGCCGATTACTTTCAGAAATTTCAGAAAGATAGCGAGTCCGTTTGGGAGGAATGATAAAAATCTTTTCACTCATTTCGTTATCACTATCGAAATCAGATGTAAGGTTTGCATTGGTTTTTTCTACAATTTTATTCATCAAATTCCGGTACAAAGTATTCATGCCCGGGTCATTGAATTGCGAAGCGATGGTGCCGAAAACAGGAAGATCTTCTACCTTAGTATCCCAAAGTTGATGATTGCGCATATATTGTTTTTTGACATCACGTAGAGCATCTTTGGCGCCTCGTTTATCAAATTTATTGATGGCAATCATGTCTGCAAAATCCAACATGTCGATTTTTTCTAGTTGCGTAGCTGCACCGTATTCGGGTGTCATGACGTAGAGTGAAACGTCGGAGTGATCGGTAATCTCCGTATCAGATTGCCCGATACCAGAAGTTTCTAAAATAATCAAATCGTAGTTAGATGCTTTTAGAATGTCAACGGCAGACTGTACATGTTTAGACAAAGCCAAATTGGATTGTCGGGTAGCAAGTGAACGCATAAAGACCCGTTCTTTCGCTTGGGTGCCATGAATGGAATTCATCCGAATTCGATCACCGAGGAGTGCGCCTCCGGTTTTTCTTTTAGAAGGATCGACCGAAATAATAGCAATCGTTTTATCTGAAAAATCTAGTAAAAAACGACGGACTAATTCGTCCACGAGACTAGATTTTCCTGCCCCTCCCGTTCCGGTGATTCCTAATACTGGAATATTCTTTTTGGAAATCTCTTTTTGAATATCTTGGAGCCAATCTGCGTTGACTTTGGGAAAATTTTCGGCAGCGGTAATCATCCGAGCGATGGAGTGATCATCCTGTGAAGTATATTTTTTTAATTCACCATTGAGTTGTTCGCCGATAGGGAAATCGCAGTTTTTTAATACATCGTTGATCATTCCCTGTAGGCCCATTGTTCGTCCGTCATCTGGACTATAAATTCGGTTAATACCATATTGGTGAAGATCTTCGATTTCGGAAGGAAGAATGGTGCCACCCCCGCCTCCGAAAATTTTGATATGTGCTGCACCTTTTTCGCGGAGTAAATCATACATGTATTTAAAAAATTCGTTATGGCCTCCTTGATAAGATGTGATGGCGATGCCCTGAACATCTTCTTGAATGGCGGTATTGACGATTTCTTGGACGGAGCGATTATGACCTAGATGGATAATTTCGGCACCGGAGCTCTGCATGATGCGGCGCATGATATTGATGGCGGCGTCGTGACCGTCAAAAAGAGAAGCGGCGGTTACAATCCGCACCTTGTTTTGTGGCTGGTAGGGTGCTATTTTTTCCATTATTTAATTTGGTATTGGTAAAGTCTTTGGTGGCAAAGATAAGGATTTACCCGTGTCAAAATTACTGCAAGTGATGATGAAGAAGATTTTTTATTAAAAAAATGGCATTCTACCCACTAATTAGACCTAAATAGGAGTTTTAATGGTTAATTATGCCGCTTGTTTAAAACAACTTTGAAAATTGAGAACCTCAAAATAATACTTATGAAAAATCAACTATTGGTAATTTTTATGTTTATGGTGGCCTTTTTAGCTTTTTCCTGTAAAGGTAGTGAAGTAGAAAAACTAAAAAGCCAATTAGCTTTAAAAAGCGATCAAGTGACCCAATTGAAGCAACAAATCGATCATCTTCAGAAAACCAATGGAAGTTTACTAGATCGGATGTCTGATTTATCCATCGTTAGCAAGGCTGGTGCTAAGAGTATTGAAAAATCCTTGGAATCGTTAAGTAATCAGTATGATTTTATTCAGGATTTGACGACTAAAATACAGACCAAAGATTCCCTCAATTTAGCGTTGGTTTTAAATCTTAAACGCTCTTTATCTAATATCAATGACGAGGATATATTGGTCGAAGTTCGTGGTGGACTGGTTCATGTTTCTATTTCTGATAAATTATTATTTAAATCAGGCAGTAGTACAATCAGCAGAAATGCGGAAGAGGTGCTGGGGAAAATAGCTGGAATTGTCAATGACCACGAAGATTTGGAAGTAATGGTGGAAGGCCATACGGACGATGTGCCCATGAATAACGACTGTATTGCGGATAATTGGGATTTGAGTGTAAAGCGGGCCACTGCCGTAGTGCGGATGTTGCACAATGATCATTACGTAGAAGCGAGTAGAATGACGGCTGCTGGGCGTTCGGAATTTGTCCCAAAAGCAGAGAACGATACCGCCTCAGGAAGAAGCATGAATCGTCGAACGGAGATTGTGTTAGCTCCGAGAATGGATCAATTTTTTAAATTGCTGGAAGCGCCTGAGTTGGCTAATTAAAGAAAAAGCCCTAAAGATCTATTGATCATCAGGGCTTTTAAGAATGCTTTAGAGGTTGCGGACGGATTCGAACCGCCGTACAAGCTTTTGCAGAGCTCTGCCTAGCCACTCGGCCACGCAACCATTAAGTATAAAATCGCCTACCATCTTTTGGTAGGAGGGCAAATATAAATACTTTTTTATACATCTGCTATGATAAAAACGGATAAATCTTTATTTGGTTCCAATTGTTGGAGTTATCTTTCATAAAAAAGCGATATTTTGAATGGCTAATTATTGATTATAGGTACTTTTGTGGAAAAAATTACGCTGTTGATGACTTTAGAAGAAGTAGTGGTAGCATTTAATGCGACCTATAATTTAGAGCCAGTGCTTTTTCGAGCACCTGCCCGAATAAATTTAATTGGTGAACATACAGATTATAATGATGGTTTTGTCATGCCCGCAGCGGTGGATCGACAACTCTTCTTTGCCATCGCTCCCAATCAAAAAAATCTTTACGAATTGACGGCTTTGGATATGAACGAATCGGTTTCTATCTCTGCCTCGCTAGATACGATGCCACCGCAAGGATGGGCGAAATATTTTTACGCAGTTTTGCAAGTATTAAAAGAGCAAGGTTTAGCGTTAGCGTCTGTCAGTTGTGCCTTTGGAGGTAATATCCCCATTGGATCAGGCATGTCTTCTTCGGCAGCCTTGACCTGCGGATTTGCCTTTGCATTGAACGATCTCTTTGACTGGAAAATGGATCGACTCGCGCTGGCTAAAATTGGCCAAGCAGCCGAACATCGAGTGGGTATTAAGTGTGGCCTGATGGATCAGTATGCGGTACTTTTTGGTAAAGAAGAACAAGTGGTTAAGCTAGATTGTCAATCCCTTACGCACGAGTATGCACCACTTCGATTAGGCGATTATAGACTGGTACTTTTTAATAGTATGGTTCAGCATTCGCTGGCAGATTCTGCTTATAATGATCGTAGAAAGAGCTGTGAAGCTGTCTTGGATTTTCTACATAAAAAAATTGGAATCACTTCTTTAAAAGCGCTTACACTAGAAAAATTAAGTGAGTATGAATCAGCCATTGATCCAGTGGCTTATCAGCGAGTAAGATATGTTTTGGAAGAAAATCAAAGAGTAGTCGCTGCGCAAAAAGCGCTGATGACCGGAGCGTTAACGACGCTTGGTCAACTGATGTATGCTTCGCATGAGGGATTGAGTAAAGTGTATGAAGTAAGTTGTGAAGAGCTTGATTTTTTAGTAGATCAGGTGCGAGATGAAGCAGGTGTTTTGGGTGCTCGGATGATGGGCGGTGGCTTTGGTGGATGTACGCTTAATCTGATTCACGTAGATGCGATTGAACCTATTCAGAAAAAACTTAACAAAAGCTACGATCAAAAATTTGGCAAAAAGCCAGCCATGACCGAGGTAGTTACGGCTAATGGAATTGGCCGAGTGTAAAAGGATCAGTTTTTATTGATCAGTTTTTTGTCCAGATTTCCTCTTTTCATTTTTACAATTTTTAGTTCTTCGGCGCTCAGTGCTTTTTGCAAATGGGTCACTCCAGCCTGCATATCAATTTCACCACAAGTAAAAATATCAACAGCGGCGTAAGCGTGTTCTGGCCAAGTATGAATAGTGAGGTGACTTTCCTGAATGACGACCACTCCTGATACTCCCAGTGGAGAAAAATGATGAAAGGTGCTGGTCACGATAGTCGCCCCCATTATCTCGGCGGTTTCTTTTAGAATGCGCTCCATCGCTTTCGGATCAGACAAAAGCTGGGCATCGCAGTGATAACCTTCAATAAGCCAATGTTGTCCGAGAAAATTCGTCATATTTATTAATGCTTTGCAAGCTTTAGACAGCAAAATGCTAGTAACTTTCCTTTAATTCTTTTTGTCTTTTCTCCATCGTTCCCAATCCGTTAAAAAATAATCAAGCAGCACGGGATGGTCTAGTCGATTAATTTTTAAGTTTTTTGGATGGTCAATATCTGGTTCAAAATAAAACATTCTTTCTACATTCTCACCGTTTAAATATTTTAGTGGAAGTTCAGATGCGAATTTTTGTGGCTCAATTGGGTGATTGGCTGCAATCAGAAAACCCCAGTCTCCAAAAGAGGGGACATAGGTATGGTAGGGATAGACGTCCGCAAAATCACTGGCTTTGAGCGATTCATAAATACACCAAAAAGCTCTACGGGTATGAAATGGTCCAGTTGCTTGTGTGGCAAAGATCCCGTAACGACTTAACTTGTTTTGTGCCAATCTGAAAAAAGCGGTGCTGTATAACCGTGCGATAGCTTCGTTGGATGGGTCTGGTAGGTCTGCAATAATTACATCGTAAATGTCGGTAGTGGTCCTGAGAAAAGCCATGGCATCTTCGGCAATCAAAGTTACTTTAGGGTGATGGAGGGCGTCGGCATTTACTTCCCGTAAAAATTTATTTTCTTTTCCTAGTCGAAATACTTCCGGATCTAAATCTACAATGGTAATGTTTTCTACTTCAGGGTCTTTTAAAATTTCACGGGCTAATAATCCTTCTCCACCACCGAGTACCAGCACGGACTTTTTGAAAGGAGCGGCTTGCAACGGAATCATCGCTAGTGATTCATGGTAACGATATTCATCCAATGAAGAGAACTGAATAATTCGATTGATGTAAAGCCGCAGGTCTTCTTTGTTTTTGGTAAGTACTAATTTTTGATAGGGTGTTTCTTTGCTATAAATAATTCTGGCCGTGTAGAAATTATCCTCCCAATGCCCTAGCAAACGATCTGAAAAAACACCGACGAATACAAATCCGATTAGACAACCAATCATCGTCGGTTCCATCCATCGTTTTTTATTGATTTGTAAACGGTTTGTGAAAAAGCGGTAAATACTTAATCCCAAGATAATATTAACCGCACCAAAAATAATGGAGGTTTTAAAGGTTCCGACAAAAGGTAGCAATAAAAAAGGGAAAAGGAGGGTAGCAAATAATGCCCCCACGTAATCTAAACTAAGGACATAGGCTAGGTTACTTTTGAGCGGATAATAAGTTTTTAATATTCTAACCAACAATGGAATTTCAAAACCGGTAAGTGCACCAATCATAAAGGTGATTCCTAACGTTAGAAACTGATAACTATCTACGGATAACTGATCAAATCCATAATACAAAAGAGGAACACTCAAGCCGCCAATAATACCAAGTAATACTTCTATTTTTACAAACCAACCTAGTAGATCATCCGGTAAAAAACGCGTCAAATAAGAACCCAGTCCCATCGCAGCCATGTAAATACCAATGGTCAACGAAAACTGCTTAATACTATCACCTAAAAAATAGGAAGCAGTAGTACTAATTAGTAATTCATAAATCAGCGAACATAGTCCAGCAATAAATACCGCCAGAAAAAAAGCCACCCGTTCTAACGGTCCCACCTTCATATCCAAATTTTTAACGAAAAACAAACAAAATACTCAGGAGTTGATTATCTTGGTCGCTGATTAAAGTGCATGCTCAAAATAATCAATAACCTATGACGGTTTCTTTTTTCTCTACACTTCGTTAAAAAGTCTTCCCGCTAAGGCGGGACAGGCTGTGATAGCTACGGCTATCTCTACGTTTTTTGCCTTATCTAGAGAAAAAATCCCCTTAGTCATAACTTATCATTATTTTTGATCAAGCACTTAAAGTTTTTTAATATAAAATTTCAAAGAAAACACAAAATTATGAAATCATTAGCAATTAAATCGACTATTCCTGCACTCCTACTCATCTTTTTAGCTTGTGGGTTGATTTTTACCAGCTGTGGTAGCGATACTGAGACGGTAGAAGTGGAAATTCCAACGGAAGGATTGATTACGACTGTAAAAGAAGTAAGCACAGATTTATTTAAGATCGAAAACGAAGAGACCGTAGCTGATACAGCTGATAGCCGCATCATTGCTAACTATATGGATGCCACCAGTGATACCTTTACTCTAGCAGAAGCTCGTCTGATGCAGGCCAACGGTTCAGGTCGTGACCAATCGGTGGTACGTTCGGCTGGAATGGGATACTTTGGGTTTATCATGCTAGGACGTATGGGTGGAGTCGCTCCTCGTCCAGGTGCTTACACCAGTGCTGCGGCACATGGCAAAGCAAGTAGTGGTGCAGGTCAGCGAATGAAGAGCTCTGCTAACCGTGTTACTCGTACTCGACCATCTAGCGGAAAATCAGGCTATGGTTCTGGAAAATCTACTCGGTCTTATGGTGGATAATCGCATCGTTTCGGTCCGTCCGCTCGATGTAGAAGTAATTAAAGATCTAGATCTAGAATGGCTTACTGTCGGAGAGAACGAGGAATATTTGTCTAATGAGTTTTTGCAGTTGACTTCTAAAGAGGTTGACGCACTCCGCGATGCCGCTGAAATAACTTACCGGATTCTACTAAAAGCGGCGGAACATGCCGTGGAACAGGGAGAATGGAAGTTGCTCGGAATTCCTCCTCACGCCATTGACTTAGTAAAATATTCCTTGGCCAACGAAATGGATACGCATTTGCTCGGTCGCTTTGATTTTTCGGGTGGCCTAGACAATGTACCTATTAAGCTGTTGGAGATCAACGCAGATACCTGCTCTTTACTGGCGGAGACTGCCTATATCCAAGAGCAGCAATGGAAACAAGACGAGGAAAAACTAGAAGGGAGTCCTTATAATCCAGTCATTGAAGAAATGATCGAACGGTTTCGGCGGATCATTAACCAGCATCCAGATCGAGATCCTACCCTATTGATTTCTACTTTGGGATACGAAGAAGATTGGATTAATGCGGACGTGGTAGCTGAGGCTGCTCGTGAAGCTGGGTTTGAAGAAGTCGAAACGGCTATTCTGGAGCGGGTTATTTTTTCACCAGAAGAAGGTATCTTTTTGGAGGAAGACGATGGTGCTTTTGTTCGTTATGACTTTTGGTATAAATTTATTCCATGGGATTTTATTGCCTACGAAGAGCCCGATCTTTTTGATGATTTAGAACGATTAATTATTGATCGAAAAGTGGTCGTGCTTAATCCGGCTTATACCATGTTATTGCAATCTAAAGCATTATTAAAATATGCTTATGATTTGTATCCTGATAATCCATACTTGCTAAAAACTACTTTTTCAGCAGCAGATTTTCCAGATCATAAATATGTGGCCAAGCCAATTTACGGTCGAATGGGAGAAAATATTTCTTTCTACGATGGTCAACCTGAACCAACGTATCAAACGGAAGGAGACTATGATGATTTACCCGTGGTCTATCAAGAACTAGCGCCTTTTAATTTTGATTTAGAAGGACATCGCTATCAGCCCAGTATCTTTTGGACGGGTTTGCCGGCTGGTCTTTGCTTTCGCCGTCAGGATGATTTGGTGATTGATGATGATGCAGAATTTGTGGGGCACGTCGTTGGGTAGAACTTTTTTTCAAAAAAAAACATGTCCGCTAATTGGTTGTTTATCAACTGGTTAGCGGATTTTTTATTTGGAGACTAAAAAACGACCTTAAACAATGTTGCAACATTGATGTTTAACCATTAAATATGTATTATGAAAATTGAAAAAGCCATAAAACAAACGCGCCCATTCAAGAGTGTCTATCATCGGGCTGCCGTCAATCTGGTATATACTAGTAATTGGCTAAACGAACAGCATCGTGTTTTTTTTAAAAAATTTGAATTGACGCGTAAGCAGTTCAATGTTTTACGAATTGTAAAAGGCGCAGACGAACCAATTTCTACGGCGGCCATTCGAGAGCGATTACTTGATAAGATGTCAGACGCATCACGAGTAGTAGATCGATTGGAAAAAAAGCAATTGGTAAGTAAATATATTCGCCCATCAGACAAACGTTTGGTAGATATTGTATTGACTGAAAAAGGAAATGCTTTATTAGAAAAAATTGCAAAAAAAGATAATCAATTAGGAGATGTTTTAAAAAATCTCTCCGAGAAAGAAGCAACACAGCTAAGCAATTTATTGGATAAGATGCGAGGCTAATTTTTTCACATAAAATTTTAACAAGTAATAATTATGAAATCCTTAAAATTAATGGGCTTATTGACCCTAACACTATTAATCGGTATGTCATTTACAGATGCTCCGGTTGTTAAATTACTAAAAGCAAATTTAGACAACAGTATTATCAATTGGAAAGGATACAAGGTAACTGGCTCGCATGAGGGAACTTTGAAATTAAAAGAAGGACAGTTAGCGTACACAGATGAGGTTTTATCTGGAGGATATTTTGTTGTTGATATGAATTCAATTAATTGTACAGATTTGGAGGCTGGAAAGGGTAAAGAAAAATTAGAAGGTCATCTAAAATCCGCTGATTTTTTTGGTACTGAAAAGCATCCAACAGCTCGTTTTGAAATAACAAAAGTTGTGAGTCGTGGAACTGCTGGTGATTATCGTGTATCTGGTAATTTGACCATCAAATCGTCTACACAACCGATTAAATTCAATGCAGTAGTAAAGAAAGATATGAAAGGAGCAACCGCAAATGCAGCCATCAAAATTGATCGTACTGACTTTGATGTACGATATGGATCAGGCAGCTTTTTTGATAATTTAGGCGATAAAACGATTTACGATGAATTTGATTTAAACCTAACCTTGGTAGTAGAATAGGGTTTAGGGAATAGGAAAAATATAACCTACCCATTTTACTCGCTCTTTTTTCTTTATACTTCGTTGAAAATACTCGCCATAGCTGAGGCTATGTCTGCGTTTTTCGCCTTGTATAAAGAAAAAATAACTTCCTAAAATGTGGGTACCTTATTTATTTCCTACTCCCTTAATTTTTTTTAGCAAAAAAGATGGAGAGCATTTACCCGTAAAGGGTAAATGCTTTTTATATTACAGGCAGATTTAAAATCTGAACAATACTTTTGCTCTAAATCCACCATCGATGCCTATTACAAAAAGAAAATTTGGTCACCTAAAGAATGGAGAAGTCGTCCATCTATTTACCTTGAAAAATAAAAAGGGCTTAACGGCAAAAATCATCAGCTACGGTGGAATCCTGACAGAACTCTGGACACCAGATAGAAATGGAAAATTAATCAATATCGTACTTGGCTATCAACGGCTAGAAAACTATCTAAAACACAGCCCCTATTTTGGTGCTGCCGTGGGTCGTTATGCCAACCGGATCGCCAAAGGCCGGTTTAAACTTGCCGGAAAAACCTATCGCCTCGCTACCAATAATCCACCAAATCATCTGCACGGTGGTCCTACTGGATTATCACAGCAAAATTGGCAAGCGGAGATTATTAAAAAAATTGAAGGCCCAGCCTTGGCTTTGACCTTTTTTAGTCCAGATGGAGCGGAAGGCTTTTCTGGTAATCTGACAACGACGGTTACTTATTGTCTGACCGATAACAATGAATTGAAAATTCAATACCATGCAGTTACGGATCAAACCACGGTCGTGAATTTTACCCACCATTCTTATTTTAATTTGAGTGGAAAAGACAGCGTATTGGATCATGTTTTGACAATAAAAAGTGATCGGATTACACCGACAGACAAGGCCTTAATTCCGACAGGTGATTATTTACACGTTCATAATACACCGTTTGATTTTAGAAAACCGACACCGCTTGGTGCGCGAATTTTTGAACCACATCCACAACTGAAAAACGCCGGAGGCTATGATCATAATTGGGTCCTCTCGGATTGGAATAATAAATTGCGTTCCGTAGCTTCTTTGCACGATCCAGCAAGCGGTCGAATGATCAAGGTAGCTACAACGGAACCGGGATTACAAGTGTATACAGGAAATGGTTTGGGAGGAACACCGACGGATAAAAAAGGTGTGAAGTTGAAAAATTATCATGGCGTCTGTTTAGAAACGCAGCATTTTCCGGATAGCCCGAATAAGTTGCATTTTCCATCTACGGTTTTAAAGCCTGGAGAAAATTTTAAGAGTGAAACGGTTTATGGGTTTGAGGTGGCGTAAGTGATTTTGTTGGACTAGACTATTCATCATTTTTTTAATAAAAACGAGTTTTTGAATACCGAATATTGACCAGATGAATATTGAATTATTGGATGAGGTGGTGACGCGATTTATTGATCAAAAGAAATCTATGACTGATAAAACAGGTCTAAAATTTAAATGTAATTGTCACGACAGAGGGTAGAATCAATATTCGAAATTGGAAATTCAATATTGCTTATTCTAATGAGCTCCTTTCCCACGCCAGTTAATCGACACAACGCCTAAAATCAGCATACCCGCTGCGATTAAAGACTGCGAACTAATCCCTTCTTTATTCAAATAATACCCTAAAATAAGCGCTACTACTGGATTTATATAAGTCGAGGTGACAATCTTGGTAGGAGAGACATTTTTCAATAAAAAATTAAAAGCAGTGAATGCCAAAATGGAACCAAAAATGATCAAATATCCCAACGACCAGAATGCGCGTGTACCAATTTGTTGGTAATCAAACAAAGGATATTCACCCAAGGCTAAACCCATAATCAACATCAAAATTCCGCCAAAGAACATTTGCAACGCGGCACTTTGTAATAAGGATTCGGGGAGATTGGCATCGGTCATCCAGATAGAAATATAGCCCCAAGCTAGGATGGCTGCAAAGATGGCTAGGATGCCCCACAACCAACTGGCATCATTGATAAATTCCGGTTGACCAACCAATAATCCCATTCCTAAAATTCCTAAAATAATTCCACCCCAAACATTAGCAGTCGGCTTTTCGCTTTTCATTTTCCACATCATGAGCACCACGATGAGCGGCTCGAAGGCAACGACCAAGGCTGCGATTCCAGAGTCTACAAACTGTAAAGCCCAGACGACCAAACCATTGCCCATCGCAAATAAAAAGAGGCCCGCAAATGAGGCATTTTGAATTTGAGTACGGGTCGGAGATTTCTTTCCCGTTAGTATACAGTAACCATACAAAAGCACTCCCGCCACCACAAAGCGCATCCCCGCCATGAGGAACGGAGGCATATCCGCAATCGCCCATTTATTGGCGAGATAGGTAGAACCCCAAACAAAGTAGATGATGAAAAAAGCTAGGATAATTTTAATATCGGGCTTTGCTTTTTCTTGGTTTAGAATGGACATTTATGTTGTTGATTTGTTGAAATGTTGATTTGTTGAATCGCTGGACTGATTGATGCAGTTGTATTTAAGTAAGTGTTAAAAAAATTCTAAATTAAGACTTAACCTAGAATAGCGAAAATATCAATTGATGCACGTTAAACAATTTAATAATCGCCAACGTAACGATAACCACTAACAAACGATACGCCCATAAGTTCGCTTGCGCATAACGGGAAGCAAAAGTAGCTGCCCACCAGCCACCGGTCGTTTGTCCCACAGCCATCAAAGCACCCATCTTCCAGTCGATTAATCCTTTCCATTGAAAAATAGCAATGACAACAATCGTATAAGCCATAATGACAAAACTTTTTACGGCATTGGCGTCGGTCATACTATGACGAGCACCCAAGACCATGACTGCCAAAAAGAAAATCCCCATTCCCATTTGGATAAAACCGCCGTAAAAACCGATGGCTAAAAATCCAGGAATAATCAGCCAGTAATTGCGTTTAATTGTCAGATCCGTTTCGCGTAGCCAGCGTTTGGGTTTGACGAGAATCACCAAAAACATGGCGATCATCATAAAACTAAATACTTGCTTGAATTGTTCGTTGCTGACCCAGACGGCGACGAGTACACCAAAGATGGCACCGATAATAGTGGGAATACCATAGACCCAACTACGTTCTAAATCCAGTTTGCCATTTTTGTAAAAAATCCAACTGCCCGCTGCGGTTTGAGAAAAAATACCCACCCGATTGGTCCCATTGGCAACGTTGGGCGGAAGCCCTAAGACTTCCGTCAAAATGGTCAGCGTAATGGCCGATCCATTACCAGCCAAGGTATTAATAACGCCAGCAATGCCACCTCCGATGATGGCAATCAAATAATGGTAAAGTTCCATTATTCTACGATTCGTTGACAGAGTTCTACCAAAACGCTATTAGCAGATTTAGGATGAATAAAGCAAACTAGTTTGTTGTCTGCTCCACGCTTGGGTTTGTCATTGAGTAAGCGAAAACCTTCTTTGCGTAGTCGTTCCATTTCCGCATAAATATCTTTGACTTCAAAAGCAATATGGTGAATTCCTTCTCCTCGCTTTTCGATATGTTTGGCGATGGCGCTTTCCGGTCCAGTGGCTTCGAGTAATTCTATTTTAGAATATCCGGTTTTAAAAAAAGAAGTATTGACCTGTTCTGATTCAACCGACTCAATTTTATAATGTTTTTTACCGATTAGAAGTGCGTAGAGTTCGTTGGCAGCTGCTAAGTCTTTGACGGCGATGCCGATATGTTCTAATTTCATGTTTTTTTAATGAAAATTTTTAATAAATAATGGTTGCGATCGTATTTGCTCTTTTTAAGAACTAGCCTATTTACCTTTTAATGTTTAAAGTAAATAGGAAGAATTGATTCCTTTTGTTTTTATTCAATCTCTTCAGTTTGAGCGTTTAAATAATCTATAAACGCTTGAATATCTTTTTCTTTTGGTTTTTCTTTTCTCCAATCTTCATAGAACCAATTTTCTCTTATATATCCAACAGCTAATGGCTTATAAACTCTTTTAATTCTAAAATTTTTTATTCGTTTTGTTGGTATTGCTATTTTTATAAACCTTCTTGTTTTTCTTGGTATACCAAGCACAACCATTGTTTCATGTGCCGTTCCGGGATATTCTGGTAAGCAATATACCTTTGCGTTTGGTCTAAACTGTTTTGTTCCTCTTCTTATTTCTTTATGTTCGCTATAAAAATGTTTATCTACAATATTACCAATTATACAAAGCTCACTTTCAGGTGAACTTTCAAGGTCTATCGCTTTTTCCCTTGAGTTAAAAAATTATTTTATAAATTTTAGTATTTCCATATTGTTAGTAATATGAATTAATTTTCACTTGCTAGTTTATTCCTCAGCACGTAACTCGACATTAGATTGCAAATCAAGAGCATTATTAATTAAGAAAGCCAACGGATTTTTATTACTAGAGATGGTTTTATAGTATTGATTCTATGTTGTCAAAAATGGAGTTTACAACGGTGTGTAATGGTTCGGGCATGTGTCGTTCGACTGAATTAAAGGATGGACATATGCCTACCTTAGACTTCGTCTTTTTCTTTTTTTCTATCATTAATAATATAAATAGTGGCTCTTGCTTTTCCGATGCGCTGTATCATTCCTTCAGAGGCTAAATAAGCCATATCTTTTTTTAGCGTATAACTTTTATAATCTGTCATGGCCTCAATAACATCTTTGATTTTTACAGGTTCGTTTTCTTTGATAAATCTAAATAATTCCTTTTGTCTATTATTTAAATAACTTTTCTTTTCTTTTATATGTTGATATCGATTTTCGAGTTTAACAATAGTCTGTTCTAAAGTCTCTAAAAAGAATAAAAGCCATTTGTTGATTTTCTCAGATTTTTTGTAACGATTTTTCTGTCCATCCATTAAAGCGTTATAGTAATCTTTTTTTCGTTTTTCGATCTCTAATTCCATGGATGAAAACTGAATGAAATCATAATTATTTTGTAATAAAATTAAAGTGGTTAGTAATCTTGATAATCTTCCGTTACCATCTTGAAATGGATGAATTGATAAAAATTCATAAATAAAAGTTGCTATTACTATCAGTGGATGAATAATTTCTTCTTCTAAATTTTGATTTGTCCATTTTAGTAATTCCGCCATTTCTTGCTTGACCAAGAACGGTTCTGTCGTGTTAAAGATTACTTTTTGTCTGCCGCCAGGATAATTAGCAACTACTTTGTTGGATAATTTTTTGTATTGACCTCTATGATGTTCATCTTTACTACTTTTACTTAAAAGTAATTTGTGTAGGTGGTAAATATGATTCTCCTTTAAGTTTATTTCTGTGTAGGAATCAATTATTAAATTTAATACTTCATAATAACCATAAACTTCTTGCTCATCTCTTGTTTTAAATTCACTGATCTTGATGGAGTTAAGTAAGTCCGCTACTTCCTCATTCGTTAGAGTAGATCCTTCTATTCTTGTTGAAGAGCCTATACTCTCAATTGAGGCAATTTTCTTTAATTCTTTTAGATATTTTGATTCTTTTTCTCCTAATCCGACCCACTTACCTTTAAATGAGTCAATTACACTTATTTTTTTAATGATTTTCTGCGTAGTTTTAAAATCAAACTCTAACTTAGATTCCATAGTAGCTAATTGATCCTTTAATTTATTTTCAATATTACTATGAAAAATCGAATTATTCAATTTTTATCCGATTTTTATTCGATTCTCCAACTATCTAGAAACGGGCAAACAAGCCAACTGGCATTTTCTAGAGAAAAAAATAGGGATGACTCATGTTATTCCTACAAAGATTTTGTTCGTCCCCCATCCACTACCAAGTTCGTTCCCGAAATATAAGCCGCAGCAGGGCTTGCTAAAAAGGCCACGGCTGATCCAATTTCAGCAGGAGTAGCAAAGCGTCCAAGAGGAATCGTCTTTTTCATTTTTGTAGCTTCTTCGTCTCGAGTTGTTCCGTTTTTTGCGGCTCGCGCGTTAAAGATATCCTCTAGGCGTCCAGTGGACGTAGAACCAGGCAGCAAATTATTGACCGTAATTCCGTGCGGACCTAATTCATTGGCCAGGGTTTTTGACCAGTTGGCTACGGCTCCACGGATCGTGTTGGAGACGGCAAGTCCAGTGATGGGTTGTTTGACGGAAGTAGAAATAATATTGATGATTCTACCATATCCGTCTTTCATCATTCCTTTGACCACGATGGAGGCGAGGAGTTGATTACAAATAAGATGATTATTAAAAGCGGTGAGAAAAGCTTCTGGAGAAGCATCTAGAATAGGTCCAGATGGTGGTCCGCCTGTGTTATTAATCAGAATATGAATCGGTTTAATGGTCAGGAGGCCCGTAATTTTTTTTCTCAAATCTGCTTGGTCGCTAAAGTCTGCCACGAGAAAATCATGGTCTTGTTTATCGACGATTAATGCTAATTCGTTGACGACGTCACTAAGCGCTTCTGCACTACGAGAAACGATGGTGACATTGGCACCTAGCTTGGCCAATTCAAGGGCGGTAGCTTTCCCAATTCCTTTACTGCCGCCACAGACGAGCGCATTTTTTCCGGATAGATCTAAATTCATTTTTTTTTGACGTTATCGGTTGATAAATTATTTCTAATTTAGTGGTTTGTTATCATGATTATGAGTAAAGGTAGTGCTTATTAAGTTCTAAGCGAAAGAATTTTTGCTTCATAATTGAAACGTCCGCCTTTTAGTTAGACAAGCGCTTAACTGGCTAACCAGCTAATTACAAGAATGAATAAAGATAAAATATATTTTGCGTCGGATTTCCATTTGGGATCGGATGGAAAACTGACGAGTCGGGAACGAGAAAAGCAGATTGTGCGCTGGTTGGAGTTCATTCGAACGGATGCCGCGGCGATATACTTGGTCGGTGATATTTTTGATTTTTGGTTTGAGTATAAAACCGTGGTACCGAGAGGTTATTTGCGATTTTTTGGAAAATTGCGGGAGCTGCGCGACGAAGGCATCAAGATTTATTTTTTTACAGGCAACCATGATATGTGGATGTTTGATTATTTCGAAAAAGAATTAGAAATTCCAGTTTATCGGGCGCCCATTACGCGAAAGTTTGGGAATAAAAACTTTTTTATTGGTCATGGAGATGGTTTAGGTCCGGGAGATCATGGATATAAATTTTTGAAAAAAATACTATCCAATCCACTCTGTCAATGGTTGTACGCGCGGCTCCACCCCAATTTTGCCCTCTGGCTAATGCAATTTTCTTCTGGTAAAAGCCGGGCAATGGAACATGGCATTCCGGCCTTTCAGGGACCGGAGAAAGAATGGCTGGCTATTTTTGCGAATACCTACCAAGCCAATCCACCAATTGATTATTTTATTTTCGGGCATCGACATTTGACCATTGATTGTACGCTAAATGAGCCACCAGGACGTTATATTAACCTTGGAGAGTGGTTACATACCTGTTCTTATGGGGTATTTGACGGTCACGAACTGGAAATTAGATTTTTTGAAAATGATGATGGAAAAATTATTAAGGTTTAAAATAAAAGGGATATTGTTTGGATGGTTATTGCCACTCTTGGTGATGGGACAATCAGAGCAAAAGCCGTTGGATTATGCGCTGCTTCATACCTTAGATATTTCTTCCGCGGTCTTTACGACCGATCAGTTACGCAATGTTTATACCGTCACGAAGACCAATGAAGTCATCAAATATACGCCGGCGGGACAGGTACAATTCCGATACAATAACAATACCTTGGGTGCTCTGAACTTCATTGATGCGACTGATCCATTTAACTTATTATTGTTTTATCCAGATTTTAGAAGAGTGATTTTACTAGATAGAACGTTAAGTGAGACGGGGGCTTTTGATTTATTTAATTTGGATGTGATTGATGTGCCAGCGGTGGGGATTTCTAGTGATAATAATCTCTGGATGTATGATGATATAAAATTTATTCTAAAAAAAATAGATCGTAACGGAAAGGTCGTGCAAGCAAGCAATAATCTTAGTTTGGTGCTAGGGAAAACGTTAATGCCAAACTTTATTTTAGAACGAAATAATGGCTTATACGTAAATGATCCCGAAGCAGGGATTTTGGTTTTTGATCTATTTGGTAATTATACCAAGACCATTGATATAAAAGGGTTGACGCAATTTCAGATTGTAGACCAGCAGCTGATCTACTGGCAGGATGGTAAGTTGAATGTTTTTAATTTAAAATCTTTACAAACGCGTTCCCTAGATTTAGCGTTACCACCGGGAGAAGAACAAATGGTGCGCATAGAAAAGGACCGACTCTATGTAAGAACCGGTCCTTCCCTTAATATTTATCAGATCAAGTCTGCGGTGGATTAGATCGTCATGATATCCTTTTCTTTAGCTTCGATCATCTTAGCGATTTTACTATTGAATTTTTCTACAGATTCCTGTACCTCATTTTCTTTTCGTTTGCCTTGATCTTCTGGATAACCATCTTTGACCGATTTCTTTATAAAATCCATCGCTTTTTGACGATTATTTCGGATAGATACTTTTGCTTCCTCGCCGAGTGATTTAGACTTTTTAACCAAATCTTTTCTTCGTTCCTCCGTTAGTGGTGGAATATTGAGAATCACCATTTCTCCATTATTTTGAGGCGTGATTCCGAGATTAGCTTCAAAAATACATTTCTCAATTGGGCCGATCATGGGTTTTTCCCACGGCTGAATACTGATGGTTCTAGAATCAGAGAGGATGATATTGGCTACCTGATTTAAGGGCGTTGGCGATCCGTAATAATCGACCATCAGGCCGTTTAGCATAGAAGGCGAAGCCTTGCCCGCACGAACTTTGAGCAGCTCGTTTTCGAGATGTTCGATTGTTTCGTGCATTCCTTTTTCCGCCTTTTTAATAGTTGCTATTACTTCTTCGTGCATAATAGTTATGATTTAAAAATTGTATTTAATAATTCCTTTGCGAACTTCGATCTGTTTATTTTCTACTAACATATTAATAATTTGATCTGCCTGTCCGTCGTCGTCTTCAATTCCCTGATGAAAGAGCGCAATATAGTCTCTTAATAAAATTACTTCAGCGGGGCGATTTCCTGTGTATTGTAGTCGTTGTACCGTTTCTAGGGCTTTACTTTCGATATCCTGTTTGTTGATGGTCTTAGATGTTTCGGTACTCGTTTCTGCGCTGCGGGAAGTTTCTTTCTTTGTCACAGTGGCAGTTGTTTCACTAAGATCAATCCGGAGATCGGTTTCTGTTTCAAATTCTGCTGCTTCGTCGTCTAGTAGGTACGTTTCTTCTTCTAAATCTTCTATTTCAAATTCTGCTTCTGTTTGTTCGACGGTTACTCTAAGACAATTTCTTCCGCCCTGATTGATAAAATCAATGAGGGGATCTAAATTGGTAGAGCTAGATAAGATCGCAAATTCGATTTCTTCGGATAGTTTTTCATCTAGTTTTCCCAATAAAAAAGAAAGATGAAATTCCAATGAATCCGAATCAGTAGATTTGGCTACGATCCATTTTGCATTTTTTCCCATTCGTTGCATAGCTAGAACCAGCGGAAAAGGAATTTGTTGTTCTTGTGGTCGAATCAAAACGAAAAGTTTGCTACAAACTTTTTCGAGTTTTTCAAAATTAATGTGTTGCAGTGTCCTAAATTCAGTAAATACAAATCGTTTTTTCTTGATACTCATAGTATATTTTGGAGCTGTAAAAATGGATAATCCCTTCCTTGGTGCAGGTATTGAGTTTGCAAAAAGCATTCCTAACAGTCTGCTAATTACAGCGAAATTATAAAATAAAAATTCATGTTGATTTTCGGGTGGCTAAGTTATAGTAAAATCAGCGAGGATCAAAATAAAACCCTAAAAACTGAGTAATCAGCTTTTAGGGTTGATAAGCACCTCTGACAATATTTTTATTTCGAAAATATTCCCAAAGGAAATATTTTATCGTCTTCTGCTACTTGAATATCTGAAGAGCAAATACACTAAGATTACTAGAGAAGATAAGGCAGCAGAAACGTATGTCATGGCAGCCCACCATAAAGCATCTTTTGCACCCTCTTGCTCAGCTCCTGCTGTTGCTCCACTTTCGTCCAACCAGACCAAGGCACGCTTACTTGCATCAAATTCAACTGGTAAGGTGATAAAAGCAAACAAAGTAGTTACAGCAAAAGCAATAATCACAGCGAGTAATAATTGTGGAATTGAACCAGCCATCATCAGCGCGATCATCAATCCGTATCCTTGAGCGATAGAAGCTACTTTTACCATAGGTACGAGCTTTGAGCGCATGGTCAAAAAGGAGTAAGCCTCTGCATGCTGAACGGCATGTCCACATTCGTGTGCTGCTACCGCTGCTGCCGCTACGTGCCGGCCATCGTGTACATCTGGGCTTAAAGAAACCGTTTTTGTAACTGGATTGTAGTGGTCCGTTAATGTTCCGGTGCCACGGACAATTTTTACATCATTGATACCATAATATGCGAGCATTTCAGCCGCAATATCTTTTCCGCTTTGTCCTTTACTTAAAGCAACTTTACTGTATTGGGCAAATTTTGATTTTAAACGACCACTTACTGCAGCTCCAATCATAGTCATGACCCCAGCAATAGCGTAATAAATCATATAATCCATATTATACATAGGCGATATTTTAATTTTTAAGTTAACAAACTTGGGTAGGAGAAAGTTAAACCTCCTCGAAACACCCTGTATTTGAAGCTAAATAACTAACTTCTCTACTTAATCTGACCTAAAATAAGTAATTAAGTCACATTTATAATAGCTCATTATAGCGTTATTTTTTTTAACGTTGACGATGTAATAAGAGATTCGTTAAAAAAAGCTAAATTTTAAGGTTAATATTAAGATATTTAGATATAAAAGGTGATAAAATGGCTTTTAACAAAACATTGTGGATAAATTATCGTTTCTTTTTGCAAGGATAATATTTGGATTTATAAAATATTGTGTATTTTTACGCCGTAAGAAAGTTAATCACGCCTGTTTTTTACTTTTTCATCATTAATTCCCGAATATTATTGAACTTAAACATGTTTAAGTAGTATTCCTCTTAATTCCCACTTTTCATCATTCCTCTTTATATTATACCCCCTATTAGGTTTAAAGGTTTATAAATGTGAGGCTTAATTGAAATAAACAATACTTACAGGCAGGTCAACAGTTCCACATTCGACATTTCCCGTTTGAATCTAGAAGCAAATAAGTGGACAGCTTAAAAGTACAGCCCATGTCCATAAACTTATCAAATCAAAGATATATTATCAAATAACGTGAAAATAATTATAACACGAACGTCTAAGTAGAAGGACCTAATCATTTATTCTAACAACAATCAGGAAATTTTACTTACTAACCTAACAATAATTGAATAATTACTTTTCTTAAAAAACACTTGTATGTACGACATTTTGCAGCTAAATGATATGCTGGTACCCGAACTCAAAGACCTAGCAGAAGAACTAGGATTGACTGGGTATAAAAAATTGACAAAGAAAGAACTAATCTATAAAATCCTCGATGAACAAGCAGTAGGCAAAGAAGACAGCGGCAAAAAAGAGGTAAAGAAAGAAAAAGAAGCGAAGCGTCCCAAACCAGCTGCTAAACCAGTGGCCAAAACGGTAAAAGGGGAAGAAAAAGAGCGAGATGAAAAATCTTCTAACCGAAAATATGGTGATCGAAAAATGGCTACCCGCCGTTCCAACGATCGAGATAATCGTAGTCGAGATGATCGTGATGACCGAGATCGCCGCGACAACCGTGGCCGGGATGATCGCAAAGATCGCCGCGATGACCGAGATGACCGGGACCGTCGGGACCCTCGAGATGACCGCCGAGATAATCGGGATCGCCGAGATAATCGGGAAGCAGCACCCGAAGCACCAGATCCAAATAAATTTAATATTGAATTAGATGGGATTATAGAAGGAGAAGGAATTCTAGAAATGATGCCAGATGGTTATGGTTTCTTACGTTCTTCTGATTATAATTACTTGACTTCTCCAGATGATATTTATGTTTCTCCTAGCCAAATTAAATTATTTGGTTTAAGAACTGGAGATACCGTGAAAGGTGCGATTCGTCCTCCGAAAGAAGGAGAAAAATATTTTGCTTTATTAAGAGTTTCTAATATCAATGGTCTGGAACCTCAGCAGGTAAGAGACCGAGTACCTTTCGATTATCTGACACCTTTATTCCCAAACGAAAAATTTCAGTTAACGGATAGAAAAGGAAATGGAAAGGATTACGGAGAAAGAATGATTGACTTATTTTCTCCTATTGGAAAAGGACAACGTGGTTTGATCGTAGCACAACCTAAAACGGGTAAGACCTTCTTACTAAAAGATGTTGCCAACGCAATTGCAAAAAATCATCCTGAGTGTTATTTACTTGTTTTATTAGTAGATGAACGACCGGAAGAGGTTACCGATATGAAACGCCACGTAGATGCAGAAGTGGTTGCTTCAACCTTTGACGAACCAGCAGATAATCACGTAAGGGTAGCGGGTATCGTACTCGAAAAAGCGAAGCGTTTGGTAGAGTGTGGACACGATGTAGTGATCCTGCTCGATTCGATCACACGACTAGCACGAGCCTATAACACGGTAGCACCTGCCAGCGGGAAAGTATTGTCGGGTGGTGTGGAAGCCAATGCTTTACACAAGCCGAAAAAATTCTTTGGTGCAGCACGTAACGTTGAAAATGGTGGCTCCTTAACCATCTTGGCTACGGCATTGATTGATACTGGTTCGAAAATGGATCAGGTAATCTTCGAAGAATTTAAAGGTACGGGTAACATGGAGTTACAGTTGGATCGTTCTTTGGCCAACAAGCGTCTCTACCCTGCTATCGACCTTACCAAATCCAGTACTCGTCGAGAAGACTTGCTGTTTGATAAAGAAACGCTACAGCGAATGTTTATCCTTCGTAAGCACCTATCTGATATGAAGCCGGACGAAGCGATGGAATTCCTACGAAAGCATATGTTACATACGCAAACGAATGAGGAGTTTTTAACTTCGATGAATGGATAACCGACTGAACCCGAAGGGCAACGTACGACAGTGCGTTGAAGGAAGGCACCGCGAGATTGACGAAGGAGATCCATGAGCGGAGCGAACTAAAGCGGACGGGTGGCATTTTTGTTCGATCAGTTAAGTCGGTCTCACTAACGTGTATACTTCGAGTAAAGTCTGGAAAGATATTTTTAAAGTATTAAAGAAAAAGGGTTGTCAACATAATGCTGACAACCCTTTTTTAATGTTTTTTTGCTTTTTCCCTTCGAGGGCAAGTGCGTCTAAGGAAAGCTAAGAGCTAAAGACTACTCAGGATGAACGTGAAACTCAATGGACTCCATCACTTCGCCTGCTCCTGCTTCATGTCCCCAAACCTTTGCTTCCAAGATCCAGTCAGTGTGCCCAGCAACCCCCTCATTGGCAGTAAGACCCAAGTCGGCATGGTACCCATACTCCCCTTCGGTGTGCACGTGTGCATCGCCAGGTTCATTGTAGATCACTTGCGTACTATCCATTTTGTTATAGATTTTGACATTGATATGGTGTACTGTTTCTCCGGTACGGCTTTCAAAATCAACGTGGATATGGATAGAATCTCCTACCTTCTTATCGTCTGTATTAGGAGACATGATGTGTGCGTGATAGTCGTATTCAATCGTTTCAGGTTCCTCGTCTTTGTCACAAGAGACGATCAAGAAAGTAAATGAAAAGAATAATAGGGTTGAAAAAAGTAATTTATTCATCTTAATGATTTTCTGTAAATTTTTTTATTTAAAATATATAAAATGTAAGTAGACTACTTTAGAATTTATAATGCTTAGCGCTTTCAAGATATAAAAATTCACGGAGTATACTTTTAGGTATTTGTTTAATTAAACTGGATAAAAACATTTTTGCCAAAAAGGCGATAAAACTGCGTTTTAAACATGTGCTCTTAATACCAATAATTAACCTTTAAAATGACCGCTCGATTATTGGACCGTAAAGACGGACTGCCATTTGGCGAAAGCTTATCAATATCATAATTATCTACATAGACTAAAAAGATATCTGACATGGGGGAGAACCTCCATTGTAGCCTGCTATTGATACCCATATAATCGGATTGATCTACATATTGAAAGAGTGTAGTCCACAAGAGGTTTTTATTAAATCCTATTTCTATTTTAGAAACTAGCGCAGTAATTTTTGATTGTCCATAAGGATCAGGAAAACTTAGATCATTCCACTGATAGCCAACTGAAAAATTTCCCCAAGGTTGAATTCTATAATTGGCTCCAATATCAAAAGACGTCAATCGACCATTATAAAAACCACCTGTTTTTGCGGAAGCATCAAATGAAAAATCCTTGCGTTCATCTGATTGAAAAGATACCTCGCCGCTAAATGTTTTATATCTAGCTATTGGAAAAGGGGTGTTACCTGTAAAGCTAAACGGATAAAGTAAATAGATATCATTAAATGAAACCTCTGTTTCAAATTGAGCTGTATTTTTGAATCTCATGGCATAATGCAAGTCCGTGGTGGTTTCATTAAAACTCCAATCTGAATTAACGATGGTATTGTTTTCAATATCAATTTGATGTCTGATGATATTACCTGACCTCGGTCTTTTTTGATATTCTATATAAGCATACTCCGCATTAAATCCTGCTCGAATCGTAGTATCTCGTGCTGCATCATAGTTATTGACTCGTGCTGTAAAGCCGATGTCCGCAAAATAATTTTCTTGAAACATAACGACTTCATTGACAAAAGTCCAATTAGCATTTCTATATTTTCCTCCGGCGTTGTAGACCATATTTTTATCATCAAATCCCGCTTTTATCGAACCATGTGCACCGCCCCAAATATTTAGCTCACCATTGTTTGATTGATAAAGACCTTCTAAACTGATATTTCTGCCATAGTCATCTTCGACAGTTTCGGTCTGGTCATAAGCTTGTCTGTTGAGAAAAAGACCTTGGATATGGGATCTACCAAATTGCCTTTTGTAGGCAATCGCCGATTGGTTTTGAGCAAAGGAATTAGCGGAGGATCGACTATGGATATTCATGACACCTATCCTATTATTTTTATCAATATTGCCGGTAGCTCTGGCGCCGTACAAGATGGGCACCGTTTCTAAATCTGAGTTTAAACCAATTTTTCTAGAAAAGAAAGGACGTACAGTACCTGTACCAAAGTTGGCAAATACATCGGCGTTTTCTAAAAAGAAATTTCTCTTTTCTGGAAGAGAAATGTTAAATCTAGTTAAGTTCGTTACCAACTCATCTGCCTCAACTTGTGAAAAATCGGGGTTGAGGGTAAGGTCGAGATTTAGGGTAGAGGTGAGCGCAACTTTAGCATCTAATCCCAAATTATAATCAAACTGAGTCGGTTCGTCCTTATTTTTATTGATAGCGGAACTAACATAGGGTATTAAATTGAAATTGCCTTTTTTCTTAGTTGGGGGTGTATCCCAAATTAGGGCTCCGGCAAAAGCAGGATTAGGTGGAAAAAAACCTTCAGGAACTGCAGTCCAATTATGGAATTCATTACAGTATTTAATATTCCGAACAAAGTTCATTCCCCATTCTTGAAGGCTAGGATCATATCTAAGAATCTTAAAAGGAATCGCAAATTCTGCGGACCAATATTCGTCTGTGGTGTGCGTTTCAACAAACCATTTATTACTCCAATCAGAATTGGTGGAAGCGTTGGGAGAATTGGTGGCATCGTATTGAACACCGATTCCGGAGGTTCCAAAGAGGACGGCATTGGTTTTAGTATTGAGTGGATCAAGTATGATGGCAATTCCATCATTGTCCCAGTAGACATCTCTTTTAAGGGTAGTGATAGTTAGGGGTTCTGACTGGTAAGATTTTGTGGCGACGTAAAGATATTTATCATCATAGGCGAGCCTAATTTCTGTTTTAGGATCTGCACCTTTTGCGAAATAAGGTATTTTTTGCCAAAAATCACCTCCTACTTCTGCTGAATTCCAGGTCGACTCGTTGAGTTGTCCGTCGATCGTAATTTCATCTATAGCCGCATGAATATGATATTGAAAATCTTTTTTAAAATCTATTGTTTTCTCCTCTTGAGCAAACGAATACTGATTGCTAAATAACAATATAAAAACAATATACTTATACATGTATAAAATTTGACTTGGTAGTAATGAAGTTGTTTGAGAATAGATGGATAATTTACTTGCAAGTCATTGACTCCCAATATCTACCTGCCATGCGTTAAATTTTTTCTTTTTCAACCTTCAGGCTATTTTATTCACAAGGCAAAGATACCTGTTTTGGCGTATCTGGATTTGAGGATTATGTCATTTGTCAGTTGTTTTCCTAAGAAACTTTACCATGTGTGAGTATTTTCTTCTGTATCCGCTTGACCTTTATGGTCATCTTATAAAACAGCAAATGACGAAATGAGGTAATCATTTCGCCATTCACAATATGAATATTATAAGTATGCTTTATTCTATTTTGTGCATTTTACCAAATCCTAAAATTTTATCAGCAGATCTAATTTTATAATATAATATTCCCTTTTCCCTATTGGGGAAATCGTCTAGATTAATTTCATTTTGTCCAGAATAGAAATGTGCGGCTCTCGAGTGGATGAGTTGTCCATTGATATTATAAATCTCGATTTGAGCATCAAGCTCACTATCAGAATTGTACATTAAATTAGGAGAACCTTTAAATGGATTTGGACTAATCGTCGTATTGCCATTTGTATTTCCAAAAAAGAATGGAGGTAAGCCTCTTCTAAAACATTTACTTTCCCACACAACCAATGTCAAGGCAGTAACAACTGATCCATCACAAGAAGTAAAACTAACTCTTACCCATACTGTTGGTTCATCGTTGGGAGTATTTATAGTTACGGTAGAATTAGAAGTAGTTTGTTGGAAAAAAGGATTGCTAATTATAAAATCAGTTCCTGCTTCCCAAGTATAGGTTCCAGTCGTAGCGTTGCTAGGTTGAATAGTCGCATTGAAGGTAATAGCATCTCCTGGACAGCCATTGCCAGGTATTTCAACTTGAGAGACAGAAATAGACGTTGCAGGGATACATGGAGGATCTATTATTTCAGTTACAGTTACATTTGTACATTCACAACAAGGCTCTTCTCCAGCCTTAAAACTGGTGACACATACAGTTCCACTTCCTGTCTGATTAGCATTTACGTTAACACTTGCAGAAGTATTGTTACCTACGATATTTAAAACACCTGTAGTCGACCAAAAAAAATTGGTGTTGAGACTAGCAGTACCACTGAAAGAGTAGGTGCTAGTTTCAGCAATATCAAATGAACTTGGGCCATTAATAGAACATTGAGCAAAAGAATTTTGAGCGGCAGCCAATAAAAATAGACTGGAAATAAGTAAAGCTACTTTTTTCATGGTAATAGTATTTTAGAGGTTAAAAAATAATATATAAGGTTGCTGTTTGATGTAGGAATCAAAGCATTCTAGAAAGATATTTTATCTCAGTGAAAGTAGGCGTATTAGAATTAAGATAAGTCACATTCAAAAAAAAACAGTTACTAACTGTTTTTTAAATAACGAAAACAAAGCATGTATTATTTTGCGAAATTTTGTTAAAGTTTAATATTTCTACCTTGTTTTTTCTGAGTCTGATTGTAAATAAACCATCTAGTTACTTTTGGAAGATATTGTTATCAACAAGAGTAATGACTTATGCTATCTTTACAGAATAATTTTTTGGAAAAAATAATAAGTGTGAAAGGTTTTTATATAAGTGTGTTGAGGAAGGCTATATTTTTTAATACTGTTTCTGTACTTTAAAAGCCGTTGATCGAAATTAGAGATTGCATCAAACTGAATGACAGTTTGCAGAATTGAATACTTGATGCGTTAAGTAGGCCAATAGATCACTGCCCCACAACCAATCGACGTACCAATCGCTGATGTCTGTTAGCTGTTTTAACCGCTAGTTCATAAAAATAAACGCCCGTTTGATTAAGTTCCAAGCCAACCTCGTAATCACCTGCGGTTTGCGTAGTATTATTTATCACCATCTTCACCAAATTTCCCAACAAGTCGTAGACTCGTAGTTGCACCGTTGCTGTGGTACCCAGTGTATAAGGAATTCGGGTAAGTCCGGTAGTTGGGTTCGGTAGATTTTGTTCCAAAGAAAACCCTATTAAATCGGTATTTTCCGCGTCAACGGTAAAATCGCAAACGCCTAAATTATCAGTGCAGTAAATTCGATAGGCTAGTAAAGTGTCGAGGATAAAAGGATTGGGTTTGTCGTCTTGATAAGCCGCAATTTGAAAAGTACGATCATATTCTTTCTGATCTACAGGGTCTTCTTGGTGCCATCTTAACAAAGTGGCTCGCTGTATTTCAAAAAAAATGGGATCAGCACTATTGGCTTGATTGCGATACATGGTATAAAAGTAAAAAACCGCACGGGCTACATTTCCTTTGTGGTCTTCTCGTGGTTCAAAACTACCATTGCGAGCTTCACTAAATTCATCAATAATATTCGATGAGGGAATACTGCTTTGTGAAGAATTATTTCGAAACCAAATGTCCGTACTACTATCATTAATATCTGCAAAAGGAAAACTACCACGAGCAGAATTGACGGGAGTACGGGTAGGAAAAAGATGGTGCATGTCACTACGTGCGTTCCCATTTTCAGCTCCCTTAGATCGAGGATACGTATGTTCTGTATTGATGCCATTATCGGCACCGTTCATAAAGGCTGCTTGGGTGGGATCTTCGGTGGGGTCAAGAAAAATCTGATGACCACTATAAACACAAGTTAGGTTATTGTTAATATTATAAATTTTAGAAAACATCGTGTCGCGGGCCATCCCGTACGTTAAAACTGTATTGGGTAGATAGTTTTCTTGAATGGCGTCTAATAATTCTTCATCCGCCAGATTTGGGAAAAGCGGCGTATGGATCTGTGCTTGACTGATAATAGGTAAGAACAGCATGCATAATAGAAAAACAATATCACGAGTCATATTTATAAAATTTTATAAACAAAAATACGAATATTCACCTAACCTATCTTTTTATCTTTTTGACCTTCATTGGATGATTAAATCTGATTTTTTTTAAAATAAAAAATCCCTTGTAAATTTTACAAGGGATTTTCCAAAACCATTAATGTTTTTAAGACAAGTTTAATTTTGAGAATAAATTGCTACAACTTCACCTTTAAAAATCTTCGCGTGAAGTAATCCTCTCCTTTGACTTTCATTCTGATAAAGTAATGTCCAGCGTCCAATTTTCTAACATCAATAGAAAGTGCGTTTCGTCCAGCAGGCAATAGTTCGTCCATCCGTACTCGACCGAGAATATCAAAAATAGTCAATTCAATATCTTTATCGTAATAGTCGTAAAATTCAACGTGAATCTCATCGTCTGCTTGCGTAGGACGCACCGTAAATAAATCGGTGGATTCAATATTTACAACTACAACTTCACTGTATTCAAAAGTACCATCAGTATCGACTTGTTTGAGGCGATAATAATTATTTCCACGAAGTGCTCGATTATGTTTGAGGGTATAATACTGCGTTTCGTTGGTGGTTCCTGCACCAGGACGAGAACCAATAGGCTCAAAGTCACGGGCATTAGCGCTGTGCTCGACGATAAAATGATCATTATTTTCTTCTGACTCAGTCACCCATTCTAGAATAACATCTGCGTTTTCGCGGTAACCACGGAAGGCAACTAACTCTGCGGGTAAAATGACTTGGGTAGAAGGTCTAATAAAAACTGGAGATGCGCCAAGTGCGATACTAGCGGTAGAGGCCCGCAGCGTATCAATATCCTCCGTACGAGAAAAGTCCCATTGAAAAACTTCTACATAATCGTGTCCGAGAGCTTGGGGAAATGTAAATGGGATTTCTTCTACCCATTCGCTGCGATCATGTAAAGTTTCTGCCCAGAGAACATAAGTATAAGTATTGACAAAAGGATCTTTAAAAGCGGCTCCTCTTACACCAGCAGGTAGTGCCAAAGTATTGGTTCTAGTAGAATCATACCGTTGAAATTTAAGTAAATCAGAGGTTGTTTTGTAGGCAATACCAGCATCCGTTTCCTTTTGTTGGTAAGGACCAAATTCTTCTAAACTAGTATAAAGTCCCATCATATCAAATGATCCTCTTGCATCTGATTCTAGTTCTTTTTCGCCAAGATCGTAAATACAAAGTTGTTGAATATTATTTTTTTGTGCCTCGACGACGCTCTTGATAAGATAGTTGCGTTGTGCCTTTTTGCTACCGATGTACTCGTCAAATTCTTTACTTGGAATATTAGTTTCAGTGGTAATAAAAACTTTTTCGGGATGCCTCCGTCCGTTAAATCCGTAGGTGTGTAACACTGCTTCAAATTCATTTTTTTTGGCAATTAGGCCATTCACTGCGGCATCAGAGTGTCGGGTATAATCAAAATCACCAAGGTCGTTATTCCATTCACGTAAGCTACCATCAATATGAGGGTAAGAATGAAAACTCATCACATCAAAATACGCACCACCCAAGTTTGGATAGTCTGGGTTTACGGTTCCTCCGTTGGGGTTGTCCGTGTTTCGCATGATCGCATCTAAAAAACTGGGGTAACCGAGTCCACCAACGGCGATATAGGCATTGGGATCAATGTACTTTATAACTTCATAACTAATTCGCAGCATTCGAATATAGGAATAAATGGGGGCATGCAATTTAAACTCACAAGGCTGAGGATCCGAATCCCACCAGCTACCTTCTGGGTCACCGGGTTGTCTCCAAGCAAGGTCTGATTCAGCGAGATCGGGTTCGTTCCAGATTTCCCAAAATTTTACATGATCTTTGTAAAGATTGACCATGTCCCATAAATATTTGGCGTAGTAATTTTCGTCATTGATAGGTGTTCCGTTTTCACCATTATCCCAAATATCACGATATAATCTTTTAAAGACGTGAGAAGGGTCTCCATCACAATATTCCGTCCAGTCTCGCTGCTCGTCAGAAGGAAAGCCAATAAAGACAGTATTATTGACAATACCCAAGCTGGTATAGTGTTCGAACTCGTCGATTTTGTTATCGAGTCCCCAGCGTTCTAAAAATATATGTGGGAGTGTAGGTCGTAGAGAATTAACACCGACACCTTTAATGCCTTTGGTTTTGTCACCGGCGGCAATATCGGCGAGTTCTTTATCATTCCAGGGAGAATAATAGCCAAGGTTAGAGCCAAAGAGAAAATAATCTTGGTAAGGAGGAACGGTGTCTAAGGCGGTGTAAGTAATTTGAGCATTGATTTGTGTGCAGAGAAAAATCAAAGACAATAGGGTAATAATCCTTTTCATAATCGTTTTTAACAGTTCGGTTTGTGAATTAGCTGACCAATGCTAGGACACTTACGACTATCAAAACATACTGAGCTGATTATTTCACGCTTTGGAAATAATTACTTGGTAGAAAATAGTAGTGTGTGGCCCGGTCATTTGACCAGATTATATGAAGAAGCTAAGGAATAGTTTTATGATGATCAGTGCTTTTGTGTTTGCAGCCACAAATTACTGATCGCTATTAATTAGTTTCTAATTCAACAGGATTATTAATTTTTTCAATAATCTTAAACTCAAAACATATGTTTTGAAGCTTTAAAATCGGTAATTGGAACTCCAATGGAGTATAAAGATCAGGTTTCGGGAACAAAAACAAGCGCAATTGACGAGTCAATGCTTGTAATTGTATTTAATTAGGTAGGTTATATTTTGCTTTTGAAAAAGTCTGTTAGGAGAAAAGTGGAATGCATTTTATCATGCAGTGCACAAATATAAAAAATACAAATTTAAAAATACAAGTTTTGACTAAAAAAAATAAATATTTTTATTTGAAATGTATTTGTTAGATATTTGGGTGGTTATTTTTTATCTACTAACCGTTTTTTGTTTTTTGATAGTATCAAAAATAGATAGCGGATTTATTTCTGGCTTTAGTAGCTCCGATAATTGTAGAATACGAGATTCATTGGTAATTGTTCCATTATTTTCGATGGCATTTAGGTTGCAAAAGATATTTTGGGAATGAATATGTCCTTCGTTTCGGAGGGTTCCGTGATTGATTAACTTACCTTGGTTGGTGAGTATTCCTTTTTTTTCAATTTTCAGGATACCAGAATTTTGCATCAGCCCATGTCTAGAAATATTAGCTTGCCCTTGGTTGGAAATGATTCCTTCATTTTTGACCGTAAAATCGATCTGGCAGCTATCAGTGATTTGAGGAAAATGATTTCCTCTTGGAACTCGAGGAATGTAAGCGTGCAAATAACGGAAAGGCAATCCATTAGACCAATTAGCTGGATCCTGCCAGTTATGGTCTTTTTCTCCAGTCCATTCCGTATATTTAAGGGCAGAATTTACCTTGAGGTGATTTTTTACTAAAGGGCTTACTTTAAAAATCTTTCTTTTTATTACATTTATAGTAGTATGTAAAAATGCTAATTGAGCCATGTGATTGATTTTACGTAAAGAAGTCTTGTTGACTTCAATGATGGAAATGAGGCGTACTTTTTTTATTAATCAATTATTATGCTAAAAGCCACTCAAATTGCTAGTTTATGGAAAACGAATACCACCCGATTGATTGTAATTATTACGACGAATTAGTCTTACTGGCCATGAGAAAGCAACGCTGTGAAGTTGTATATCGAGATGAGACAGGCGCGCAGATAACCGAACAGGCAATAATTCTAGATGTTTTTACCAAAGAAAAAGCGGAATATATAAAATTGTCAAACGAGAAAATCATTCGGTTGGATAACCTGATTGCTGCAGACGGAAAAGAAAATAAATTATCCTGTTCCTGATTTACTATAAACTATGAAAAAACACTGGCTGTATATAATATTTTTTCTCTTTACCAATCTCTCTGCTCAAGAATCCAACGGAGACTTACTCTCTTTTGATCGATTGGGACAAAGTGATGTCAAGATTCATCCTACAGGAGAAATTGATCAGTTAGTACTTTCCGCTAGTCGAACCTTGCAGTCAGTCGATGAATTACCTTTTACGATCTACGTGGTTACGCGAGAAGAAATTTTTAAAAATAACCATACCACCCTAGTCGACGTCCTCAAAACAGTACCTGGCATCAGGGTCTCTCAACCAGGATCTGCGCTCGAAGGAGAGACGTTTGTGATGCGGGGATTACTGGGAAATGGCTACACGAAAATTCTGGTCAATGATCTCCCTGTTAAGCCCTTTGTCGTTAGTGGCATGCCAATTGGCGCTCAATTGCCTATCAAAGAAGCGGAGCGAATCGAAATTATTTTTGGACCTGGTGCTTCTATTTACGGAGCCGATGCTTCGGCAGGAGTAATAAATATTATTACTTCACAGACCGAACGTCCCATTTATGCGCAGGCGGATTTGGGCATTGGTAGCAACCAGTATAACCATCTGAGTGTGATGTTTGGTGGGAAGGTAGGTCAGGGGAAAAGAATTTTAAAATTTGCTGTATATGGAAGTACGACAGAGTTTGATACTTGGAATATAGATTATGATCAGGCAGCATTATATAATCCGTTCAGATACCGAGAAAATCTAAGAGATACCAGCTATCTTGCTAATCCGAATTATATAGGAACGATAAATCAGGCTGTGATCAACGACCTCCCACACCTCAGCAAATCATTGGGAATTCATCTCAAATATCGTGGGTTTAATCTTTCTTTTAGTAAAATGTATCGCCGTGACCATAGCGCACTTGGGCTAAATCCATTAGCGGTTTCTTATGCGGATCCTTCCACCTTTACAGGTGAAACCATTAATACTTTTAATATTGGCTTTAGCAAGAAGAAACCTAAGTGGGGAATGAATACCAATATTAATTATATTGGCCATCAAATGGATAACAATTCTTCTACGGTATATGTAGATAATTCTTTGTCCAGGATTTTAAAGTTTTATGTAAATACTATTTTCAGTGGTCTTCCTGATCTTAGAGACACTATCAATAATGAAAACTTCAATACTTTTTTTTCTGGTCGTCGCTACCAGTATGCTTCTTCTAATGATTTTCGGTTAGAACAGTTGTTAAATATCCGACCGGTAAAAAATCTTGAAGTAATCATGGGTATCAATTTGGCAGGAACGATTTATCAACCACAAATTAATTTTCTTGAGACTCCCAACGCGACCAATCAGGTGTTTATAACAGATACTTCGGAAGTTTTTATTGGAGGTCCCATCTTTGTAGCGGATAATTTTAGCGGAAGTTTAGGATTGTTTACCCAGTTATACTTAACACTAGAAAAATTGAATATTATCGCTGGAATTCGTTATGATTCATTTAGTAATTTTGGTAAAACGGTTAATCCGCGGATTGGAATGCTCTATAAGATTAGTCCTCGTTTATCTGCTTATGGTTCTTTAGCTACTGCGTTTCGGGCCCCTTCTCCTTTTTATGGTGCCAATACTTATTTAGTGCAATCTACTGATTTTACAAACTTTATCACCAACCCGCTTCCCGTTCTTCCAGAAAAAACCAGATCAGCAGACCTTGGTCTTCGCTTCCGAGTCAATAAAAAAATTAAGGCAGATTTTAATTTCTTTGTTAGTCGAACCAATAATTTTATTTCTCCTTTTTCAAGTTTTGATTTTTCAAATCCTCAACAAATTCAGGCTTTAATCGGATATTCAAATGATTCCTTTTCAGAAACCCTGCTCTATGGTACTCAAATAAATGTTAAACTAAATGACCTTTGGCCAGCTAGAGAGTTAAAAATAGAAGCAAGCATAAACGTCAGCCGAGGCAGAGAGATTCTACCCTTTGACGGAGGAAGATTAGAAAGTGTAAGAATGCAGCCTCCATTTTCAGGACAGGTGCTAACTTCTTTGCGTCTAGTAAGACGATTCTACGTGCATTTAAATAGTTTTTTTGCAGAAGCTTGGAATAATCGTAATTATATCGATGGCATCGATCAACAACGGGTGTCTCTAGGATATTTTAGCATGGATTTTATGGGAAGATTACAACTAACCAGCAGCTTTAATGCTTTTATGAAAATTGATAATATTTTTAATGCTTACTATGGTGGAATCGGTGCAACCGGAACCTCGGATGATTTGGTCTATAATCCACAACGATCTTCGACTTTTCGCATAGGAATGAGTTATCGAATGCAGTAAATAGATATTTTGAAAATAATAATTAAAATCATTGTGCTTTTTCATTTTTCTTTTCTTGCCTGTGCACTTACAGCGCAGGAAGAGGTGTTTGATGCTGCAGGAAATACGATGGTTTTTGAGCTATTGGATTTATCTCGTAAAATGGAAAATCCAGACTCAGTACGGTTAATTTTAAAAAATGCTTATAATATCGCCAACTCCGTTAATAATAGCTGGGCGATTCAGCGTACACTCGCTGAGCTGTCTTACTTTGAAAAACGAGCAGGCAATTTACCTTCTGCCTTACGATACGCGCTACAGGTAATCCGGGAAGGTGAAAAGGATGATCAGGATAGTCAAATGATGCACTATGAGATGCTGATTCAAATGGGAGATATCTATCAATTAGAAAATCTCAACGAACAGGCAAAGACGTATTACCAGCAGGCTATACAAATAATTGGCGATGACTTTCAACTCTCAGAAGGCGCTTCCCTCTACGAAAAAATTGGAAAAAATTATTTTCTAACCGGACAACCAGATAGTGCAATGGTTTATTTTGGGGAATTGGAAAATTTATATTTGAATAGTCAAGAGGATAAAAAACGAGTAGCGCTTTATCAACAAATTGTCACGCTTTTTAAAGATGCTAATTTATTAACCGAGGCACTTGCATATAATGAAAAGATAAAAAGTATTATCGAAAAGGATAAGGACCCTGCTCTAATGGCCACGATTGTTAACAATATAGGTTATATCAACAGTACGCTCGGAAATCACGAAAAAGCATTGACGTTTTTTAAACAAACCAGAGAACTTTGTAAGGAAGAAGCCTATGTAGACCAAGTCGCATTATTGACAAATATTGGAATTACTTATCATAATCTAAAACGCTCTAATAGTGCGATTGACTATCTGCGTCAAGCAGAAAAATTACTGCGAAAAAATGGAGATCCTAAAAAGGAAAAGGCTAGTCTAGTCTATACCTTGGCGGTCATCTATCTTAATGGAAATGATATTTATAATGCTAAATTATCAATTGATGAAGCAGAAAAAATTGCTACACAAGATAACAACCAACTTCTATTAACTGATATCTATGCCACGGCCGGAAATATTGATGAAAAACTATATCAATATGAGTCTGCGCTGGATTATTATCAGCGTCATCTTTTACTTCGAGATTCCTTTTTACTCGAAGAACGTAAACGTCAACAGGATCTACTGCAGCAACAGTTTTTGCTCAATCGTTCAGAAAAAGAAACGCGGCTACTGATGGTCCAACAGGATATTCAGAAGCTGATGATTAGTCAACTCAACCTTGAAAAAGATAAGATTTCTTTGGAATCTGAAAAATTACAACTCGAAAATAAAACCAAAGAAAGTGAGCTGATTCGCCTCCAACAAGAACGGGCGATTCAAGAAGGAGAAATAAAAAATAAAGCGCTGGAGGCTGAACGTACCGAACAAACTTTACGATTGACTGCTCAAAGACTAGAGACGGAGCAAAAAGAACGCGCACTCGGAGAACTACGCCAGAAGGAAGAGCTAGAAAGACTTAAACAACAAAATCTTTATAGAGAAAATGACATGTTGAAAAAAGATAAGGACCTGTTGACTAAAGACAAAAATTTATTGACTCAACAACAAGAACTAGATCGTTTGAATCTTGAAAAAAGACAAGGAGAATTAGAAACGATTTACGTCTTATCGGGGATCGGCCTCTTAATTCTGCTGATGATTCTTGCGGGGCTTTTTTATTTTCGTGGTGCGAATCTAAAATTGGCGGAGCAAAACGAACAAATTGAAAATCAAAAAATTGAGATTGAACATAGTCATCAACAGGTGGAAGAAGAACGACAAAAAGCAGAAGAAATTTTGCTTAATATTCTGCCTGCAGAAACCGCTCGGGAACTCAAAGAAACCGGCGTAGCGACCCCTCGAACTTATGAAATGGTGTCTGTCCTTTTTTCTGATTTTAGCGAATTTACTTCCGCCGCAGAAGAGATGGAACCGGATGAATTAATCGAAGAGCTTAATATTTGTTTTATGAAATTTGACGAAATCATGGAACAAAATAATATGGAAAAAATAAAAACTATAGGGGACTCTTACATGTGCGCAGGAGGTGTTCCCGCCGCCAATAAAACCAATCCAATTGATGCGATCAATGCTGCCAAAGCCATGCAAGCCTATATTCGGGCACGGCGTAGTGCGAGAGAAAAAGAAGGTAGAAAGTATTGGGGAATGCGTATCGGTATTCACACGGGAGAAGTTATTGCTGGAGTGGTTGGTAAGAAAAAATTTGCTTACGATATTTGGGGGGATACTGTTAATCTAGCTAGTCGGATGGAGAGTAGTGGAGAAGATGGGAAGATCAATATTTCGGACGCAACTTATAAATACGTAAAGGACATTTATAAATGCCAGTATCGAGGAGGCATTGTGGCCAAAAATAAAGGGTCTGTTGAAATGTATTTTGTGGAAGGAAAATTAAAAAACCGCTCCGCGTGATAAAATCTCCTGATGAAAATCTTTCAGATCAAAACCACCTTTTAATTTCGCAGCTCTACGTTTTTCTAATATCCTAGCTGCTCCATATTTGTAGGTAATCACTTGTACTGGCCAACGTCGCATCCGGTTGATCTCCCGCATGGCGATATCCTCTTGATTGTTAATATTTGTTTTCCAAAATGCGAGTGCTTTTTCATCGCTCCAGCCTTGGTAATTCAGCCCCACATCCAAAACTACCCGTACTGATCGTACCAGATTCCATTCGTGTTTGCCCATCAAGTCGTACAAAGTACGGTAGAGACCCATCTCTTCTCCTAACTCTTCTACGTAGGCGGCCCATCCTTCTCGGTAGACGCTTTGTGGCAGGTATTGAAAGAATACAGGAACCGAATCTTCATATAATTTCTGAATCTGTATTTGGTAATGGTGACCGGGTATGGCTTCGTGTAAATAAAGTAAATCTACTAGCCTTTTATTGAAAGGCTCTTCAGAAATATTATAATAAAAAGTTGTTGTTGCAGAACGGTAATAAGCTGGCACTTGACTTAATTCTGGATTGTCTCCGCGGGCAATATTGGGTGAACTAACCTCCGTGTTTTTGAAACAGACGCTTAGGTTTTTTTTCACAATCTCTTGGCGAGCTTCGAATAGTCGTTGTATTTTTCGTTTACTTTTTTCTTTAAATAAGGGCTCGTTCAAATGTTCATAAAAAGCTAGTGTATCTTGTCTAAAACCTAAGTCTCGTTGTAGTTTTTGAATATCTCGTTGGACAGATTGAATTTCTTTCATTCCGAATTCGATCATCCCTTCCGGATCTACATCGGCCATCAACCAGCGTTTGAGAAAGTAACGGTACCAAGCTTTTCCGTTGGGCACGAAATAGATTCCTTCTTCACTAATCGGACGATTTTTATAAGTGGTTTGATGAGCTCGTTCGAGTTGTATCCGTTCGAGTTGTAATGAAATTTCAAAAGCCAGTAGCTCGTAATCTCGCAGTAAATCCTTAGGTAAATTTGTTGCGTCAATCTTTGCTAGCTCTTTTTGATATGATTGAAAAAAAGCTTCCTGTCGGTCAAGCGTATCAGGCAGTGCCATTCCTTTTAAATTATTTTGATAGGAAATACCTAAAGCCGGAATGGCGAGTGTATCGTAGCCCGCGGCATAATTGGTCATCAAATTTTTAGTCGCTTCCACGGCTCGATTATCTGTAGATTGGCATCCATAGAAGACTAATAAAAATAGAACAATTTTATAATAGCGCATTAAAACATTTAAATTTATGATTTTTTTTCTTAAAAAATATTTTCAATAAAAAGTTAATTCCCACATCTTAATTCAACAATTCTCAAGGCTTCATCACCTGTTCAATTTCCTTAATTGTTTTTGGAATAGGATCGCCGAGTAACTGGTAACCTTTAGCGGTAATGACTACATTGTCTTCGATCCGGATTCCACCGAAATCGCGATATTCGTTTACTTTTTTATAATTAATAAATTCCAAAAATTTCTTTTCCTTTTTCCATTGATCCATCAATTCAGGAATAAAATAAATACCTGGTTCTACTGTAATGGCATAGCCTTTTTTTAATTTTTTTCCCAATCGTAAATAAGCCAAACCAAATTGGTCACTACGAGTCATTGTTTCGTCGTAGCCCACGTTGTCTTCTCCCAGATCTTCCATATCGTGTACATCTAGTCCAATTAAATGCCCAAGTCCATGAGGGAAAAACAACGCGTGAGCGCCCGCTGCAACTGCCGCATCAGCATCTCCTTTCATCAACCCTAATTTTTTTAGCCCTTCCACTTTTACCTTGGCAGCGAGTAAGTGCATCGCACGGTAACTAACTCCTGGTTTTAGTGCGTCGAGTACCGCAAGTTGAGCATCCAATACAATCTGATAAATTCCTTTTTGTTTTTTAGAAAATTTTCGGGAGACTGGAAAAGTTCGCGTAATATCACCTGCGTAGTGTAGAGGAGATTCGGCGCCCATATCCGCAAGGATCAATTGTCCTTTTTTGAGTTGTTGATCATGATGGTGGTTGTGTAGCGTTTGACCATTGACGGTCAGAATTATTCCATAAGCCGGATGACTATTTTTCTTAAGTGCTTCTCCTTGAGCTACGGCTACCAGATCCGATTCGTAAAGTCCAGCTCGGGTCGCACGCATGGCGGATAGATGCATAGCAGCACTGAGATTAACTGCGTTATGCAATTCTTTAATTTCTTCTGCTCGTTTGATAGATCGTTGCTCCGCCACCGCCGAAACCAAGTCGGTCGAATAATCCCGTTCTATGGCGCCCATCGGTTTGTTGAGCCATTCATGAATTTTGATTTTATTAGCAGCGCGGTATGGAGGTAGATAATGAACCCGACGGTTAATCGGATTAATGGCTTGTAAGTATTTGGTGAGTTGGGCTTTGGTTTTTACTTCGGTAACACCAACTTTTTTGGCAAGAGAACGAATTGTTGGTTGCGGACCCGTCCAGACGACATCATCTAAGGTAAGTTCGTCACCGTAAATGATGGTTCGGCCTTCTTCCGGATCGATGGTTGCTACGAGTCCAGGTTGATCCAATCCAAAATAATATAAAAAAGTACTATCCTGTCTAAAATGATAGGGATTACCTTTGTAATTCATTGGGCTATAAACATTGCCTAAAAATAGCAGGATGCCCGTATTCATTTTTTTTGTCAGCGCAGCTCGACGATTGCGGTAAGTCTTAGCAGAAAACATAATAGAGGTTTGTTTAGATTCACAACGGTGTGAAAGGTTCTAACGCCAAGATAAACAAACTTCTTTTATCGGAAGGATTACTGCCTAGGAATTTTTACTTGATAGGTTCTGCCAGAACTATTGGGTAAGCTGCTACCCAGTAACCATGGATTCAATAATTTAACCATTCGATAAGTAGTGCCGTTTTGGATCGCAAAATCACCGAGATTAGGAATGGTTTTTTTGACGGTGGTCGTAACGTAATCAAAAGGAGCATATTTATCCTCCGGACTTACGTAGAAACCATATTGTTCTGGATTAGAGAGAATCTCTTTAATTGATACAATTCTCAAAACGTACTTCATCGTTTCCTGGTTGAGATTCATATCGTAATAGTTCTTGGTTCGTTGCGTTGCAATCTCTTTTCTAAGTCGCGTATTCCCCATGTTGTAAGCAGCAGCGGCTAGTGTCCAAGAACCAAATTCTCTTTTATCTTTTTTTAATTTTTTACAAGCGGCTTCAGTGGCTTTTTCAAGATGGTAACGTTCGTCGATTCCCGAGTTGATTTCAAGTCCAGCAGCTTTCCCAGTAGCTTTCATGAATTGCCAAATACCTTTAGCACCCGCAGGTGAGGTAGCATTTCGTAGATCACTTTCTGCCACAGCTAGATACTTCATATCATCAGGGACGCCATGTTTTGCGAGAATAGGCTCAATGACTGGAAAATATCGGTTGGCCTTTTTTATATTTAGAATAGTATTCGAATGATAATAAGCATTCCGTAATAATTCCTGATCCAGTCTTTCTCGGACATCAAAATTTTCGTGGGTTGGAAGGACTTCGCCTCCAAAGTCAAAAGTCTTATTTAAACTGATCGCTCTGATTACTTGTGGTAAATCTGAAGAAGCGGTTGTGACAGTAACTTTGGTGGGTTGTTTATCTCCGTCCGTGTAAGAAACAAATAGGGCGAAGGTCAAAAAAGTGGCTATTACGATTGAATATAAAGAAATAGGTTTCATGGTAGATGGTACTAGTTGGTTAGTTATACTGGTTTTATAGGTTAATGGGTTCGTATAATTGAGAAATACCGTATTGGTTTCTAATTAGGCTAATGTTTATTGAACGAGTAGAATTACTGAACCAGTATAATCCATTCGCTTATTTAAGTTTTCTGGGACGTTTAAAGATAGGAACGGTAGAGCATGGCTCACCATACATGATACTTTGCGCGTAAGGTTGTAGTAGGCGAGTTAATTCCACGTAAGCACTGACAGGAACAGGCTTATTACTGCATCCTTTGATGACGATACGCTGACCTTCGTATTGTTCCGCATTAAAATCTGCTAAAGCAGTATTAAAAGATTGTTGATAAAAAGCCGCGGCATCACCGTTAAAAACGGAGATGGCATGTGGGGCCGCATAAGCAGTTACTAGCATAAAAGCCCAGACGGGTACAATGGCATCTGTAGAACAATAAACTAAGAGATGTTTGTCGTTGTATTGCTCCCAATCGTGTGTTTTCAGGGCTGCTCGAAAATCCTTTTCTTTGAGCATCAACTCCATGTACAAATAATCCTTTATATCAAAAATTACGACTTCTTTGTTTGGAAAAAAATCTTCCAAATTAATGGTAATGAGCCCACTGGCCGCTACCCGATTTACTAAAGGTTTATTATTTTCCATGTTAACATAATTTAGCGTAAGCATTAGATCTCAAAACGCTATTCTTCTTCATTTTTTGCTACCGAAAAAATGGCGTCAGGAGGTAATGGCGGGACTATTTTTGGCGTCGGTTTTACTTCGTCAAAAATGGCTGCCACTGAAATACAAGTTTCAACAATATCATCCATCAGTGGATCAGCGATGGTATCACTAATCGTATCGCTATCTGACATTTCGGTTCCTTGGAGTGCTGGAGCAGGCGGCACGATCTGTGGTGATAAATCCGTTTCGTCAAAAAGACCAACACCAGTAGAAATTACTGCGACGGCGTTTTCAAGGATCGGATCAAGTTGACCAACGACCAATTCCTCGCCCTTCATATCTAGAACAACAACAGGAGCTAGGTTAAGGTTGCCAATTTGAATACCCTGATTGCTGGCGTCTACTTCTACGAGCATGGATTCCTCTATAGGCGCTGCTTCACCGACTACGTTATCTGGCAAATGGAAGTCCTTTGGTTTGGGTAATTCGTTCAGACTTTCTAGGCCAAAATAGTCCATAAATTTTTCACTAGTACCATAAAGTAGTGGTCTTCCTGGCCCTTCACTACGTCCATTGATATCGACGAGCTCTTTTTCGAGGAGCTTTTGAACCGCATAGTCACAGCTTACCCCTCTTATTTTTTCAATTTCACTTTTGGTGACGGGTTGTTTATAAGCGATGATAGAAAGCGTTTCTAAGGCTGCACGGGATAGCTTTTTCTTGGTGGTTTGTCTCAATAATGTACCAATGGTTTGGTGGTAAGCCCCTTTGGTCATAAACTGGTAGCCACCACTGACAGAGACGACTTCAAAGGAAAAATCGTTTTCTCGGTAACGATCTTTGATTGAATTAATAGCCGATTTAATATCTGTATCGGGAAAAGGTGTTTCGAAGGTCTCCTCCAAACATTCTTGAATCTCCTTAAGAGAAAGGGGATTGGGAGAGGTGAAAATAAGACCTTCAATATGTTGCGCTAAGTACTCCAATGCATTACTATTTTAGAAAAAATCTCATAATAATTTAAGGGTACGAAGGTACGCAATATCAAGGGAAATAGTTTATGAAGCGTAGGATAAGTTTGAAGTTTTTAAACAACTTTTTTACTAAAAAGAAAGGGTTCCACAATCTTTTTTGATAGTCTCTATCAGGTTTGTCTCTTGTAAGAGTCGTTCAAAGGTTCGGCGGTTATGTTGGGAATTTTTAGAAGAGGTAGTTTTCTGAAAATAGAGTTGGGCCATACCTGCTAGGCCTTTTTCTTTATATACTTGGTCGAAAAAGCAGGTGAGGGATACTTTGTCAATATTGGGATTATTTTTAAAAAGTTGATTTAAAACGCGTTCCCGATATCGGTTGATTTGAAACGCGGTAGGTTTTTGATAGTCAATTTGATTGAGCGAAGGATTTCCGGGGATATAGGTAACCAAAAATTCGTCACCTTCTTCTAAGGGCATTCCATTAGGCAATAATTCTGTTAATTTATTGGAATAGGTAGTTGCTGTTGCGTAGGATTTTCCATTAACTACAAAATAATAACTGGCATAATCTACAGCTTCCTCTTTAGGAACGAGAATCCGAGCGCTAACTTCTTGGCCAGCCTGTTGTAACTTAGCAGCAATATTTTTTTGATCATGATGACTCGTCCAGCGAGAAATTCCAAATATGGCAATACTGACAATCAATATTAAGGTGCCGAGAAAGGCGATACTTTGTAGTAAATGTTGTTTTTCGAGCTTTTTTCGAGCCCGATTACGAGGTGTATCCGCCTGATTATCTATTTCGAAGCTATAATAATATTCATCTCCCTGTTTTTCAATACCAATTTCACAGAGTTGTTCATCAATAAAGATAGAATAAGAGGCATTATCAAATACCTTAAAATCAATCAATACGACCTTTGAATTACAATGTACCACCAAATGACCACTCTCTGCACCATGTGCGAGACCGACAAAATGTTGTTTTCCGTTATCCGCTAAGTAAGTCCAATTGAGTTGATTCACTGCAATATTTTTATATTTGAATTTTAATCCGTTATATATTCATTACAAATACCATACAAAAAATAGAAAAATTAGCTTTTTGCTCCGCTGGGTTCTTTTTTTCTTAACGAAGAAACCCTAAAATGTAACGGAATACCCCCTTTGAATTGTATAAGATCCGCTTTAAGTAATTTACAAAATAAATTTCAAAGATGACACCTACGGCTAGAAAGGAACTAAAGACAAAAATTACAGAGGCGATTGCTTCTACAGAAGAGAAAATTAAAAGCTTGGAAGAACTCACAAAACCGATCTCTCCCGAAAATTCGATTGGGCGGGTAAGTCGTATGGATGCGATTAATAATAAAAGTGTGGCGGAAGTGAGTTTGCGTAGTACACGGCAGAAGCTCGGTAAGCTAAAAGTAGCGCTATCGCGAGTGGATAATGAGGATTTTGGTAATTGTGCTTTTTGTAAAAATCCAATTCAGCCTGCCCGCCTTATGTATATGCCTGAAAGCAGTCGCTGTGTTCGCTGTGCGGATCGCTAATAGATTTCAACTAAAGTTTTTAGAATGAAGGTGACTATCCAGGATCAAAACCTTTTTGCCACTAAGTTTTTTTCAGAGGTAATTATAAATTTAATTATTCTTTGTGATCTTAGTGCCTTGATGGCCTGGCCTTACTTTTCGTTACAAAGAGTAAGAATATAAAATTAGTGGTGAAATAGTTACGAAGAAGCCTAATAGAAAAAAAACAGGGTACAAACATAAATAAATATGTCGCACCCTGTATAACCCCAAAAAACCAAATGAAAACAATCTACATACCTCCTCCGAAAAGGAGGTATAAAATATATCTTTAGCAGCGTTCTGCTCTTTTTTATTTTAAAAATCTCCGCTCTTAATCTCTAATCATTCAATCCGTTTGCGTCAATTTCGGTATTTTGACGAGGTTCGTTTAGAAAGTCACAAATCAGGAAAAAAAAATATTTTCTTCACTACCTTCTTAAATCAATTTTTAAAAAGAGGCTTAAAAGCTCAAAATTAGCGCTGATTAGTAAATTTTGCTTGCAGGCTCATAAACGATTGATTTATTGGTGTTTATGTCAGAATTGTGAAATAATATTCGGAAGGATAAGAACAAGGATCTCGATTTTAAAACATTTTATGTTAAAAAAATTGATATTACGTCGATATTTGTGGACATTTGTGGCGGTTTAAAAAAGTGTTAAAATTTTAAAAAAAATGTTAAAATATTGATCTGTGGCTAAAATCAAAAAAATCTTCGCTTGTACGAATTGTGGCGCTACTTCTCCTAAATGGGTTGGAAAGTGTCAGGCATGTGACGAATGGAATACTTACCAAGAAGAAGTGTTAGTAAAAGAAACCAAGCAAGAGGCAAAAAAACGTGCTTGGAAGACAGAAGCATCCACTAGTATTGCAACTATAAAACCCGTTGCGCTCAAAGAAGTAAAATCTGGTAACACCCAGCGGTTATCGACCGGAGATGGTGAATTGGATCGAGTTTTAGGTGGTGGTATTGTAGCGGGTTCGATTACACTGATCGGTGGACAACCGGGAATTGGTAAATCTACCCTAATGTTACAATTGGCGTTAAATATTGATGCCAAGGTATTATATGTATCTGGAGAAGAGAGCGAAGAACAAATAAAAATGCGAGCGGATCGGATTGGAGAAGCTATTTCTAACTGTTATATATATACAGAAACGAATACCGGAAAAATTCTTGGACAAGCTCAACAACTCCAGCCAGATATTCTAATCGTGGATTCTATTCAAACTTTATCTTCTCCTCACCTTGATTCTACCCCAGGTAGTATCTCACAGGTACGAGATTGTGCGGGAGAATTGCAGCGGTTTGCAAAGGAAACTGGGATTCCTGTAATCGTTATTGGCCACATTACTAAAGATGGAGCCATTGCCGGACCTAAGTTACTAGAACATATTGTAGACTGTGTTTTACAATTTGAAGGAGATCGTAATTATACCTATCGTATCTTACGAACAATTAAGAACCGTTTTGGGTCTACGGATGAAATGGGAATTTATGAAATGCAGGCAACTGGATTGCGAGAGGTCTCGAATCCTTCTGAATTATTACTATCTCAGAATGAAGAAGAACTGAGCGGTATCACCGTAAGTGCTACGATGGAGGGAATGCGACCCATGCTAATTGAAACCCAGGCGCTGGTGAGTACGGCCGTTTATGGAACACCTCAACGTTCTGCTACAGGATTTGATCTGCGACGCTTGAGCATGATCCTAGCAGTGTTGGAAAAAAGGTGCGGCTTTCAGTTTGGGCAGATGGATGTGTTTTTGAATATCGCAGGTGGAATACGCGTGGATGATCCAGCCATTGACCTAGCGATTTTATGTGCCTTGATCTCTTCCTTGCAAGATATTTCAGTGCCAGGGGATGTTTGCTTTGCAGGAGAAGTAGGCTTGTCGGGAGAAATCCGGGCAGTCAGTCGAGTCGACCAACGAATACAGGAAGCGGATAGACTGGGATTCGGCCGCATTTTTATTTCAAAATACAACACCAAAGGTTTGGATGCGAAACGATATAAAATAAAAATTCAGACGGTAGGAAAGATTGAAGAATTATATCGAATTTTATTTGAAGATTAGAAAGGTCAATCAATAGGTGATCACTCGACGTACCACCAACAAAATCATACAAATAAATATCAAAATCAGGGCGGCTAAGGCACCTTGGTTTTCCATTCCGTATAGCCCATCCTGCAACTTATTCCACATGCTATAGGCCATAATGATGGCAAGAGGAATTCCGATTATTCTTTTTAGTAAAACCATAATACAAACTTAGGCAAAAATAATGCCCTGCCGTTGTCGCAGGACGGATAAACTGTAGTTATTTTTTAGTTCTTTAGAGCTAGTCCAAATTTTCATGATTGTGCGAAATTGAGAAAATTTCATGCGGAGTAAGGCAAAAAACACAGACGATGCCGTAGCATCCTGCGTGTGCTTGTGCCTGTGGCACAAAAAGCGCAAGCAAAAAGGCTTTTTAACCTGCCTGCCGGCGCAATACAGTATGAAATTTGCCAATTGTAGCCAATTAATGGAAGTTTAGACTAGCTCTTAACCAATTCTTAACCCGAATTAACATTCCACTAAGCTTATCATCTCTAATGAATGTGTTCTTTTACCCTCGAAACGAAAACCCCTTTATTATATATAGAAGTTGAATGACACACTTGATTATACTTTATAAAGACATCAACTTCATACTTTGTTTAAACTGTGGGATGCATAACCAAATGTCGTAGGTCTCAAGGAGGAATTTCAAACCAAAATTACTGATGGAATAACCTCAATCAACCTGGTGAGAAAAATTGATTCAAACGGCCATCCCAAGCCGAGGTGGAAAATTGTTCCACCCAAAAACAGGAGACAGTCCATTGAAAAATGGCTGTCTTTGTTTTTTCTCGCACTTTCCCTAGCTCATCGAAATGCCTAAACGCTCGTTTGGACGTCCTTGTCCAGATACGAGGTCTCACTCAATTCTTATCACTCACTTTCATCTTTATCTAGCCAGCGAATCATCGGTGGAATTAAAAACAAATCACTAATGATCGCACTCACCAAGGTCAGACTGATCAATAATCCGATATTGACACTCGGCGGGTGAATAGAAAATAGCATCACCAAAAATCCAAAAAACAGGATGATAGAAGTCAGACAAATTGCTTTCCCCGTTTCTAAAAAAGTAATGTGTAAGGATGCTTCTACTGATTTTCCGTTAGACCGACTCAATTTGTATTTGCTCAAAAAATGAATGGTATCGTCGACGGCAATCCCAAAGATCACCGCAAAGACGATAGAAATTCCCGCGTCTAACTCTATTCCTAAAAAGCCCAATAAAGCGCCCGCCATTAATAGCGGAAATACGTTCGGAATCAGCGAAATAATCACCATCCTTATATTTCTAAATAGCAGCGCCATCAATAGACTAACAATCAGAATGGCCACTCCAAGTCCTCCAATGAGGCTACGACGAATGTATTCTGCATTTTTATCTAATACGAGACCGGTTCCGGTTTGTTTGTATTGTACAATGTCTGGATTAGCATTAGCTGCTATCCAACGGTCGATATTTTGGCTGATGATCTGAATACTATCGGCTCCGAGATCTAAGATGCGACTGGTGATTCTAGTTTTTTTCTGATCCTTGCTCAGCAAAACGCTAATTGAGTTTTCCGGAATTTTATCGGTCATTTTTTTATATCGAATAAACGTTTTTTTAGTGTCAGGCATTTGGTAAGCCTTTCTACGGTTTCCTTTTTCCATCTGGTTGATACTCTTGTAAACACTGGTCAGCGAATTGACACCGCCCAACGTATTTAACGTACGTAGATGACTTTCTAGCTTGTCAACTTCCATTAGGACTTCGTAGTCGTCTGCCAGATAATCTCCTTGTGCGTAAACGGCAATTTCCAGAGGACGGAAACCCGTCAGTTCTTTTTCGAAAAACTGAAAATCAGCTGTTATTTTTTCTCCGCGAGGCAAATTGGATTCAATACTATAATTGGTAGAAACCATAGAAATTCCCCAAAAGCAAAGTCCTGTCACGATAATGGTTCCAACCAAAATACTACCCTGTCGGTCACGTGTGATCCGGTAGGCTTTTTCCATTAAATCTTCCCAAAATAATTGCGACTTACCGATTTTCATTAGCTTGTCCGTACCAAATAAAACCAGTAGAGAAGTCGTAAAAAAGATGACTGTTACATAAGCGATAATGACACCAATCGCTGCGTTCATTCCGAAGTCTCGGATCGGAATAACCCGGCTCGACATTAGCGTCGCAAAGCCAACGGCGGTAGTTAGAGAAGTAAGCAACGTAGCCATTCCAATTTCTCGGATGGTGGTTTGAATGGCCGTATTCCGATCAAACCCTTTTCGCAACTCGTCAATATATTTGGACATAATATGAATAACATCCGAGGTGCCGACAATAATCATCAGCACGGGATATAATGCGGCCATGGCATTGAGTTCACGACCGGTAAGACCCACCAGTCCCATAAATAAAAGGAGTCCTAAACCGATAGAAACCATGGCAATTAGAATCCCTTGTAGTCGGCGGAAAATCCAAAATAAAATAATGGTTACCAGAATACCGGAGACGATCGCAGAGACCATTACTTCCCGTTTTTGCATTCGGACCATTTCTTTTTGGAAATAGGCTGGTCCCAATAAATGGTAACTGTCAAAATGGTAATTATTAGCGAGCGTATCGATCGCGTTAACTAATTCCGCGGAAGCGTCTAAATCGAGAATGTCTTCGGTTTTGAGGGCGACGACAAGGGCATCGGCTTTACGGGAAATTAAGTTGCCAGAAAACCGTTCGTCTTCCATAATACGAGACTTGTCTTTTTCGTATTTTTTGGGATTATTGCGATGAATGGCTGGAACAGTTGTAATCGCAAAAGGTGTTTTTAGCGGATAGGAAATGGTGGTTAAAGAAACAGATTCGGTGGCATGTGGAAGGGATCTTGCTTTGATTGTAAACTCGTGAACCTCATTTAGAAATTGTTTTTCAAAAACGCCTTCGTTCCGTTTTATTGCAACCATTAAAAAATTAACATCGGTACCAAATTCGTCCACAAAGTCTCGATAATATTCCAGATCTTCATCTCCTTCGGGGAAAAACTGTTCTAACGAAAAACCAAACTGTAACTGGAATGTGAAGAAAATACTGAGGACTCCTAAAAGTCCGAAAAGAATAATATAATTGCGTTGTGGTCGAATCATGGGCGTATCTGGTCAAAAAAATAAGATAAAGCTAAGATCAGGCAATATAAACCTATATTCTTCTAAATGGTTTGGCTACTTCAGTCAGTTTTTTGTTATTTTATATATTGAAGTTGTTTTAAAATAGAGCTTCATATTTACAGACAAAGCATTGAGTGCCAGATACTTCAGCTTTTTTTCGTTCCATAGCTAAGGCTATGAAACTCAAAAAGAGCTTCGTCCTGACAATCAAGCCTTTATCTTCAATTTCGAACATCATTTTAAAACAACTTCAGACAATCTTTTGTACCTTTCCATTAGAAAACACTTACTATGATCACATTGACCTTCTTATTAGCATTTAATATTTTACTCATTGGGAAAATAATGGTTGTCATTATTATTGCTGGATTCATGCCGCTGAGCGCCTTTTCCTTTTTTAAATCTATGTTACCGAAAAAGGAAAGAGATTACCGAAAGGCGATGAATGAGATGGGAATCAATACCGAAAAACAGGTGCGGGATGTTTATACGCCTATTCGATATTTGTTACCGGTTTCATTTGTTACGCTAATTTGTCTACTAGCAGCTGGCTTTTTTGCATTTACGAATAGTTTTGCTGGAGAAATTGGTGATAGTTTGATCTTGGCAGGTGCTTTTTTTGGAGATGCCAATGCCAATCTTATTCGACAGAGTCTGGCAGTAGTAACGTATGCTTTTCTAGGAAGTTTTATCTGGTCATCTTTTGCGGTTACGGTTCGGCTATTTTCAAAAGACTTGGTGCCTAGTGTCTATTACCGAGCGGGAATTAGAATGATTCTAGCAGTAGTGATTGCTTTAATTATTTCTTTCCTGATCGGAAAAGAAGGAGCTGCCAATATTTTCCAATTCAAATCCTCTCTTGTGGCGATTGCTTTTTTGGCGGGTATGTTCCCTGAACGATTTTTACAATACTTGATTAATCTATTCAAAAAATTTGTTGACCCCGACGGACTCAATACCAATGAACTTTCCCTTTATCGGATCGAAGGAATCACCATGTCTCAGAAAGAGCGATTAGAAGAAATCGGTATTACCAATGCACAAAATTTAGCCACTTATAGCCTTACTCAATTGTGTATCGAAACGCCTTTTGAATCTCGGACCTTACTCGACTGGATTGGACAGGCTAAATTACTATGCTATCTGAAAGAAGATGTTGACAAACTTCGTGCGGTCGGTATTCGTAGTGTTTTTGATTTGGTGAGCGTGAGGCGCTCCGATAACGAAATTGGTTTTATTGCGGATGCAGCAGGTATTTCTGAAACCCTCTTAAAAAATGTGAATGATCAGGTTTTATCTGACCGAGGCATTCTCGCCTTGGCGGGCTTTAAAGAAGGAGTAAATACGCCTGAATCAGGAGAAGAAAAACAGGTTCCTAAAACCAATGCACCCGTAGGCGAAAGGATCGAAGCTTAGTTAATTTGGCCTCCGCTATCCCGATTTCTTAATTAGTAAAATCTGTTTAGAAACAAACTAGATCAAAACAGCCACATATCCATAGAATCCGCACATCCGCACATCAAAAAATCCACATATCAATAATTATATGGCACAATTTTTATATTTATTTTAATACTAAAGTGTTAAACTGAACCTCATATCCATAATACAAACCTATTTGTACGTTTATAATAAACAATAATAGGAGTAAAATGAGATTATTTCTGACCTTATGCCTTTTCTTTGGTTGCTTTCAGCTTTTTCTGGAACCGATCTATTCACAAGCTCCGGCCGGAGTAGTGCGGGAAAATATTGTTCCTAATCCTAGTTTTGAAAAATATGCATCTGCACCAATTGGCTGGTTTTATAAAGGAAAACATTTCACCACCGTCATGAAATACTGGAATGCGCCAACGGGGGCTTCCCCAGATATTTTTGGACCCAAAGTACGGGTGCCAGCTCAATGGGCAGAGAAAGGATTTGGTGGACAGGGGGCACACAGCGGTGTTTCGATGAGTGGAATTACTGCTTATGGGTGTGAAAATGGTAAACCACACTGCCGAGAATACATTCAAATTCAGCTGAAAGAACCCCTCGTTCCAGGACAACAATATTATGCTGAATTTTGGGTCAGCCATTTACCACGATCCCTTAGAATTAACAATCTGGGTATGTATTTTTCTGACAAAGCGATTGGTGAAATTACGGCTACCCCGCTCAAGTACAGTCCACAGGTAACCACCGAAGCAATTATCGATCAACGTAATAATTCTTGGATCCGAATCTCGGGCAGCTTTAGAGCTGAATCGGAAGCAGAACATGTGACGATCGGAAATTTTTTCTCCGACGAGGAGACAAAAATTCGAGAAGTTCATGCTAATAGTTTACCCTATGCTTACTATTATATCGACGATGTGATGGTCGTCAAACAAGATCCCATCATCAATGTTCCTGTCAAAGAAAATGACCTATGCTGTATAGAAGTAAAAAAAGGAGAGACGGTACAATTAAAAGATATTTTCTTTGATACTGCCGAAAGTGAATTGTTACCTCGTTCCTACGTCGAGATGAAAAAATTATTGGAGCTGATGCAAAATCGTCCCAATCTAAAAATCGAAATCAGAGGACATACCGACAATGTCGGAGATCAAGCATATAATCTTTCTCTATCTACTCGTCGTGCCGCTGCTGTGGTATCTTACTTAAATAAATATGGTATTCACCCAGACCGTACCCAGTTTAAAGGTTTCGGTAGTCAACACCCGATTGCGGACAATTACTCAGAATCTGGTCGGCAATTAAATCGAAGAGTAGAGTTTTTGGTGTTGGAGGAGTAGATATTCGGTGACCTGTGTGTGCACATATCTACCAATCTATCCATCCCAAAAACCAAAAATCACCGCTTCGGTTTATACTTCGATCCATCCAAAATTTTCTGCGCTTCTTTTATCTCAAGTAAAGCTGCCGGTGTCACCTCTGGATGTCGTTTCATATAGGCCTTGACGATATTCCAGCCGACCCAATTGGCGGTTCTGCCGGGTGCTTCCGGAGGCATTCCTGGTGCGTTGGGGCTATAGTCCACCAGTTTTCTAATTTCTTTATAACGAGTTGAATATAACAGATCCTCTCCGATGAAGTGAGACCAAATTTGCAGCTCGTTTTCTTCTAACCATTTCATCTGTGTACCTGAATATTGTAACAAAAGGCTATCCGCAGTGTGAGGCAATAACAAATCGAGCACATAATATTTTTTTCCATTGTGGATCATATAGTCGAGCAATCGGTCACCAGAAATATCGCCTACCAAGTCGTCAGCAACCGCTTCCATAGTTTTGCTGACTAAATGTTCCCGATTCATTGATCGCCGGATATAAGCAGGAAAAAAACTGGGATTGTAACGAGGATAATTGCTGCCCAGAAAAAAATCGAGACCAATTCCGACCATGCCATCGGCAACAAAATTTCCTAAAGAATACTCAGAAATAAAAGTGATGATTTCTGGAATTTCTGCATTTGGAAAATAATAGTTATAAAATTTAAAGGCCTCTTCCAAATCTTCCTTAAAAGGCGCCATACCTTGTAAAACAATCTGAGTGGTATCGTAAAGTTGTCTAATTTCAGGGGTTTTAATAAATAGGTCAAAGATTTGTGGATTTTGTAGTGCAGGAATGATTTTACTCAGATAGATATCTCGAAAAAAATCAGGATATAAGGAGTCCAGCTGGTGCATTCCAGCGAGCGTGTTGTTGGTATCTAATGAAAAGAGATCATTTTCAAATTGTCTGAATTTAAGATCCGTTTTAATATTAGAAACATCTGGAATATGCTTATTTTTGTCTTCGAAACAAGAAGATAACCACAATCCACACGAGCATATGATAAGAAATAGGGAAAAGCGAAAGTTTGACAACATCTTTAAATCGGGTTCGTTTGTGAATACTTAATATAAGAAGAAGCTTTTTAATAGACAGTGTATTTAAGCAACTTCAAATTCAAAACTACTAATAATGAAAAAAATTGCATTCTTATTCAGTATCTTAATGCTAGCTGGGGTAGAATTATCCGCTCAGTCTGCTTTCCGGTTTGGATTTCAGCTCAGTCCTAATTTTACTTGGATGGCAAATAATGAAAGAACCATTAACGGTAATGGTAGTAACCTCGGTTTGAAAGTTGGGGTGATTGGAGAAAAATTTATTTCCGCCCAAGATAATTATATGGTTACTTTCGGGATTGGTTTTGCCTTCAATCAGGGAGGAACGCTAAAACATGATATCGGTGGAGATTTTTGGACCAATTCTTTGGATGAAGGAGATCCGTTGCGTACGTTGCCGGATGGAGTAAACTTAAAATATGGTATCCAATATATCGAATTACCGCTTGGTCTTAAGATGCGAACCCAAGAGTTTGGCTACCTTCGTTACTATATTGAGCCTGCTTTTACCTTAGGCATTAGAACTCAGGCAAGAGGATCAGTAGATGGTGCCGGAGGCATCTCCGAAGAAGATATCCCTATCAAAAAAGATGTTGCATTCTTAAATTTATCTCTTGGAATTGGAGCTGGAGTAGAATATTCTATTGGTGAAAACCTTTCATTAGTCGGTGGATTAGCCTTCCAAAGCGGATTTACGGACGTTTCTAAGAATGATGGCGTACAAAAAGAAGCTGGACAGCCACCTGTATCAGAGGACTCAAAAGCTAAAATCAACAGTTTGACGATCAGAATTGGCGTAATGTTCTAATTACAAACGAAAAAACGGACAATAGGGAACAATACTAAGCGGGCTTTAGCCTGCTTAGTATTGTTTTTCCACCCTAAACCTATTACCTTTGCATGAATTTTTCAGCAGGGGTTTCTTTCTTTAGATATTATCCCTTTAAAGTGAATCTAATAAACTGATAATCACGTTATTAAAATCCCTACTAGTCAGTTTAGTAAACTGATGGAGAAAGATCAAATATTAACGAAACAATATAAAACTTAAGATACGTATGGCTCTGATCGGACAAATTAGAAAAAACAGTTGGTTACTTATCCTGACCATTGGACTCGCACTTGCTGCTTTTATTATCATGGATATGTCTTCTGGTGATAAGAGTATATTCGGTTCTTCGCAAAATATTGCTGGAACTATTGAAGGCGAAAAAGTGGATTGGGGCGAATTCAACCGAGCTGAAAACATCCTTTACGCTAATGCTGGTGGTGATGTATTTGGTCGCCGCGCTAGCTTATGGAATTATTTTGTGGAAGACAAATTAGTAAGAAAAGAAGCCGAAGCGATGGGACTCGGTGTAGGAAAAGATGAATTACTCGATCTTCAATTTAGTAATGATAACCGAAAATTGAGTCCACTCATTTTGCAGCGTTATACAAATCCTGCCACTGGACAAATTGATCGTCAGCAATTGACCGAAATTAAGACGGCTATCGAAACACGGCAAATAACTAATCCCGAATTTAAGACTCGTTGGGGATACCAAGAAAAAGAAATCATCAAAACTTCCTTGCAGTCAAAACTAGAGACCTTGGTTTCTAAAGCCATCTATACGCCTAGCTGGATGGCAGAGATGATGTATAGCAACGACGAACAGAAAGTAGACTTTGAATATGTAAGAGTTCCTTTCGATAATATTGATGATGCCAAAGTGACCTTGACCGATGCGGATTATACGAGCTATATGAACGAAAATCGTTCATTGTATCGTCAAGATGCCGAAACGCGTAAAATCGATTATGCTGTTTTTGAAGTAAAGCCTACTGCTGACGACGAAAGCAATATCCTTAATACAATGAAGGAATTATTGCCAGAGTTTGCTTCTACTTCCAATGACTCTGCTTTTGTAGAAAATAATTTTGGAACCATTAGTGGAATTTATCAGAAAAAAGCGGCCCTTACTGGTTCATACGCAGATACACTTTTTAACGTAGCTCCAGGTGCTGTAGTTGGACCTTATAAGGAAGGTAATGCGTTTGTAGCAGTTAAACTTTTGGACCGAAAAGTAGTTCCTGATTCTGTTCGTTCGCGACATATTTTGATTCAGGGAACCGATCAAGCGACTTTTGCTCGTGGTTTTCAGTTATTGGATAGTTTGAAAAACTTGGTAGAATCAGGCGCTCAGCGTTTCGATTCACTAGCTGTAAAATTCAGTCAAGGACCTTCCAACGTTAAGGGAGGTGATATTGGATTTGCTGCCATCAATGGATTAGCGGGACCTTATGGTGAATTAATCTTTTATAAGGCAAAGAAAGGTGAGCTTAATATCATCGCTACCCAGTTTGGTTTACACCTTGTAGAGGTGACAGATTATAAGTATCTGACCAACGAAGAAGGAGTTAAAATTGCGATGTTGAGACAAAATATTATTCCTAGTGAAGAAACCATCAGTGCCGTCAATAACAAAGCGTTGGAGTTTGTTAGTAATAATCGTTCTGTCAACGATATGGTAACAGCGGCGCAGGCTGATCCGTCTATTACTGTAGAAACCTCTCCTCCTGTAAAAAATAGTGACTATATTTTGGGAACTATGGGAAGTGGACAAACTTCAAGAGATATTATCAAGTGGGCATTTGAAAATGGAAATGTAGGAGAGGTATCTTCTCAAGTATATATTTATCAGAATGACGTAGATTTTTATGATGAAAAATTTGTCATCGCTGGCCTACGAGCTATTCAGCCTGAAGGTATGCCTTCGGTGGATTTTGTTAGAGGAGATATTGAGACGCAAGTAAGAAATTATAAAAAAGGACAAATGCTGATGGAAGAGATGAAAGGCAAGGATCTCAATGCTATTGCAAGCGCTTATGCTGGAACGGTAGAAACTGCTACTGATCTTAACTTCTCTTCTTCTGCTATTCCTGGTGCAGGAGCAGAACCAAAAGTTATTGCAAGTGCCTTTGCGTTGACTGAAAACCAAGCATCTGCTCCAATTATTGGTAATAATGGTGTTTATATCGTCAAACCTACCAGAAAAACGACCGTTGGATCAGCTACAAATCTGATAGATGTTAAAAAGAAAACCAATACTGCTATGCGTAATCAGTTGAGAGGACAAATTGTAGAAGGATTAAAAAATAACGCAGATATTACTGATAATCGCTCTCGAGTTTACTAGAATTCCAAACATATATTAAAAAATATAATTTTGGTACGTAATTTGAACTCAAAAAGCTAATTCCCTTATTATCGAGGGCGTTAGCTTTTTTTTTTATATTTTTGTAGAGCATTACGATCATTGTTTCATTTTTTTATAATAAACGGTGATGGGTACTTTCCGCAAATAACTGATTTTAAGAAACAATTCTTTTCAAGCCTACAAAAATCGGGCGTATTACCGAGTATTTTCTTTTGGCCCAAAAATCAGTGAAATCTACCAAAAACATTCAGGAAAAAATAGCTGGTTTTAAAAACCAATAAATAAAACATTTTATTCACCATCATAAATTATTAAAGATGAACATAGCAGTCGTTGGCACCGGGTACGTTGGACTAGTAACGGGTACTTGTTTCGCCGAAACCGGAAACAATGTTATTTGCGTTGATATCGACGCAAATAAGGTAGAGCGAATGCGGAACGGAGAAGTTCCCATTTTTGAACCAGGTCTTGAGCTTCTTTTCGAAAGAAACACCAAGCAAGGACGCCTTTCTTTTACTACGAATTTAGCGGAAGCTGTTAAAGATGCCAAGATCATCTTTTTAGCTTTACCTACGCCTCCGGGCGAAGATGGATCAGCTGATCTTTCTTACATTCTAGGAGTAGCAAGTGACCTTTCTGGGATTATTACGGATTATAAAGTAATCGTAGATAAAAGTACGGTTCCTGTTGGAACTTCTGAATTAGTGCACGAGCGTTTAGCTAAGCACTTAGATCCAAGTTTATTTGACGTAGTATCTAATCCTGAATTTTTACGGGAAGGGGTAGCGGTTGATGATTTCTTAAAGCCAGACCGTGTAGTAATTGGTACTAGCTCAGAAAAGGCACAAGCAGCCATGAAAAAATTATACGAACCATTCGTTCGTCAGGGTAACCCAATCATCTTTATGGATGAGCGTTCTGCGGAGATGACTAAATATGCGGCCAACTCTTACCTTGCTACTCGTATCTCTTTCATGAATGAAATTGCCAACCTTTGTGAAAAGGCTGGAGCAGATGTAGATATGGTACGTAAAGGAATGGGTAGCGATAACCGTATTGGTAAGCGTTTCTTATTCCCAGGTGTTGGTTATGGTGGAAGCTGTTTCCCAAAGGATGTTCAGGCATTACACCGTACCGCTGGACAGCACGAATATAACTTCAAGATTCTAAACTCTGTCATGGACGTGAATCAGATTCAAAAGACGGTACTCGCTAAGAAAATTAAGCGTTTCTTCGGTGCTGATTTAGCAGGTAAGACCATCGCAATCTGGGGATTGGCTTTTAAGCCGAATACCGATGATATTCGAGAAGCACCTGCTCTTTATATTATGGAAGAACTGCTACAGGCTGGAGCGAAAATCAGAGCTTTTGATCCAGAAGCAATGGAGCATATCGGACAAATGTTCGGTGATCGTATCACATTAGTAGATAGCCAGTATGACGCTTTAGAAGGTGCTGATGCTTTAGCCATCATTACAGAGTGGAGTGTATTCCGTACACCTGATTTTAATAAAATCAAAGATAAAGTATCGACCAAAGCGATCTTTGACGGTCGTAACCTATACAGCTTAGAAAGTATGAAAGAACACGGATTCCACTATGAAAGTATTGGAAGAGCTGTGGTAGAAGTACCTAAGACCAAAGTTGGTTCCAGCAATGGACAAATGGTTTAAGATACATTAAATATATACTGGCAGCGCGTAAAATTTACGCTTATCAGTACAAAATATTTTCCAATCCCGGAGTTTGTTAATTCAGACTTCGGGATTTTTATATTCATTCTCGTATTTTTAGCCGTACGAAATTATTTAGAATAAAGTCTGAAATTTAAAAGGTAATCAAATATGATTACTATCTTCAAGCTGTCATCTGGTGATGCGTCAGCTGCCTGACGAATACTTCGCAATCAATTATTTAATTTTACGTTATATTATTATGACTAGAATCATTTGTCTTTTATCATTAGTCCTCTTTTTTGTTGGATGTAAAAATGAATTTCAAACTATCACCGAACAAAATGAATTCGGTCAAAAAATCACCTATCAAATTCATAAGGAAACGGGCCTCAAGCAGGGAGCTTATACGCTCCGAGATAGCGCAGGAGTACTATTGGAGGAAGCAAACTATTGGCAGGATACCTTACACGGCGAACGCAAACTGTACACCGCGCAAGGTTTGTTAGAAACAGTCGAAACTTATAAAAGTGGTAATTTTGAAGGACCTTATCAATCGTTTCATTCAAATGGTCAGGTTAAATTTTCTGCTGCCTATCACGACGGCGTATTAATGGGAGAAGCAAAAAGTTATTATGAAGATGGACAGTTGAAAGAAGTAGTACAATTTAAGGAAAACGTTGAAAATGGTCCTTTTGTAGAGTATCATCCCAATGGCAACTTAAAAGCAAAAGGAAGTTATTTTAGTGGGAATCATAGCGAGCATGGTCCACTGGAATTATTCGACGAAAATGGGGATCTTATAAAAAAAATGAATTGTGAAAAAGGCGTGTGCCGCACTAGTTGGACGCGGACGGATGGAGCGGTAAGTACAAAAAAAATATAATTTACGAATGAAGCAATTTTTACTGATACTCCTTTTTTTAGGAATGGTTTTAACGAGTCATGCTCAAAGATTAGGAGGGCAACGTGTTTTTGAATTTTTAAATCTGTCTCCCTCTGCTCGTATTACCGCATTGGGAGGACAATTATTAGCGGTACGGGATAGTGACCTAGCCTCGGCTTACCGTAATCCTGCCCTCCTCAATCCTGAGATGGACAAACAACTTTCATTTAATTATAATTTTTATGCTGCTGATATTGGGACAGGTTACGCCGCTTATGCTCAACACATTGATAAATTAAATATGACCTTTCATGGCGGCGTGCAGTTTATCGATTATGGAACCTTTGACCAAACCGATGAATTTGAGCAAAACCTAGGAACCTTTAAGGCTGCGGAATATGCCATCAACGTGGGGGCTTCCCGACAACTCTACGAAAACCTCGCAGTAGGTGCCAATCTGAAATTTATCACTTCTCAGTTGGAATCTTATAACTCATCGGGACTAGCCTTAGATCTTGGGGCTTATTATCGGGATACGAGTAGTAATTTTTCGGCAGCACTAGTGGTACGCAATGCAGGATTAACGCTCAGTTCTTTTCGGGATAATAATCGAGAGTACTTACCTTTTGAGATTAATCTAGGAATCGCCCAAAAATTAAAATATTTGCCGCTTAGAATTACCGTTAACTATCGAAATTTAGACCAATGGAATATTCTTTACGTTGATCCTAATGTTGTAGATGAAGGACCAGTACTGGGAGATGTCGAAGCAACAGAGCGTGGCTGGTTTGCCGTCAACGTGGATAATTTTTTCCGACATCTATCTTTTGGTGGAGAATTCTTATTTGGGAAAAAAGAAAACTTTCGAGTTAGAGTTGGATATAATCATCAACGCCGAATGGAGCTAAAGGTGGCGGAGTTTCGGAGCTTAGCTGGATTCTCATTCGGAGTAGGAATGAAAGTGAGTAAATTCAGAATAGAATATGGACGGGCTATCTATCATTTGGCCGGTGGCGTCAATCATTTGAGTATTTCTACCAGTATTAACGAATTTAAGCGTTAGATGCTGCAACTATTTTCTAATAAATCTCGTCTTAAGGACGAATCGATTTTAGAATTAATAGTTATACCCCATATTCAAACATGCTGACCTTATATTTTACAAATTCCATTTTTGTGGCCTATCTGACCTATCTTGGTTTGGAAAAAAAGAAAAGAATCTTCTCGGAAAGAAAATTCTGGCTCTTATTATTGGGGCTATTCTTCTCTATTTTTTTAAATCAACAATTCGCTCTTTTTAATTCGTCTTTTTATTTTTAAACCAGTTTCTACAAAAATCGATCTTCCCATTCTGGCTGTGGAAGCATACAGCTATCCTTCTTCCCAAACCATCGATAACGATTGCGAGCAATTAAATCATAAATCGTATCTCGTATAAATTTGGGAATAATAGACAGATAATATAAATAAGGCCATCCACCACCCAAATGTCGAAAAATCCGCAGAGCAACATCTGATTTTGTGTAGAAATTTTTCCCCTCCACCAAGATGACCGTATCCATCGAAAACGACTCTAATTTAATATTGGAAAGTAGTTGTTGACCAGCTTCGGATTGTAAGGAGGCATACCGGATTATTCCCTTTTGGTCTCGTGTAATTACTGACTTTACGAACCCATTACAGAGATTACAAACACCATCAAAAAGAAGAATTGGATCAGAATCTTTACGTTCCATATTTTTTAAACTGCATATTGTATTATTAAGTTTTAAAAAAAAGTTAAAAAAAACGTTACTTATTGTAAGATTTTGCATCTAAAGAGGAAACAGAACGAGATAAACTCTTTAATTGCAAAGAGAACCCCTTCTAAAGCTACTGATACTTTTGTTGATTTTATCTATTTCGCTTCCTAGTAATAGGGAGAGACTGATACTATATTTTTTTAATTTTTAACCTTAAAATAAATTTAAACTTACTTTACTATGGAATATTTCACAGGATTATTCGATACCCTACAATCTAGCGTCGGAGGTTCACTACCAAGGGTTTTTGGAGCACTAGTTATTTTATTGATCGGATTCTTAGTAGCAGGAATCTTTAAGCGGCTTGCAGTTGGATTATTAAAGAAGACAAGCATTGACGAGCGACTTGGACAAAAAATGAATGTTAGTTTCCGAATCGATCAATTGATTGGAAAATTAGTATACTATTTAGTACTATTATTTGTCTTACTATTAGTATTAGATATGTTGGGTGTAAACAATGTTTTGGAGCCACTTAAAGACATGTTAAGTAAGTTCTTTGGTTATATTCCAAACATCATTGCAGCAGGTATCATCGGTTTTGCTGGTTATATCATTGCAACGATCGCTTCTGAAGCAACTGGATTTGTTGCTGGACGCATCGAAACTTTATCTGAAAAAATGGGCTGGAAAGACCCTGTAGCTTTAACAAAACTAGTTAAGCAATTAGTATTTGTTTTCGTCTTTGTTCCAATCCTTATCATCTCTTTGGATCAATTAAACATGAAAGCAATCAGTGGCCCTGCTACCAATATGCTAAATAGCATGATGGCAGCTATCCCTAAAATTATTGCTGCCGGTATCATTTTAGGAGTATTCTACGTAGTTGGTAAGTTTGTAGTAGGCTTCTTAACGGAGTTACTACGTAACTTAGGAGTTGATGAGCTTTCTAACAAAATGGGCTTCAATAGCATGATTGGTGCTACTCCTGCTTCTAAATTTGTTGGTAATATCGCTTTCTTCTTTATCATGTTTGCAGGTATTCTTTCTGCCGCTGACAAGTTAGAAATGGCTTCTATTTCTAACATCCTTGAAGATGTATTCGAAGTAACAGGTCGTATTCTTTTCGGCTTATTCGTAATGGCAATCGGTGCATTCATTGCTAATAAAGTACACACGGTGATGGCGGCAAACAAAGACAACGAATGGTTGGCTTCTGTATCTAGATTTGCCATCTTAGGAATTTTTGGAGCAATCGCTTTATCTACGATGGGTATCGCTGATGATATTGTTAACCTTGCTTTTGGATTGACATTAGGTGCCATTGCGGTAGCTTTTGCTTTGTCTTTCGGACTAGGTGGACGAGAAGCTGCTGGTAAAGCAATGGGAGAATTCCTAGGACGATTCAGTAAGAAATAACAAAAAAGGAAATAACTCAAACAAAGAGCACTTGTTACTTCGGTAGCAAGTGCTTTTTTATTTGGTATAAAACCCTATTGACCAAAAGAGGCCGTCTCATGATCCATAAGATGAGACTGCCTCTTATTTATTTATTTAATATAAATAAACAATACATGGAATAAAAAAAGGAATAATACTGAAAAAGTAAAATTAAATTTCTTATTTTGTCGAATCATTAACTTTAAATATGAACAAACATGAGAAAATCACTTAAACTTTTTTATCCAGCTTTATGCTTTCTACTCTTATTTTTTAGTTGTCAAAAAGACACGTCAATCGAGGAAAGTGCACTAGAAAATTTACGTTTTGATCAACTTGATGTGTTATTTACGGACTACAAAATCGTCAATCTTCCTAATCAGGATTTGCTTCAACAATCTCTAGAAAAAAAAGACCAAGAATTTATACTTGATCTTCAAATCGAAGAAAAACCATCTTGGGTTTTTTCAGTAAACTATCATGAGTTTTTTGATCCAGATTACAAGACTTTTGAGAGTGATATCAACGGTAATTGGATTGAAGTGCAACGCACCGGCAGAAGCGATGCTTTTCACGGTCTTAGCACAGATGAGCACAATAGAGCTATGTTCATTATGGAAGATGAACTGCTCACTGGGTCGATTTATGAAGGAGACATTGAATACTTTATTGAACCATTAAGTCGATTCGTATCATCTGCCAATGAAAATCAATATGTATACTACAGATTAGATGCCGACATTGCAGGTAATGCTGCTATATGCGGTAATGACGATAGTGATTCATTTAGTTCATTAAATGATGAAGAAGATGGAAGCACGACTAATGAAGATAATACTTCCGCTTCATTAAGAGCAAGCTGTCGTGATATGTCCGTTACTTATGTAGCCGATTATGAATATCGTGGTAAGTTTAGTAATAATACAACCAACACTAGAAATTATATCGAAAACAGATTGCGATATGGTAGTTACCGATATTGGGGATATAATGATTACCCACTCTACTTTAGATTATGGCGTAGTTATATTAAGACAAATACATCTAACCGTCCAGCAACTTCTACAAACAGCTCCACTTTCCTAAGTCAGTTTCGATCTTGGAGTCGTGCTGGAAATATAAGTCATGGTGACTGCAATTTAATTTATACTGGAAGAAATTTCGGAACCTTGTTTGGTAAAGCCTATGTAGGAACCGTTTGTAAATTTTACAATGGACAAAGACGAGCATATAGTATGGTTACTAAAAATAGTGGTATTAGTTCTGCTGTATATAGTAAAGTAACTGGACATGAAGTGGGACACACCTTGGGCTGTTCGCATCAGTCTACCGGCTTTATGAAACAAGGTAATCATACTAATAGCTCAATGCCCACCGCTACAAAAAATGAACTAGATACTTATATCGCATCTAATAATAGCTGTATGCCTTACAGAACTTGTGTCAACTATAAATAAATTTAATTACCAAACATAAGGCATCCCGAATTTTAAATAAGAGGCTGTTTCGTTAAATACAAGACGAGACAGCCTCTTTTTGTTTGGAACAAATTGGGTAAAACGAACGTAAGAAGTTTTTAATACCTTTGCACTGCTTTTTTACTAAATAAAACCCATTTTATGAAAAAATCTTTTTTAAAAAAATTAGGACTTAAACAGAAAAATAACGGTACCAGTACCGGACTAAAATCTTCGGCCAGTTCTAAAAAGTATATCGAATCGTATTCTCCAGTTGATGGAAAATATATTGGAAGTGTAAGTATCACTTCTAAGAGTGAGTACAATAAAGTGCTTCGAACTTCACAAAAAGCTTTTGCTACTTGGCGAACAATTCCTGCTCCTCAAAGAGGAGAAGTAGTACGCCAATATGGAAACGCACTGCGCGAACAGAAGATGGAATTAGGGCAGCTAGTTTCTTATGAAATGGGAAAGAGCTTGCAAGAAGGACTCGGTGAAGTACAAGAGATGATCGACATCTGTGATTTTGCGGTAGGATTATCTCGTCAGTTGTATGGACTCACTATGCACTCGGAGCGTCCTTCGCACCGTATGTACGAGCAGTGGCACCCGCTAGGCGTTGTAGGAATTATTTCTGCTTTTAATTTCCCAGTAGCGGTTTGGGCATGGAATTCTATGATCGCCATGGTTTGTGGTGATGTTTGTGTTTGGAAACCTTCTGAAAAAACACCTTTATGCGCCGTTGCTTGTCAAAATATTTTACAAAAAGTATTAAAAGCGAATAAAGTTCCTGAGGGCGTAAGTTGTTTAATCAACGGTGATTACCAGGTAGGAGAATATATGACAACGGATAAGCAAGTAGCGTTGGTGAGCGCAACGGGAAGTACGCGAATGGGTAAGATCGTGGCGGCTACTGTTGGTGCCCGACTTGGAAAGACGTTGCTGGAGCTTGGTGGTAATAATGCGATCATTGTGACACCAAATGCAAACATGGATTTAGTATTGACCGGAGCACTATTTGGTGCAGTGGGTACTTGTGGACAACGTTGTACGACTACTCGTCGATTGATTGTTCATGAAAGTGTTTACAATAATGTAAAAAAGGCTTTAACAAAAGCTTACAAGCAACTAAAGATAGGAGATCCTTTAAATGCTAAAAATCACGTTGGACCATTAATCGATAAAGATGCCGTTGAGAGTTACTTAAATTCTATCGAAAGATTGAAAAAAGAAGGTGGAAAAATGTTGGTACCAGGCGGTGTGTTGAAAGGCCGTGGGTATGGTAGCGGTTGTTATGTAAAACCTTGTATTGCCGAAGCAAAAAATGATTACGAAGTAGTGCAGCATGAAACGTTTGCTCCCATTTTGTATTTAATCAAATACAAGACATTGGATGAAGCGATTGCCATGCAAAACGATGTCCCACAAGGATTGTCTTCTGCGATTATGACAGATAGTGTACGAGAAGCAGAATTATTCCTTTCTGCTGGAGGTTCTGATTGTGGAATTGCCAACGTTAATATTGGTACCAGTGGTGCCGAAATTGGTGGTGCTTTTGGTGGTGAAAAAGAAACAGGTGGTGGCCGCGAAAGTGGTTCAGATGCTTGGAAAGCGTACATGCGTCGTCAGACCAATACGATTAATTATAGCACCGAATTGCCGTTGGCGCAGGGGATTAAGTTTGATTTATAACTGACTGATCCCGACTGCAAGGAGGGGGGCGTACGACAGTACGACCAGGGAAGGCACCGCGAAAGCGGACGGGAGGCCAGACCATAATCGTAAATATAATTGAAGGATGGGTCAGTGATTACTGGCCTATCCTCTTTTTATTTTCATAACTTTCAATTTTTATTGAAAGTTATGAAAATATAGCTTATCTTGCGATTATAAAGATAATAAAGCGGATTGATTCAGCATCTTAATGATAAACAAAAGCAGATGAATCTAAATACCTTGACATTTATATTATATGTACTGATTGCGGCAAACACAACGATTTTTGTAGGACGAGCTTTATATGTCAATGGAGCAATTTTTTTAGAAAGAATATTTGCATCTATGCCGAGGGTCATTAAGCCTTTGAACAA
>CALFWZ010000015.1 GCA_937928405.1 uncultured Saprospiraceae bacterium
TTATGAATTACCAAACGGTATCGAAAATTGTAATAATAAAATGGAACGACGTTGTATGGCGGCTGGCGAATTTGCCAATGCTTTTCCTAGCCCTTGTTTAGGTGTTACGGGATTGAGAACGGGTGAAACCGATGTCAGTGAAGCGGCTGGCTGTGATCAAAATCAATCCAATTTTTTAGCACCATTAGAATTAGAACAAGGAAAAGCATATACCATGATGGTCAATAATTTTTCTGGAACGGGTAGTGGCTTCAACGTCAGTTTTGGCGGAGACGCAGAGTTTGTAGGACCAGAGCCAAGTTTACTCATTGAACCAATACTCGCTTGTGTAGGAGCACCCGTGACATTTACCAATACTTCTACTTTTTCGTTGGGAACCCTAAATAGTTGGGAATGGAGTTTCGGAGTAGGTGCTACTCCAGCAACGGCTAGTGGCGCTGGACCACATACCGTAACGTACGCTTCTGACGGTATAAAATCGGTAGCGCTTACAGTCGGTACAGAGGATGGTTGCCAAGTAACAGAAGTAAATAATACCCTCTTTGTAGATAATTGTTGTCAGACTCTGAATGCGATCAATGCCATTGAGACGATCACTGATTTAGAATGTTTAACAATTCCAACTGGAGCTATTGACCTTCAAATCAGTAGTACCGCAAATATCACTGCTGTTAATTGGAGTACTGGAGCAACAACGAATAATATCGATAACCTTTTTACGGGAATTTATGAAGTGTCTATTACCAATGCGCTGGGTTGTGATACCACGTTTAGTTACGAGGTAGGAGCACCGGCTGCGCTGGCAGTTACCCCAAATATTACAATGCCTGCCTGTGCAGGTGGGATGGACGGTTCGGTGGTGTTAAATACTACGGGTGGGGTCATGCCTTATCAGTATCTCTGGGCAGATGGAAATACTACCAACACGATCACCAATATTGGCGTAGATATTTACGATGTAACGATTTCAGATGTAGCTGGTTGTGAAATAGTTTTAGCAGTTGATGTGAGAGAACTGGAATTAGTGTTAAATTCTGGATTACCCGTGGTGACGCCACCACTTTGTTTTGATAGTAATGATGGAATGGTAGCTTTTAATGTTTCTAATGGAACACCACCTTATGAGTTTGACTATAACGATGGAAATGGATTTGTTAACAATAATATGTTTAGTGGATTAAATAACGGAACCTTTAATGTGCAATTTCGAGATGCGAGTGGGTGTGTAGGTGATACGATTGTAGAAGTAATTCCTCCAGATATATTAGATTTGACCATGTCAGCGGTGCCAATTAGTTGTTTTATGGCCGATGATGGAATGGCTTCCGTAAGTGTTACAGGTGGAGTAGGGGACTACACTTATTTATGGAGTGATGCCAATGCAACCATGGATACGCTAGTTACTGGATTAACCCCTGGACTGGCCACGGTTACCGTTAGAGATGAAAATAATTGTGTCATGGATGGATCAATTAATATTATAGAACCGGCTGGTCTATTTGTTAATATTACTGGCGTAGAAGATGTCTTATGCTTTGGCGATTCTACGGGTTCCGTGAGTGTGGTTGGATCAGGTGGCGTAGCGGGCTATATGTATAGTTTGGATACCGTGAATTTTACCACAGATTCGATTTTATTAAATGTTGCTGCTGGTACTTTTCCAGTCTACGTGATGGACATGGAAGGTTGTATTGCATCAGTAGAAGCGACTATTACAGAACCAGAAGAACTGATCGTGGATGCCGGTCGAGACACGACCGTCAATCTAGGGTTTCCCGCAAAGGTATCTAGTTTCGTCTTACCTTTTCAACGGCCGGTAGCGATCAGTTGGTTTCCAACGGCACCGCTAGATTGTAGTGATTGTCCTTCTACTACTTTATTGCCTTTAAACACGGATATTTATACCATCACTATTGTGGATAGTACAGGATGTACGGCGATGGATTCGGTGACCGTCAATGTCAATAAAGATCGTCCGATTTATATTCCAAATGCTTTTAGTCCTAATTTTGATGGAAATAATGACATCTTTACCGCTTATGGAAATCCCGGTGCTCAGCAAATTCAATTAATGAGAATATTCAACCGATGGGGAGCGTTAATGTATGAAGGAACAAATCTTCCGTTGAATTCAACTACGATAGGTTGGAATGGTGTTTTTAAAAATCAACAAATGCTACCAGGTGTCTACGTCTACTATATCGTGGTAGACTTTATTGATGGCGTCTCGGTGGCCTACGAAGGAGATATTACAATTTTGAGATAGCATTTGGTAGCGTAACCTAGTTTTAAACAACTTCAATAGAAGACTCATTCAATATCCCAAATAAATTTTCTTCAAAAAAGGAAAAATGAAAAAAATCTGCTACCTATTTATCGTTTCAATCTTTGCTTTTACAAGTTGTGAAAATGATCTGGATGCGGTGGATGCTTTATTCTCTAAAGATCAGGTGAAAATTGAAGAAGCCAAAGACGTACAGCTACTGTATAGTGATTCTGCGATAGTCCGTGTACGAGTAAGCGGTCCTAAGATGTTACGCCACGTAGACCATTCCAAACCTAAAGAAGAATTTCCCGAAGGCATCTTAATCGAATTTCTCCGTTCTGGTACGAACCGAACCCAAGGAAGTTTGACCGCAAAATATGCTATTCGACTTGAAAATCAGAGTAAGGTAATTGTCCGAGATAGCGTGGTCTGGAAAAGTGGAAAAGGAGAAGAATTACGCACCTCAGAACTTACTTGGGACGATCAACGTAAGATGGTACACACCAATCGTTTTGTAAAGATCACAAAGCCTGACGAAGTGTTTTATGGATATGGTTTTGAAGCAGACCAAGATTTTAATCATTGGAAAATCATCAATCCCACGGGACGAATGATGGTGGAAGGGCTGGAAGAACCGCTTTAAAAACTTCAAGGGCAACCTCAATTTCAACTTCAAGGGTATCGAAATTAACCTAACTTTTTTCCAAGAAAGTAATTTTTTGCTATTGGTTTGGCTTTTCAGTTTGTAAGTCCACTTATGGATATGAGCATCAAATAGCCAAAAAACTAACCAGATTCTTCCAGAATGATTATATTTGAAATAGTTTTTTCTAAACCAATACTTTTCTTTGCTAACCATTATCATTTTTCTATTGTTATCTGCCCTGTTCTCTGGTACAGAAATAGCTTTTGTATCGGCTAGTAAATTACGGATAGAACTCAAGCGAAATAAAGGCAACCGCCGAGGGCGAATTCTTTCTCATTTTTATGATAAGCCTGCCGAATTCCTGGCAACCATGCTCGTGGGAAATAATATTACCTTGGTTGTTTTTACTACGCTACTTACGGCTCCACTTACCGTGATGATCAATCAGTATTTTCACATTGGTACAGGTACTCCTATCATGCTATTGATTAATACCCTTTTGATCACCATCATTATTTTAATTTTTGGCGAATTTTTACCTAAAACCTTGTTCCGACTTTTTGCGGATCAAATCCTTTATTTTTTGGCTATCCCGATTCGGGTCTTTCAATTTATTCTAGCGATACCAGCCTGGTTGATGACCAAACTTTCCAACTTTCTATTAGGCGCTATTTTAAAAACACCTATTGAACATACCACCAATATTATCACACGATTAGATCTGGAACAATTTATTCGAGATACTAAGGTAGAATCTCAATCAGAAGAAGATATTGCTATTGATACAGAGCTATTTGAAAATGCCCTTCATCTGAAAAAAATAAAGGTACGGGAATGTATGATTCCCCGTAAGGAAATAGAAGCTATTGATGTGACGGCTTCGCTAGAAGAATTGCGACAGGTATTTGTAGAAAGCTATCATTCTCGAATCATTGTGACCAAAGATGGAGATATTGATAAAGTGATGGGCTATGTACACCACCAACAATTGCTCAATGATCCACGCCGATTGCGGGATATGGTCATTGATATTCCGATTGTTCCTGAAGTTATGCGAGCACGAGATTTGATGAATTTATTGATTAAAAAGAGAATTAATATTGCCTGTGTCGTTGATGAATTTGGTGGTACTTCAGGCATTATTACACTAGAAGATATTCTGGAAGAAATATTTGGTGAGATTGAAGACGAACATGATCAGGAAGAATACGTAGAAGATCAGATAAGTGAGCATGAGTATTTATTTTCTGGCCGCTTAGAAATCAGTTATCTGAATGAAAAATACGAAAACCTCAATTTTCCCGAAGGAGATTACCATACGTTATCAGGTTATTTGGTGATGACCAACGAAAATATTCCTCAAAAAGGAGAAGTGATTCACCTAGATAATTATCAATTCAATCTGGAACTAGTGAGTGATACAAAAATTGAATTGATCCGAGTTACTAAGTTAAACCCATTACAAGGTGAATTGGGCGAATAAAACGATTTTGATTTTATTCAAATCAAGGCCAGAAATAGAAGCGATGCCATCGCACCGATGAGGTGCTCTAACGCAGAATTTGGTGGAATTAACAAGTTAGATGAAGTCCCAAACCACGTTGGATTGGGTTTTAAAGATTGGAAATGAAAAAGCTATTAGCTAATATTTTTTATTCTTTTCCTATTCAGCTAGTGATCTTACACTTGCGGAACAACCTTTTGTTGATCATCACTTGGATATTGATCACGTTGCTGATGACCGGACAACTAGGAAGGTTGTTTGGAATTCGCTATTTGTTTCTTGCTCCAGAATATCTAGGGGAAGTAAGTGGGTTGAGCTATTTTTTTCTTGGACTAGGATTCGGCGCTTTTTTTACTACTTGGAATCTGACCGCCTACCTACTGGATGCGCACCATTTTCCGTTTTTAGCATCATTGGCTCGCCCCTTTACCAAATTTTGTCTCAATAATTTTATCATTCCGTTATCCTTTTTGGTGCTCTATTTTGGGCATACTATTTATTTTCAAGCTTATAACGAATACCGCGAAGTGTCCACCATTTTTTGGCATTGTTTGAGTTTTGCGATCGGAGTTGGATGCTTTGTGTTGATCTCCTCTTTCTATTTTAGATTGACCAATAAGGATATTTTTAGTTTTAGAAAAAAACGTAAAAAAACGCCGCCTAATTTGCTCAAATCAATTGCACCTGGCCGACAGGCCGAAGAACTTCCCACGGTAAAAACTGGGATCAGTACTTGGCGAGTGGATACGTATCTTACGGAAGAGATGAAAACGCGTTTAGTTAGAAATGTAGAACACTACGACAGTAGCATCTTGTTAAGCGTTTTTAAACAAAATCATTTGAATGCGCTGGTTGTTCAATTATTAGCGATGATCGTGCTGATTAGTTTGGGATTGGCGATTGATAATCCACTCTTCCGGATTCCCGCAGGAGCGAGTATATTTGTTTTAGGTTGTGTGGTGCTTTCGATTACGGGGGCGATCACTTACTGGTTTGATAAATGGCGTTTTTCTTTGTTTATCATTATTCTTGTTCTAATTAATTATCTCTCCAGTTTCGATCTTTTTACCCACGAAAATAGAGCGTATGGATTGGATTATAAAATTCCGCCAGTAGATTATACCTACAAAAATTTACAAGATGTCAGTAATAATGGCAACTGGGAAAGAGACAAAGCCAATACGCTTCAGATTCTTGAAAATTGGAAAAAGAAAATGGCCGCCCGAGGAATCGAAAAACCAAAAATGTCCATCCTTTGTGTCAGTGGAGGAGGAATGAAAGCCGCTGTTTGGAGTATGCAAGTAATCCAAGAATCTGATAGTTTGCTCAATGGGAATTTATTAGAACATACCGCATTGATGACCGGTGCTTCTGGAGGGCTACTGGGTGCTGCTTACCTGCGAGAATTGATGCTCCAGAAAAAAGAAAACCGGATCAAATCTTATTATGATAAAAAGTACATAGAAAATATTTCTAGCGATTTGCTCAACTCGTTGACGTTTACCATTATCTCAAATGATCTGTTTTTACCTTGGTCTACCTTTCAAGTAAATGGACATACTTATTATAAAGATCGAGGATACATTTTTGAAAAACAATTGGCTGAAAACACCAATGGGGTCTTCGATAAAAAACTCAGCGATTATTACCAGCCAGAGTTTGATGCTAAAATTCCTATGCTTTTTATTACGCCTTCCATTGTCAATGATGGACGTCGCTTGATCATTTCCCCCCATCGTTTGTCTTATATGACTTTGCCTCCGGTCAGTGCTGACAACAAAGGCTCCTTGGAAGTCGATGCAGTAGATTTTATGACCATTTTTGATAAACACGGCGCCGCCGATTTACAATTTACCACCGCCCTGCGGATGAATGCTACTTATCCCTATATTCTACCTAATGTATATCTACCCACCAAACCCGCTATTGAGGTGATGGACGCTGGGTTTCGTGACAATTATGGGATCATGTCTGCTACTCGATTTTTACATGTTTTTAAAGATTGGATCAAAGAAAATACAGCAGGTGTGGTACTAGTTCAAGTAGTTGGACGAGACAAAATTCAGGAAATTGATGAAAACGATAATCAAGGAATGATCTCAAGTTTACTCAATCCTCTTGGTATTCCAGGTCAGATTTTATCGTTACAAGAATATGAGCAAGATACCAATCTGGGATATATCTTTGATCTTTTAGGCGAGGATATGTTTGAAATAATCCGATTTATCTATCGTCCAAGTAAAGATAATGAAATGGCTTCTATGACTTTTCATCTGACCAGTCGCGAGCGCAACGACATTCAACACGCCTTTTTCCTACCAGAAAATCAAAAAGGAATAAAACGATTATTGGAAATCTTTAAGAATCAATAAATATCTAAAGACTGTCCGTCCCTGATATAGGTTGACCGCTTTTGGTTAAGAAATTATTAATTATTCATTATCCCATTCTTCATTAAAACATCTTTAATTTTGCCTTTCCCTTTCTTAACTGTATCTTTGCACCTTCGTTTCACGAGCTTATAATCTTAATATTATTATGGCTATGCCAAAAAAGATCAAATCGGCCCTCATTTCTGTATTTTCAAAGGAAGGGTTGGAGCCCATCGTACGGTTACTGGACGATCAAGGAGTTAAACTGTTTTCTACCGGCGGAACCCAGAAATTTATCGAAAATCTAGGGATTACGGTTGAAGCAGTAGAAAATATTACCGAATACCCGTCTATTCTCGATGGTCGGGTTAAGACCTTACACCCAAAGGTGTTTGGTGGACTACTGGCCCGTCGAGAGGAATCTCATCTAGCACAGTTGGCCGAGTATGATATTCCAGAAATCGACCTAGTGGTAGTAGATTTATATCCTTTTGAAGAAACCCTAGCATCCACCAATGATGAGTCTACGATTATCGAGAAAATTGATAGTGGAGGTATTTCATTGATTCGAGCTGCTGCCAAAAATTATCGAGACGTTGTAGTCGTGCCAAGCCGAGCCGAATACCAGATGATTGCGGATATTTTGCAAGAAAATAATGGTGTTACGACGATGGCAGAGCGGAAAGAGTTGGCTCGCCGGGCTTTTAAAGTTTCTTCTAATTACGACGTAGCCATTTTTAATTACTTCAACGAAGATTCGGAAGATACGGTCTTTAAGCAAAGTATCCATACTTCAGAGGCTTTACGGTATGGTGAGAATCCTCATCAAAAAGGAAATTTTTACGGTGATTTTGATGCGGTATTTGAGCGTCTTGGTGGAAAACCAATTTCTTATAATAATCTAGTGGATATCGACGCTGCGGTTAATTTGATGGCAGAATTCAAAGCGGATAATCCAACTTTTGCCGTGCTCAAACATACCAACGCTTGTGGTATCGCCACGCGCGAAACGGTACTGGAAGCGTGGAAAGCGGCGTTGGCCGGAGATTCTGTTTCTGCCTTTGGTGGAATTTTGATTGCCAATCAAACCATTGACCTAGCGACAGCGACGGAAATTGATAAAATATTTTACGAAGTATTAATCGCTCCTGAATTTACGGAGGAAGCAAAAGAATTGTTGAAGAAAAAGAGCAAAAGAATTTTACTGAAAATTAAAGACTTCTACGTTTCTAAAAAATCCTTTAAGACGTTACTCAACGGAGTAATCGAACAGGAGATGGATTTGAAAACGGAAGTGGAAGAAGATTTTAAAATAGCAACCAACGAAGCACCCACCATTGCGCAGATTGATGATTTATTATTTGCCAATAAATGTGCTAAACATTTAAAATCAAATACCATTGTTTTAGCTAAAAATCGTCAATTGGTCGGAATGGGATGTGGTCAGACTTCGCGAGTGGATGCACTCAAACAAGCGATCACCAAAGCCAAACATTTTGGTTTTGAACTAGAAGGTAGTGTAATGGCTTCGGATGCTTTTTTCCCTTTTCCAGATTGCGTGGAAATTGCATGGGAGGCAGGTATCAAAGCGGTTATTCAGCCGGGAGGATCCGTGAAAGATCAATTGAGTATTGATTTTTGTAATGAAAAAAATATTCCAATGGTGATGACCGGTACACGACATTTTAAGCATTAAATACGCCATTTTTGGATGAAAGATCATCTTTAAATAAAGGGCCGGTTAGCCAATCAGCTAATAGGCCAACTAGCAAAAAAAATATCCATTTGAATCTTATTCTTGACATTGGCAATACGAGAACTAAAATAGGCGTTTTTAGAGGACACAGGTTGGTGAAAAAAATGGTTTGGGATCAATGGACTTTACGCCAAGTAAAGGAATTGATCGAGCAAAAAAAGATTAGCCGGGTCGCCCTCTCTACTGTTAGCGGCCTCAAAAAACCGGTAGATAATTTTTTTAAAAAGCATTTTTACTATATCAACCTAAATGCCAACACTGCTCTTCCCATCCAAAATCATTACAAAACTCCTCAAACGCTGGGAAAAGATCGCTTAGCCGCCGTCGTGGGGGCATTCGCTAAATATCCCGGTCAGCATAATCTGGTCATAGATGCGGGTACCTGCATCAAGTACGACCTGATTACCGCAGCCGGTGATTATTACGGTGGTAGTATCTCGCCCGGTATCGAAATGAGGTTGAAAGCCATGCATCACTTTACGGCCAAATTGCCACTAGTGGAGCGGGGCCGTGTACGGAATTTGGTAGGAAACAATACCAAAACCGCATTGCAAACTGGCGGTCAGCTGGGAGCACTTGCGGAAGCAAGCGGTTTTATCCGTTGGTATGAAGAAAAATACGGACAGATTAACGTTATTTTAACAGGCGGGGACGCTGATTTTTTTGCAAAAAAACTGAAAACCCGGATATTTGTAAATCATAATTTAGTGCTGACCGGACTAAATAAAATTTTAAACTATAATGTCGAATTATCGGAGTAGAAAATTGTGGATGTTTGCTTTCTTTCTAATTGGGATCACCACCTACAGTTTTGCTCAACCAAAAATAAATTCTCCTTTTTCCCGGATTGGTCTGGGTAATTTGGTGAATCCTGCTTTTTCTCATGCTCGTGGTATGGGAAGCCTTGGTGCTGCTTACAACAATCCCTTTCACATTAATACGGTCAATCCAGCTTCTTACGCTTTTTTAGGACTCACTTCCTTTGATGTTGGTTTGAACATTAAAAGAACCAATCTTTCTGGAACAGAGGGTAGCCAAACGCTTTATACTGGAAATTTGGACTATATCTCTTTAGGATTTCCTACCAAAAACCCGAAGAATAGAGCGGCTAATCCGATTAAATCTCCTTGGTATTGGGGAATGAATCTTTCTTTTTTACCCTATTCTAACGTAGGATATCGAATTGTATCTCAGGATATTACTGCGGCGCAGGATACGGTAGACTTTCAGTTTGAAGGAAGCGGTGGAACCTTTAAGGTACATTGGGGAAATGCCGTACGATATAAAGACTTTTCCGCAGGCTTTAATCTAGGTTACCTCTTTGGAAAAGTAGCAAATGATCAGATTCTTGCCTATCAAAACCTCGAATCCGCCTATTTTAATGATTTTAGTGATGAATTCAGTATCGGATCGCTTATCTGGAATCTAGGATTTCAGTATCGATATGCGTTTACGGAAATGAAGGATGGCGAAAAGAAGAGAAACGGTAAATTTCTAACCTTTGGTGTTTATGGTAATAGTGGCAATAATGTAAACTTTAACGCCAGTCAGCTCAAACAGCGGGTCAACGCTGTTTATGGGGCCAGTAACATCAATCCTTTGCGCGATACCATTGTCAACACCCAAAATGCCGACCTTCAAGGTAAACTACCCGCTGATTTTGGTGTTGGTATCTATTATGAAAAAGTAAATAAAGGAGGCGTAGGACTTGATTTTAAGACGACTGCTTGGAGTAATTACCGCAATCCGATTCGTCCTTCAGAGCGATTAACGAACTCTTGGAGACTAGCCGCAGGAGGGAATATTACCCCAGATTATAACTCTATTGGTAGTTTTTGGAAGCGAATTAATTACCAAGCTGGACTCTATTATGGAAAGGACCCTCGCGGTTTTGACAAAAGTTTAACAGATCTTGGAGTTACCTTTGGTATACGTTTACCAGTCATAAGTAGGCAAAGACCTCCTTCTTTTATTAATTTTGCCCTAGAATTTGGGCAATTATCAGGAAATGATACAATTAAAGAGACCTATGGTAGAATAACTTTAGGTTTCACTTTAAATAATAACGATTGGTTTCTTAAACGAAAATTTTATTAATTATGGAAAAACGACAAAATTTAATCCTAGGAATAGCAGTAGCGGTATTTTCCCTATTTTCTGTTGCCTTGTCAGCTCAATGTGGTACTTTCGACGAATCTCCAAAAGGAGAAGATGGACTAGTTGCACACCAACTTTATCGAGATGCGGTAAAAGCAAAAGATCTAGAGGGTGCCTATGAAAACTGGGAAACAGCTTATACCATCGCTCCGGCGGCTAATGGTAAAAACTATCTGCACTATGCTGACGGACGAAAAATTCTAAAGGCAAAATTTGATAAATCTACGGATGAAGCTGAAAAGCAGACCTTGGTAGATCGAATGCTCAAACTTTATGATGAACAGATTACCTGTTATGGTGAGAAAGGTCAGGAAGCTTACTTGACTGGACGTAAGGCTTATAACATCTTTTATTTTTACCAAAAATACGTTCCTGGAACAGACGATATGTTGCAAGGTGCACTTGAAAAAACCGTAAAATTAGCGGGTAACGATATTGAAGATATTATCCTCGTTCCTTACGCTACGGTGGTTGTAAATCAATTTGCTGCGGAAAAAATGGACAAAGCTGCGGCTCGTGGTGTATACGACCAGTTGAATGCCATCGCAGATCACAATATAGCTAATAATGCTGCGACTGCGGATCGTTTTAAGCAAGCCAAAGAATCCATGAATGGTGTCTTTGCACGGATCGAAAGAAATATTTTTGATTGTGCTTACTTTGTTAAAAAATTAGAGCCTGCTTACCGTCAGGATGCGGATAATATTCAAGTGATTGAAAATACAATTCGTGAATTAAAACGACAAGGATGTGAAGCTAGCGAGCCATTATTAAGTGAACTAGAAGGAAAGTATGCTGCCTGGGCACAAAAAGAAAATGCGAGTCGAGTAGCAGAATTTGAAGCTAATAATCCTGCTAGTATTGCTAAAAAATTATATGATCAAGGCGACAATGCTGGTGCGATTGCTAAATACCAAGAAGCTGCTGACGCAGAGACCAACCCAGAAAAGAAAGCAGGATATATGTTCTCTATCGCTTCTATTCAGGGACGTAAGTTGAAGAAATATAGCAAGGCACGTTCTACCGCTTTAGCTGCTGCTAAAATGCGTCCTAACTGGGGAAGACCTTATATGTTGATCGGTGATCTTTATGCTTCTTCTGCTCGTAGCTGTGGTAACGACTGGAATCAGCGTTTAGCTGTATTGGCAGCGATTGATAAATATGCTTACGCTCGTTCTATCGATCCTTCCGTAGGAGATGAAGCTGGTAATAAAATCGGAAAGTATGCAGCCTCTAAGCCTGAAAAGAAAGATGGTTTTATGCAAGGTATCAAAGCCGGAGACAGCGCCAAAGTGGGTTGTTGGATTGGTGAAACCGTCCGAGTAAGTTTTAAATAAATAACATTTTAGTCAAAGGTTATATTATAAATCGTGTAATTAACTTTTTGATAAAGAATGCGCTATAAACTTTTAAGAAAAAGCTTCGTCTTACCTAAAGACGGAGCTTTTTTATATCTTAGTAGTTCCAAAGTAATATCTAAAACAATTTAAACATGAAACGAATCAATGTTGCCTTATTGCTGATCCTCTGTACTGTTAGTGTACTTTTCTACGCCTGTACACCCAAAACAACAGAAGCCGCGAAAGAACCTGTTTCAGCGACCAAAGTAAAGCCTCCAGTCAATACGGCTAATCTCAGCCCTTGTCAAAAATGGGTCAACGAATCCTTCGAACAAGAAGCCTTAGAAGCGCATGTCCTTTACCGCGATCAAATGAAAGCGCAAAATTATAAGGAAGCACTTCCTCTATGGGAAAAAGTATATCAAATGGCTCCCGCAGCAGATGGTCGTCGGGATGTGCATTATATGGATGGTGCTAGAATTTATAAGTACTTAATCACTTATGAAGCAAGTACGACTGCCGCAGAAAAGGCCGCTTACCAACAAAAGGTATTTGATCTTTATCAGCAAGCCGTTGAATGTTATCCTAAAAAAGCGACAGACTACAAAGCCCTAATGGCCTACGATTATTTCTATACGTTTCCTGGCACCAAATCGGACGAAGAGATCTACGAGATGTATAAAGAAATTGTAGATGAAGACGGACTGAAAGCGAGTGTTTCTGTTTTAAATCCATTTACTTCTATAATTGTAAATTCATTACTGGAAGAAAAAATTCCGATGGCCGAAGCACAAAAATACGCCGGAAAAATCAATGATATTTTTAATCATAATAAAAAAGAAAGAACGCCGACAGAATGGAAAAAACAGGGATGGGACATTGTAGAAAGTTATACACCCGCTCGTTTGGAACAATTAGAAGGTATCAAAGGCTTCTACGGTTGCGATCATTTTATTAATAAGTATGCTGCCGAATATCAGGCCAATCCTAATGACTGTGATGCGATCGGTACTTTTATCGCTCGACTAAAATACGGTGGTTGCGCTGAGACAGATCCTAATCTCGTGGCAGCACGTGCCGCAAAGCAAGCGAATTGTAAGAGACCAGTTACCACTTCTGGACCACTTAAATTAGCACGTGATTGTATGGAAAATGGAGACTATGACTGTGCCATTAGCAAGTATGAAGAATACGTAAATTCTGTTGATGACAATACCAAAAAAGCAAACATCAATTTGCGAATTGCGAAGATCTACTACGTTCACAAAAAGAAATATTCTCAGGCTCGTAAATATGCGCGCAAAGCTGCCTCGCAAAGATCCGGCTGGGGGGCGCCCTATATGTTGATCGGTACGATGTACGCTTCTTCTGGTCCGTTGTGTGGTCCTGGTACCGGCTTTGACAGCCAAAGAGTCACTTGGGCTGCCATTGACAAATGGAATAAAGCCAAGTCCGTTGATCCTAGTGTATCCGCTGAAGCGAATAAATTAATTAACCGTTACCGTCAGTATATGCCAACGCGTGCCGATATTTTCCAGAGAGGCATAAAGGAAGGTTCTACTTATAAAGTTCCTTGTTGGATTCAAGAAAATACGATCGTTAGAATCGCTAAGTAGTTTTTGTTGAACTGTTGAATCGTTGAGATGACATCTTAATATTCAACAGTTCAAAACAACTTAGTTTCAAAAAATACACATTAAGTGTCCGCGTTAGCTCTATGTCTCCGTGATAAAAAGCATTTACCACAAAGAAAATCACCGAAAAAAGTATACACGCAAGAAGGTCTTCTGAAGCAAATTCAGGACAGGTATGCGGAACAAAAAACAAGATAGAAGAATCACGAAAAAAGATATACACGAAAGAAGGTCTTCCGAAACAAGTTCGGAACAGGTGCTGCGTCTCTGCGCGACAAACAAGAATGTTGAGAATGACCGAAAAAAGAAAAGCACGAAAGAAGGCCTCCCGAAACAGGTGTCGCATCTCCGCGTACTTTGTAAAAAATAAATTCAACCATTCAACCATTCCAATGAAAAAATACCTATACCTCCTACTCCCCATTCTCCTCTACGCCTGTCCAGCTTCAGTAGATCAAACAGCTCCACCCGCACCACTCGCAGAAATAAGTACCACGGATTTAACTGCTCGCTTATCATCTCATTTTATTAAAGATCCAAAAACACAGCCTGAAAAAGATCAGAATGCCTTGGTCGGATATGCCATTGATCAAAACCTAAATGTACAAAGAACGGACTCTGGATTGTATTACCAAATAATTGAAGCAGGAGAAGGCACATCCCCTTCCGCAACTAGTAAAATTAAAGCCCATTATGAAGGGAAATTATTAGATGGAACCGTTTTCGATTCTTCCTATAAAAGAGGCACTCCATTAGAATTTAAACTCAATCAGGTCATCCGAGGCTGGCAAGAAGCTTTACAATTATTAAAACCTGGTGGGAAAGGCATTTTCTTAATCCCTTCGCGTATCGCCTACGGAGCGAAAGGATTTGGCCACGAAATTCCGCCACATGCACCATTAATTTTTACGGTAGAATTGATAAAGCCAGAATAAAATTGCCCGTTCTTTTCTAAGAAACCAAATTATTTATTGAACTAAATTATAGGTAAAATAAAAGACCTTTTTATTGCTTAAAAGTCCTTATCATTGCGGTTTTATCACTAAAATAACCCGTTTTGAGAAAACCATTCTTTTTACTTTTAGGGACTTTATTAATCTGTCAAATATTATCAGCACAGGATTCTCTCCAGCTGGATCAAGTAATAGTGACCGCTACCCGCATTCCCACTGCTTCCTACAAAACCGGAAGAAGTATTTCTATTATCACTGCTGATGAATTACGCGATTTACCTGTAACAACCGTTGATGAAATGCTCCGTTATTTACCTGGTATTAACCTCAATAGTCGCAACGATTTTGGGGTGCAGTCCGATATCGGTATCCGAGGAAGTACTTTTTCGCAGGTATTAATTTTAGTAGATAACGTCCGAGTTAATGATCCGTTGACCGCTCATTTTAATAATAATATTCCCGTACCATTATCTGAAATTGCGCAGGTCGAAATCATTCGTGGCCCTGCTGCGGCTTCTTATGGAAGCGATGCCGTTGGAGGAATTATTCATATTAAAACCCGAACTTTTGTATCCGCAGAAATGGATAAATCGGTCAGTACGCGTGGTAACGTGGGGATTGGAAAACATAATCTAAATCGTACGGATCTAGGTGTGAATTTGCAAAAAAATAAATGGCATTTTTCGACTGCCTATAAAGCAAATATTGCGGATGGAGAAACCTACGTAAATCCTAATTTTTTAGCAGGTAATGATCCAGATAGTTTATATCAGAATTTCTTTGATTTACGTACAATCTCCGCTGCTGTTGCTGGCCGTCTTGGAGACGGTTGGAGCGTGTACGGTCGAGTAGGGTATGACTACCGAGATTTTAACGCCAAGTATTTTTATACGCGTAGTGGGTTTGATGAGTCAGAAGAAACTGTGAAAAGTCTCTGGACACAAGGAGCCATTCGTTACCAAAAGAACCGACACGAAGTCAGCCTTACGGGAGGATACAAAACCACCAATGACCTTTTTGTTTTTAATCCATTATTCTCACCGAATGAACATGATACGAAACAAATTTTCACCAACCTACAGCATATTGTTCATATAAATGATAAAATAAATCTAGCCTCTGGTGTACAGTTAATTGATAAAAAAATTAACAGTACCGATCGCGGTGATCACCAAAATTTAGCAGTGGGTATTTACAGCGTTTTATCTTATGCTTTGTCAGAAAATTGGCAAACCCATGTAAGCTTACGGGCCGAACATGATGAGAATTTTGGTTGGGAAATTTTGCCACAGGCGAGTCTAAGCTATCGTCAAAATGGATTTGTTTTTAGAACCTCTTATGGACGTTCGGTGCGAGCTGCTGATTTTACGGAACGATTTATTTCTTCTCAAATTCCCAGTTTATCTCCAGGTCGTAACGTGGGTAATCCGGATTTGCAAGCAGAGAGATCTCACTCTTTTGATTTGGGTGGAGAATATTATTTTAATAAAAATGGGTTATTCTCATTAACTGGATTTTACCGAAAGTCTAGTAATTTGATTGATTATTCTCTACGAAATTCTGCGACGATTGATAATGTGAAAAATCTACAGGAAGATGCTGATTATTTTTATGCGGACAACCTCTCTGGTAGTAGTGTAATTGGCCTAGAAGGTTTGGTGAAATATAGGGTTAACTGGAATAATAAAATTGATCTTAATACCCAACTTGCCTACACTTGGTTAAAGACCAAAGCGGAAACAGGGGAATTATCAAAGTATATTGCCAATCATCCAACGCATCAACTTGGCTTGACCTTAGATTTTACAGCCTATGATTTTCAGATTACTTCTGCCACTAGTATTAGTACTCGTCAAGATGAGTTAGTAGCATCAATAGAAGGATCTATTCCAAAAGATTATCTGATTACACATCTTAAATTTGGATATAATCTATCTCATTCTTTTACCCCTTATGTTGAGATTAGAAATTTAACCAATACCAATTATAAAGAAATTTTAGGTGCCAATTTACCTCGCCGTTGGTGGAATGTCGGCGTTACTTGGAACTGGTAGTTTTGCGATAAGTTAAAATGAAAGAGCCGATCTGTAAGAATGCAGATCGGCTCTTTAAAATTATAGTATCAAAATACGATTACTGCACTTTAATAAACTTAACAGGACTAGCTGCTGGATTTGTACTTTCATAAATAAAGTACGTACCGTTAGGCAAATCACCGGTGTCTATTCGTAAAGTATTTTGTCCGAAATCGGTATCAAGGATAAAAGACTGCATAATCCTTCCCGTAAGATCTGTAATTACCAATATCGTATTTAACGATTCGGTATACAATTCTACGGTCAGTTGTGCATCCATTAATGGATTTGGATAAATCTTTAATCCATCCGTTTTCTTACAATCTAAACTGAGATGGATAATATCACTGTATTCGAACGTTTCATCTTTATCGACCATTTTCAATCGATAATAATTTTCGGAATTAACTTTACTATCTATAAAAACATAACTAGCTGCGGTTGCGTCTCCACTCGAAATCATACTGCCGATTTTAGTAAACCTGCGTCCATCCTCACTTCTTTGAATTTCGTAATGACTAAAGTTTACTTCAGAAGCAGCAGACCATTTTAAGGTTACCTTACAGTCAGCAGCACTTCCCGTAAAGGAAGTAAGTTCAACTGGTAATGCCGTCGTTTTAAATCCAAAATCATATCCAGCAATAGCTAATTCACTGGCAGGATTTGCAACTGCCGTAACATCAGCTGCTCCTTTGCTAGGAGCAACCGTGGTACCACTCGGATCATTAGCATCTAGTCGGTCGTTGCTACCCGCTCCAAGTGTGGTTACTTCCATACCCGATGGGGCTGTTGCGCTAATGGTGTAATCTGGAGTTGTTGCACCACTGTAGTTTTCATCCAACAATAACTGACCAAAGCTATAGAACCCTTGAGCATCTGTTGTGGTCACGACGGTAATATCATCTGTATCGTCTCCGTCATAATCCACCGTCATGGTTACCATTACATTGGCAATTCCAAGTTCTCCTACATCTTGTAATCCATTGGCATTCAAATCATCCCATACACGATTACCTACTGCGGCTCCCTGATTGTAATATCCAAAGTCAATATCTGTTTGATCAGCTCCATTAATGATTACATTGACAGGATCCGATTCACTATCGGTACCTAAGCTATGCCAGAATCCAGTAAGACTTTCTTGAACATCGCTTACGATAACGGAATAATTACCGTTTGGTAAATTTTGGAAACTATAGTAGCCCATAGCATTCGTAATGGTAGTTGCCAATACAGCTCCTTGATCATTCGTAAGCATTACCGTTGTATTAGCGAAACGAGCAGCTTCGCTAGCGTCTAGTGTTCCATCAGCGTTAGTATCTTCCCATACCGTACCATCGATGTCATACGGTGTATTGGCAGCATACCCAAAATCCTTGGTAAAATCCAATCCACCTTTAGCAGCTAAATCAGCAGTAGAAATACTAGCTCCTGGAGCGGCGCCATCTGGATCAACAGAATTATAATATAAATTCCCTCCTGGTAAAGTTTCTAGGTCTACAGCGACAACATACGTGGCTACCGGATCAAGTGCACCGAAATAGTAACTACCATTTCTATTGGTTTGAGTCGTTGCTACCAGTGTGGTACCGTTGGCTGCAAATAAATTAACGTTTACGTTTTCTGCACCTTCTCCAGCTGTAAAAGCAAAATCATTGTTGGTATCAATAAAAACGGTATTTCCAATAATTCCCTGACTTGGTAAATGTGCCGTTGGCGCAAACCCAAAATCTTGTATAATATTATCTTCTGTTCCATCAACTGTCACCATAGAAACAAGATCATTACTTCCATCAGCGTCACTAACGGGTACTAAGCTTTTTAAGATATTTCGGGTATCCGTTACCGCAACAATATAAGTGCCAGCGGGTAATCCGCCGAAAATATAATTACCATTTTCATCAGTAGTTGTCGTCGCAATAATTGCTCCCGCGTTGTTGGTGAGTTGGACGGTTACTCCAGCAATTCCAGGTTCATCTGTGTCTTGGACGCCATCTGCATTTGCATCAATAAATACTGCATCGCTGATGGTTGATCCGCTAGTTGGCTGGTAGCCAAAATCACCGAGTAAAACTACATCGCCAGGAGCGACCATCATCGGCTCGCTGATATTATCTGCATCTTTGTCCGGATCACCAGTAGGAGTTGTTGCAAAAATGGATGGAAGGGTAGCATCATCAACTGCAAGCACGTAAGCATTAGGAACAATATTATCAAAAATATAGAAACCACTGGGATCTGTAGTCGTAGTGCCCATGGCATTATCGTAGACTCCATCCAGATCATGATCGTTGAACAATCTAACCGTTACATTAGGAATACCAGCTTCTCCTACTTCTTGAATTCCATTTCCATTAATATCATTCCAAATTCTATTTCCTATGGCTCCGGTTGTCGTTCCATCAGGATTATTTACATCCATAGCAACCGCATAATTATATCCGAAAATAGCACTTAGATGCTCGGCTCCACTGCCCGAAATATTTACATTGGTTGTATTATCTGGTAGTAAGGTTCCGGAGTCTTCGTTAAAAGTAGACAGTAGTCCAGTTGGTAAACCAGCACTTACTTCAACTGTATAATTATCTGTTGGTAGGCCATTAAAAATATAACCTCCATTTAGATCCGTGGTAGTAGTAGCTACGACAGAATTATCAGAAGCTCTCAGGGTAACGGTTATATTAGGAATCCCTTCTTCACCATCATCAAAAACACCATTTGCATTTTCGTCTAGCCAAACGGTATTACCAATGGTGGCGGTAGGTGCAAATCCAAAATCTGCATCGAATATAGTTTGTCCAGAACTACCTGTTGTGATGGTAATAGTGGCCAGACTTCCAATCATCGTTGCATGGTTATCATTTTTGCCACTACCTGCGTTTAATAAGGAAGTAGTTTTGATTGCTCCATTAAAAGCTTGTGCATCAACGAGGTCTATGTTTAATTTATAGTCTGTATTAAATTTTATACCTGCGGTTACGTTGGCATCTGTAAATAAGTATTGGCCATCGGCATCTGTAGTCGTAGTAGCAATAACGACATCATTTTCGTCGGCTAAGGTAACGGAAATACCAGGTATTCCTTTTTCACCAGCATCCTGAATACCATCACCATTTGCATCGTACCAAACATAATTTCCGATTTCTAATGGTAGGGCGGTACAGGCAGCGTCTAGTGCGCCCAGACCATTTCCCTTTGACAAAGTACCGTTGTTAGAAGGTGGTGTTCCTCCCCAATCACCTGTTTCGTAAAGGGTATATCCACCGGTTAATAGATTAAGGGTAGTTCCGTTGGTACCGATTCCGTGTCGACCACCATCAGCATTATCAAATTTTACAATTCCTCCAGAAAAATCGTTGAAGGGATCCATACAACTGGTAATCACATAAGGTTTTGCTTTTAATTGTAGAAGTGCTCCTTGTGTTGTTTCCCAGTGAAAGGCACTCGATACATCATTAGGATCCCAGTTATTACTAAAGTTGTAAATATCCCAGTGATAAAATTCGATGCTATCGCTGCCAGGACCAGAACTTGCCAGTCCACCTACTCCTGCACAGCTGCCGCTATTTCCAGTTTCTAAGGTGAAATCATCACTGCCAGCATCATAGCAGGCTTTCAAAATATCACCAGCAGAAGTTCCCCAAGTGACAGTAGTTTCCGTCGTATTAAAGAATTTTTCTCCACCCGTTTGATCTCCAAAACGATCCCTAAATCCTAAGATCATTTCACCATCTGCGGTAAAAGTCATATCAGATAAAATAGGTTGTGGGAATCCAATTTCTCGGCTATTCCGTTCCATATAGGTAATATTGGAGTTGGTTACCCAAGGGCGCCATTCGGAAGACTGATCGGTCAAATTTGCATTTGAACCGATAAATGCCTGACGAGAATAACCCAAAGGAATAGTAAGTTTCAGATCAAAACTAGTTCCGGCAGGATCAAGAGAATGCACGTAAGCATTACTTGCATTTTCGTCTACGGTTCCTAGCCATAATTTATTATCATGAAATGCTAATCCAAAAGGACGATGCCGATCAGCACCTGTGGCGTCTGGTGCATTCCATGAAGTAATGATGGAAGCATTGGCCGTGTTACCATCGGTTACATCAAAGGCATATATTTTTTTATCAAAAAGATTAACCGCATAAAGTGTGTTTTTATCGGAGGAAAGCGTCAAGTCGCCAAATCCGATTTTTCCGACGCCGTCAAAAGAACTGTCTCCGGTTCCTAAGTCATAAACATGACCATTAGCAGCAGGGGTAAAGTCGTGCACATCGGTTCCGGTCGTATTGGAAGCGCCTAGTAGGTTATCCAATTCAATGACACCTGTAACGTTTCCAGACATATCCATTTGGTAAATGGCATCAGGTCCATTAGGTCCATAACCTATGTATCTTTTATGAAAAGCAGCAATATAGTATCGCTCCTGTGTATTTTGCCAGGCTATCCCGTAAACAGATCCAACCTGTCCGTGCGAAGCAATTAAAGAAGCTTCATAATCTGCTGTTTTGGTAGTCCCCACAAAGTCGTGTCCGTCTGCACTAACTAGCACTTTTGCTACGGCAGCTTCTGCTGAGTAAGTTCCGCTGTATAGCCCTTCAACGTAGCAAGGAACAATAATAAACGGATCATCTTCACAATAGCATTCTACTTGGCTCATTCCAAGATTATTATTGCAGGTTCCGGCAGTGGCTATTTGGGTCGCAGAATGAGAATCAGTTCCCGTTCTTGCTTCTTCCATTTCAGAAGGAACCGTAAATTCAATTCGGTACTCAGCTCCGGAAATTAATCCGGTAAATAGGTACGCTCCATTCACGTCAGTAGTTAAAGTTAATGGAGTAGTGGAGTGATTTTCAAATAATGAAATGGTAATGTTTTCCATGAAGGCTTCCCCTGAGTCTTTGACACCATTGGCGTTTAAATCTTCAAAAACAAATCCACCGATTTCAGTAGGATTAGCACATGTTGGGTCACCAGGATTTGCAAAGATTTTGGTGGGTAGTAAGAAAATATTAAGTAATAAGAATAGAAGGATAGATACGCCGGAGAACCGGACGTTCAATTTTAAACCAATATGTCTCATAGTAGTGGACAGAATTTAAGGTGAAAAAAATAGTTTTGCTCCGTCCAGGCAAAGGGGATGGGGAAAAGATCATGTTTGATCTATCCTTTTTATCCTAAAATCGTACCGTTTTAATATAATCTGGAGTAATGTGACATTGATTTTTTAATTATATATTTTTAATTAAAATTTGTATTTCGTTTTCTTAGCGATTTCCTAAGAAATTATTCAGTACATATTTTTTATATAAAAAATAATATATTTATCCTGTGACATCAATTTTAGCGCTTTTTATTATCGAAGTTGTTTAAAAACTCCCAAATTGCCTACGAACTGATAAAATTCTCCAACTCTTCCCCGAATCAAGTTCGGGACAGGCGCCTTTTTTCTCATCAATCCCGAACGCTTTCGGGATTCATTCAAAAAAGAGGCTCAATTTGAATAATTTTCTCTAGTTCTCGGCTGCTTTTGGAATTATTAAACAACTTCATCAATAATCCAAGAAAAATGGAAAATAGACCAATTGGGACCTTAACTTGGGATACCTTTGAAAAGGTAGAGATGCGGGTAGGAACAATTTTGAAGGCAGAAATCTTTGCAGAAGCACGAAATCCTGCTTATAAACTTGTCATTGATTTTGGTCCTTTGGGCACTAAGAAATCTTCGGCTCAGATCACCAAGTTATATCAACCGGAAGAATTGATAGGTCGTCAGGTAATTGCAGTAATAAATTTCCCACCAAAACAAATTGCTAATATGATGAGTGAGTGTCTTGTTTTAGGAGCGGTAGGCGAAGAAAAAAATATTACACTACTTGCTCTTGAACGTCCTGTTTCCAACGGATTACGCGTAGGTTAAACGAGGTTTATTTCGTCTTTTACACCAATCTTTATCTTTCTGGCATCTTACTGAAAAAACGCACCAAAATTTTTCAGTTATGAAAAGGAAAATAAATACTCGACAATCCAATGAAGTTAATGCAGGCTCTATGGCGGACATTGCCTTCTTATTACTTATCTTTTTTTTGGTAACTACGACCATCGTCAACGATCAAGGGATCATGGTCAAGTTGCCTCCTTATGAGGATATTAAGAGACCTCCACCTCCGATTCCAAATCGAAATATTCTCACCGTTAAAATCAATAAAGAAAATGCCTTGTTGGTAGAAAGCGAGAATATGGACATCAGTCAGCTTAGAGAAACAACGAAAAACTTTATTCTCAATCCTACAAAAAGTGACCTGTTGGCCCGTGATCCTAAACAGGCGGTTGTCTCTTTACAAAATGACCGAGAAACATCTTACAAAGCTTACATCGCTGTTTATAATGAACTCAAAGCTGCATATGAAGAACTATGGAATAATCGATCGCTACAGATTTATGGCAAAGACTATAGCCGACTTGCGTTGCAGGAACAACGAGATATTCGGAAGCAAATTCCGTTGGTAATATCCGAAGCAGATCCAACTAGTTTTTAAGGGAGCAAAAAATAAATGAGGGTAGGTTATATTTTCCTATTTTTTAATATCAATGGTTCGGTAATTTTTAATATTGAGAAAAACTGATTGAAAATTTATTTGTTGGCCTGTTTGCTGCTTAGCTTCCTTCTAACGTATTTTAAGAAAGAAGGAAGCCAACTAGCCAATAGCCAACCAGCACAATAGGCCATAATTCAGAGAAGCAGTTATAAAAATAAGCTAATTAGAAAAAGTTACTGAACTATTGGTAAAACAAAATTATAATATTATGATTCAGCGAAAAAAAAATCAACCCAAAATAAATACCTCTGCCTTACCAGATATTATTTTTATGCTATTGTTCTTTTTTATGGTCGTTACGGTTTTAAGAGATCAGCAAGTGGGCGTAAAATTTTCTATTCCCGATGCGGATCAGGTACAGAAACTAGAAAATCAATCTTTGATAACGAATATTTATATTGGCCATCCAGTTGATCCAGACCGTGGGAATACGCCATTGATACAGATTAATGATGCTTTTATTTATAAAGAAAATCTAGATCAGGCAGTGCGACAACAAACGGCTAATGACTTTCGACATCAGTCTGACAGAGCCATCACTGTTTTAAAGGTGGATCGAGAAGTACCTATGGGTTTAGTCAACGATGTGAAAACTGCTTTGCGAAAAGCACAGCGCTTAAAGATCAGTTATATTGCTAATAGAAACAGTCAGGCTTATTAGAAAACAAAAAAGAGCAGCCGGAAGTTAATTCCTTCCGACTGCTCAAATTTCTAAACATTGCATCTTTGAAATCCTTTTGATAATTTTCAAAATGCGTTAGGCAGTTTGAAAGGATTTTCTTGTTTCTGTCAGTCTTTTAGTGTTTAATGCTTCGAACCTAAATCCCTGCTCTTGGTAAAATTTTAGTACTCTAGGAAGCACAGCGCGTAATTTTTTCTCCGCTTTCAAACTATCATGTAAAACGATAATAGATCCTGGTTCCGCTTTTTGAACTATATTATGATAGCATTGCTCTTCAGAAATATTTGGATCGAAATCTCCTGAAAGAACATCCCACATAACAATCCGGTAGTGACGTTGTAAAAATTGTGCTTGACTAGGTTTTAGTCGTCCATAAGGAGGACGGAACAAATCAGAGTCCACTAGTTCGGCGCAGTGTCGGATATTATGAAAATAACTGAGTTTATCGGTTGCCCAACCATTAAGATGATTAAAGGTGTGATTTCCAACGGAATGACCAGCTGCTATTAATTGCCGAAAGATATCAGAATGCTTACGAACATTATCTCCAACACAAAAAAAAGTGGCTTTGGCATTAAATGCTGCCAGTTGTTCCATAACCCAAGGGGTAACCTCCGGAATAGGGCCGTCATCGAAAGTTAGATATATAACCTTTTCTTGGGTGGGAATTCTCCAAGTAAAATTGGGGAAAAGGTTTTGAATAAAAGCGGGTGTTTTAACAAGGTACATCTTCGTTTTTTATATGTTCAGGATTTAAGCTAATTACCAGAACTCATAACTTGGCAATTCAAACTACAGTACTTAGTAGAATTAATTACCTTTGTGAGGTGGAACGTCTGTTTTATATGGGATTAATAATTTGCATAGTTGTAACGATATAAATTATAATTTCGCTGCTTAGACAGCCACGATTTATTTGATAATTAACCATAATATTTAATGAACGATAAAATTCGATTAAGGTTTGCTCCCAGTCCTACCGGAGCGCTGCACATTGGTGGTGTTCGTACGGCCCTCTATAACTATTTGTTTACACAGAAAATGGGAGGTACTCTGATACTTCGTATTGAAGATACGGATCAAACCCGCTATGTACCAGGAGCAGAAACTTATATACTAGAATCCTTAAGATGGTTAGGGATGGAGTTCGATGAAGGTCCAGGAATAGGAGGAGATTTTGGTCCCTACCGACAATCAGAAAGAAAATCTTTGTATGGCAAATATGCTCAAGATTTAATTGATAGTGGTAATGCTTATTATGCTTTTGATACTGCGGAAGAATTAACTGCTATGCGAGAAGCGTTTGAGTCGAGAAAAGAAACATTCCGTTATGATGGGATTACGAGACAACAACTAAAAAATAGTTTGACGCTTTCGGCGGAAGAAGTAAAGACTAGATTAGAGAGTGGTGATCCTTACACGATTCGCTTAAAGGTGCCACGAGATGAAGAGGTACTTATCAATGATATTGTTCGTGGAGAAGTCGTTTTCCAAACCAACGAACTAGATGATAAAATTATGCTGAAGGGAGACGGAATGCCGACTTATCATTTGGCTAATATCGTAGATGATCATCTGATGAAAATTTCACATGTAGTTCGTGGAGAGGAATGGTTGCCGAGTACGGCACATCATATATTATTGTATCGTTTTTTTGGTTGGGAGGATACGATGCCACAATTTGCGCATCTGCCTTTGATTTTGCGCCCCAATGGAAAAGGGAAATTGTCAAAGCGAGATGGGGATAAATTAGGAATTCCAGTTTTTCCAATTGCTTGGGAAGCAGAAAAAGCAGAAGATTCTTTTAAAGGCTTTCGAGAATTTGGATTTATGCCGCAAGCAGTGCTTAATTTTTTGGCATTTTTAGGCTGGAATCCAGGAACAGAACAGGAAATTTTTTCTTTGCCGCAAATGGCTGAAGCTTTCTCTTTAGATAGAATTAGTAAAGCGGGTGCCCGATTTGATTTTGATAAAGCAAGTTGGTTTAATCAACAATACTTGATTCAAACAGAGAATGCCACGTTAGGACAATTACTTAAGCCTTTGGCAAAAGAGAAAAACTATGAGGTAACCGATGAATATTTAACAATCGTTGCGAGCATGATGAAGGAAAGGGTAAACTTTCTGCCAGACATCATCAAAACAGGCTACTACTTTTTCGAACCTGTTCGGGAATACGAGGAAAAAATGATTCGTAAAAAATGGAACCCCGATCGGAAAACAGCGTTATTGGCTCTAAACGAACAACTGGAAAATCTTCCAGATTATCAAGCGGAAAAACTAGAAGCCCATACCAAAACTTATTTGGAGGCCAATGGGCTGGGTTTCGGCGATGTATTTCCCTTTTATCGAATTGCTTTGTCTGGTACCACCAAAGGACCAGCGCTTTTTGAAATGATGGAAGCACTTGGTAGGGCAGAGGTGAAAAAACGATTATTAACAGCATTTCCCGCTTTTGACGAAGTGTTTGCTAACAAAATTAATAGCTAATGGCAAAATCAAAAAATAATAAACCGGATAAAAAGAACAGCGAAAATCTGAAAGGCTTCGATATTAAAGTAAATGAATTTGGAGAAATCATCACCTCTCATAAGATTGATCAGATTAATGAATTCCTTGATGAAAATGTTAAAGATAAGAAACTAGAACAGGAGCTTCCCTCAGAAGAAGAATAAAAAACGTATATAGATAAAACTTTTATATAAAATCCTCGTAATTAAACCAATGTTACGAGGATTTTTTGATTTTACGAATACTTACTTTTTTACTCTTTGAATAAAAAAATAATATAAGTAATTGAAATTCAATGAATTGTATTTTAATTATTTCAAGATTGAATTATCCATTTAGGACCATTCATAAGCCTCAAAAAAGTCATCTACCACACTTACAATTACATTTCTTTCAGAGAATTCTTTTAACAAATCACAGTACCTAAATGAAGTATCTAGTGATTGATTAAAAAGTAATAACCACCCGTCTAGCCAATTTCGACTACGATAGGTAATTATATATAACTGTTTAACAACACACAATTTTCTATTATGGAAAACAGATTACAAAAACTGTTTCTATGGACAACACTGTTGATTAGTTCTGTTCTTGGAACTTTCAGTCAGGGGATTGCACAAAATAATAATCCAACGCTCTCTAGTAGTACGCCGCTCTCTAATGTTACCTTAATATATACGGGACCGGATACTATTTATGTTGGTGATAATTGCACGGCACCTTTAGATTGGGGGGCACCTAATTCGGTATCATTCGTATGTAATGATCCCGGTTGTCAGGTACTTTCCTTTGATCTATTATTTATTATTGGTGAAAATGGCAATTATGCCGAAGGTGATTTAATTCCAGTTGGTGAAGAAGTAAGAATTCTTTATAATGTCCAAACCAATATTGATAACGTGACGGCAGGGCCTACCGTATATTTTCGGGATAATACACCTCCCGAATTTGATCCGAATAATAATCCAGCAGATGAATCGACGGATTGTTTCTCTAATCTGCCACCTGTACCACCGATTGGTGTGGTCTCGGCCACTGATAATTGTCCAGCTCCTGGCAGTACTTCGGATGAAGTAACGATTACCTATGATGGTGAAACAACTGTTGGTCCTGGAGATTGTAGCGGAGGATCCATCATAAGAACTTGGACTGCTACTGACGGTAGTGGAAATACTTCTCAATATAATCAAACCATTACCATCAATCCTGATAATGATCCACCAGTTATTACCGGTTTTCCTAGTGACGCAACGCAAGGCTGTGCCACTGCTGATTATGCCACTTGGCTGGCTACGCAAAGAGCTACTTTCGCAGCAGTAGACAATGGATGTGGATTAGCTAGTTTGTCAGATAACGCACCAGCTACTTACGATAATAACTGTGCTACACTAACGGTTACTTTTACTGCCACAGATGTTTGTGGACTTACGTCAACCACAGAAGCTTCGTTTACCGTTAGAGATATCTCTGGACCGATCATCACACCACCTGCCAGTAATGATATAACGTTGTTCTGTGATGGTGTCAATGATCCGATTGAGATAATTCAGAATTATTCAGATAATTTTACTGCTGTTGATGATTGTGGAAATATTACTTGGTCGAATGACTTTACGGAGTTGATGAATGGTTGTGGAGGTGACACAGGAGATGCGACGGTAGAATATACTGCGGCAGATGATTGTGGAAATATTGATATAGTGATTATCAACTTTACGGTTGTTGATAATACGCCGCCTGTTTGGGATATTAATCCAGAACCACTAGATTTAGTTTGTGATCAAAATACCGATATAAGTGCAGCCATTCAGCAATGGTTAGCTAATGTAGGAGGTGGAGTAGCCTCCGATCAGTGTAGTGGTAATATTGTTTATGGAGATAATTTTACCGGTTTTATACCTGATTGTGGAAACACAGGTATGGTTAATGTTAACTTCACCGCTAGTGATGGTTGTGGATCTACCATAACTTACACTGCTGCTCTTACCATTACCGATAACCAAATGCCATCAATTGATGATCCAGCAGTTAGTCAATCAGTAGATTGTGATGACCCAACTGCTATCTCATACGCCGATTGGTTGGCTACTCGCGGAGGTGCGAATGCTTCGGATCAATGTACGCCGATTACCGATGCAGATTGGACAACGAATGTCATCAGTGATATTCCCGGCTGTGGAACTACTTTTGAGCGAACGGTTGCCTTTACCGTAACAGACGCTTGTGGTAATTCAAATGTTACCACCGCTACCTATTCTTTATCAGATGATACGCCACCTGCGATTTTTCCTGGTCCTACTAATTTAACAGAAAGTTGTGGTGGAGATGATCAATTAGCGTTGAATAACTGGATTGACGATATTGGAGGAGCTATGGCTAGTGATAATTGTGGAAATGCTACGTGGACTACATTTAATTACACCACTTCTTCTGGGGCTGCTGGTGATAATATTGTGATTGGCGATCAGGCTAGTTATCCTCAAATTGTGAGTGGTAGTTGTGATTTTACAGTTAATGTACGATGGGAAGTAAGAGACGATTGTGGAAATACCGCACACACCATTGCCGAATTTGTCTTAGAGGATAATCAAGGACCTATTTTTTCGAATGTCCCAGCGAGTATAACCGTCGAATGTAATAATGTTCCTGGTGTATCTACACCAACCATTATGGATAGTTGTGATCCGAATCCTTCTATTAGTTTTATGGAAACAACCGAACCTGGAGATTGCCCCGGAGATTATACCTTAACCCGTACATGGACAGCAACAGATGCTTGTGGAAATACCAATTCTGCCGTGCAAACCATTACAGTAGCAGATAATACTCCACCGGCTTTTAATAATCAACCAACCAATCAAACAGTTTCTTGTAATGCTGTACCACCTGCGGCCAATGTAACCATTACCGACAGTTGTGATCCAGATCCAATGATTGCTTTTTCTGAATCTCGTATTGATGGGACTTGTGAATACAGTTATACGATTAATCGTCAGTGGGTGGCAACCGATGCTTGTGGAAATGAAAGTACATTTACTCAAATTATTACGGTACAGGATATGGAGCCTCCACAATTTGTGGGACCTGGTAATATTACGGTAAGCTGCCAGCAAGGAATTGATCCTGGCGCTACTGGTACACCTGGTGCGATGGTCGACAACTGCGATCCTGCTCCAGTTTTTAATAATGTGGATTTAAGAATTCCAGGGGCTTGTATTAATGAATCTACGATTCAACGTACTTGGACCGCTGTTGATATATGTGGAAATGTGAGTCCTCCTTTCGTCCAAATAATTACAGTTACAGATGAAGAAGGACCAACTATAGATACTCCTGCCGCAAACGAATCAATAGATTGTACAGATGCTGCCACTGCAGAGACCGCTTTCCAAAGTTGGATTAATAACAATGGTAATGCAGCTGCTTCTGATAATTGTGCAGCCGACAATGAGTTGACTTGGAACGCTTGGGTGCCTGGATCTTATGATCTAAATAACCCCGCTACTTTGCCTGGTACAGATGTTGGAACTTTAAATCCAGCGAACTGTCCTTCGACAACAAATGGCGTCTCTCAATCAGAATCTGTAGATTTTGTAGTGTTTGATAATTGTGGTAATGGATCAGTTACCAATGCACGATTTAGTGTGATTGATAATCAGCCTCCCGTATTTGATAATTGCCCAACCTCAACCTTGTCTTTTGCGGCAACTTCAGGAGATTGTCAGGCAACAATTACCTTACCCGAACCTCAAATTTCTGATAATTGTAGTGCAAATGATATTGTTTTTACATATAGTATTAATAATGGTCCAAGAATATTGGTAGACCCAATTACGTCAGTTACTCGCACATTGGACGTGGGGAATTATATTGTAGATTATTATGCCACGGATTGTGCCGGTAACGAAGCGATCTGTAGTTTCCCAATTAATGTGGATGATATGATGCCACCAATGATATCTTGTCCAAGCGATATTGATATTTCATTGGATGTCAATCAAAATTGTGAAGGTGGTGTTGAACTTACTTTACCGCTCCCTACTATGCTGGATGATAATTGTTCTTATCCAGTAGTGACACAGGTACAACCTGCTATTCCAGCAGAACGGTTTATTACCTTTGCCTACGATCCAAATTATCAAGATTATATTGCAGAAGATAAAGTAGTCATCTTTACTGGATTGGCTGCCAATGCAGTCGGAACTTCTGTTGATCTTTCTGTTAAGATAGAAGGAGAGGCGGATAATCCTGAAGCCTATTTTACGGTACTTGGAGAAGATGGAACCATCTTAGGAACTACCGAGGTGGGACAACCCAACGTAAACGTGTTGGTAGCTGGAGATTGTGCTGCTAATCCACCCGTTTTACCGTTAATTGCTACTCAAATAGAAATTCCATCTGCTTTATACAATAGTTATACTGGCGATGGAGCACTTGAATTGACCCTAGTGGCTAATCGTAACTTTACAGCACCTGCACCAGGAATGATCGGAGATGGAATCAATCCATTTTGCACTCCTTTTGCTAACGGTACACCAGATGGTCAAACCGATGGCAGCAGTATGTTATCCGTACAATTGGATGTTGAGAAAGCAACACCTTATTACTTTACGGTTGGAGCGACGACTACTCCTCCAACAACGATGCAGCAACCTGCTATTGCCCCGACCATTAATTTTGAACCGGGTGTAACAGAAGTATTTTACGTGGTTAATGATATTGCAGGAAATACAGATTCTTGTTCATTTGTAGTTACCATTGAAGACAATGTACCACCTGTGGCAATTTGTGAGCCTACTACCATTTTAGTAAGTCCAACTGGTTTATCAGATTACGAGTTACAACCTTCTGAAGTTGATAATGGAAGTTTTGATAACTGTGCTATTGTAGAATATACTGTCTTCCCAAATATATTTACCTGCGATCAAGTAGGACAAACCTTTCAGGTGACGCTTACTGTAAAAGATGCAATGGGCAACGAAGATTCTTGTATTGCCAATGTAGCAGTAGAAATAGACGCTTCACGACCTAGTTTTAGTGTCGGATTCTGCGGAGATGATGATTTATTATTATTCGCTAATCCTCCTTTTGATCCAGCTGGAGGCGCAAGTTATAGTTATGAATGGTCCGGACCGAATATGTTTGGTTCTACGAATGCAGACCCTGTCATTGCTGATGCAACTTCTGCTAATTCTGGAATCTATTCTGTAACGGTTACTGGAACAACTGGATGTACTTCTGTCGGTACAGTTGTCGTTGAAGTAAACGATGCACCTGATATGCCTATTATTATGTCTAATGCGGCAGAGGTTTGTGAAAATGAAAATCTTGTTTTAACCACACAGGCGGTCTCTGGTACGAACGTCGCTTATGACTGGTACGCAGGGATCTGGCCGGGTGGTACTTTTATCACAAGTACGACAGATCCAACTTATACCCTAATGCCACCACAGGTGACGAATAGTTTCTTTGTTATTGTTAGAGTGGATGGATGTACTTCAGATGCTTCAACATCTGTTTTGGTCACTGCCAACCCTATTCCTTCTGCCACTGTTAACGACGCGATGCTGGAAGTTTGCGCAGGAGAAATGGTGAGCATTGGATCGCCGACAACAGGAAATAATTATACGTATCAATGGACGGGTCCTAATGGTTATTCTTCTACAGATCAAAATCCCGCAGGCTTTACTACTGGGACGATAATGTCTGGAGATTATACCCTAGTAGTTACGGCTAATGGTTGTAGCTCCAATCCGGCCACCACGACTTTAGTCGTAAATCCTACTCCAGATATGCCTTTGCTCTCTGTTGATGATCCGACTGTTTGTGCAGGAGGAATGGCAACGTTCACTTCTAATATTACAGACGGCACGATGTACACTTGGACTTTACCAGATATGACGACGGTAACGACTACAACAAATATGTTGGAGCTTAATAATGTCACTACTTCTAATGGAGGTAATTATGCGGTGATGGTAAGTTATGGCGATTGCAATAGTGACGTATCAACGCCTATATCTATTTTTGTAGAAGCTTTACCGGTTACAATTGCATCAAATGATGGCCCTAGTTGTGGTGGAGAAAACATTCAATTATTAGTTACGAATATTCCCAACGCAACTTACGAATGGCGTGGACCAGCTAATGAATTTATTTCAAATAGTGAAGATCCAATTATCAACGCCACAGGAGGAACGTATACGGTAATCGTTACTTCATCTACTGGTTGTCAAAGTAGTACCACTACGGAAGTTGTGATCAGTGAAACCCCTGAAATTGTTAACCTTAGTAATAATGGAATGCAATGTGTTACCGGAGCAGATGATATTATGCTATCCGCAATTATAAATCCTGCTGGAGGTAATTATACTTATCAGTGGACAGGACCTAACGGTTTTGCTTCTGCCAATCCAACTGCCATCATTCCAAATGGAACCGCTACAAATAACGGATCCTATTCATTAATAGTAACCAATAGTGATGGTTGTGTATCTGATGCGATGACTACGGTTGTGGACGTACAAGATGCTCCAGGAACGCCTAATGTTTATGGCAATCTGACGATCTGTGAAGGAGAAGCATTGACACTAACGACAGATGGCATTACAGGAACGATCGTAGAATATACTTGGCAAACACCCAATGGTATTGTTACTACACCAGTTCCTTCGCTTACTATATTCCCGGCTACTGCTATCAATAATGGAGATTATAGTTTGATTGTTACGATGGATGGTTGTAGCTCAAATTCTTCTGGAATCAATCTGGTAAGTGTTATTGAACAACCAGCTCCTCCGGCTATTCTCGGACCCTCTACGATTTGTGCTGGAACTGCTTTGCAATTGTCTACAGAGTTGATTGCAGGAGCGACCTACGAATGGACCGGCCCAGCAGGCTTCGATCCAGGAAGTGTGCACAATCCTGTTATTTTTAATGTGTCTGATCTCAATGATGGAGCTTACTCAGTAAGAATTATTATGGGTGATTGTGCTTCTGAAGTTTCTGATCCATTCAATGTTATTGTGAATGAATCTCCAGAGCCACCAGTTATTTTTGGTGATGGTCCGGTCTGTATTAGTGATGAAAATGCGGAAGCCGTATTCTCCATCGTACCATCCTCCGCAACGGCGGGTGCCACTTATACTTGGTACGAAGCTGGTACAAATCAGCAGGTCTTTGGACCAAGTAATGCCTTGACTTTTACCCTACGTGATTTTACCGGATATACAGATGGTACTTACGAATTTTATGCAGTTGCTACGGCTAGTGGTTGTAGTTCTCTGAATTCTGCTACGGCAAGTTTTGTTTTTAATACTATTCCTGAAAACAATGCTTTTGCAGGAACAGATATTGCCGTATGTGGCGGAACATCTGTTAGTTTGGATGCTGTGATGCCTTCTGTTGGAACGGGTATTTGGACACAAACGAGTGGGCCGGCAGTATCAATTGCCAACCCCAGTATGCCTAATACGGTGATTAATGGTTTGACGGATGACCAGTCTTATACTTTAGTTTGGACCTTGTCCAACGGAGTCTGTGGAGATTATTCTTCGGACGCCGTACAAGTAACGGTAGACGTTGCTAGCGATGTGGCAGAAGCAGGAGACAATATTGAATCTTGTGATCCTGATAATTTATTGTTAAATGCGGTAAATGCAGGAACTGGAAATCAAGGAATTTGGACGCAATCTCCAGAACAAGCCAGCCAAGGGGTAACGTTTGCTGACCCTAATAATCCTAATACCGCAATACTAGGATTGGAAAATGGAACAAATTATAGTTTTACTTGGACTTTGAGCAATGCCGGTTGTGGTGAATTTTCGAATGACTTGGTGGTCGTAGAAATTTTACCAGGTGCAGAAGTTGCTTTTGCTGGAAATGATGATCAGAGTTGTGGAGACGGTACGGTTTTACTAGAAGCAGCTCCTATTAGTGGAAATACTGGTTTATGGACAACTAATCATCCTGATATAACAATTGTATCTCCTACCAGTGCAACTACGATTGTAAACGGAGTAACCCCGGGCGATTACACCTTTACTTGGACCGTAGATGCTGGTATCTGTGGGACAAGTTCGGACGAAGTAGTGATTACTTATGCTGCTGCACCGGAAGCGGAAGAAGATACCGCAATTACTGAATTTGGACAAGCTGTTTCGATTCAAGTAACTGCCAATGATATTACATCGAGTGGTGTGGTATTGACGATCGAAGAAGATCCTAGAAATGGTACCGTAAATGTTGAAAACAATGGGACAGTCGCTTATACACCTGATCCGACTTTTGCAGGAGAAGATGAATTTGTCTATATGATTTGTAGCGAAGCGTGTCCTGATGAATGTTCAGAGGCAATTGTAACTGTCATTGTTGGAGCAGATGCGCCTTGTACAGTACCGACGATTATTACACCTAACGGAGATAATACAAATGATAACTTTATTATACCATGTTTGGCAACAGATGATTATCCTGATAACCAATTGATTATCTACAACCAGTGGGGAGATGAAGTATATCGTTCTAAGAATTATCAAAATGACTGGAGCGGAACCTACAATGGCGAAAATTTACCAGTAGGAACTTATTTCTGGTTGGTGGATTTCAATAAGGGAGAAAAACCTTCCGCTGGATTCTTAGTCATTGAAAGATAATATTGGCTAACGAGCTAACTGGCAAAAACATAAATTAAACAAAAGAAAACGCATTAGATATTAAAAATATAATACAATGAAAAAAATATTATTAGTTCTGTCATTAGTGTTTGTTGCCGTCCTTGGCTATGGCCAGCAGGAGCGACAATACACCCAGTTTATGTACAATAAACTCAGTTTTAATCCTGGTTATGCAGGAAGTTTTGACGCAGCCTCTCTGACGGGTATTTATCGTAATCAATGGATTGGTTTAGATGGTGCGCCAAAATCTGTCACCGTAAGTTTTGACACGCCTCTAAAAAATAAAAGAGTAGGGGTTGGACTTAACTTACACACCAACAAAATTGGAATTACCAATACCGTTACGGTGGATGGTTCTTATGCTTATCGTATCAAAATGGGGGCAGGAACACTGGGTATCGGTATCCAAGCTTCGGTTAGATATTTTAGTAACAACTATAGCGATGATCGTTTGGTCGCTACGCAAGATATTGGTACCGATGGTGGAATACCGAACGAGCAGACTAGCAAATACGTCCCTAATTTTGGAGCCGGATTATTTTATTCTACAGAGAAATTTTATGCAGGTATTTCCGTGGCAAGATTATTAAATAATAATATTGATTTTAGTAGTCTTAATCCAAAAGCAGGAAAAGAGTTTCAGCACATTTATGCGATGACGGGAGTCTTATTGAAAATGAGCGAAAAGATTCAACTGCAACCACAGGTTTTATTTAAGTTTGTTTCGAATGCACCGTTGGATGCTGATTTAAATTTAAATTTAATTTTTGATAAAAGATTTACGATTGGAGCTTCGTATCGATTAGGAGGTGATGATCAGAGTGCTGGTGAATCTATTGACTTGATTGCTTCTGCTTATTTGACACAAAGCTTGATGTTCGGTTTGTCTTATGATATTACTATGAGTGGATTGAAGCAGGCAAACAATGGAAGTATTGAAGCGATTGTAAAATATAATTTTGGAGGAATGCCGGAAGATATTATCAATCCTAGATTCTTTTAATTCACTTCGTTGCATACGAAAAATATATCTGCCATCGTTTGGTAGATAATCCTACAAGCCACGAATTATGCCTCCATTGCATAGTTCGTGGCTTCGGATATTGAGTTGTTGTTTAGTCATTGTCGGCTGACCTATAGTGTTAAACAAAAAATGCTATTAAGTTAGGCACCGTTTTGTGTATCAACTCATAGTTATTTCGCTCCTACGGAGCTTGTCAATCCTGTTTTTGTCTTTGTTATTAACCTATCGCTCCTCTGGAGCTTTCTTTTGAAGCAATTTATAATAACAGATTAAAAAACAAAGGCCAAAGGTGTATACAACTTTATGTCACTTTTTGGCTAGAACTCTAAGTCAGCCGACACTAGTTAGCTTCCCTTTTAATGTAAAATACGATTGAGGGAAGCTAACTAGCCAACAGGCAAACCAGCCAAAATGGCCACTATATCTATTTTTCTAAAAGTTACTATACTATTAATCTAAAAGTTTTACATTTAAATATCCACAATCCTTTTCAGGCATCCAAATAAAATCCTATTCTTTTGAATAAGCCCGAAAGGAAAGAAAGAAAATAATTTTGTCACATTCTCTATTTTTTTTTCTTATAATTAAGAACTCATATCTCTAATATTGTAGTTTTTACAAAACTTCAAAAGTCTTAATTATTTTATCCTAGGATTATTAAAGTAATAGATGTGGCTAATATCCAAGAAGGATACCCTAAAAATCATGAGTAAAACAAAAGTTTATGGCTTTTCCAAAAACAAAATATCAAATTGCGCAAGACCTTGGGATCAGTTTGCGCACCTTGCAACGATGGATTAAAAAGTCAGAGCTAAGTGTCCCTCGTGGTTTGGTCTGTCCACAAAAGCAGATAGAAATACTGGAGAAATTTGGGTACCTCGAAAAAAAGGAAGACGAAAAAGACGTGTCCTGAAAAGGCATAAAAAAGCATGACTTGTAATTTCTACATGTTGTACCTTTGAAAGGTCTAGACGCTTCAGTAACAAAGTAATTTAATTTAACTAATAACTGTGCTGTCTTTTGTGTTTACTCTTTGTTAGATTTTCCTTAAATAGCTTTGGCTATTTGCGTCAAATCTGCCTCGATTAAACTCAAAATTCAATCACATTTATTGTAAAAACAAATTTGCTTCGTTACTTAACCTTTTTTTTAACTAAAAACCCGAAATTATGTTTAAGAAAACAAGTTCAAAGCTGTTATTTAATTTACTAATACTAGCGAGTTTGATGATTGGACTTTATGCTTGCCAGCAAAAAGAATCATTAAATCTTGAGATAGAAAAAATGGAGAAATCCTTGTTTGAAAGCCATTTGGAAGACCATACTCAAAAAATCTCTGCAAAGGACCAAGGAAATGGAACGTATAATATTATCGGAGCGCAAGGCACAAAAATTAAGATTGATAATGCTTTGGTGAATGCTGCGGGCGAGCGAGTACGCGGCGATGTAGATATTGTGCTTATTGAAATTTATTCGGTAGCCGATATGATATTAAACAGAAAACAAACCTTGGCTGACTATGATGGACAGCCAGGAATACTAGAATCGGGCGGAGAAGTTTTTGTCAAAGTTTATCAAAACGGAGAAGAACTTTTTGCAGACGGAAATGGAGAAATGCATATTTTACTCCCTACTGAAAATACCGGTGGAGCTAAAGAGGGTATGGAATTATTCTATGGAGAAGAAACGGGTGATCAGATAATTTGGAAACCAACAGGGGAAGTCATTCAGGTAGTCAACGAAGAAACGATGACCCGAAACAACAGTGAACACTATTTGGTGATCATCCAAAATGTGCTCGGTTGGGTCAATGTTGATGTGCTTTGGTCGGCGGGAGGAGATGATGTTGAATGTGTTGAAGTGATTATTGATTGTCCGGATTTATGTGGTGGCGAACGCCCAGTCAATACGATCGTAGCGATGCATGTCAATTCTGTTAATAGTGCATTTGAGTTAAACTTCGATCCAGATACCGGGAGTTATAAACTTTGTGGTAGGGAAGAAGGAGCAATACCCCTTGGTGGTATAACGGCCACATTTATAGTCGTCGTCGAGTGTCCTGACGGAAGGATTTATGTAGCCATCGTCACCGTCACCATCAATGCTGGTTATCATACAGAAATTATTGACTGTGATGATTTTAGGGAGATGGATGAAAGAACTTTTGAAGATGTCCTTAGAAGCTTATAAGTATGTTTTTTAAGAATTTCATAATAAGTTTGAATTAAGATTCGAACGGAGCCTTTTCGATGATTCGAAAAGGTTCTTTTTTTGCTGGTTAGTTAGTTGGCCCTCTTTTTAAGAAAAAAGAGGGCCAACTGTCCAACTGGCAATATTTTCTAAAGAAAAAATCGGGATGATACCTGCTTTAAAATTTTATACCAAAATATATATTCGGTTCAATTAAGAAATAATTATCCCATCTGTCTTCTTCTGCTTTAAAATCTTCGTGGACATTATGGTTGATGGGCCAATGGTTGACATGTAATTGTGGCTCAATAAAAAATCTTCCTTTTTTGAATAATGGGATATGGTAACCCACATGATAGGAATTGTACAATTTAAATCCCTTTCCAACTTTTTTTCCACTTTCATCTATGTACTTGGTGGCTAGTGGCAGTACTTCTAACGTCGCAAATAATCCTTTCCAAAACCTACGTTGATAAGTAATTCCAAATCCTGTTTCTCTCAGTCTTCCTGGGTAAAAATAGTCTCTATCTAAAAGTGCGGAATCCCAGAGATCTATTCCTAAGGGAGCAAATAATTTCCAAGTGGCAAACTTGATCCCGATATGGTCTTTGGGTGTCAACTGATAACCGAAACGAATCTCATAGTGATGGGTGTTTGTTTCGGGCTTTCCGAAATTGGATAACGTCAGCCAAGTGGTATATAAGGAATACTTATATTTTGGTTTGTTTTGGTTGGAAGGTTTTAGGTCGAGCGCGTCTTGACCGAAAGCTGTTTGTAATCCAAAGCTCAAAAAAAGTACTAAACATAAATTTTTCATATCAATTAATTTTATAGTTTGTTATTGATTGATACAAAATTAGAGGATGCTTATATACTGGTCATTGACTTAAGTTAAGAAGTGAAAGATTGGAATATTAATTCGCAAGTTTTTTCTAGGTAGGGAGTTTATTTTAATAATCAATTCTAATTTCAGTCTAATGTATTAAATACACTGTGTATTAAACAGGACCTAACTTAAAATCTTTCTTGTTTTTTTGGATGATCAAAATCGAAAAGATTAATTCGATGAGACCTCCTATCATTCCAAAGCTGTAAAAGGGTAGATTTGACACCAAACCAATACCACCCGCGATGATTAGGGAGATCCCCAGTATCCAGTAGATTTTCATTCCGAAGATAGTTTGAAATATTAAATAACGGACGCCGATCATTAATAACATTACTGGAAACAACCAATTGGGAAATGTTTGAAAAAGGGCATAGACAAGGAATAATCCGATAAAAAGAATGACGGTACTTTCCATGGCAAGTGGTCCTAGAGGATTTTCCTTTAGATGTTTACCGCTTCGTTTAAAAAGTTTATCTACTAAAAGTCCAAGCGGGTGAATGAACATACCTGCGATAAAGAAAACTAGAAAGCTCATTTGTTTTGAACCATAGATGGCAAAAGTCCCTGCGGTCATCCATACCAAACCTGACACTAATACGCCAGAGCCTCCACCTAAATAAGCATCCCGCATATTTTTTTGTGCTACCTCAATATCCATTTGAAAATGATTTTTACTGGTTAGAAATTTGAAATTATCCTCCTGTCCTTTTTGATTAGTTCTTTGTTCCACTCTCATAAACTTAAGAAAAACCGTCAAAGAATAGTCCCTAACTAGATGAAATGCCCGAAAAATTAGACCTATGAACTGTATTTGTCGATTATAAAAAATGAAACTGTTTTTGAATATAGACTTGTATGTATGGGGGAGTGGGGGATTAATTAATTTTACAACAGGGTAAGCTAGCCGTTATTTATTAAATTATAAATTATTTTTTTCAGTACAGGACAAAAGTAAAATGCCACAAAGATACGAAATCACAAAGGATTTTTCCGAAGGAAAAATCTTCTTTTCTTAGTGCCTTTGTGGCAATGAAACTACGTTTTAGCACTTGTGTCCTGTACTCAGATTATTTTTTAAACATGGGCAAAGGATTAAAAGGCGATTTGAAAAAACGCTTAATGGTTTGGATGATTAGAAATTTATGAAATCCTAAGAGGGGAAATGATTTTACATTTTCAAGGTAGACAGATTTAGACAGTCCAAATCGTTTGCTACCTTTCGTGACATCGATCCAATCCGCTCTTCGGAAGGTTTCAACGGTTTGTTGATAAGGGCCTTCGTATTTACTTCTTTTGTGGTGCATATCAATCATACATTCGATTTCTTCGGACCAATCTGTTTTATCTACATCCTTTAAATATTGGTGAGCAAGGTCGATAGATGGCTTTAAATAATCAAACGTCTGATTCGTCCATATTCCTAGATCATGGAAGGCGGCAGCGATGGCATATTTTGCTTCCTGTTGGGGTGCGTTATCCATTTTTAGACATAATGCATAAATACGATAGACATGATTTCTATAGGTATGAAAATCTGTTCCTAAGCTAGAGCTGTTTTGAGAAAGTATCTTTTCTATGATCTTATTGGTATATTTCATCCAACAAAGTTCAACCTTATCGCGAAGAAATGCATTGATTCAAATCAATAAATACGTTTTCGGATTCTACTAAGCGTTTCGGGGGTAATGTTTAAGTAAGAGGCGATATGATATTGCGGTATATGTTTTAGCCATTTCGGTTTTTTCAATTGCAGTGTTTGGTAAAGCTCCTCCGGTGTTTTTGTTTTATGCTTATAATCCAGATCTTCTTTTTTGTTCAACTTCCTTTTAAAAGCTTCGTGAATTAACGAGGTGGCACAATTGTATTGTTGTAGCATTTCCGTCAGCTTATCTTTTGAAATGGTAAAGGTTCGTAGATCCGTAATCGCCTGTTGATTTTTTTTAGTGGTGGTATTCCCAAAAAAAGAATTTAAGTCTGCGATAAATTCATGCTCGCCATAAAAATTGATATTGATTTCTTTTGCCGCCGTGGTATAATGAAGTTGTTTAAAAACTCCAAAATTGGCTACGAACTGATAAAATTCTCCAACTCTTCGCCTTTTTCCTCGTCCGTAGCGCGGCTACGCACTTAGAAAAGAGACTCGATTTGAATAATTTTCTCTAGTTCTCGCCTTCTTTTCGAATTATTAAACAACTTCAATATTCTCGAACAAATCCAGTATCAATAAACCTTAGTTTTTGTTCGACCGCCCCAGCCTGCAATAGGATGGTTTCTTTTTTGATCAATTCTATGTCGAATAAGTCGATAAATTCCGCTAACCCGTCCTTGTTGAATGGGAAATGCTTGGAGAAAAATTTATGTAGATTGTTTTTTGGGTTCATGGGGTAAATAGAAGGAGTGTTTATATCAATTGAAACTTGTATCCCTTATCTCAAACTAAATTACAACTTTCCATCCAACATCCAAAAAACACTGTTATCAAACTCCCCACTTTTGTAAAGCAATAAAACAAGTAAAAATACCTGTTTTACAAAACAGTGTTTTTACGCTATAAACTACGTCATACTACTCCTACCTTTGTATGGTAATTAAAATCATTTTTTCATTAACTAAAAAATTCAATACAATGACCCCTTTTACAACAACCACAACAACTACGACCACTACTTCAACAAACAAATTATCCTTAGAAGAAAGAGAAGGATTTATCACCAGAGAATTTTCATCCCGGAATGGCAATAAATTCCAAGTTGGCTTTCCCAAAAGTGCTGGATACACAGAAGGAAATTTAGATGCAGTGGTCGAATTAGTAAAATCAAATGGTCCCGTGGCAGATAGCACGGTAGGCGTTAACTGGGTATACCCTTCCAGTCATTATCCTACTTCACAAGCCGTACAAGGCATCGGTATCGACCGGGCAGAAGTTGGTACTGGCGTCGCCCCTTACAGTTATAAAATAGACTTTTGGAATACGAAAGGATGGGGATTTTATTTCAAAGATGCCAGTGGAGATATCTATCACTGTAGTACCATTAGAAATGGACACCATTTTGTGCAATATAATTCTGACAAACCAACCATCGTTGAAGTGACGAATTAATTTATTCCATTTACGTGCTTAGGCAGAAAAGATCTTCTTTTCACCTAAGCACGTAAAAATTTTTTACAATAATTTTATTTTTATGAGTTCAGTAGGAATTTATCTGTGGTGGAAGGGCTACACCAATACGGTTGATGCGGCTTGTGCCAACAGCCACAACACAGGCACCAATCAGGATCTGACCACCTTACAAGAATCCGGTTTCGATACCGCCATTTTGTGGACGCTGCATGTGAAATCTCAGGATGGCGGCGGATTTAAAAAAGGAGACATTGTCTACAACGATTGTGTCGTGGTGAGTCAAGGCAAGTATTGTGGAGACCCTGGCTGGTCCGATTATGTCAGCAACCTCAAAAAAACGGGCAGCTCTATCAACAGCGTACTGATCTCGGTTGGGAGTGCAGACAATACGGATTTTGCCAATATTGGATCCCTTGGATTTGATACCAGTGGGCTGTTATATGAAGGTTTTGCTGCTTTGCTGGCTGCGATTCCAGCCCTCGATGGAGTCGTATTTGATTATGAAGAGTTCTCTACCGAAGCTCAAAAGGCGGTGGTTCCTTTTGCACTAATGCTCCAGACGATAGGGTACGGGCAGATTGCATTTTGTCCTTACATGAGCCAACCTATGTGGGATAATTGGTACACCCAGATCAATAAAAGTGCACCCGGTCTGGTGGTCGAATCTCAGTTGCAATGTTATTCTGGTGGAGGAAGCAATCAGAATGCATCCATTTTAGCAGATTGGACCAAGAACCCTGCGGGAGGAGCCTCGTTTATTCATCCAGGATTGGCATGCACCAATAGTTATGCACCTGGAAACCTCAGTCCGCAAGGAATCATCAATCTCTACAACACCTGGACAAATGCTAGCGTTACCGGATTGGGCGGCGGTTGGATCTGGCACTACGATTATATTGTGCAGACCACCTCACCAACCGTGGCTGAGTATGCTAGCGCGGTCAGCAGTGGTCTTGCTGGGAATGGGTAATGGGGATGGTTTTTTACTGTTAGAAGGGAGTAGGGAATTGGTAAATGTAAAATTGCTTTTATCTCTTTTTATTTGAGTAATTATCACAACCACTTATCCATAGAGTTAAGTAGAAAAATCATAAACCATTTTAGCTCGAATTAAGTATTCTGATCAGTTACGTATGCCCATTATTGATTGAATAGGATGACCAACCTTTCCTTCTAAAGAAGCACTAAAAGCTAAGCTGCTTAGATCTTATTCCAATCACCATGAGCATCTTGGAATGCTATACAATAAGGAGGAATAGGAATGTAAAGACTTCCACAGTCACAACTTCCCTGACATTTAATATAAGTATCTCTTCCCTCTGTTCTATACCAGAAAAAGCAATCATCACCTGCCCCAAAGCCACAGTTACATATGGTGGTCCCAGTCCCATCTGTCCGGACGTCAACATTATCTAATTGTGGGACCTTCATGTTTTCTGGTTTAACCATGAATTTTCCAGATGCGGTATGATAAATAATGTGGTAACCTTTACTTGGCCGCAGATTGGCTTCTTTATCGACCGTAAAGCCTTCTATATTTGTAGTTTGAAATTCGGCAGCTAATTTTTGGTGTAGTTTAAGGGCGATTATTGGATCTGTCTTTTTAGATTTTTGTCCAAAACTTTGAATGCTTAAAATTAAGAACGAGCAAATAATAAAGAAGGATAAGTATTCTATATTTAAAATTTTGGATGTAAAAAATAAAGAATAGACAATTTGTCCTTTTGTTGGCCTTTTTATAAGTATTATGTATGAGAACTTACCATTTTGAATTTAATATGAGATGGAACGTCATAGCGGTTGGGTACATGCAGTAGTGGTGACGCTAAAATTTAATAGAACATAAAACTGAATGCTCACTTAAATATTGAATAGTATTCTGATCTTTTGCGACTATTGACATGTACCTTGTATTATGTGAATTTTCATTTATCAAATTGCATAAGAATACTTTGAAATGTGATTTTAATAATCTCCAATTCATGTTTTCCAACATAACTATTGTGAGCTATCAGGTTTCTAATATTTCCCATTTCATTAATTTTTGCCTTCACCCAAATTTCATCTGGGAAACTTTCAAGTAGATATGGATTATTGACTATTATATCTCCAAGCTCTTTGAAGTCTAGATAAAAAAGAAAGTTTTTACCTCTAAATGAAATGTATTTGTATTTTGCTTCATTCTCGGTTCGTTGTTCAATTTTCTTTTTTATACTTCGACTGATAAATATATGGCCGCTATAATTTTTACCATATTTTAATTTAGATCGGTAGTCTATAAACTCTCTAATTGAATTTTCTAAACAGTATAAGTAATAATAAACTTTTGACATTTCGATTCCTTTGTCACGCACATCCTCATCTAAATATTTTACTTTACTTGCAATTTCTGACTCAATCAATTTTTCAATCTTGTCATCTAATGTATAATTACTTTCTATATATGTAGGCTGTAAGCCATTAACTAAAATGTGCTTCTCAAAATTTGATGAATTTGGTAGTAGTTTAGAAAGAGCATCCTCAATTAAGTATTTCGGAATGTCTATGTTATGTACTAGGTTTTTTGAATGAGTAAAAAATTCAACGATGTAGTATTTTTCTTCATAATTTATTGTGAAATTACAAACTCCATCACGTATAATTTTTTCTGTATTATGTATTTTTTTATATAACGATTTACATATCTTATACTCTATGAAAAATCCAAATTTTTCGTTCTCTGTAAGAATTAGAAGCGAAAGCATTAAAATCGCTACGGAACATAGTGCTATAGCACCTATGCTATTCATAATTACGGATGTTATAGAGATTTCTCCTTGGATATTTTCAATGCCAACAGCAATTGCTAATAATGCAATCAAAATAATTATGAAGATAGTAATCCTGTAAATTTTAAGTTCTTTCAATCTGAGTTCTTCAAAATAACTTAATAAAGCTAACCTTAAGTCCTTACCTGTTTTAATTCTCACGTTAATAATTTATTGAACAAGATAAAATATTTGTTTTAATCAGTAAATGTATCTTTAAGTTGTCTATAAAACAAATGTCTCAAGTCTAAATACGGTATTATTTTGTAATACTTTTTCTACACATAATTTGAGTTGCAATTGCGATGTGTTATTAAAAAGGAGAGGTTGGGTGCAATGTCTTAGTCCAATTGATGCAGGGAGATTCTATTCTTTTTAATTTCACATAACGTTTAGCTAAACGACGTAGTGGCGGTCGCGTTTGTTATGCGGGTTGGCCATTGCCAGCTATGGCCGTTTTAGCTTTTGTGTGTGCATTGAAAGAGCATCTATTTCTATCTGTCAAAGATAGCAAAATATCGTCATAAAAGTATGACGACTCTAGTGAGAAGAAAGTTCTCCTATCGGCTAAATTGCCTACTTTAGACTCGGCGGTTGGAAAATTGTTTGTAGCTCAATTATAAAGACAACAGTCACACAGTCAAGGTTAAAGCAACAAGGATATATTCCTTTCTTGGAATATTTTCTTAGCGCTAAATATCCTAAAATAAAATAATTACTGTTTTATGAACTGCGAAATACGCGACCCTTACGCTTCGTGGTGTGAGACTTGTGAGAATCTTTAGAGGCGTAGGTACCTCGGCTAGTTTTCTAGTCGAGGCCATTTACTCGATTATGCATAGTTTTCATTTTACTTTTCCGTTTTTTATTTGTTTCTGGAAATATTCTACTACTTTTTTTAACTTATCGTCAATATCGTAATTAAAGACTAAGTAAGGTTGTTCAGATGCAACACGCCTGAATGAGTCAGTATCAATATCCTTATTTACAATTAATCTCGAGATTTTATTTTTACCTTCAGCGACACCCCATTCCCAAAAAAGCCAAGGAGAAGGGAACCACTTTTTATCACTTATTTTTATACCTTTTTCTTTAGTCCAAATGCCAAGGAAAAAGTCACAAGTATCAATTCTGAGATTTAATTCAGACCTTATCGTTTCGCCTTGTGATAAGTCAGCCCCAGAAACTGGATTAAAACCAGCATTTCTGATAATTCTTTGAGCTTGCTGAAAAAGTTCATCATTTCCAAATGGGTAAGAAATAAAAACAGAGTGTTCTTCACTTGTTGGCTCTTTCAGTTCTTCCTCACGTAATAGTGTCTTGATTAAATCGAACCTCTGTTTTTGCTTATCAGATAACCTATTTTTGTTTCTATCATATTCACTATGTTTTAGGAGTAGCCTGCTTTCTGTAGTTTGTTTACCTTCATACAGTTTTCTTGATACTTTGGATGACTTTAGTTTTTTCCATTTTGGAGTTGAATTATACTTAGTTGGATAGCTAATCTCAACTTGGTAAACATCTACTAATTCCTTATCACATAGTACTTTTTCGAGATTTTTCATTAGATCTTCTAAAGACAATTTATCTTTCTTTGGGTGTTCAACGATAAAATCTGTAATTGCTTTTTCTCCAAATTTATCAACTCTTGAATGGGAAGTAAGAATGTTGAAATCTGCTGCACTTAAACAAGATGTAATAGTCGCGACTGCACCTACAATTTCTCGGTGTCTTAATGTAAATGAAATGATTTTATCTTGCTCTCTAAAAAAATAAACTCGCATGTACCTGTCTTTTGTATCAGAGATTGGCAAATACTGAATTTTTGAGGGAGTCTTATTGATTTCTAAGCATTCATGTAGAGTATCTCTAATAACTTGAGGTAGAGTTATTCTTGAAGGATATAGTTCTTCATTTTCGTGTGGCTTTACGAAGGAAACTCCCCATTTAGGTGAAAGAAATTTATGTGTTGGGTATTTCTTTTGATTTATTGTAAATGTTCTATGCGCATCATATAATCCATAAATCCTATTAATTTTTATCCTTGGTTTGACGCCCACAAAATGTAGATTGTCAATTACTCTTGAAATGAATTGTCTTTTTAAATCTCTAAGCTCGTTAATCTTAAGATTTTCCTTTCTATCATTATAGAGTTTATCAAATGGAGTATTTGAGTATCTTCTCGCATCGACAATTAATTCAAGTTGATGTAATTTTTGACTGTTTATGGAATTCGTTTCCATAGAAAGGATGTTTATTCCATTATCCTTTATCGTCTGTAGAATTTCATTAACTATTCCTATCTTATCTTCAAGAGTTATAATTATTCTCCAAAGGTCATCCCATGCGCTAAAATCTACTGGAGAAATCACTAATTCAGGATACGGTATATCTTCACTTTTGGGAATAAAGCAAAGCCATATTTTAGTATTATTTATAAGTGAAACAGGTGTTCTGTGGTAGAAATTTAGAAATAAATTCTCTCCGTCGAATGGTGCAGGCTTATCAAGAATTATCATATGCTATAGAAATTTAGCGCAATAAGAGTAACGATTATTGCCAAATAGAACATTGTCAATGTTTGATTAAAAAACACTTTATAATACTTTCTCTTCGTTAAAACTACTTCTTCAACATTCATTGCAAACTTGAAATCTTCATCTGTTTCACGGACTAAATCGTAAAGGTCTCTGAAATACTTTTCGTTTCTCAAAAAGACAGCATCCATGACCCAAAATAAAACAACGGGAACAATAGCTATCAAATTAAGCATTCCTTCATTTTTCGACGCAGAATAAGCTATCAGCGCAGAAATAATAGTTAGAGTCCAACCTTTAATTAAAAAAGAATTTTGGGATAAACGATTTATTACATCCTGAATAAATTCAAGATGTTTGATTTTATCTTCTTTGCTTAATGTTGCTTTTTTCATTTTTTTTAATTGTGCTGAACACCTCTACATACAAAACCCCTCACACACCATTCCGTATGCATCCATTATATCTCCACCAAACTACCGTTCCCTAAAATAACACCCAAAGGACCTTTCATCACACGATTATCTACACTTTGCAAATGAAAATAAATCCCAAACCCCCTCCCTCAAAAATTCTCACCCCAAGATAAAAAGAACTTGCCAAAATAAAGAAACAACATACTTTCTTTTGAATAACTACATCCAAATCTAGCGAGAAAGTACTAGATGCAACCCCCTAAAATCACCAATCCCCAGCCGTCATTCCCACAAATATCCTTTTTCTACAGAGGGACGCTAATCAATTAATAAAAAGGCCAAGCCAAACCACCCCTCCACAAACCACAAAAAAATCAATTCATCCACATATCAGATAATGCCATCCCATCCGCTTTCGCGGTGCTTTCCCTCGTCGTGCTGTCGCACGCCGCCCTCCTTTCAGTCGGGATCGGTCAGTTATCCGCATATCAATAAATCCGCACATCCACCCATCTACTAATCAAAAAAATCACGACCTTTGCCCCCAATCTCCAACACACTAAAAGTACAAGCATACCAACATGACCAACAAACAAATCGCTACCGCCTTCTCCGACCTAGCCAAAATCATGGAACTCCACGACGAAAACCCCTTTAAAATTCGGTCGTATAATAGCGCTTACCTCACTTTGCGGAAAGTAGAACAGCCCCTGCCGGATATGTCCGACGAAGATATTACGGCCCTGAAAGGGGTCGGAAAAACGATCGCGGGGAAGATTCGAGAACTTGTCGAGTCGGGGAAAATGATGACCTACGAAAAATATCGAGAAAAGACACCGCCGGGCGTCGTAGATATGCTCAAAGTCAATGGGTTTGGTCCGAAAAAGGTCAAAGTGGTTTGGAAAGAACTTGGCGCGGAATCTATCGGCGAACTCCTCTACGCTTGTAACGAAAATCGGCTCGTAGAAATCAAAGGGTTTGGTCAGAAAACGCAAACGGAACTGATCAAAAAACTCGAACTCTTCCTCAATTCTCAACATAAATTTCATTACGGAAAAATTGCGCCCGTGCAGGAGGCAATCTTAGCATATTTGACCACCACGTTAGCGGGTGCCCAAATAGCAGTCGTAGGAGACATGATTCAGCTAAATCCGATTGTGGAACATTTGGATTTTTTAGTGGCGGGACCTAGTCCCGAACTTGATTCGGGAGCAAAAGATATTGAAAAAGTATTTGATGATAAACAGCTCATTTTTGAGCAAAAAGATAAGAACGGATACTATGGAAAAACCGATGAAGGAATTCCCATTCGTATTTTTACTTGTGAAGAAAAAGAGTGGGGGAGCAAGCTGTTTCGATATAGCAGTAGCTCCGAATTTATCACGGCTTTTTTAGAAAAGGCCAAAGCCAACTCGAAAGCCAAAGCACTTGATTTTAAAAATCTGGCGACGGAAAAAGCGGTGTTTGAAAAAGCGGGATTGTCCTATGTTTTGCCAGAGCTGCGCTATGATGATGCGGCCTTGTCGCTTCCCACGCCCGACGCACTCATCCGCGCAGAGGACATCCGGGGCGTCGTACACGCACATACGACCTACAGCGATGGAATTCATACGCTTGAACAAATGGTAGACGAAGCTAAAAATCTAGGCTATGAATATCTCACCATCACAGATCACTCACAAGCTGCTTTCTACGCCAATGGCCTCAAACCCGATCGACTCCTAGAACAATTTGCCGCTATTGATAAACTCAATACTCAACAAAAAGATTTTAAAATTTATAAAAGCATTGAATCAGATATCCTCAACGACGGATCACTGGATTACGACGAAGAGATTCTCAAGCAATTTGACCTCATTATCGCCTCTGTCCACACCAACCTAAAAATGGATCAAGCAAAAGCCACCCAACGTTTAATTACGGCCATCGAAAATCCATACACCACGATCCTTGGACATCCGACCGGACGTATTTTGCTGGCCCGTTCCGGTTATCCAATCGACCACGCCAAAGTGATCGACGCCTGTGCCGCCAACGGCGTCCACCTCGAACTCAATGCCAACCCACTCCGACTCGATATCGACTGGACCTGGATTCCCTACGCTCGCGAAAAAGGCGTCTTAATTTCGATCAATCCCGATGCCCACAGCAAAGGAGGTATCCAAGATATTAAGTACGGTGCCTTGGTGGCTAGAAAAGGTAGATTGACAAAAGAAGGTTGCCTAAATGCACGAGGAACAGCGGAATTTGAGAAGCTGATTAAGAGGTAGGAAATTATGTGGGTAGATAAATTGTACACATTAGAAAAAATATGAAAGAGAAGGTAAGAATTAACTTAAAAAACATATTCAATCGTCATTTCGAACAGATTAAGAATACTACTTTTTCAGATTTTATTGATAGAATTTTGGGAAATAACTCAGAGGCTTATAATTTAAATTCTGGAACGATGGGAAATCTCTACGATGACGAAGAGCTTTCTAAGTTGAAGAACTTAAAACAAAGTAAGAAGCTTAATGAATTGTATGATTCTGTAATTGGAAAACTAAACCCTGAATATACAGCATCAGAAAATTTTAAAATTGGAATTTTAAATTCACTGGAAATAATAAAAAACAAAATTAATATTGAAAAAAAAGGATTTGAAAATCAGATAATTTTTATTGAATATGATTATGACCCGTTTGCTTGTTTTTGTGGTTTCGGTCCAGGAAATTATCCAATTTTAGAGGAACCTAAATATATAGACTTCAACTATAGTGAAGAGTTGTTCAATGGAGCGGGTGAAATTAGTTATGCTGAATTTTGGAAAGAAAAAATTGAGTTTGACGAAATGCTAAGTGAAATGGATGAAGATATTGAGTTGGGAGACTTAATATTCAATACAGAGATTTACGATCATCTAAAATCTGCATATAAATTTAAGACAGACTTAATGCTTTTTGAAGCTTTTGATCAAATATCGCTGGACTGTTTTAAAGGAGTTCCAATAAAACTTCCATTGTTTATTTATAGTAATGAGCATGATTGTGAAGTTATGAATGTATATGTGTATGAATAAAAACTGCCCTTAAAAAGTAAATATCATTTACTTTCACCCAAAGCAAAGTCCACAATAAACAACCACTTATTCAATAAAATAAAACACAATGAAAATCTCCAAAATCATACAAATTATTGGTATCCTCATTTCCTTAGCTGGCTTGGCCTATATGGGATATAATCATGGAAAAGGACACACCGACGACTACGGTCTATGGATCGTTTTAAGCGGATTCGTTTTGACGATTATTGGATCACTCATGGGGAAAAAAGCGGAGACAGAGGTGTAGTTAAAAGTTCGTGCTAATTTTGGATAGAATGCAATGCTAACAAGTCCATAACCCTCTGCGTTCTCTGCGCCTCTGCGAGCAAAAAACAATATAACAAGTCCGGGACAAGTTCTACGAGCAAAAAAGAATATAATAAGTCTGGAACAATGAGGCCGGAACAAGTTCTGCGCCAAGCCTACAGATTAAAAGATTTACACGCAAAAAAAACGCTGCGTTCTCTGCGTCTTTACGAGCAAAAAAAACGATACAAAGGAACAAAATCTGTGCGAAAAAAAGATGCACACGCAAACCACCTTCCGAAACAAGGCCGGAACAAATTCTACTAGAAAAAACCTACCGCAATCCCCGCTTCTTCAAATTCCGTTTATACACCGCAATATTCTGGCTATGCCCCGCCATCGTTTTAGCAAAAGAATGCGTTCCAGAACCATCCCCTTTAGCACAAAAGAAAATATAATCATGAGACTCGGGATTCAGTACGGCATCAATACTACTGATCGAGGACATACTAATTGGGCCGGGAGGAAGACCAGCATACATATAAGTATTGTAAGGAGAGTCGAATTTGAGATGCTTGTTAAGAACCCTTCGTAGGTCAAATTTTCCAGTGGCGAAAACTACAGTAGGGTCAGCTTGTAATTTAATGCCTCGTTTGATACGATTAAGATACGCACCCGCAATTCGGGGCCGTTCTGCTTTTTGCAAACTCTCTCTTTCCACAATCGAAGCCAGCGTGTAAACTTCTTCTGGACTAAGCTTTTGTTGAGATGCTTTAGAGGTACGGTTATTTTTTGACCAAAACTTCCCGTGCTCTTTTTTCATGCGAGCTAAAAAATCATGGGCATTTTGATTCCAGAAAAATTCATAAGTATTGGGTATAAATAAGGTCATCAGATTTTCCCGATTAACCCCTAAATCTTTCAGCACTTTCGCATCATTAAAAGTGGTAATTAATTCCACCGAATCCGCTTCAATAAAACGCGCTACTTTTCCAGCCACCTCCTCTAGCAATCGTTCGTTGGTCAAGATGACTTTTACGGGAGCTTGTTTACCTCCGCGCAAGTGTCGAATCAATGCACGGTTGCTCCAGCCCGGCTGAATCTCAAACCGCCCAGAACGCATCTTGGATTTTCGATAATTCATTTGCTCCGCCACCCAGTCAAAACCAGCCGTATCTATCAGCATTCCTTTTGCAATCAATAAATTTTTAATGTCAAAATAATCTGACCCAGTAGGAATTTCCAGAAATTTATCTGCTAATTCATTAGGAACATTAGGCGTATAAATACTATCATATTTTTGATAACCAATAAAGGCACCAATACAAAGCGCCAACAAAACAATAATACCAATAATCTTTTTCATCAATAAAATTAAATTCAGAATTTATTCAACAATTCAACAATTCAACAATTCAACAATTCAACAATTCAACAATTCAACAATTCAACAATTCAACAATTCAACAATTCAACAATTCAA